>DASWYO010000052.1:0-82332 GCA_036404915.1 Lysobacteraceae bacterium
GAGCACCAGCATCATGTAGAGCACCAGCGAACGGTTCGCCAGCGCCCATTCGGACAGATTGAACCGGCGCATGGTCATCGGGCCTGCGCGGATGCGTTCAGGGCGGGACCGCCCGGGACAGGGCGATTGCTGCGGTCGACCGGCTGCACCTGCGCGCCGTCATGCAGCAGATGGCCGCCGGCCAGCACCACCCAGTCATCGGGCTTCAGTCCGGCACGCACGTCGACGCCGTCGTCGCCGTAGGGACCGATGGTCACCGGCACGCGCCGCGCCTGGTGCGTCCTGGCGTCGACCACCCACACCGCGCTCGCCCCCTTGCCGTCGCGCTGCAGCGCCGACAGCGGCAGATGCAGCCCGGTCCCGGCCGCGCCGGGAATGTAGACGCGCGCGCTCTGGCCCAGGTCCACGGCGCGGCCGGCATCGCCGTCGAGGGTCGCGCGTGCCGCATAGGTGCGCGCCTGCGCATCGGCCGACGGCGCGATTTCCCGGATCCGGCCCGGCAGCCGCTCGCCACGGGCGCTCCACAGTTCGATCACCACCGGCTGGCCGATGCGGAACTCGCGGATGCGCGACTCGGGCAGCGCGAAGGCGATCTCGCGACCGCTGTCGGCCGCCAGCGTGAACGCCGGCTGGCCTGCGGCGACCACCTGCCCGGCCTCGATCTGACGGCTCGCGATCACGCCATCCTGCGGCGCGCGAAGCTGGCCATAGGCGGCCTGGTTCCGTGCCAGGTCCCGCTGCGCGCGCGCGGCGCGCGCCTGGCCTTCGGCGGCACGCAGCGCGGCGGTCTGCTGGTCCAGCGCCGAGCGGCTGACGAGACGGTCGTCGGCCAGCGTGGCCAGTCGGGCATGGTCGGCGCGCGCCCGGGCCAGTTGGGCGTCGGCAGCCGTGGCCTGTGCCTGCAGCGACTCGGCCTGCAGGCGCAGATCGCCCGGATCGAGCTCGGCGATGACGTCTCCGGCGCGCACGCGGTCACCGACATCGACCAGGCGACGCAGCACCTTCCCGCCGACGCGGAACGCGAGCGCGGTTTCCTCGCGCGCCCGGACTTCGCCGGCGTAAGCGCTCAGGTCCTGGCGCGCCGGGCCTGCCGCCTCCGCGGCTTTCGCCACCAGCACCGGACGCGCGGCGGGCGCCTGCGCGCCATCATTGCCACATGCCGTCAGCACCCCCACCATCAGGATCAGTACCGAGACCCGTCCGAACCCTCGCGCCGCCATGCCTGCCTCGTCTGCCCTGAATCGGGATTAGTAAACTGGCCGGTATCGTATAAATATCAAACCAATTAGTCTACTATTTCCGGATGGACGCTTCTTCCAGCCCTTTGCCCCCTCCCGACGCCGGCCGCAGCCCGGGCCCCGGTCGCCCCAAGGACCTGGGCAAGCGCGCCGCCATCCTCGACGCCGCCAAGCGCCTGTTTTCGACCCACGGGTTCGATGGCGTGAGCATGGACCAGATCGCCACCGAGGCCGGTGTCTCCAAGCTCACCGTCTACAGCCATTTCGGCGACAAGGAGTCGCTGTTCGGTGCAGCGGTGCGCGCCAAGTGCGAGGAACAACTGCCGTCGGAACTGTTCCTGGTCGGCCTGGAGGGCAGCCTGCGCGAACAGATGACCGCGATCGCCCGCGCGTTCTTCGCCCTGGTCACCAGCGAGGAGGCCGTCGCCATGCACCGCATGATGATGATGCCGGGCACCGGCGACTCGCACGTGCGCGAGCTGTTCTGGCAGGCCGGGCCACAGCGCGTGAAGGACGGCTTCGCGGCCTTCCTGCGCGACGAAGTGGCGCAGGGCGCCCTGGACATCCCCGATGTCGAGCGCGCGGCGTCGCAGTTCTTCTGCCTGCTCAAGGGCGAACTGCACATGCAGCTGATGTGCGCGCTGTGCTGCATGCCGGCCGGCGACGACGTGGATGCGCACATCGAGGCCACGGTCGACCTGTTCCTGCGCGCGTACGGCCCGCAGGCCTGCGGCGCGGCGCGCGAGGCCCTGCCTCCGGCCGGCCGGGACGGCACCCCGGACCGATGACGCCAGTACCGATGACTTCCGGCACTCAGGTGACTTCCGGCACTCAGGCGGAACGGGGGGCTCCGGCGATGCTGGACACCGCAGCGCAAGCCCCATCCCGGTAAACTTTCCGCCCCGACAGACGTTCCCAACCCGCGCAAGCGCTGCCCGAGATGCCCCAGATGACGATCGATTACGCCAAAGCCCGCGAGACCATGGTCGAACAACAGGTCCGCCCGTGGGACGTGTTCCAGCCCCGCATCCTGGAGACCATCGCCCGGTTGCCGCGCGAACGCTTCGTCGTCGAAGCCCACCGGGCCCTGGCCTATGCCGACGTGGCGCTGCCGCTGGGCCATGGCGAATCGATGATGAAGCCCGTGCTGGAAGGTCGCACCCTGCAGGCGCTGTCGCTGACCGCCGGCGAAGACGTGCTGGAGATCGGTACCGGCAGCGGTTACCTCGCAGCCTGCCTCGGCGCGCTGGCGCGCGACCTGGTCAGCCTCGAGATCCATGCAGACCTGGCCGAGGCCGCGCGCGCGCGCCTGCAGGCCGAGGGCATCGGCAACGTGCGCGTCGAGACCGCCGATGTCTTCGGCTGGGACAGCGAGCGCAAGTTCGACGCGATCTGCGTCGGCGGCGCCGTCGCCACCGTGCCGGTCGCGCTGCTGAAGTGGCTGCGCCCCGGCGGCCGCCTGTTCGTCGTGCACGGCCTGGCGCCGGCGATGGAAGCCGCCCTGGTGCGCCATGGCGACGGCAGCGCCGGCCATCGCGTCGAATCGCTCTTCGAAACCGAATTGCCGTACCTCGCCGGTGCGGCCCCCACTCCGCAATTCACGCTGTAAGACCGGTCCCGCCCCCACAGCGCCTGGATCGAACAAAAATCCAAAGGATGCCCATGACCCGCCGTCCCCTCGCCCTCGCTCTCGCCCTGATCGCACTGCCGCTCGGCGCACGCGCGGAAGACCTGCTGCAGACCTACGAACTGGCTCGCAACAGCGACCCGCAGTTCGCCGCCGCCGAAGCCAGCCGCCTGGCCACGCGTGAAGGCGCTGTGCAGTCGCGCGCGGCGTTCCTGCCGCAGGTCGGCGGTTCGGTGGGCGCGAACTACAGCGACACCACCTCCAAGCTGAACAACGGATTCAAGGTGTCCGATGGCGGCGGCAACCGCAGCTACGGCCTGTCGGTTGACCAGTCGCTGCTCGACTTCGGCGACATCAACCGCCACCGTTCCCAGCAGGCCCTGGCCGAAGCTGCGGACTTCCAGCTCGAAGCCGCCGGCGACTCGCTGATCACCCGCACCTCCGCAGCGTATTTCAACGTGCTGATCGCGATGGAAACGCTGGCTGCGGCGGAAGCGCAGGAAACCGCGCTGAAGAAGCAGTTCGACTTCGCAGACAAGCGCCTGGAAGTCGGCCTGGCGCCGATCACCGACGTGCACGAAGCCCGCGCCCAGTACGACCGCGCCCGCGCCAACACAATCGTCACCCGCAACGCGCTGGAAGACGCCTACCGCGCGCTGGAGGAAATCACCGGCAGCGACGTGCGCACACTCAAGGCACTGCCGCAGGATTTCCAGCCGCAGTTGCCGTCATCGCTCGACGTCAACGGCTGGGTGCAGACCGCGCTCGACAACAATCCGGCGCTCAAGGCCAAGACGCTTGAAGTGCGCTCCGCGGAGTCCAGCGTCAGCGCCGCACGCGCCGGCCACCTGCCCAGCATCGGCCTGCGCGCGACCTACGGCAACGGCCGCCCGTTCGGCGAACCCGAGCTGCCGGCCAGCGCGGAATATTCAGACACCTCCACGATCGGCCTGACCGTGACCGTGCCGATCTTCTCCGGCGGCGCCACGCAGTCCCGCGTGCGCCAGGCGATCGCCCAGCGCGACGGCGCCGCCGACCAGCTCGAACAGCAGCGCCGCGCCCTCGTCCGCAACACGCGCAACGCCTATGAGACCCTGGTCGCCGGCATCAGCGAAGTCGAAGCGCGCAAGGCCGCCGTGTTCTCGGCGCGCAGTGCGTACGACGCCTCGCAGGTCGGCCTGGAAGTCGGCACGCGTACCGTGCTGGACGTGCTGAACAACCAGCAGACGCTGTTCAATGCCGAGCGCGAATATGCGCTCTCGCGCTACAACTTCCTGCAGAACCGCCTGCAGCTCGAGCAGGCCGCGGGCACGCTGGACATCGACGACCTGTCCGACGTGAACCGGTTGCTGTCGGTCGACGCACAGGCCAGGACCACGCCCTGACCCATCGCATCGCATGTCGCCGGCCGCACGCAGTGCGCCGCGCGAAACAGGAAGGCCGCATCGTCGACGACGATGCGGCCTTTTTCATGCGATGACCGCCTTGGCGGACGTCAATCCGACGAACAATTGCCGGTGATCGAACAGTAGCTGGCGCCCACCAGCAACCAGCCGTCCGGCGTGCACAGGAAGGTCAGGCGCAGCGAGCCCAGGGCATCGACCTGCAGCGTCTCGGCGACCGACCACAGCGAAGACTCGTTGCATGCCGGCAGTTCGTTGGACTGCGCCTGCGCGGGCCCTGGGAACGCGCTCGCGACGGACAGGGCGACGGCAAGGACTCCGGCGAGGAAACCGCTCTTCATCGTACTTCTCCATTGCATACTTCGATGGGCCTGATGTGGGGTGGCGTCGTCGAGGCCCATGAGCGGCGAACGCACGATGCCTCTCGCATCGCGGGGACGATGCTAGGCAGTCCGCATGGGCGGAAAAATGATCCGAATCAACTTCGAGCCTGCGCTGCATGCAATCCTTTTGATCGAAAACACCCGTGACATAGGCTGCGACGAATGCGCTGCGCATGCGATCGGTCATCGTTCACAGTCTGCTTCGCGACACGCATCGCGCTATCTGGCGCGATGCGCCTCCGGATCGCGATGCATGCGTCACTTGAACGCGAATTGCCGTCTCAAAAAGTTCGGCGCGCCTGGCTCAGGAACATCCGCCGAGGGATGACCGCCCGGGACAAGCCCGTCAGCGAAGCGCGAGTCCGGTGGCGCGCAGCGTGCGTTGCAGCGCACCGCGTCCCTGCTCGACGAGCGCGCGTGCGTTGCCCACCATCGCTTCGCGCGACGCGCGGTCGGCGAGGAGCGTTTCCAGCGCCTCTGCCACGCCACTGGCGTCCTGCTCGACGCGCACGGCGTTCGCATCGCGCATCTGTGCCGCGATGTCGGCGAAGTTGTGCAGGTAAGGGCCGGTGACCACGGCGGTGCCGACCGCAGCGGGTTCGAGCAGGTTGTGCCCGCCGACCGCCTGCAGGCTGCCGCCGACGAAGGCCACGTCGGCGCAGGCGTAGAACAGCACGAGTTCGCCGAGGGTATCGATCACGAACACCTGGTCGTCGGCGTCGGGCAGCAGGGTGAGCGTGCGCGTGGCCACGCGCAGGCCGGCATCGAGCGCCTGCTGGGTCGCGCCGCGAAAGCGCTCGGGATGACGCGGCGCCCACAACATGAGCAGATCCGGCCAGCGCTGGCGCAGGTGGCGATCGATGCCGAGCACCGCGGCTTCCTCATCGGGGTGCGTGCTGGCGGCGATCCACACCGGCCGGCCGGGGACGCGGCGATGGAATTCCGCAGCGAAGCGGTCGACATCAGGATCGATGCGCAGGTCGAACTTGAGGTTGCCGCAGACCTCGACATGGTCGTCGCGTGCGCCGAGCTGCACGAAGCGCGCGGCGTCGGCCTCGGATTGCGCGGCGACGCGGCGCATCGTGCGCAGCGCGCGGCCCACCAGCGGCCGCAACACGCGATAGCCACGCAGCGAGCGTTCGGAGAGGCGCGCGTTGACGAGGAACGTCGGTACGCCGAGGTCGCGGCAGGCGAACAGCAGGTTAGGCCACAGCTCGGTCTCGACGATCAGGCCGACGCTGGGGCGGAAATGACCCAGGAAACGATGCACCGCACCGGTGAGATCGTACGGCAGGTACACGTGCGACACCCGGCCCTGCCACAGCGCGGCGACACGCTCGGAGCCGGTCGGCGTGATCGTGGTCACCAGCACGCGGCGTTCGGGATGATCGCGCAGCAGCGCGTTGATCAGCGGCGCGGCGGCGTTCACTTCGCCGACCGAGACTGCGTGCACCCACAGGCAGCCGTCCGGGGGCGATGCGGCATCGCCATAGCGTGCGTAGCGCTCGTGCCAGCGCAGCAGGTAGGCGCGCTGGCGGAAGCCGCGCCACACCAGGTGGTAGAGCGTGACCGGCAGCAACACGTACAGCGCCGCCGAATACAGGCCGCGCAGGAGGTGCTCGTTCAAGCGATCGAGGAATGCGGCCCGCATCGGGACATGATAAGCGGCCGACCGGCATGCGCGCGTGCCGGGTCTGTCATGTCGCCGATCCGGCCTCGCCCGCTCGTGGTCAGCCCGTACAATGCCGGCATGCCGTTCACCTTCGACGCCCCGCCTCCCCGCTCGCCGCGCCATTGGCCGACCTGGCTGGGCATCGGTGCGATGGCGCTGCTCGCGCGCCTGCCCTGGGCCTTGCAGCAGCCGCTGGGGCGCGCGCTCGGCACGATGCTGCGGATGCTCATGCGCGAACGCCGGCGGATCGCCGCGCGCAACCTCGCGCTGTGCTTCCCGGAACAGGACGAGGCCGCGCGCGCGGCGTTGCTGCGTCGTCATTTCGCGTCGCTGGGCCTGGCAGTCTTCGAATTCGGACGCGCCTGGTGGGGCTCGGTGCAGCCGCAGCGCAAGGGGCTGGTGGTGGAAGGCGCCGAGCACATCCGCGACGCGCATGCGCGCGGTCGCGGCGTGATCGTCATTTCCGGCCATTTCACGACGCTGGAGATCTGCGCGCGGCTGGCCTGCGACACCGTGCCGCTGGCCGGCATGTACCGGCCCTACGCGCAACCGGCGATGGAATGGGCGGTGCTGCGCGGACGGTCGCGCTACGCCGCCGGGATGTTCACCAAGCAGGACGTGCGCGGCGCGGTGAAGCACCTGCGCAAGGGCGGGTTGCTGTGGTACGCGCCCGATCAGGATCCCAGTCGCGGCGAGAGCGTGTTCGTGCCGTTCTTCGGCCAGCCCGCGAAGAGCCTCAGCTCCACGCACCAGCTGGCGCGGTTGTCCGGCGCGGCGGTGGTGATGTTCCAGCATTTCCGGCGCGACGACGGCGGCATCACCCTGCGCTTCTGGCCCGCGTTCGAACAGTTCCCGTCGGAAGACGCCGAAGCCGACACCGCGCGCGTGATCGCCGCGATCGAGACCATGGCGCGCGAAGCGCCCGAGCAGTACCTGTGGATCCACCGGCGTTTCAAGCGCCGACCGGATGGCGCCCGGGTCTACGAGTGAGAGAGCCTGCGCGCGAGGCAGTCTGCGACTGACGCGCTGCGCCTGATGCCGCCTACGACTGCGCGGCGGATGCGACCGTGCTCGTGTCGCGCCCCAGCAAACTGCCCGCGTACAGCGCCGCCAGCAGCAGGGTGACACCGCCCCAGAAGGTCGAATAGAACGCAAGGTGCGTATTGAACGGAAAGACCGTGACCACCAGCGCCAGCATCGCAGGCCACGCCGCTTCGCGCGCGCCGGCTTCGGCATAGCGCCAGGCGCGGCGCGCCATCGCCAGGCCGGCCAGCCACAGCAACAGGCCGATGGCACCGGTTTCGCTGAGGATTTCCAGGACGATCTGGTGCGCATGATGCGCCGGCCCCAGGCCCCATTCGGCGATGCGCTCCGGCTGCGGATCGCAGCCCGGGAAGGCTTCGCGGAACCCGCGCGGGCCGACGCCGTTGACCGGATGCGCCTGGATGATGCACCACGCCGCAGACCAGATCCGTCCGCGCCCGGACAATGCATCGTCGACGCCTGCGGAACTGGCCGAGGCCGCATGCATCGTCCGTTCCACGCGCTCGCGCACCTGCGGCGACACCACCGCGAGCAGCGCGAGCAGCAGCGCGCCGAACGCGAACACGCCGAGCAGGCGCTGCCAGCCGAGCAGGCGCCAGCCCGAGAGCAGCAGCACCAGACCATAGGTGATCCATGACGCACGCGAACCGGCGAGCAGCACGACGACGCCCACCAGTGCCGCCGATACCAGCCAGCCCAGACGTCCGAAGCGCCGTGCCGCCGCGACCAGCAGGAACGGCGACAGGCTGGCGAGCACCACGCCGAGCTTGAGGTTGCACGGTCCGAGCGCGCCGCCGAGGCGGTCGAGCAGCAGGTAATCGTTGGCGTCGCAGAGGGTCTTGCCGCGCAGGGCGACGTTGGCCATGTCCATCAGCGCGAACATCGGGCTGGTGCCGCTGATCGCCTGCACCAGCGCGTCGAGCGTCCAGACGCCGACGATCACCGCCAGTCCGCCGAAAGTGACGCGGCGCCCGCGCGGATCGGCCACCGCTGCGGCGGCCAGCCACAGGAACGGCAGGTAGCGCAGATCGACGGCGACTTCGCGGAAGGCGCGTGCGCGATCCACGGCATCGATCGCGCCGATGAGTTCGGGCGTCCAGTAGGCGAAGAACAACACGCTGGTCAGTGCCCAGGCCTGCGCACTGAGCAGCGCACCACCGCCACGGAAACGCACGTACATCAATCGTCCGATGGCGACCAGCGCACCCAGGGCCAGCACGCCTTCGGCCACGCCCGGCGCCGGCCACAGCGCGACGAACGCAAGCACCCAGAGCGGCGCCCAGCGCCAGCCCGGCGGGATGCGTGCGGTGTCGGCAGTGGCGTCGGGCGTCATTCCGCGATCAGTTCCCGGTAGGTGGCGAGTGTCGCGGCCTGCATCGCATCGAGCGAATACCGCTGCAACCGCGCCGGCATCGTAGCGGAAATGGCCTCGCCGCTTCCTGACTGCGGCAGGCGGGCGCGCACGGCGAGGTGAAGAGCCGCGTCGTCGAACGGCATCACCGCACCGCCCGGGAACAGTTCGTGCAGCAGTTCGCCGACGCCGCCATGCGCCCAGCCAACGACCGGTCGACCGACCGACAGGGCTTCGATCACGGTGCGCCCGAAGGCTTCGGGTTTGCGCGAGAGCTGCAGCACGAGATCGCTCGCCGCGTAGGCATCGGCGATGGCCGAGGTCGGCGGCGTGATCGCCAGTGCGTCGGCGATGCCGCGCTGCGCGGCCTCGGCTTCGAGATCGGCGATGTACTGCGCCCGCCCGGGTTCGCGCGCGCCAGGCATCCACAGCCTCGCGTCCAGCCCTTCATTGCGGAGATGGCCGAGCAAGGCCAGGGCATCTGCATGGCCCTTGAGCCGCGTGCCGCGACCGGGCAGCAGCAGCAACGGGCCCTCGCCCGACAGCGCGGGATGCTGCGCGGCGACGCGCGCGCGGGCGGCGCGATCGGGCCAGGACGCGGGCGGGAAGGCCGCCGGATCGATGCCGCGCGGGATCGTGCGCAACTTCGCGGCATCGGTCGCGGGATAGTGACGCAGCACGTAGTCGCGCACGGTGTCGGACACGCAGATCACGCGTTCGCCGCGGGTCATGATCGCGCTGTAGCGCGAGGGCGAATTCAGGCCGTGCACGGTGGTGACGAAACGCGGCCGCGTGGCCGCCGGCATGCCGCGCAGGGCGAGATGGCCGACCCAGGCCGGCAGACGCGAGCGGGCATGGACGATGTCGGCGCCGCGCTCGGCGAACAGCGCCCGCAGGCGGCGCGCCAGCAGGAAGGTCAACGGGGATTTGCGGCCGATGTCGAGTGCGACGTGCTCGGCGCCGGAGGCTTCGAGCTGCGGCACCAGCCGTCCGCCGGCCGAGACCACGACGGCGCGATGCCCCGCGCGGACCAGGGCATCGGCGATTTCGAGGGTGGAGCGCTCGACGCCCCCGGCGTGCAGCGCCGGCAACAGTTGCACCACCGTCAGGCGGCGCGGAGACCGTCCGGCATCCGGTTCGAGACTCTGGACGGCGCCCGGCATGGCGGACGTCAGGCGGGGATCAGTCGATCAGGACGTACTGCGCACCGCAGTACGGGCAGGTGGATTCGCCGCCTTCGGCCTCGATCGCCAGGTACACGCGGGGATGCGCGTTCCACAGTGCCATCTCCGGGGTCGGGCAGCTCAGCGGCAGGTCGACGCGGCGCACGTTGTGGCGGTTCGTGTCGTGGCCGGGCGTGGCGTTGGCGGAGCTGGGCTGTGCGGTCATGGCATCGGTGTCCTGCGCGGAACACACATTTTAGCCCAGCGCATCCCGGGCTGTGCGGGTTGGCGGCATGATCGCGACATCCCTCCCAGGATCGCACGCATGCACCTCACGGAATCCCCACGGATCGAGATCATCGGCCGCCAGAGTTCGCACTACACCCGCGTGGTGCGCATGCTGGCGCTGGAACTGGGCATCGACGCGCCACTGGCGCCGATCTTCGACCTGATGAGCACCGATCCGGCGACCTATGCCGGCAACCCGGCGCTGAAGCTGCCGGCCCTGCGCATTGGCGATGTCGTGGTGTGGGGCAGCCACAGCGCCTGTCGCCAGCTGGCCCGGCAGGCCGACGGCGGGGAGTCGCGGGTGTTCTGGCCCGAGGACGCACGCGACCCGCTGCTGATGAATGCCCACGAGATCGTGGCGCATGCGATGGCGGCGCAGGTGGAGGTGGTGTTCCACGAAATCGTCTCGAAGCGCCCCCCCGACCAGACCTCGCGCAAGCGCCGCGAGAGCCTGCTGAACTGCCTCGCCTGGCTGGACGCGCACCTGGGCGCTGTCCACGCGCAATTGCCGCGCGACAGGATCGCGCTGTTCGACCTGATGCTGTTCTGCCTGCTCGAACACCTGCCGTTCCGCAACCCGATCGATCTGTCGGGCATGCCGGCACTCACCGCATTCGTGGCTGAATTCAGTGCGCGCGCATCGGCGCAGGCCACACCCTACCGCTTCGACGCGCCGCCACCCGAGGCGACGAGCGCCTGACGAACCGCGGATGCGCGAACGGGCCGCCGAAGCAACCCGTCGCGGGGAAATCACAGCCCATGCCGCGCTGGCAGGAGCCGACGCTGCGCGATGGCTCAGCCTTCCGGCTTCGGCACGACCGCTTCAGTGGTGATGCTCAGCTTCACTTCGTCGCTGACGTTCGGCGCGTACTTGCCCACGCCGAAATCGCTGCGCTTGATCGTCGTCGTGGCTTCGAAGCCGGCGGCTTCGCGCTTGGCCATCGGCTGCACGCCGAGCTTGTTGATGGTCACGGACAGGGTCACCGGCTTGGTGATGCCCTTGATGGTCAGGTCGCCGACGACGGTGAGCTTGTCCTTGCCGGCGGACTTCACCGAGGTGCTCTTGAAGGTGATGTTCGGGAACTTGGCCGCATCGAAGAAATCATCGCTGAGCAGGTGCTCGTCGAAGGACTGCACGTGCGAGTTCAGGCCCGACAGCGGGATCGTGACTTCGACCTTCGAATCGCCGACCTTGGCCGGGTCGTAGGTGATGAAGCCGTCGACCTTGCCGAAATGCGCGATCGGATTGGAGAAGCCGAAATGGCTCCAGCTGGCGACGACGTCGGTGTGGTTGGCGTCGATCTTGTAGGTCAGCGGCGCAGCGAAGGCGACGGTGGTGGCGAGCGCGAGTGCGGCAGCAGCAACGATCGCTTTGAATGGACGTTTCATCGGGACACTCCTTTGGGGTGGGTGTGGGCAAGAGGCACGAACGACAGAGGCGAGAAGCGGGCGCGCGGTTGCGCGCCGCACTCGAAGTCAGGCGATGAGACAGGCTTCGTCGAAGCCCAGGCGCGGCGAACGGGCGAAAATCGAGCTCGTGTCGCCCTTGCCGAGATTGACGAGGAAGTTCGAGCGGATGGCGGTGCCGGCGAAGAAGGCCTCATCGACCTTCTTGTTGTTGAAGCCGGACATCGGGCCGGTATCCAGGCCCAGCGAGCGCGCGGCCAGGATCAGGTAGGCGCCCTGCAGGCTGCCGTTGCGCAGCGCCACGGTCTCCAGCGCGGCTTCCGGCTTGCCGGCGAACCACGAGCGCGCGTCGGTGTGCGGGAACAGCACCGGCAGCTTGTCGTAGAAGGCCATGTCGTAGCCGACGATCACGGTGACCGGCGCGGCCAGGGTCTTTTCGCGGTTGCCTTCGTCCAGTGCCGGACCCAGCTTGGCCTTGGCCTCGGGCGACTTCACGAACACGAAGCGCGCCGGGCAGGCGTTGGCGGCGGTCGGGCCGAACTTCAGCAGGTCGTAGAGGCGATGCAGGGTGACGTCGTCGACCTCGCCCGAGAACGCGTTGTAGGTACGAGCGGTCCGGAACAGCTGGTCGAGCGCGGTGTCGTTGAGCGGCGAGAACATCGGGGCGTACGTCCTGTCGGAATGAAAGCGAGGCCGGCAGTGTAGAGTCCACGCCGGACCGCCGCAGCCGTATGGCGGGAACGAATCGAGTCAAATCCGGAACAATCGAGACATTGAAGACAGATTCGATCCAAATCTGTGCAATCAGTGATGGCCGAGCGGGGAATGCCCGCCAGGCCGAGGCGCTGGCGCTCGCTCTGGCCGACCACGCGCCGGTCTCGACGGTGACGCTGGCGCCGCGTGCACCCTGGCGCTGGTTCGCGCCACGCCGCTGTCCCGGCGCCACGGACGCCTTCGGCTCTGATTTCGCCCGCCTGCTCGACACCGCACCCGGCATTGCGATCGGCTGCGGCCGACAGGCGGCACTGGCGACCCGGCTGCTGCGCGCACGCGGCTGGCAGGTGGTGCAGATCCTGGATCCCCGCCTCGATCCGCACCACTGGGATGCCGTGGTCGTGCCCGAACACGACCGCCTGCGCGGCGACAACGTCCTGACCCTGATCGGCGGCCTGCATCCGGTCGACGACGCCTGGCTGGCACGGGCCCGCGAGGCATTCGCCGCCTTCGGCGATCTGCCCGGGCCACGCACCGCCGTGTTGCTCGGGGGCAGCAGTGCGCACGCGCGATTCAATCGCATGGCCTTCGAAGTGATGGCGGCGAAACTCGAAGCGGTGCTCGCACAAGACGGCGGCAGCGTGATGCTCACCACCTCGCGTCGGACCGATCCGGAACTGATCGCCGCCCTCGCCCACCGCTACGACGGCACGCCCGGCGTGGTCTGGCGCGGGCCGGACGATGGCCCCAATCCTTATCCCGGCCTGCTGGCCTGGGCCGATCGCATCGTGTGCTCGCCGGATTCGGTGAACATGGTCTCCGAAGCCTGCGCGACGCGGGTGCCGGTGTTCGTGTTCGATCCCGGCCGGGTGCGTGGACGTCCACGCGCCTTCCTCGATGCATTGCTCGCGAGCGGACGCATTCGAGAGATGGATGCGACGCTGGCAGCGTTCGATGTCGAACCGCTGCGCGAATGCGCGCGCGTGGCCGAGGCGCTGCATGCGCGGCTCGGTCTGGAGGGCATCGCTCAACCGGCGCCGTGATCTTCCGGCGCAGGTGCCCGCGATGCCGTAC
Source organism: Lysobacteraceae bacterium (assembly GCA_036404915.1). GTDB lineage: Bacteria > Pseudomonadota > Gammaproteobacteria > Xanthomonadales > Xanthomonadaceae > Lysobacter_I. Next base: position 13,365 of record DASWYO010000052.1, read on the forward strand.
GACGATTGCGCGACAGACCGACACCCAGTGCGGCAGCGGTGGCGACGACCACTGCGGCGAACAGCGGCTTGCGCTTGAGCGCACGTACGGCGCCGAGCGCGAACGCAGCGGCCCAAGGTTTGCGCGCCAGCGCCGCAATCAGGCCGATCCAGCCGCTGCGACCGGTGACGGCCGCGCCGATCCCGCCGGCGAGATTCGAGAAACTGCGCAATCGTTCGGCACCGCCGCGCAGGTCGCGGATCGCCGACACCAGTTCGGCGCGTTCCACGCCGGCGCGCATGCGCAGCATCTCCATGCGCAGCTGACGCAACTGGACCTGGTCGCGACTCATGCGTCGCCTCCTTCATCGCGCCGCGCACGGGCGGCGAACACCGCGTCGCGGTCGCTCGCCAGCTCGCGCAGGGTTTCCGACAGCAACGGCGGCGCGGCGGCATGCTCGACGGCCAGGGTCCGGAAGACCCAGGCCGCGAGCAAGGTGTAGATCAGCGCCAGCGCGACCAGCGTGCCCCAGCCAAAATGCGGCCAGAGCGCGACGGTGAGCAGGGCCGACCCGACGATCAACGCGAGCATCGCCAGCACCGCGCCGAGCAGCGCGAGCACGATCCAGCGCAGGAAGCGCGAACGCGCCTCGGCCAGTTCGAGGGTCGCGAACTCGGCGCGGGACAGCAGCAGCGTTACAAGCGCCGCCGGGAGGCGGCGCAGGGCGTCGACCGGGGAAGCCACGACGACGCGACTCAGCGGCGCGCGACGAGCAGGCCGACGAGGAAGCCGACGCCGGCCGCGACCCCGATGGCGCCCCAGGGATGCTCGTGGACGAAGGCATCAGTGGCGCGTGCGGCGGCCTTGGTGTTGTTGGCAACAGCCGTCTGCGCGTCCTGCAGGCGGTGCTTGGCGCGGCCGAGGGCTTCGGCGGCGCGGGCGCGCAGGGCCTGGGCGCGTTCACCGGTGGCGGTGGCGGCTTCGTCGAGAATAGCTTCGACGTCTTCGAGCACGACCTTCGCGTCGGTGACGAGTTCTTCGGTGTCCAGGTAATGGTTCTTCGACATGCGGACTCTCCTTGCGTTGGGGGAATGACGGGCGACTCGTCCATGGAGCATACCCCGCCCGGGGCCCGACGCGTCCTTGCCCGTTCAGACTTCGATCATCAAGCGGCGCTCGACACCCATCCCTCAACCCGCGCCCGCCGGGTCGAGCCGCGCGCGCAGGAAGGCCATCGTCGCCTCCACGCTCTCCTCGCCGCGCTCGATCAGATCGTCGACGACCAGTTCGACCAGGTCTTCGCGGCTGCGTCCGTGCAGTTCCAGCGCCTTCTCGATCCGCCCGAACAGCACCTTGCCGGTGGCGTCGCCATTCGCGCAGTCGGTGCGATAGTCGCGGACGAGATCCGCGAGCACGATCTTCGGCAGCAGGTAGTCGTTGATGCGGCGATGCAGGACGACGTCGAGACGGTCCGCCAGCCGCGCCTTGAGGAACTTCTCCAGGCTCTTCACCGGCAGGAACTCGATCTGGCCGAGGATGCCGGGGCCGAAGCGCGCGGCATAGCGCGGCACATCGCCCTGCACGTCGCGGTCGAGCACGGCGATCACCTGCGCGGGGCGGCCCAGCAGGTTGTTGGTCGCCATGTCGTTGAGCAGGCGGATCACGTTCTGCCAATCGCCGCAGGGCATCACGTGCACCAGCTTGTTGTCGCGCAGGCGCAGCCGATTGATCAGGCGGTCGGCCATGCGCTTGCCCAGGTCGTCCTCGACCAGCACCACCGTGTCGTAGCCGGCGTGGTCGTACACGATCTTGGTGGCGTAGTACGGATGACAGGGGTGCACGACTTCGATCGAGTCGTCGGCCATGCGTTCGAGGAAGAACGTGTTGCGTGGCCCGGCTTCGCGGATCAGTTCGACCGAATGGGTGCCGACGTAGATCGCCATGTTGTATTCGACCGCGACCTTGCGCAGCAGCGCGGTCAGGCGCACCAGCGCGGCGGGATGCAGCGCGAACTCGATCTCGTCGAGCAGGAAGATGCAGGGCTTGTTGACGTTGCCCCGGTCGCGGATGCGCAGATCGATCGAGTGCAGCAGGGTGATCAGCAGGTTCTCGCCGGTGGACATCTGCGACTTGCCGATCAGCTCCTCCTTGCGCCGGTAGAAGTACGGTGGCGCCTTGAAACCGTACTTGCGCCGCGACTGCTCGATGTCCAGCGTCGACAGCTGCGGATAGCGGTTGCGATCGTTGTGCAGGATCAGGCCCAGCTGCTCGCGTACGAAGGCGCTGCTGTCGACGAAATCCGCCGGGTCCACGCCCGCGAGCTTGCCGATGGTGTCGAAACTGTTTTCCTTGAAGCGGTTGCCGAAGATCAGGCTGCCTTCGTAGAAGCCCTTGATCTGGATGCCGCCCTTGAGTTTCCATGCGCGCCCATCGGCACGCAGCGAATACTGCTGGCTGCCGAAGCGCACCTCGATGCCGGCCTCCGCGATGGACGGCTTGCCGAAGTAGCGTTCGTAACGGGTGCGGAAGAACACGGTCGCGACCGCGGCCATCAGCGTGCTCTTGCCGGCGCCGTTCTGCCCGGCGATGACATAGAGCCCGCGCTTGAGCGGCAGGTCGATGTGCAGGCGCGCGATCGACTTGAGATCGCGGATGTCGATTTCGAGCATGGGTTCAATCATGACGTCGTCCGCAGGGTCATGCCGGCGCGCGGGTGTCGGCCAGGCCGAAAGCAGCGCAGGCATCGCGTACGGCCTCGCGCGCGGCCTCCAGCGCATCGGTCGGCGCCACGAGGCGCGCGCGACGGTCCAGCGTGCACATCAAGCCGGCCCGGACGAGGGCTTCATGCGCGGCGTGCAGGCGGGTGGCGCGCGCATCGTCGAGCAGTCCCTCGCCACGCAGTGCGTCGATCAGTCCCGGCGTGTCACGCGGATGCAGCAGCGCCGGGCGCACCGCACCGTCGCGCAGCACGAGGTACTGGAGCAGGAATTCGAGGTCGACCAGGCCGCCTTCACCCTGCTTGAGGTCGAAACGTCCGGGCGTGGAGCGGTCCAGTTCGGCGCGCATGCGCGCGCGCATCGCGCGCACGTCCTCGCGCAGCGCGGCGGGCTCTCGCGCTCGGGCCAGGATCTGGTCGCGCACGCAGTCCAGCGCCTCGCGCAGCGGCGCGTCGCCGGCAATGGCGTGGGCGCGCACCAGCGCCTGGTGCTCCCAGGTCCAGGCACGGCTGCGCTGGTAGTCCTCGAAACGCTCCAGCGTCGACACCAGCAGCCCTTTGGCACCATCCGGGCGCAGGCGCACGTCGACGTCGTACAGCCGGCCAGCACCGGTAGGCGCGCCGAGCAGGGCCACGATCTTCTGCGCGAGGCGCGCACTCCAGCGCGCGGCGTCGATCGGACGCGCGCCTTCGGACACGGCATCGACCGGTGCGTCGTAGACGAAGACCACGTCGAGGTCCGATCCGAAACCGAGTTCGCGACCGCCCAGGCTGCCGTAGCCGAGCACCGCGAATTCGGCCTGCGCCATGCGCCCGTGCTGCGCTTCCAGCTCGCGCAGCGCCAGCGTGCAGACGGCATCGAGGATGGCATCGGCCAGCGCGGCGAGCGTGCGCGCGCTGGCGACACCGTCCTGGCGGCCATCGAGGCAGGCCAGCGCGATGCGGAAGCCGAAGGCCTGGCGCACTTCGTTCAGGGCCAGCAGCGCGGCCTCGGAATCGTCCTGCTGCAGCGCCTGCGCACAGGCGCGCGCGAACTCCTCGGGCTGCGGCAGCGGGCCGGCGACGCGCATGTCGAGCAGTTCGTCGAGCAGCAGCGGATGCGCGGCCAGGCGCTCGCCGAGCAGCGCGCTGCGCGCGAGCACGTCCACCAGCCGGGTCAGCGCAGCCGGCTGTTCGTCGAGCAGGGCCAGGTAGCTGGCGCGACGCAGGATGGCGTGCAGCACCGCGAGCAAGCGGCGCAGCGCGAGCAGCGGCTCGGCGGAGGTCGCGACCGTCGACATGAACACCGGCATCAGCCGGTCGAGACGGCCGCGCGCGGCGTCGGACAGGTCGCGCACGCCGGGCGCGCGTGCGAAGTCGCGCAGAGCCTGGTCCACCGCTTCGACATCGGCGAAGCCAGCGTCCGCGAGCGCGTCGCGCGGCACCTCCTCGGCACCGTCGCGCAGTGCGCGCCAGTAGAGCACCAGCGCATCCGGCTGCGCGGCGCGCTGGCGCGGTGCGAGCAAGGCGCCGAACTCGCGTCCCACGCGCTCGCGATGCGCCTGCAGGCGCACGTGCAGCGCTGGCCAGTCGATCTCGCCGAGGCTGCGCGCGAGCCGCCGGCGTTCGAGCGGATCCTCCGGCAGGCGCTGGGTCTGCGCATCGCGCAGCATCTGCAGGCGATTCTCCAGCACGCGCAGGAACCGGTACGCGGCCAGCATCGCGGCGCAGGCGTCTTCGTCGAGATGGCGCGCATCGCGCAGCGCACGCAGCGCGACCTGCAGGCGGCGCTCGCGCAGCGCGGGTTCGCGGCCACCGCGAATCAGCTGCAGCGCCTGGGCCAGGAATTCGACTTCGCGGATGCCGCCAGGCCCGCGCTTGATGTCGTCGGCCAGATCCTTGCGCGCGACCTCGGCGGCGATGGTCGCCTTCATCTCGCGCAGGCCGTCGAGCGCGCCGTAATCCAGGTAGCGGCGATAGACGAACGGGCGCAGCACGTCGAGGAAGCGCTCGCCGGAGTCGATGTCGCCGGCCACCGGGCGCGCCTTCTGCCAGGCGTACCGCTCCCAGTCGCGCCCGTCGCGCTGGAAATACTGCTCCATCGCCGCGAAGCTCAGCGCGATCCGGCCGGCGCTGCCGAAAGGACGCAGGCGCAGGTCGACGCGATGGCAGAAGCCCTCGGCGGTGACTTCGTCGAGCAGTTTCGCCAGTTGCTGGCCGAGCCGTGCGAAATAGTCTTCGGCCGCCAGCGCGCGCGTGCCATCGCTGTCACCGTTGTGTTCGTAGGCGTAGACCAGATCCACGTCGGAGCTGAAATTCAGCTCGCCACCGCCGAGCTTGCCCAGCGCGTAGACGATGAGGCGCACCGGATGGCCATCGGCGTCGCGCACCGTGCCGAAGCGCTGTGCGAATTCGGCCTCCAGCGCCTCCAGCGCGACCCGCAGGCAGGTTTCGGCGAGCTGCGAGACCCCGGACAGGGTCTGGTCCAGCGTGTCCAGGCCGTGCACGTCGCGCCAGATCAGGCGGACCGATTCGGCGCGGCGATGGCGGCGCAGCAGGGTGCCCCAGTCGGTACGCGAGGTGGCGTCGAGCACCGGCGGCGCGGCAGGCACTGCGCCACCATCGGCGAGCAGGCCGGGCAGCAGCGCCGGCTGCTGCAGGCAGACCTCGATCGCGAAGTCGCTGGCCAGCGCCAACGCGCGTACCCGTGCCAGCGTGCCGGCGTCGTCCAGCGGCAGATCCGGCAAGGCCTGGCGCAGGCGCGTCAGCGCGCGGTCGAGATGGGCGTCCAGTTGCGCGTCCAACTGCACGTCCAGCGGTGCATCGGCATGCGCTTCGCGCGCGGCGGGCGGGGTATCGAAAGTCGGACTCATGCGCGGATTGTGGCATCCCGGACGACGCTGTCCGCGCAAATAAAAAGCCCGCCCCGGTCGAACCGGTAGCGGGCCTGCTCCCTCCCCCACGTCGGGATGCCGGCGCATCCTGAAGGAAGGCTGAGGGCAACGCACGCTGCACTGCAAAATAGGACTGCGCAGTTCAGCAATGGCGCAGGCATCGATCATGCAAACAGGTCCAGCGCAAGCATTCGACGTGCTTTTTTCGATCAGGGGATCGCGGCGACACCGCAGGACATACGCAGGCGGATTCGCCACGCAGCCGTGTCGCCGCCGTGAAAACAGGCGCTTGCACGATGATGACGACTCACGTCACGGATCGCGACATCCGAAGCGCACGGATCGTGGCCATCGATTTCGCGCAGGGACATGCGGCCGCGCCGGGAACCGTTCGCAGCCACGATGCGCGAACGATGACGGCGTGCGCTAGAGCAGCCCGGCCCTGCGCGCTTCGTGCAGGGCCTGCGGCAGGCTGTTCACCGACAGCTTGTCGTAGAGCCTGCGCACATGGGTGTAGACCGTCGAGACCTGCACGCCCATCCGCTGCGCTGCCTGCGTGAAGGTGCAGCCCTGGTCGGCCAGCACGATGATTTCGCGTTCGCGGGCGGTCAGGCGGATGGCGGTCGACGGATGGCGGGCCGCATGAGGGCATGCAGGCAGGGGGCCGGCAGTCGCTTCATCGGCATCGTGCGCAGCAGCGCGGACCTGGACGATGAGCGCCCTGGCTGCGGTCGCGGTGAGCGCGGGCGCCCCGGACGTTGCCGCCTGCAGCGCACGCGCCAGATCGTCGCCACCATCGTGCAGGTACAGCACGCCGTCGGCACCGGCTGCGAGGGCACGCATCGTCATCGCGGCGTCCGTGCCGATGCAGATCGCCAGCGTCGGGCCGGCCAGCCCGGCAAGGCACGCCAGCCCGTTCCTGGGTTCGTCCATGCCACCGACCGCGACCAGATGCAGATCGACGCGCCGGAGGGTGGCAACACCGGCCGCCGGCAGCCCCGTCTCGATCCGCAATGCCGGCGATGCGCAGGCGCGCAGCGCTTCGAGCAGCGCTGCGGGCAGACCCTGCCCGAATCCGATGGCCCGCACGCGTGACCACCCGCTCCCGCGCATGCCGGCGGTCGCCGCCACCGCCACGGCCGTTGTCTCTTCCGCTGCCTGCACCGGCGCACTGATGCGCTCCGGCGGCAGGCGCGCCGTCGTCCCTGAGTCCATGTCGCCACCGCTCCTTGCGTCTGCTGCGTCCCTCGCCTGCGGCCATCGATGGCCGCATCGTGCTTCGGCACCCGGCAATACCGGGTGGTACGCAACATCCTAAGCGGGTCGCCGCATCGGGACAGCCTCGAACCGGGGGCGATCCCGGGATGAAATCGGCCGTCCCCTTGTGCGGCAGCGCTCGCGGGCCACGAAAAAGCCCCGCGTCGCCGCGGGGCCTGTCCGTTCGCCTGTCCATTCACATGCACGGGGCATGTCCGGTCCGACCGGACCGCCCGCCGTCAGGACTTCGGCGGGTTGTACTTGTCGAACCAGGCCTTGACCTGCTGGTACCAGAAGACCGAGTTCTGCGGCTTGAGCACCCAGTGGTTCTCGTTCGGGTAGTAGACCAGCCGGGTCGGCACGCCCTTGTTGAGCAGCGTGTGGTACAGCTCCAGGCCGTGGTTCACCGGCACGCGCAGGTCGGTCTGGCCGTGCACGACCAGGGTCGGGGTCTTGAAGCGCGCTGCGGCCAGATGCGGCGAGTTGCGCTCCAGCACGGCACGGTTCTCGCTCTCCCAGAAGCCGCCGAAGCGCGGCGCCTCGGCCGAGAAGTCCGCGGCGTACTGCGAGTACAGGTTGTAGACCGCGGCATGCGCGACCAGTGCCCGGAACGGGTGCTCTCGGCCCAGCAGCACCGTGGTCAGGTAGCCGCCGTAACTGCCGCCGCCGGCGACCATGCGCTCGCGGTCGATCCAGGGCTGCACCTGGAACCATTCCGCCGCCTTGATCACGTCCTGATAGGGCTGCTCGGCCCATTCTGGGTTGATCGAGTCGGCAAAGGCCTGGCCGAAGCCCGAGCTGCCGTGGAAGTTCGGCCACGCGGTGACGTAGCCCCAGCTGCCGAACACCTGGGCGTTCCAGCGGAAGGCCATGCCGTCGGTGATGGCGTTGTGCGGGCCGCCGTGGATCAGCATGAAGAACGGGTACTTCTTCGACTTGTCGAAGCCCGGGGGGTAGTTCACCCACATCTGGATGTCGCGGCCGTTCGCGCCCTTGTAGGTCACCGACTCGTAGGTGCCCAGGTCGGTGGCGGCGAGTAAGGCATCGTTGATCGTCGACAGCTTGGTCGACGCACCGGTCTTCGCATCGATGCGCACCAGCGTCGGCGGCTCGACGAAGCTTTCGCGCAGGCCGAACAGGCGGCCGTCGTCGGTGACGGCCAGCGAGCCGTGCGAACGTTCGGCGGTCACCTTGCGCGGCGCACCGTCCAGCGGCAGTTCGTAGACGCGGACGGTGCCGGCATCGTCGATCGCACCGAACAGGCGGCGGCTGTCGGCAGCCCACACCAGGCCTCCCGCGCTGCGATCCCAGTCGGCGAACAGTTCGCGCGACTTGGCAGCCTTGCGGTCATGGAGCATCAGCCGGCCCTTGTCGGCATAGAAGCCCTTGATGCGCTGCTGCACGAAGCTCAGGTAACGGCCATCCGGGCTGTACAAGGGCGAGCCGTCGCTCGCCGGATTGGAGGCGGTGAGGTTGCGCGCCTGCTTGCCGCCGCTGCCGTCGGCATCGATCGTGACAGCGAAGACATCGTTGTTCGACACGTTGATCGCCGGGTCGGCATCAGCCACGAACGCGAGTTCACGCCCATCGGGCGACACCGCGAAATGGCCGCCTGCGCCCTGCACCGCGCCGCGCGGCAGTTCGAGACCACTGGGCTGGGTGAGCGGCTTGACCGGCGGCAATTCGCCATTCGACGCCTCGGCGTCGAATCCAACCGAGAACACATGGAACTGGCGCTCGTCGAGATACTGGTCCCAGGCCGTCACCGGGCCGCTGTCCCAGACCATGCCGGTCATCTTGCGGTCCCTGCGCTCATCCAGGCGCTTGCCCTGCTCCGCCAGCGGCAGGTCGGCGAACACGCGCGAGACGAAGGCCAGACGCTTGCCGTCATCGAACCATTTCGGGCTCTGCACGCCGCTCGCCAGCTTCGTCAGCCGGCGCGCCTCGCCGCCGCCGAGCGGCATCACGTACAGCTGCGGCGCCTTGTCGTCGCCGCGCTGCGACGTGAAGGCCACGTACTTGCCGTCCGGGCTGATCGCGGGCGAGCCGTCGCTGGCGGCATCGGTGGTGAACGCGCGCTGGCCGCTGCCGTCCACATTCCAGATCCACAGGTCGGAATACGCCTTGTCCTCGTCCATCGCGAACCGGGTCACCGGCGCGACGATCGTGCGCCCGTCGCGCGACACCGTCGGCGCACCGATGCGCTGCAGCTTCCAACTGCGCTCGACCGTGAACGGTTCTTTCTTCGCCTGCGCCATCGCCGCGGACTGCGTACCGACGCAGACCAGCGCGAACAACGCAACAGCCATGTTCCGCACCACCATGACAGCCTCCGGAAATCGTGTCTTCGTCAGCGCGACGGTTGCCGCGCGAGCCCCGACAGCATGATGCCGCACGCGCGGCAGCGGGCCACAGTGCCGGAAGATGCCGGGATGCGGGCAAGAATGGCAAAGAAAAACCCCGCCGGCAGGCGGGGTTTTTCGTGAAACGACAGCCGTGCGGATGGATCAGAAATCCATGCCGCCCATGCCGCCCATGCCGCCGCCCATGCCACCGGCAGCCGGCTCGTCCTTCTTCGGCGCTTCCGCGACCATGGCTTCGGTCGTGATCATCAGGCCGGCGATGGACGCCGCGTTCTGCAGCGCGGTGCGGGTGACCTTGGTCGGATCCAGGATGCCGGCCTCGACCATGTCGACGAATTCGCCGGTGGCCGCGTTGTAGCCGAAGTTGCCCGAACCTTCCTTCACGCGGTTGACGATGACCGACGGCTCTTCGCCGGCATTGGTCACGATCTCGCGCAGCGGGGCTTCCATGGCGCGCAGGGCGATCTGGATGCCGTGGTTCTGGTCTTCGTTGATGCCCTTGACGTTTTCGACAGCGACCTTGGCGCGGATCAGCGCGACGCCGCCGCCCGGGACGATGCCTTCTTCCACAGCAGCGCGGGTCGCGTGCAGGGCGTCTTCGACGCGGGCCTTCTTTTCCTTCATTTCGATTTCGGTCGAGGCGCCGACCTTGATCACGGCCACGCCGCCGGCGAGCTTGGCGACGCGCTCCTGCAGCTTCTCGCGGTCGTAGTCCGACGAGGTTTCTTCGATCTGCGCCTTGATCTGCTTGATGCGGGCCTGGATGCCATCGGCAACGCCGGCGCCATCGATGATCGTGGTGTTTTCCTTCGAGACCTGGATCTTCTTGGCGCGGCCGAGATCCTTGATCGTCGCCTTCTCGAGCGACAGACCGACTTCTTCGGAGATCACGGTGCCGCCGGTGAGGATGGCCATGTCTTCCAGCATCGCCTTGCGACGGTCGCCGAAACCCGGGGCCTTCACGGCGCAGACCTTGACGATGCCGCGGATGGTGTTGACGACGAGGGTCGCGAGGGCTTCGCCTTCGACTTCCTCGGCCACGATCAGCAGCGGCTTGCCGGCCTTGGCCACGCCTTCGAGGACGGGCAGCAGGTCGCGGACGTTCGAGATCTTCTTGTCGTGCAGCAGGATGAACGGGTCATCCAGTTCGGCCGACATCGACTGCTGGTTGTTGACGAAGTACGGCGACAGGTAGCCGCGGTCGAACTGCATGCCCTCGACGACGTCGAGTTCGTTATCCAGGCCCGAGCCTTCCTCGACGGTGATCACGCCTTCCTTGCCGACCTTCTTCATCGCGTCGGCGATGATGTTGCCGATCGATTCGTCGGAGTTGGCCGAGATCGTGCCGACCTGGGCGATGGCCTTGTCGTCGGCGGTGGGCTTGCTGATCGCCTTCAGTTCGGCGACCGCGGCGACCACGGCCTTGTCGATGCCGCGCTTGAGGTCCATCGGGTTCATGCCGGCGGCGACGGCCTTCATGCCCTCGCGGATCAGTGCCTGCGCCAGCACGGTCGCGGTGGTGGTGCCGTCACCGGCGTTGTCGGAAGTCTTCGAAGCGACTTCCTTGACCATCTGCGCGCCCATGTTCTCGAACTTGTCGGCCAGTTCGATCTCCTTGGCGACGGACACGCCGTCCTTGGTGATCGTCGGGGCGCCGAAGCTCTTCTCGAGCACGACGTTGCGGCCCTTCGGACCGAGGGTGGCCTTGACGGCATTGGCGAGGACGTTGACGCCGCGCACCATGCGGGCGCGGGCGTCTTCACCGAAACGGATATCTTTGGCAGCCATTGTGTGGAACTCCGGAAATGTGTTGATTTCGTAGGGTGGGCTTCAGCCCACCGTTGCGACATCGATGCGTTGGCGAGCGTGCGGCGGACGCGTCCGCCGCGCGCATCAGCCGACGATCGCGAGGACGTCGTCTTCCTTGATGATCTTGTACTCGACGCCGTCCTGCTTGTAGGCGGAACCGGAGTACTGGCCGTAGATCACCTTGTCGCCGACCTTGACCTTCGGCGCACGGGTGCCACCGGTGGCGTCGATGAACTTGCCTTCGCCAACAGCGACGATTTCGCCCTTGGTCGGCTTTTCCTTCGCGGCGTCCGGGATGATGATCCCGCCGGCGGTGGTCTCTTCGGCTTCGATCGGCTTGACGACCAGACGGTCGTAGAGCGGCTTGAGATTCATGTGAACCCTCGCAAGTGGTTGATTGATGGAGAAAAGGGCAGCGATTTTAGCAGTCCCCCCGGGGGAGTGCCAAAGCCGCGGGCAAAAAACGCCCGGCGAGCCGGGACTGGCCGGGATATGGGGTGGGCTGCGCGGCTTTCAAGGGGCCGGTCGGCCCCGAACTGTCAGGCCGCGGCTTCGCTGGCCTGCACGGTCGCCTGCCTGGTTGCAGCAGTCTTTCCGAACCGGGCCGCCAGATGATCGGCCAGGCGGATCGACAGCGTGATGATCGTGAAGGTGGGGTTGGAGATGCCCGCCGACGGGAAGACCGAGGACCCGGCCACGTAGAGGTTGTCGAGGCTGTGGACCTTCAGGTCGGCGTTGACCACGCCGCCGGCCGGGTCGGTGGACATCCGCGTGGTCCCGATGTGGTGGCCGTTGACGGTCAGCTGCTGCACGACCTGTGGCCACGGAATCACCGAGACCGAACCGCCGCGCGCGGCGACGGACGCGTGTAGAGCCGCGTGGTGGTCTCGTAGGTCTTCTGGTCCTGCGGCGAAAGCTGCCAATCGATCCTGACCTGCGGCAGCCCGAACACCTGGTCGACGCTGTCGAGCAGGGTGATGCGGCTGTCAGGATTCGAGGCCATCTCGAAATAGCACTGCCCTCCGCCTGCCCAGAACCAGCAGGCGCCGATGCCTTCGCGCCGCTGCGCCTCGTCCGTGGGCACGAAGCGCGCGTTCGCGGTCACGCAGGTGCCGGGCGCGCTCCAACGCTGCCCTGACGGCAATTGGCCCTCCATCAGGCGTTGTTCGTCGGCATCGAGGTAGGAGGCCGCTTCGACGAATACCACGCCGTTGCTCGACAGCGGATGGCACATGAAATACCGACCGACCTGGTCATGCTCGTTGCCGATGTTGGACAGCAGCAACTGATGCGCATTCGCCACCGCGCCGCAGGCCAGGATGTAGGCATCGGCTTCGATGTGGAAGCGCGTTGCCACCTGCGGCGGCTTGGATGTATCCGTCGTCATGCTCGCCACGCGCAATCGTTGCACGCGTCCATCCGCCGGCTCGATCCGCTGCAGGCTGGCGTTGAGGATCACGTCCACGCCGCAATCGGCAAGCGTGGTCCCGTCGGGGAATGCGCGCGTCGAGGAATTCCGGAAGGCTTCGCCGATGAACTGGTACATCTCGACGTCGAAATCCTGCAGCACCGGCACCTTCGCCTGCAGCACGCCTGCCCAGTACTCCGGCCCGAACTCGTTCGCGTAGAGCCGGCAGAAGTCGACGGCCCGCGCATAGTAGGGATCGAGATCGGCGCGCGTGATCGGCCAGCCGGGATAGCCCGGACGATCCTCGAAGACGATCGGCGCCAGCGGTCGCGATTGCCCGCCCCAGTGCGTCGATGTGCCGCCGAGGATGCGCTCGCGCTCCCACGCGTTGCTCGATTGCCCGGTGTAGGGCTGGATGAGGAAATTCGGTTCGATGCTCGCGAACACACCGGTCGCCTCGCCCGCGTACAGCAATGCCTTGTCCGCCCAACTCGCCTCCATCGGCGGCATGTCCGGCCACGGGTCGCCGCACTGCACGCCGGCGCCACTGTCGAAGCGGCTGCCTTCGATCAGCACCACGTCGATCCCGGCCTTCTTCAAGTGCCAGGCCGCGGTCACCCCGGCGGGGCCCGAACCGATCACGCAGACCTGTCTCTTCACCACGCTGCCGGTCGGGATGTCCGCGCCATTGCGGATGTTGCTGACCTTCGTACTACTCGTGCTGCTGCCCGTCACGACACACTCCCTGTCGACACGGGCAATCGCCCGCAGGAAGCCATGCTGGCGCCGTCTTGGCGCGGCGACGGGATCAGTTCGGTGTCAGCCGATGACCGCACGCGGACGACCTGTCGAAACGCAACGGGCCCGGCAATGCCGGGCCCGCTGGAAACACGTCAAGCAATGCAAGCCTTGATCAGAAGCGATAGTCCGCGCTCACGTACCAGAACGAACCCGGCAGGTCATACGTACCGGCGTCGTAGCCGTTGAGCGAGCAGGTCACGCAGACCGGCGGCTCCTTGCCGAACACGTTGTTGGCGCCGACCGACAGCTTCAGGCCTTCCAGCCAGAAGGCATCTTTCCAGCCCACTTGGATGTCGTGGTAGGTGGTGGCGCCGAGCGTGTTGGTCAGGCTGGCATTGCGGCAGCCCGGCACGGTGGCGATCGTCGCGCTGGTGCAATCCTCGGTCACGGCGTCGATGTAGCGCAGGCCGTAGGTGAAGTCGAAGTTACCCTTCTTCCAGCCGAGCTGCAGATTGCTCTGCCACTCGGGAATGGCGCTGTCGCCAACTTCCACGCCCACCTGGCGGGACGAAAGCACGTCATCGCCATCGATGGCCTTGTAATCGTTGATCCACACCGTCTGCAGCGAGGCGCTGATGCTGCCGAAGCCCCATTCCGGACTCAGCCAGCTGATCTTGAGATCAGCGCCGTCGGTTTCCACCGTACCGAAGTTCTGGAGGAAGTTGTTCGGCGGACGCAGGTTGCCGTTGGTCTGACGGGTGAACGGCGCGCACAGGCGGGCGTCGGTACCACCCGCCGCGATGCAGGAGTTCAGCAGCGTCTGGATGTCACGCGACTGGATCGCGCCGTCGATCTTGTGGCTGTAGTAACCCAGCTCGACATCAAGCTTGCGCGACCAGGACTTGTCTTCGCCCCAACCCGGGCTGTAGACGACACCGACGGTCCAGCTGTCGGACTCTTCCGGATCCAGATTCGGATTGCCACCGGTGAAGGTGGTGATCTGGGTGTTGGCCTGCTCGAAATTGTCCGGCACGCCCTGCGCGACGCAGGCCGCTTCCAGGCCAGGCGAAACGCCATTCGTGCGGTCGACCACCGGTGCGCCGGTCGGGCCGCACGGGTCGGTCAGCGTGGCGCCGAACTGGGTCAGGCCATACAGCTCGCCGAGGTTCGGCGCGCGGAAACCCGTCGAACGCGTGCCGCGGATCACCAGGTCCTCGATCGGCTGCCAGCGGAAGCCGAGCTTGCCGGTGAAGGCATCGCCGAAGGTCGAGTAATCAGACCAGCGAGCGGCGGCCGTCAGATCGAGGCTGGCCAGGACCGGGAAGTTGAACTCGCCATAGAGTTCCTTGACGTTGTACTCGGCCGACACCGGCGCAGCGAACGAGTCCTGCGACTCGCCGGTCTGGCGCAGCGGATCCGGGTTGAAATCGCCCTGGTATTCGCGATATTCGGCGCCGACGGCGAAACCAGCCGAGCGATCACCGATGCTGAACAGGTCGCCGGAGACGTTGAACGAGAAGATATCCAGGATCTGCGTGCTGGCGTCGCGCTGATTGGTGCGGATCCAGTCGATCATCTGGCCGGTGAACGGACGGGCCTGACCACCGAACAGATCGAGCGGGGTGCAACCTGGAGTCGCCGCACATGCAGCCGGATCGCCCAGCGCCAGCTTGATCTTGGCGACGTTGTAGCCGTTGGTGAACTGCTGCGTGGCCGAGTTGCTGCTGTGGATGTAGTTCACGTCCCAGCCGTAGCTGCGCTCGCCGATGTTGAACAGGCCGTCGAGACCGACGTTGAAATACCAGGTATCGACATTCTGCGTGAATATGCGCGGGCCGACCTCAAGCGGGCGGCGGCCGATGAACACGAAGTTGTTGTTCGCATCCAGCGCGAAGCCGAACGGATTGAACGGGTGGTTCGCCGGAATCGAAATCGTGTCGGCGATGCCGCCGGTGCCGGCGCCGGGACCGACGAAGATCGGCTCGGGCGCGGCCTGGTTCCTCGACTGACGGTTGTTGAACAGGCCCTTGAAGTGCAGACGGGTGTTCTCGGTCAGCTCGATGTTGATGTTCGCGAAGAGCGACTTGCGCTCGCTCGGGGTCAGCATCAGGTTGAACGGCGCGAAATTGAAGCGATCCGCACCGGTGAACTGGTGGTAGGTGCCGCCATTCGGATTGCCCGGGACGAAGACCGGAACGGTGGTGCCGTTGTTGAGCGTGATGTTGTACGACGTGGTGTTGGTCGGATCGTTGAACACATAGCGACCTTGCGGCGTGCCCGAACTGCAAGCGCCGAGGCCGGCGCCCGGCTGACACTCCGAGGACTGCGCCCAGGAGCCCGAGCTGATTTCGTCCTGCTCGTACCAGGTGGCGCCGAACACGCCGGTCCAGATATCGCCACCGGTGCCGAAGGTCAGCGAGAAATCCTTCGTCTCGCCGCCGCGGCTGTACTCGCCGTAGTAGCTGTGGAACTCGGCGCCTTCGAAGTTCTTGCGGGTGATGATGTTGACCACACCGGCGATGGCGTCGGAACCGTAGATCGCCGAAGCGCCGTCTTCCAGCACTTCGATGCGCTCGACGATGGCCAGCGGGATGGTGTTGAGGTCGGCGCTGCCGCTGACGCCGGAGGCCGAGGATTCGTTCACCCAGCGCACGCCGTCGACGAGGACGAGGACGCGCTGCGAACCCAGGTTGCGCAGGTCGACCTGCGCGGAGCCGGCGCCGATGCCGCCGCCGTCCGGCGGATAGCCGAAGTTGCCCGAGGAGTTGAACTTGGCGTTCAGCGCCTTGCCGCTGGCGGGCAGCTGCTGGAGGATTTCCGCGACGCTCTTGGCGCCGCTCTGCTCGAGTTTGGCGCGATCCAGAACCATGACCGGCTGTGCGGTGACGGCATTGGTCTGCTTGATGCGACTGCCGGTGACGCTGATCGTATCCAGTTCCTGGCCCTGCTCGGTTTCCTGTGCAGCGGCCACCGTGGGCAGCGCGAGGAGCAGCGTCAGGTGGACCGCGGCCGTCAGGCGGTTGCGGCGCAAGTTGCTCATTTACGTTCTCTCCGTGTGTCTAGTATGGGTAACTGCTGAAGTCCTACAGCTCGAAATCGACATCAACGCGTGCGCGCCACCCCGTCCCCCTTCCCATGGGCGGCAACAGGGCTTTGTAAACAAATTGTGAAGCCGCAGCAAGGTGCCGGAGGTCAGACGACAACGGCCATGCGGCCGGCCACAGGCGGCCGAAGCCCCCGGCATCGGCAAATCAGTGGCTTCGGCGCCTGCATGCACGCCATACGGCGTCGTGTCCAAAGATCATGATCGCTTCGCCGATCCTGCGCGGGCTCGGGTAACCACGAAGACCGCGCGAAACAAAGGGCGCTGCCAGCATGTGCGGCAGCGCCCTCTTCCGAGACAGAAATCACAAAAAAGCTAGGGTCAGACGATGATTTCCGGCGTCCACTGCGGGATGTTGCCCTTTGCCCACACGGCGGCGGCATCGCCCAGCAGCGAAGTCATGCTCCAGATGCCGTCCTGCGGACTCGTGCCTGCCCAGATGCCGTTGAGCGTGGTGATGAGCGCAGCGAAGTCGGACTGCAATTTGAGGTTCTCCGGACTGATCGCGTTCGCGGTCGCGGAGCCCTGGTAGACCAGCACGGAGTCGTCGAGCCCCAGCGCCTGCACGTTGAGGAAGCGGCCGAAATGGCTGAACTGCGCCTGCAACGCCGGAACGGAGCCGGTGCCGGCGGTCTGGTCCGCGGCGGGCACGCGGAATTCGTCGGCGTTGAACGGCGCGCTCGGCGGCGGCGACTGCGGCTGGCCTTCGCCCTGTTCGCAGATCACGTCGATCGCCGCGGACAGATCGGAGAAGCTGGCGATGGTCTGCGTGAACGGCTGCGTCGCGAACACCGCCTGCTGATTGGTCACCGTCCATGGCGCCTGCGATGCAGCCAGCCGCGCATAGGCGCGCAGGGCCGCGTACATCTGTCCGATCGAGTGGTACGGCGCCGACAGTCGTCCGGCTTCGAACTCCGTCGGCACCTCGATGTCGAGCATCGTCGGCAATGCCTGCAGGATGTTGCCGATGCTGGCGTTGAGGATGCCCTTGTCGCCGGTATCCGGATCATCGGGATCGAGGATCGGCGTGCCGTCCGGGAACGTCGGCACGACACCGTAGATCGGCGCGGTGAAATTCGGCGTGGTGCCGAGCGCGATGCACATGTTCGCAGCGAGTTGCAGGTGCAGCATTTCCTCGGTGCAGACGCTGAGCACGGCGGCGTAGGCGGCCTTGGACTTGTCGGTGGCGTTGGATGCGCTCGGCGGGATGATCGATGCCAGCGCACTGAGGTAGAACGGAATGGTGTACAGCTCGACCGCGACCGCCACCTGGGCGTGCACCTGGGCGGCGTTGAGCAGCAGGCTGGCGTTCTGCGGGGCGCGAGGCGCCGCAGCAAGGGCTGGCGTGGACATCGTGGACTCCCTGTCGTGTGGTTGGAGGCATTGCGCGCGGCAGGGCGCCGCGTTCCGAGCAAGGTATCGGCGCACCGGCATCGCTGCAGGATCAGTCCGGAATCAGTCCATCCGGGGCCGCGCATCGATCGACATGATCGATGGCCGCGCGGATCGCGGAATCCAGCGCATGCGGCACGAGCATGACACGATGCGGCGCCTCCGAACCGTGCGGACCGTCGATTCCATTGCGCGACTTTTTTCCGTAACGTGATCGCAAGGGGCCGCCACGTACGGGCGGATGCAGTCCACGGTCTTCATGGAGGAGTCCGATGAACGT
Organism: Lysobacteraceae bacterium; assembly: GCA_036404915.1. Taxonomy (GTDB): domain Bacteria; phylum Pseudomonadota; class Gammaproteobacteria; order Xanthomonadales; family Xanthomonadaceae; genus Lysobacter_I. The sequence continues at coordinate 31,286 of DASWYO010000052.1, forward strand.
CGTACCGACAAGCGCCGCGCAGGCGAACGTCCTTCAGGTGAACACCGCGCGGACCGTCGTCATCGCGGCGTCGATGTTGCTGGCCGGCTGCGCGGCGGATGCGCGCAGGGACGAGACCGCACTGGCGCGTGCCCAGCCGCCGCGCTGCGAGGCCGATGGCGCGGACGGCAGACGGTTCTGGTTCGATCCCGCGCCCGACGACGCCCATGCGCGAGGTGAGGACTGCGCGATGCTGCGCTTCGCGCTCAACAACTTCCTGCATCTCGCCGGCAACGACGGTCAGGGCCATCCTCGCTTCATGTCGTTCGCCCCCTGGTACGACGCGATCCCGCAAAACGGCGATGCGCCGCGCTGGCGCGACGGCTTCAAGCCGCTGTCGACGCGCGCGCTGCGCAAGACCGCGCGCGAGGGCCAGCCCGGCGACGGCTTCGTGCTGATCGACGCACGCCATCGCCGCGTCGGCTATGACGTGCGCGTGAACCGCACCTTCGTCGACTACCTCTCGTCCACCGGCCTGTATCGCGCCGATCGCCTGCAGGCTGCGGCCGATGCCTACAAGGCCGATCCGGCGAGCGGCGGCGTCTGGCTGCCGGCGGGCACGCGCGACACGCCCGGCGCGATCAGTCTGAAGACCGCATGGCGAGCGTTCGGCGATGAGGCACCCTGCCCCGCGCAGACGATGCATTGCGAACGCGACGCGCAGGGACGCGAATGGGGATTGATCGGCATGCACCTCGTGCAGAAGACGCCGACGCTGGGCGAGATGACCTGGGCGACCTTCGAGCACGTGGCGAACGCACCGGACTGCGCACCCGGCGGCGCGGCGCCGATCGCGCCGCAGCCGCGCGACCCGGTGGATCCGCGACACACGCTTGCGGGATGGAACCTGTTCGACTGGACCAGCTACCGCGCGCGCGGCGGCGACGGCACGCATTGCGCCGTGCCCGACGGCGCCTATCGCTACACCGTGGCCGCCGATGGCCAGACCCTGCAGAACCAGACCTGCGGCGCCCCCACGGCCACGCCGCTGTGCAACATCGATCCGCGCCGCAGCATCACCGCTGCAGCCAGCACAACGGTCGCCTCGGCCGTCGGCGACGCCAATGCCGCCTACGAGCGCATCAACGTCTGCCGCACCACCGCGCTGGCGCACTGCACCGGCGATGGTTCGCCCGGCGATGCCGCCGCCTGTCTCGACGCGTCGCTGCGCGCGAATTTCCCCAAGGGCCTCGACGGCAAGTGGCGCTACTACCGCCTCATCGGCGCCGAATACATGACCGGACACGCACCCGGCGTCGGCTGCTTCCGCTACGACGACGGCCCGCTGCTGACCACCACGCCGCCGCGCACGCGTTTCCCGAGCACCTGCAATGGCGTCGACAGCACGCCGCTGCGCGTTCGCGCGGGCGATACGTCGCTGGCCAATACCGCGATGGAAACCTGGATGCAGGCCGGCACCTGCATCGTGCAGACACCGGGCGCCACGCCGCTCATGGGCCGCGACTGCTTCGCCTGCCACACACCGTCGACCAACCCGCCGGGCTGGCCCTTCGGCATGGGCGACATGAGCTTCGTCTTCGATCGTGTGCCGGTTCCCGCTTCGGCGCCGGAAGAAGCACCGGCAGGAGCCGTGACGCGATGACCGCGCCATCGCCGCGCGGCGGGCACTGCCTGCTGACGATCACCGACGATGGCTTCATCGACGGCACCGAGATGCTGGTCTTCAGCTTCCTGCGCCACAACCCGTGGTTCGCCGGTCGCATCCTCGTGCTGGCCGGCGGTCCGCTCGGCGATGCATCGAAGGCCCGGCTGCGCGCGCTGGCGGACATCGAGTTCATCGCGCCGGGCGCGGACCTCGACGCACGCGTCGCGGCGCTGACGCAGGCCATTCCCGCGCTCAGACGCGCCGGCCCGCGCTTCGCTTCGCTCGAAGCGTTCGGACTGGTCGAATTCGAACGCGTGGTCTACATCGACAGCGATGCGTTCGTGACCGGCGACCTGTCGCCGCTGTTCTTCGGCGAATACGTCGACGCGCATCCGCTGCTCGCCAGCCCCGACGGCAGCCGCTACGACGAACTGCTCGGCGATGCCGACGCCGCGCGCGAATCCAACCGCCAGCGCTATGGCGTCGCGCTGGCCGAGTGCTTCAACAGCGGCGTGCTGTCGATCGGCGGCGACTGTCTGCAGCGCCGCGTGCGCGACGCGCTGGTCGCCAGCATCGATCCCGACTTCTGGCACGACGTCGAGACCGTGGGCTGGACCGACCAGTTGATCCTCAACCGCCATTTCGCGGGACGCGCGACGCTGCTCGACGGCCGCTGGAACTACATGCCGATCCTCGAAGCGAAGATCCGCCGCGCGCATCGCCTGCACTGTTTCGACGCGCGCATCGTGCACATGGCCGGGCGCTGCAAGCCGTGGGAACCGCCACCGGAGGACCTGTTCGAGCAGGCGCCGGGCCTGGCCAAGTTCTACGAACTGTGGCGGCAGCTGCGTGCGCTGCTGCACGGCGCCGCCGACGCGGATTGCGACACCACCCGAGAAACGCGCGGCATGCAGCCGGTGATGCGGCCGCGCACCGAACCGGAGCCGACACCATGAACAAGCTCGATGTCCCCTGCGCGCGCATGCCGATCGATGTCGGCGAATTCCAGACCGCCGTGTTCGATGGCTTCGACGGGCGCGAGCACGTTGCCCTGAGCATCGGCGACCTCGAGTCCGGCGAGGACGACGCGCGACCCATCCTGGTGCGCCTGCATTCGGAATGCTTCACCGGCGACGTGCTCGGCTCGCGGCGCTGCGACTGCGGCGAACAACTGGCCGAATCGATGCGCCGCATCGCACAGGCCGGTCGGGGCGTGCTGCTGTACCTGCGCCAGGAGGGACGCGGGATTGGCCTGGCCGAGAAACTTCGTGCCTACAACCTGCAGGACCAGGGCCTGGATACCGTGGACGCCAACGTGCGCCTGGGCCACCTGCCCGACGCGCGCGACTACGGCGTGGCCGCGCGCATCCTGCAGGCGCTGGGCATCGATGCGGTGCGCCTGCTGACCAACAATCCCGCGAAGGTCGACGGCCTGCGCGAACACGGCATCGACGTGGTCGCACGGGTGCCGCTGGTCATCGCGCCGCGCCCGCAGAATCGCGACTACCTGCAGACCAAGGCCGTGCGCATGGGCCACATGCTCGATGCGCCCGCGCACCATGAGCATACCGGCACGCCGGAACTGGAGCGGCTGTTCACCCTGCTCGACCGCAACCGCACGCAGCCCGCGCCGACCCTGCCCTTCGTGACCCTCAGCTATGCGCAGACGCTCGACGGCTGCGCTGCGGCCACCAAGGACCGGCCGCTGGCGATCAGCTGCACGGCATCGCGTGCGTTCACGCATCGCCTGCGCGCAGCGCACGATGGCATCCTGATCGGCATCGGCACGGTGCTCGCCGACAACCCCAGCCTGACCGTGCGCGACGCCGCCGGGCCGGATCCGCAGCCGATCGTGGTCGACAGCCGCCTGCGCTTCCCGGTCGACGCGCGACTGCTCAATCACCCGAACCGCCGCGTGTGGATCGCGACCACGCACCATGCCGATCCGCTGCGCGTGCGCCGCCTGGAAGCGCTGGGCGCCGAGGTGCTGATCGTACCGACCGATGCCGCCGATCGCGTCGACCTGGCCGCATTGTTCGCGATGCTGCGCCAGCGCGGCGTGCGCAACCTCATGGTCGAAGGCGGGGGCCGCATTCTCACCCAGGTGGTGAACCAGCGCCTGTTCGACCTGCTGGTGCTGACCGTCGCACCACTGATGGTCGGCGGGGTGCCCGCGTTCGCGCCGAACCAGGGCCTGCTGCAGCACCAGCACACGCGTATCGCGCAGCCGCACTACCTGCCGATCGGCCAGGACCTGGTGATCTGGGGCGAACCGCAACGCGAAGACCTGCGCGCGGAGGCCGTGTCATGAACGACGCCTCCTTCGTCTACGCCGTGCTCGACACGCGCGACCGTTTCGACGATCGCGCGCTGGCCGAGCGCTGCCGCGAACTGACCTTCGCCTGGTCGCGCTGGTCGTACGCCGGCCCGATCCTCGAGGATCGCGATCCGCATCGCCTGCTCGCACGCGCGGCCGAGCGCGGCACGCGCTACTGCCTCGTGCAGGCCTGCGGCCATCTGGTCGTGGAACGACTGCGCCCGAAAGGCGCCGAAGCGCCGGAGCTGGTCGACGTGCTGATCCGCGCACTCGGCGACGAGGCCTGGCTGGTCGGACGCCGGCTCGCCGAAGACACGGTGCACGAGAGCTGCTGGCTGGTCGATCTGGAACGCTGGCAGGCGCGCGGTCGTCCGCGCCTGGCGCGCATCGGCGATTCGCAGCAGCTGATGTCCGCGAGCAGCGACGGCATCGCCGACGCGCCCGACGACGCGCTGCGCTGCAGTCGCGACCTGGAGCCGCACCGGCCTTCGCATGCGCAGGCGCTGCGCGCATCGCCGGGCTCGGTCGACGCATCGACGCTGGAACGTCCGCTCGGCGAATTCGTCGCATCGCTGGCGCGCACGCTCGACCAGTCCCAGCGCGGCGTGTTCATCTGGAACCTCGAAAGCTACGACGACATCGTCGTCGCGGATCCCGAACCGCTGGCCTCGCTGGCCTGCGTCGCCGCCGGCTTCAAGCCCGATGCGATCCTGCGCCGTCACGGCTTCACCGATACGACGGAACTGACCTTCTTCGACTACAGCGCCGATGCCCTGGCCTTCCGGCGCATGCTGGTCGAGCAGTGGGACGGTCGCGATCTGTCCGGCTTCCTGTGGCCGCGCCTGCAGCCGGACGCCACGCACTACTGGCTGAGCTCCACCGCGCGCGGCGATGCACCGGCGCGCGAGGAACTGGAGCGGCTGTGGGCGCGTGAACTCGACGACTGGGGCGGTGGCGAGGCCTTCGCCGCGCACTGGCGCGCGACGCGCGGACTGCGCCACCGCTATGTCGAAGTCGACCTGCTGGGCGCGCCGGAACGCGCGATCGGCTCGCCGCCCCCCGGCCCGGCCGCCGTGTGGTGGAGCAACGCGTTCTCGTCGGTGCATGCGCTGTGGCACCTGCGCCACGCCGAGCGCGAAGCTGCGTTTGCGCGCTGGATCGATGCCATCGCGCAGCGCGCGCCGCAGGCCTGGCTGCTCGGCGCCGACGCCAACAACAGCCCGGTCGGCGGCATCCGCGCAATCGACTACGCGCAGCGACTCGCCGACTGGCGCGGCGGCATCCACGAACCGCTGCGCATCGGCGATGCCGCGATCCGGTTCTGACCTTTCCCATATTCCGCAGAGGCGACCATGACCACGACCGACGTCCTCGCACATCCTGGCGTCCAGCATCCGGCCCGCGACGAAGCGCCGCGCGTCGAAAGCGGCGCAAGCGGCTCCGATGCCTTCGTCTTCCATCGCCATCGCGGCCCGGTCACCACTGCGACGTGGATCCCGGGGACGCAGCAGATTCTCACCGCCGCCTACGACGGTGCGATCGCGCGTTTCGACCTCGGCACCGGCGAAGTCATGCTGTTCGGTCATCACGACCATCTCGCGAATCGCGTGGTCGTCTCCGACGACGGCCTGCGCGCGGCCTCGGTGTCGTCCGATTACAGCGCCATCGTCTGGGACACGCGCAGCGGACAGCGCCTGCGGCGCCTCGTCGGCCACAGCGACGACGTCGAGGACTTCTGTTTCATCGGCGAACACCTCGGCGCCTCGGTGTCGCGCGATCGTCGGATCCTAGTCTGGGACCTGCGCACCGGCGCGATCGTGCGCGCGATCGAAGGCCACGAGCGCGACGTGCTCAGCATCTGCGCCGACGAGCACCATCTGTACACCTCCGGCGACGACAGCACCCTGCGCGTGTGGGACATCGAAAGCGGGCGGCAAGTGCGAATGTGGGGCCCGTTCGAGACCGAAACCGACACCTGCGCCATCGATCCGCGCCACGGACGCGTGGTGCTGGGCTGCGACGACGGCTGCATCCGCGTGTTCGCGATCCACAGCGGCGACCTGCTCGCGGTGATTTCCGCGCACCGCTCCGGCATCAAGAAGGTGGCGTGTTCGCCGGTCGACGGCGCCATCCTCAGCGCCGCCTACGACCAGGCGATCCATCTGTGGAGCGGACAGGATTTCCAGCATCGCCTGCGCCTGGAAGCACGGCCGCGCCAGTGGGAACGCTCCTTCAACTGGTCGAGCGACGGTGCGAACGTCGTCGCCGGCACCTTCGACGGCACCGTGCTGGTCTGGCGTGCCGACGACGGCGCCTTCGTGACCGAACTGGGCGCGGCACAGCGTCCGGTGGGCAACGACTGCTTCAACGACATCGCCGCCCTCGACGACCACACCTTCGCCACCGTGAACGATGCCGGCCATCTGCGCATCGGCCGCTTCGGCGACGACGGCGCGCGCTGGCTCGCGCAGGCGGCGCCAGGCACAGGACGCATGCTGATGAATGCAGTGACCAGTCGTGACGGTGGCCGCCGCGTGGTCTGCGGCGCGCACGACCAGCATCTGCATGTGTTCGAACGCCGTGGCGATGGCGACGCAGAACTGCGTGCCGCGACGTGGCATCACCTCGGCGAAGGCCCGATCAACTGCGTGCGCGGCACCACGCCGGCGCACGGCGAGGACGCGCTGTTCGTCGCCTGTTACTCCGGCGCGATCGTGCGAGCCAGCCGCGACGGCGCGCCCCTGGCGCGCTTCGCCCACCATGCCAACGCGGTGAAGGCGTTGCGCCTGCATCCGGAGAAGCGCATCGGTGTCAGCTGCAGCGCCGACGGTGTGCTCACCGCCTGGGATTTCGACGGCAACCTGCTGCATCGCTTCGCCGGCCATACCGCGATCATCGACGACCTCGACCTCGACCCGAGCGGCGACTTCCTCGCCACGACCGGCCGCGATTTCCATCTGCTGGTCTACCGGCTGGACGACGGCGTGCTGCTCGATGCCTTCGATCTGGGACGGCGTTCGCCGAAGGGCCTGTGCTTCCTCGACCGCGACACGGTGGTGATCTCCAACTACTGGGGCGAACTGCTGCGCGTGGACCTGCGAACGCGGACGATCCTGCGCAAGGCCATCGCCGGCAACGGGATCAGCGCGGTCGCGCGCGCCGATGCAGAGGGCGGCCATCTGCTGGCCTCGTCCTACGACGGCGCCTGCTACCGCGTGCGCAGCCACGATCTCGACGTCGTCGCCGAACTGCGCGCGATGCGGCAGAGGCCGGCGCCCGCGCATGGCTGAGACGTCGCGCCGGTTCGTGATCCTCGCCGCGCGGCGCAGCGGCAGCAACCTGCTGTGCTCGCTGCTCGGCAGCCATCCCGATGTGCGCTGCCACCACGAACTGTTCAATCCGAATGGCATCTTCACCGCGCTCGACGAACGCGACGACGCCACGCCGCCTGACGCAATCGCCGCACGCGACCGCGACCCGATCGGATTCCTCGACGGCATCTGGCGCGACACGCGCGATGCGCAGGCGGTCGGCTTCAAGATGACGCCGGACCAGGCGCCGGACGTGCTCGCGCACGTGCTCGCCGACACCGGCATCGCCAAGATCGTGCTGCACCGGCAGAACGCGCTGCGCCGGCTGGTGTCGGAACGCATCGCCGACGCCACGGGGCGCTGGGAAGCCTACGACGACGCACCGCCGCTGGCGCGTCCGCGCGTGCACGTCGATGCCGGCGAACTGGCCGAACACGTTGCCCAGGTCGAATCCTTCCATGCCGGCATCGACACTGCGCTGCTGCGCAGCGGCCAATCCTCGCTGTCGCTGCGCTACGAATACCTGTTCGACACCGATGAACAGGCGCGGCTGCTCGCCTTCCTCGATCTGCCACCGCATCCGCTGCGCACGCGCAGCCTCCACCAGAACCCCGAGCCCCTGGATCGGCTGATCGAGAACGCGCCCGCGCTGCGCCGCGCGCTCGCCGGCACCCCGCTGGCCCACGTGTTCGACTGATCCACCACCCCCGCCGAGGCCACCGCATGCGCGTGCTGTTCCACCCCGAGTTCCCGACCATGGAGGGCTACACCCTGGTCGCGCTGCTGCACGAACTGGACTGGCAGGGCGTACTGTCGGCCGATGAAGGCTTCGACATCGCCGTGCACTGGGCCGACCGCACCTGGATGTCGGCCGACCCGCTGCTCGACGCGCTCGCCGAACGCATGCCGGTGTGGAACATCGACTGCACCGACATCAGCAAGCGCCACGTCGATGCCGTGCAGCGGGCGATCTTCGGCCACGGCGCGGAAGTCGACCCGCGCACCTGGCACGGCCGCTGCGCGGTGAAGACCGACGAGAACGCGCGCGGTCGGGGCAGCGTGGTCGACTGCCCGATCGATGACCCGGACCCGCGCATGGTCTACCAGCGCCTGATCCCCTGCACTGAAGGCAGTCACACCGTGAACTACCGGGTGCCGGTGATCGCCGGCAGCCTGCCGCTGTGCTATGTGCTCGATCGCGCGCCGATCGTCGAACACCTCAAGACCGAGGCCACGGCCTGCCGGCTGGTCGAGACCGACGACCTGTTCAGCCAGGACGAGCAGCGGAAGATCCTCGCCTTCTGCGACGCGCTGGGCATGGACTTCGGCGAACTGGACGTGCTGCGCGACGACGCCGACGGCCGGCTGTACATCATCGACGCCAACAAGACCCCGGCCGGCATGGGCATCGCCTACCGCCACCGCTGGACGCCTGCGCAGCGCCGCGTAGCCCTGCGCCGGCTGGCCGAGGCTTTCGCCAGCGCCGTGGCGGAAGGCCGACCGGTCCGTCGCCGCAAGACCAGTGATTCGGGCTGAACCGTCACTGTTTCGTGACTGACCTCACGCGCGGGCTTCGCTATAGTCCGCGCATGAAACTCCCCCTCCTCGCCGCTGGTGCGGCCCTGAGCGCGGCGCTGTTCGCCACGCCGACCGCCACGCCCCGCCAGCAGGCCGCAGTGCCGCGCGATGCGGCACGCGGCACTGCGGCCGCCAATCCCCCCATCGTCGTCGGCAGCGTCCCCGAACTCGCCCGCGTCCGCGCCGCCATCGAGGCCGCCGAACGCGGCACGCCCGACGATGCCCCGCTCCCCGCCACGCATCCGCTGGCAGGATGGGTCGAATACGCCGGCCTGCGCCGCCGCATCGACACCCTGTCGACGTCCGTCGCCGAGGACTTCCTGCAGCGCCATCGCGGCGACGCGGTGGGCGAGACCTTCCGCGACCAATGGCTTGCCGCGCTCGCCAAGCGCGAGGACTGGCCGACGTTCCGCGCCGCGTGGACGCCGACGGTCAAGTCCGCCGCCCTGCGTTGCGCGAACCTGAACGCACGTCAGGCCCTGGGCCAGACCGATGCCGACTGGACCAGCGACGCCCAGGCGCTGTGGCGCGCCAACGGCAAGTCGCTGCCGAACGAATGCGACGCGCCGATGGCGGTGCTCGCATCGCGCGGCGGCCTGCCTCCCGCGCTGCGCTGGGAACGGATCGAGAAAGCCGCGGCCGAGTGGCAGCCGGCCGTGATGCGCGCCGCAGCGCGCGGCCTGCCCGCCGAGGAATTCGCGCTGGCCAACGACTACGCCGCCTTCATCGACGCCCCGCACGACCGCGCGCTGGCCTGGCCGAAGACCGCACGCAGCCGGCTGATCGTCTCGCATGGCCTCGCGAAGCAGGCCAAGGCCTCGCCGCGATCGGTCGACACGCAGGTGCCGAAGTTCACCGAAGCGCTGGGCCTGAACGACGCCGAGCGCGGTCGCGCGCTCTACCAGGCCGCCCTGTGGACCGTGGCCTCGTACGAACCGGATTCGGCCCGGCGACTCAATGCCGTGCCCGACGCGGCCTACGATGAGAAGCTGCACGAATGGCGCGTGCGCGAAGCGATGGCCCGGTCGGACTGGAAGGCCGCGCTCGCCGCGATCCGCAAGATGGGCGACAAGCAGCGCCGCGACTCGCGCTGGCGCTACTTCGAGGCACGCTTGCTGGAGATCGACGGCGACAAGGCGAACGCAAGGATCCTCTACGCCGATGCGGCGACCAAGCCGGAATTCCACGGCTTCCTCGCCGCCGATCGGATCGCCGCGCCGTACGCGCTGTGCCCGATCGAACCGAAGGCCGATTTCGCCGCGAAATCGGCGGTCGCGCGCGACCCGGCGATGCAGCGTGCGATGCAGCTGTATCGCATCGAACGCGGCGCCTGGGCCGAACGCGAGTGGAGCGAGGCGCTGGCGCGGTTCACGCCGGAGCAGCGCATGCATGCCGTCGAGATCGCGCAGGACAACGGCTGGTTCGACCGCGGCGTGTTCGGTCTCGTCAACGTCGGTGGCAAGTCGTACCCGGACGAACTGCGGCTGTACCACCTGCGCTTCCCGCTGCACCACGACACGGTGATCCGCCGCGAGGCCGCGAAGCACGGCATCGACCCGACTTGGGTCGCCGCCGAGATCCGCGCCGAAAGCGTGTTCAATCCGAAGGCGCGCTCGCACGCCGACGCGCGCGGCCTGATGCAGGTGCTGCCCAGCACCGGTGCCGGCATCGCCAAGCGCCTGGGCCTGCCCTGGCCCGGCGGCGACAGCCTGTACGAGCCGGAGTTCAACATCCAGCTGGGCACCGCCTATCTGCGCGAGCTGGAAGACAAGTACGGCATGACCTACGTCGCCATCGCCGCCTACAACGCCGGCCCCGCGCCGGTCGCACGCTGGCAGTCGCAGCGCCCGGGCATGGACGCGGATTTCTGGATCGAGACGATCAGCTACAAGGAAACCCGCGACTACGTGGCGCGCATCCTCGCCTTCAGCGTGATCTACGACTGGCGACTCAATCGCGCCGCCATGCCGATCACCGACCGCCTGGCCGGACGCATCGTCGACACCCGCAAACCCTTCGCCTGCCCGTTGCCGCCCGACCTGCCGGAAGCCCCGGCCGCCGCGTCGCCGGCATCGTCCGCAAAACCGGCGACCGCGCCGACGCGCACGCGCGGAAAGCCGGGCCGGGAACGTTGATTCACGGCCGCTGCTTCACCGCCGCTGATCCACTGCATCACCACTTCGAGGACAACACACCATGGGCCTGCTCGACGCACTGCTCGGCCACGCCGGCGAGAAGAAGATCGATGACCTGCACGAAGAGTTCACGCCACTGCTCGCGCCGGGCGAGACCCTGCAGCGCGCGTTCGCACTCATCCGCGACCTGATCGTGTTCACCGACCGCCGCCTGATCCTGGTCAACAAGCAGGGCGTGACCGCGAAGAAGACCGAGTACCGCAGCATCCCGTACCGCGCGATCACCATGTTCTCGCTGGAAACCGCTGGGCATTTCGACCTGGAGTCGGAACTGCGCATCTGGCTGTCCGGACAGGCGGCGCCGATCGAGCTGCACCTGGGCCGCAATTCCGGCGCGCAGCAGATCGTGGCGCTGATGGCGCAGCACGCGCCGAAATAGCGCATCCGCCGTAGAGCGGAGCTTGCTCCGCTCACGCCTCTTCCGGAGACCACCGAGCGGAGCTTGCTCCGCTGTTTTCCCCGGGAACCTTTTCCCTCCCGAAACATCGAGCGGAGCAAGCTCCGCCCTACAATCGACCCATGAAGACCTATCTCGTCGGCGGCGCGGTCCGCGACGCCCTGCTCGGCCTGCCCTGCGGCGACCGCGATTACGTGGTCGTCGGCGAAACGCCCGAGTCCATGCTCGCCGCCGGTTTCCAGACCGTCGGCAAGGACTTCCCCGTGTTCCTGCATCCGGACACGGGCGAGGAATACGCGCTGGCGCGGACCGAGCGCAAATCCGCGCGCGGCCATCGCGGCTTCGTCGTCCACGCCTCGCCCGAGGTCACGCTGGAAGAGGACCTGGTCCGCCGCGACTTCACCATCAATGCCATCGCCCAGGCGCCGGACGGCACGCTGGTCGATCCGTACCACGGCGCGCGCGACCTGCAGGACCGCGTGCTGCGCCACGTCGGCCCGGCCTTCGTCGAGGATCCACTGCGCGTGCTGCGCGCGGCGCGGTTCATGGCCCGCTTCGCCGCGCTGGGCTTCAGCGTCGCACCCGAAACGATGGCGCTGATGCGCGCGATGGTCGCCGACGGCGAGCTGGCCGAACTGACCGCCGAACGCGTGTGGAAGGAACTGGCCGGCGCCCTGCGCACGCCGCGCCCATCGGCGTTCCTGCGCACGCTGCGCGACTGCGGTGCGCTGGCGGTGGTGCTGCCGGAGGTGGATGCGCTGTACGGCGTGCCGCAGCGCGCCGAGTACCACCCGGAAGTCGACACCGGCATCCACATCGAAATGGTCTGCGACATGGCCGCGCAGTTGGCACCGGGCGACGACCTCATCGGCTTCGCCGCGCTCACCCACGACCTCGGCAAGGCGCTGACGCCGCTGGACGTGCTGCCCAAGCACATCCATCACGAGGAACGCGGCGTCGAACCGCTGCTCGCGCTGTGCGAGCGCCTGCGCATCCCGGTCGACCACCGCAACCTCGCGGTCGCGGTCTGCCGCGAGCACCTCAACGTGCATCGCCTGATGGAACTGCGCAACATCAGTGTCCACGACCTGATCGCGCGCTGCGACGGCTTCCGCCAGCCGCAGCGCATCGCGCAGATCGCGCTGACCTGCGAAGCCGACAAGCGCGGTCGCGGCGGCATGGCCGAGTCCGACTATCCGCAGGGTCCGGAACTGGTGCGCCTGCACGCCGCCGCGATGACGGTGCGCGGCGCCGATGTGATGCGCCCCGGCATGGACGGCCCCGCCGTCGGTGAAGCATTGCGCCGTGCGCGTGGCGAGGCGATCGGCAAGGTGCGCAAGCCGGCCGAAGCCACCTGAGCACGGCTCACTCCACGCGCATGCCCTCGGCGCGCATCGCCGCGAGTGCCGTGTCCACCATCGCCGGCCGACCCAGCGCGATCCAGACCTTCACCGGGTCCGGTTTGCACTGGCCCGACAGGTAGGCGTCGATGCGGCAGGCGGACGGCACGACGATCGCGCGCGGAATATCGGTCGCCGCAGACAAACTGCCCGACACGAAGGTCCGCTCCGCACGCAGCGTGTACAAGGCCGCAGGGGCGCGACCGGTTTCGGCGAGCACCTCGCCCGCATCCACGCTCTGCCTGCCTTCGCCGACGCCGAACAGGCGGTAGCTGTCCAGCCAGTTCCGGCTGCTTTTCGTGGCCAGCTTCGCCGACTTCGGCGCGGCCAGCACGTGCAGGTCGAGCGCACGCAGGCGCTGGTCGAAGGCCGCGAGCACCTGCACCCGCGACGAACGACAGTCGCCGACGCCCCAGGCCGGGTCGAACTCGGCGCCGGCGAGGATGCAGTAGAAAACGACGACGCCATGGCCGCAGGTGTTCGCGATGCGATGGAAGCGCGCGCCATCTCCGTCGACATCGGTCTGGTCGATGCGCAGGCAGGTCCGCGTGTCGGGGCCGATGTCGTCGCGCGGCGTGGCGGCATGGCCGTCGACCAGCGTCAGGATGCAGGCGAGCAGAAGGCAAGCGGCGACCAGCACGACGCGCCAGACCGCCATCGAAGACCACCGGGCCGACGGACGCCGACGTCCGGCAGGCAAGGGCGCGTCGCTCATCCGGCGCTCATTCGCGCGCGTCGAACCGCAGCAGCGCATCGCGCAGGGGCGTCAGCTGGATCGCGAGTCCCGCGATCACGCCGAGCGTGTTCGCCAGGGCATCGGCGCGATCCATCATCCGCGTCTTCGTCAGTGCACCTTGCGCGTACTCCAGGCCGATGCCCATCAGCACCAGCGCCAGGCCCACGACCATCAGCGAACGCCAGCGCGGGTACAACTGCACCGCGCCCGCGGCGAGCAGGCCATAGGCCAGGAAATGCTCGAACTTGTCGCTGTGCTCGGGCAGTTCGCCCAGGTCCGGCACCGGCGTCAGCGACAGCACCACGACCGCCGCCACCGCCGCGCACCAGAGCACCGACCACAACAGCGGCCGGCGGAAAGGTTTCAGCGAACGTCCGAAGCGATAGCCGCTCACAGGCGGAAACTCAGGTCGCCGACCAGGAAGGCGTGCGCCAGGCTGACATCGCGCGAGAAGCCGATGACCTGGAACCGCTCGCCCATCTCGCCCGGCAAGGTCAGCTTCTTCGCCTGCTGGCGCAGCGCATGGCGCGCGATGTCGTCGGCGCAGCGCGCCTCATGGTCGGCCAGGCGCTGATCCAGGCCGTTGCCGAGCAGGAAGCTGGCCTGCGAGCAGTACCCGTCGAATTCGAATCCGGCGCCGGTGCCGGCCTCGGCCAACGCGGTGAAATCGACCGACACGGTGACGTCCTGCAGGCCGACGCGCGCGAACACGTCGTCGGTCATGCGATGGCGATGGAAGGCGCGCAGGGTGCCGTCGACGCGACGCGCGTCGTAGTACTCGCGACGCGGATAGCCGTAGTCGACGAACAGCATCGCCCCCGAATCCAGGCCACCGATGACCGCCTGCACCCAGTACGGCAACTGCGGCAGCACTTCAGAGCGGTAGCCTTCCGGGAAGGCGTGTTCGCATTGGCGTTCGACATGCCGGACCGCCGCCGACAGCAGTGCATCGGCCGGGCGGTCGATGCGCACGAAACGGCCGTCGTTGCCGACCGACACGTGCTCCTCGTGGATCTCGCCGTCGATCACTGCGAAACGCGAGGTCGGCAGCGCATCGATCACCTCGTTGGCGAACACCACGCCGTTCCAGGGCGTGTTGATCGGCGTCTGCGGCCATTCGACGCGCGCGAAGACCTCGGCCGGCAGCGACGCGCGCAGGCGCTCGCGCTGGCGTTCGCGCAGGTCGGCGCTGGGTTCGAGGATGGCGTAGCGCGCCGGCATGGCGCCGGTGGCGACCAGGCGGCCGATCGCGGCCTCGGCGAAAGCACCGGTGCCGCCGCCGATCTCCAGGAACGTGGCGTCGCCGCCGAGCGTGCGCAGCGGCGGCGACAGGGCATCGGCCACGCATTCGGCGAACAGCGGCCCCAGTTCGGGCGCGGTGACGAAATCGCCGCCGGGGCCGAGCTTGGTCGCGCCGGCGCTGTAGTAGCCCAGGCCCGGCGCGTACATCGCCAGTTCCATGAAGCGCCAGAACGGCAGCACGCCGCCGTTGCCGGCGATCTGCTCCCGGATCAGGTCCGCGAGTCTGCCGCTGTGGGCCTGTGCGTCGGGATCGAGCTCGTCGTCGGGGTGCATTCGGCCACTCCGTGGGGGTGGCACAGGATAACCCGCGACGCCCGCCGCCCGGGCCGCAGGAGGTCAATTCTCGCCGGTTTCCTCGCGGATCCTGCGACGCGCGAACCACCACAGGTAGCCGCCGAGGAACACGATGAAGCCGAGGCCACCCAGGGTCATCCAGCCGACGGGTTTGGCGAACAGTTCGGACACGATGGGATGCATGGCGCGACTCCGGGACAAGGGGTGGATGGCCGTCAGCCTGCGCCTGTCGCGGGCGCCCCTTGTTGACTATGGTCAAATGGACGCGGCACCCCGCACCGGACCCCGCATGCCCGCTCCCGACACTGCTGCACCCGTCGCCCTCGTCACCGGCGCCGCGCGCCGGCTCGGCGCCGCCATCGCACGACGCCTGCATGCGGCGGGCCACGATCTCGCCCTGCACTATCGCGACTCCGCCGCCGCCATGCAGGCGCTGGCCGCCGAACTCGAGACCATCCGCCCCGGCAGCGTGCTCAGCCTGCAGGCAGACCTCGCCGATGCCGACGCGCTGCCCGGCCTCGTCGAGGCCACCACGACACGCTTCGGCCGGCTCGACGCCCTGGTCAACAATGCCTCGGCGTTCTCGCCCACGCCGCTGGGCAGCATCACCGCCACCGACTGGGACACCCAGTTCGCGACCAACGCGCGTGCACCGCTGCTGCTCGCCCAGGCTGCAGCCCCGCACCTGCGCGCGACGCGAGGCGCCATCGTCAACCTGGTCGATCTCTATGCCGAGCGCCCGCTGCGCGACCATGCCGTCTACTGCATGAGCAAGGCGGCCCTGGTCGCCGGCACGCGCGCGCTGGCGCTGGAACTGGCACCGGAGGTGCGGGTGAACGCGATCGCGCCGGGCGCGATCCTGTGGCCGGAAGAAGGCAAGCCGGAGGCCGCCAAGGCTGCGATGCTCGCGCGCACGCCGCTGGCGCGCGTCGGCAGCGAACACGACATCGCCGACGCCGTGCTCTGGCTGCTGCAGGGCGCCGCCTACACCACCGGCCACGTGCTGCCGGTGGATGGCGGGCGCCTGCTGCCGGGCTGATTACGCGTTCACCCCGATCGCGCAGCGACCAGGGATTCGATCAGCGCTTCGGCGAGAACGCCTGCTCCAGCGCCATGCCCTGGAAGGCCGCCGGGGTTTCCTGCGACACCGCATAGCGATACAGCGCCGCCGAATAGATGCCGCCCAGCGCGGCCTGGGTGACACCCAGCACCAGCAGCGCGATCACCGCGACCACCGCCACCGTGATGCCCGCGGCCGGCGCGGCCTGCCAGGCCGCGATCGCAAGCGCAACACCGACCAGCACCACGAGCACGAAGATCAGGCCGAATGCGGCGCCGATGCCGACATTGCCGATGGCGTTCTCGCCCCAGGTCTTCTTCAGCAGCGCGACGCTTTCCTTCAGCGCATCGATCGGACCGATCTCGCGGTTGACCAGTACCGGCACCACCAGAAACGTCGCCAGCGTCCACGCCGTGCCCAGGCCGCTGCCGATCAGGCGCACGATGATGTTGTTGTCGCGGTTCTTCAGCGATTGCAGGATCAGGCCGACGGTCGCGGCGATGGCCGCGTAGCCCAGGATCGCAGGCAATCGAGACTTCGCGATGCGCAGGCCGTCGGAGAAGGTCGGATCGCCACCTTCCAGCCGGATCGTCGCCGCACCGACCAGCGCGCTGTTGAAGAAGAGGATGACCGTGTACTGGCAGAAGTAGAACGCAAACCCGACCACCGCGCCCACCACGTTGAAGCCGTTGTCGAACAGCTTCAGCATGAACACCGGCAGCGCGAACGTCGCCAGCACCAGCAGCGTCGCCAGCGAGGACAGGATCGGGAACAGCATCAGTTCCTTGTCGGAGCGCAGCACCGACGCGCTGGCCTTCACCAGCACCCAACTGCGGGAAAATTTTTCGAACATCGTCAGCGCCCTCCCCGGACCGGATGTGGTCGGCGCCATCCTGCGCCTGGCGCCACCGGCAGACAAGCGCAGGAAGTCACCCCGCGACGGCGTGGGCCGGCGGCATGGCCGGGTCGAATGCCAACGAACAGGCCACGTCGCGCTCGGTCGATGCCGCCCACAGCGCGGCGAGCGTGCGGCCGCTGCGCGGATCGACGAAGTCCGGCGCGATCTCGGCCAGCGGGCGCAGCACGAACGCATGCTTCAGCTCGTCGCGCGGCAGTTCGAGATGCCCCGGGCCGGAGGTGATCAGGTCGTCGTAGAACACGATGTCGATGTCCAGCGGACGGTCGCCGAAACGCGGCCCGCTGCGGTCGCGCCCGTGCGCATCTTCCAGCGCGTGCAGCCAGTCGTTCAGCGCGAACGGATCCACGTCGCTGTCGACCATCGCCGCCGCATTGAGGAAATCCGGCCCGTCGAACCCGACCGCCGGGAAGCGGTAGACCATCGACATCGCCACAGGACCGAAACGGTCCCGCAGTGCCGCGAATGCGGAGCGGAGGTTGCGCTCGGCATCGATGTTGCTGCCGAGGCTCAGAAGCGCCTTGCCCATCCGTGCGGAGTCCTCAGGCGCGGCTGCGTTCGATCATCACGCCCACCGCGCGCGCGCCGCGCACCGCGCCGGGCTTGCTCAGCTTCAGGCGCACGTGCGACACCGCGAACTCGTCGAGGATGATCTCCGCACAGCGCTCGGCCAGCGTTTCCACCAGTCCGAACGACGACTGCGAGACGTACTCGATCAGGCGCTTGCTCACCGCCTTGTAATTCAAGGTGTCCGCGATGTCGTCGCTCGTGGCGGGCCTGCGGTTGTCGAAGGCCATCTCGATGTCGAACCACAGCGGCTGGCGGATGCGGCGCTCCCAGTCGTAGATGCCGATCAGCGCCTCGATCTCGAGGGCTTCGATGAAGACCTTGTCGGTCATGCGCATTCTCCGGACGAATCGTCTTCTTTGCGGATCAGGATGATATCCGGCCAGGTGTCCTTCCACACCTTGCATGCGTCCTGGAAATGCACGTGGTGGTAGTCCGGCCCGAGGCGGCGCATGTCGTCCAGCGCGTACTGCGCGAAATCGCGCAGCGCGACGAGAAAGAGTTCGTCGACCTCGATCACCACGTCTTCCAGCTCGATGCCGGCGTCGACCTGTTCATCACCCTTGCGATGGCCGAACGTCCTCATGCGACCGCGCCCGGCACCACTTCCGCCAGCGTCGCCATATCCCAGCGCGGCGTCACGAACACCGACGGGCCCGCACGCTCGCCCGTCTGCAGGCGCAACGCGCCGGCGAAGGCGATCATCGCGCCGTTGTCGGTGCACAGCTCCGGGCGCGGAAAGCAGACCCGCCCCCCGCGTTGCACGGCCATCGCACGCAGTTTCTCGCGCAGGCGCGTGTTCGCGCCCACGCCGCCGGCGACCACCAGCACCTTCGAGCCGGTGGCATCGAGCGCGCGTTCGCACTTGATCGCCAGGGTGTCGACCACCGCGTCCTCGAAGCCGCGCGCGATGTCGGCGCGGGTCGTGTCGCTCTGGTCCGAATCGCGCCAGGCCAGCAACACCCGGGTCTTCAGGCCGCTGAAGCTGAAATCCAGGCCGGGCCGGTCGGTCATCGGCCGGGGGAATTTGTACCTGCCCGGGTTGCCTTGCTGCGCCAGCGCCGCCAGTTGCGGGCCACCGGGATACGGCAGGCCCATCAGCTTGGCCGACTTGTCGAAGGCCTCGCCCGCGGCATCGTCCAGGGTGTCGCCGAGCAGCCGGTAGCGGCCGATGGCGTCCACCGCGACCAGCTGGCTGTGCCCGCCGGAGACCAGCAGGGCCACGAACGGCGGCTCGGGAGGGTCGTCCTCCATGAGCGGCGCCAGCAGGTGGCCTTCCATGTGGTGCACCCCCACGGCCGGCAGGTCCAGCGCCCAGGCCAGCGACCGGGCCACCCCGGCACCGACCAGCAGCGCACCGACCAGGCCCGGCCCGGCGGTATAGGCCACGCCGTCGAGGTCCTTCACGCCCAGCCCGGCCTCGGCCAGGGTCTGGCGGACCAGCGGCAGCAGCTTGCGCACGTGGTCGCGGCTGGCCAGCTCCGGCACCACCCCGCCATACTCGGCGTGCAGCGCGATCTGGCTGTAGACCGCATGCGCCCGCAGCCCGGCCGCCCCCGGAAGGGCGGTGTCGTAGACGGCGACGCCGGTTTCGTCGCAGCTGGATTCGATGCCGAGGACTTTCACGAAGCGAAGGAATTCCGAAGCGGGGCCGTAGTTTACAGCGCCAGCCGTCAGGAACCGCCTCCTCGAACTTGCGCCGGGGCCATGGTCGCCGCTATCATGCGCGGCTCGCCCGGTCTGCCGGGCCCGGTCGTGTGCGATCCATTCGCATCAGCCCGGCCCTTCGGCCGGAATCCCAACTTCGAGACTCCTATGCCCAGCGTCAAAGTCCGCGAAAACGAGCCTTTTGAGTTTGCCCTGCGTCGCTTCAAGCGCACCTGCGAGAAAGCCGGCGTCCTCGCCGAAGTCCGCAAGCGCGAGTTCTACGAAAAGCCGACCCAGGAGCGCAAGCGCAAGGCGGCGGCGGCAGTGAAGCGCCAGGCGCGTCGCAGCTCGCGCGACGTGACCAAGCGTCAGCGCCTGTTCTGATCCGACAGGCTCGATCAGCGCGCCAGGTTCAGCAATGTTGAGCCGGTACGCCTGACGACGCAGACCCGATTCCCGCGCGGCCCCGGCCGTGTTCGAGCGAATCCGGAAGCCGGCCGCGCCATGCGCTGCCGGCTTTTTGTCTTTCCCGGCATTCGAAATACACCCCCTGATCCGACACCTTGCGGCCCGCTGGCGCGGACCGCGCAACACGGAGCGACACCATGAGCCTCAAGCAGCGCCTCACCGACGACATGAAGACCGCGATGAAGGCCGGCGAGAAGGAACGCCTGGCCACCATCCGCCTGATCAACGCCGCCATCAAGCAGAAGGAAGTCGACGAGCGCGTCGAGATGGACGACGCCCGCGTGCTGGCCGTGCTGGAGAAGATGGTCAAGCAGCGCAAGGACTCGATCGAGCAGTTCGACAAGGCCGGCCGCGAGGATCTGTCCGTCATCGAGCGCGCGGAAATGGTGATCATCGAGCAGTACCTGCCGGCCAAGATGGGCGAGGACGAGATCAAGGCCGCGATCGAAGCCGCGATCGGCGAGACCGGCGCGACCGGCCCGGCCGACATGGGCAAGCTGATGGGCGTGCTCAAGCCGCGCCTCGCTGGCCAGGCCGACATGGGCGAGGTCTCGAAGCTGATCAAGCAGCGCCTGGCCGGCTGAGGCCTGCGATGAGCGCCGCGCCCGTCATCGTCATCCGCACCGCCGTCCGCGAGGATGTCGGCCAGATCCTCGCCTTCATCCGCGAACTGGCCGAATACGAGAAGCTGGCGCACGAGGCCGTCGCCGACGAGGCCGGCCTTGCCGCGCAGTTGTTCGGTGCCACGCCGCGCGCCGAGGTGCTGATCGCCGAAGTCGACGGCCAGGCCGCCGGCTTCGCGCTGTTCTTCCACAATTTCTCGACCTTCGTCGGCAAGCCCGGGCTGTACCTGGAAGACCTGTTCGTCCGTCCGGCCTTCCGAGGCTTCGGCCTCGGCAAGCGGCTGATGGTGCGGCTGGCCAAGCTCGCGGTGGAGCGCGACTGCGGCCGCTTCGAGTGGTCGGTCCTGGACTGGAACCAGCCCGCCATCGATTTCTACCGCAGCCTCGGCGCCATCGGCATGGACGAATGGACCGTGCAGCGAGTCGCCGGGGATGCGTTGGCGGCTCTGGCAGCGAAGGACGCCTGACCCGCAGGCCTTGCTATACTCGGACCGAATTCAGTCCGGAATATTCGCATGAGCGACCCGATCATCAGCCTCAGCGACTTCAAGGCCGACGCCAGCCAGTGGCTCAAGCGCCTGCAGGACGCTTCGGAATCGGTGGTACTGACCCAGAATGGGCGTGCAAGCGCCGTCGTGCAGAGCTTCGAAAGCTACCAGCGACAGCAGCAGGCGTTGTTGATGCTCAAGTTGATGGCCCAGGGCGAAGCGGATCTCCGCGACGGACGCCTGACGCCACAGGCCGACGCTTTCGACACCCTTCGGGCCCGGCTCGCCGACCGCGCATGACCTCGAGCACGGTGCTCTGGACGCAAACGGCCCTGTCCGACCTGACGGCCATCATCGACCACATCGCCGCCGAGAATCCGAACGCCGCGCTCGATGTGCTCCAGAGGCTTCAGGCGCGCGCGGAGGCACTCGCTGATCTCGCACCACGCGGGCGCGTCGTTCCCGAACTGCGGGACATCGGCGTGAACCAGTATCGCGAATTGATCGAGCGCCCGTGGCGGCTCGTGTATCGAACCGATGGCGCACGCACCGTGATGATCGCGGTTCTCGATGCAAGACGCGATCTCGACTCCCTGCTGCTCGAACGCCTGACACGCCTCTGACATGGCCCGCATCCCCGACGCCTTCATTGACGACCTGCTGGCTCGCACGGACATCGTCGAGCTGATCGGCACACGCGTGCCGTTGAAGCGGCAGGGACGCGAGTATTCGGCGCGCTGCCCGTTCCACGACGAGCGCTCGCCCTCGTTCACGGTGTCGCCGACCAAGCAGTTCTACCACTGCTTCGGCTGCGGTGCGCACGGCACCGCGATCAGCTTCCTGATGAACTACGACCGCCTGGAATTCCTCGATGCGGTCGACGAGCTGGCCAAGCGCGCGGGCATGGAAATCCCGCGCGACACCCAGCAGCGCAACCTCAACCCCGACAGTGTCGACCAGTATGCGGCGCTGGAAGCGGCGAACACGTTCTTCCAGCGCCAACTCGCGGCCAGCCCGAAGGCGCTGGCGTATTTCGAGCGTCGCGGCGTGGGCGCGGACATCCGCGCGCAGTTCGGCCTGGGCTACGCGCCGGATGGCTATTCGGCGCTGAAGGACGCGCTGGGCACCGACGATCGCAGGATGAAGCTGCTCGAACGCGTCGGCCTGTTCTCGAAGAACGATCGCGGCCATGTCTACGACAAGTTCCGCGACCGGGTGATGTTCCCGATCCACGACCGGCGCGGGCGCACGATCGCGTTCGGCGGCCGTGTGCTGGAGAAGGACGACGGCCCGAAGTACCTCAACTCGCCCGAGACCGCGCTGTTCCACAAGGGACGCGAGCTGTACGGTCTGTGGCAGGTGCGCCAGGCGAACCAGAAGATCGAACGCCTGATCGTGGTCGAAGGCTACATGGACGTGATCGCGTTGTTCCAGCACGGCATCGCACAGGCGGTCGCCACGCTGGGCACCGCGACCACCCCCGAGCACGCCGAGCTGCTGTTCCGCAACGCACCCGATGTGTACTTCTGCTTCGACGGCGACCGCGCCGGTCGCGGCGCGGCGAGCAAAGCGATGGAATCGGTGCTGCCGCGCATGAAGGATGGCCGACAGGCCTTCTTCCTGTTCCTGCCCGATGGCGAGGACCCGGACACGCTGGTGCGCAGCGAGGGACGCGAGGGCTTCGATGCGCGCCTGCAGGGCGCGGTACCGCTGTCGCAGTTCTTCTTCGACGAACTGGCGAAGGACGTGAACCTCGGCACGCTCGACGGCAAGGCGCGCATGGCCGAGCGCGCGAAGCCGCTGCTCGCGCAGATTCCCGATGGCGCCTTCGGCGACCTGATGCGCCAGCGCCTCACCGAGCTGACCGGCGTCGGCGCGAACGCGGCGGCGCAAGCGTCGAAGCCTCCTGCGCGCAACCGTGCGCAGGTGCAGCCCGTGCAGAAACGCAGCCTCGTGCGCAGCGCGATCGCGCTGCTGCTGCAGCAACCGTCGCTGGCCTTGGTACTGCAGCCGCCCTACACGTTCGGCGCACTGCGCCAGCCTGGCATACCGCTGCTGGCCGAACTCATCGCACTGGTACGCGAACGTCCCGACATCACCACGGGCCTGCTGCTCGAACACTTCGAAGGTCGCGAGGAATTCGGGCACCTGCAGAAACTCGCCGCGCAGGACATGCCCGGCGAAGAAGCCAAGTGGCGCGACGAATTCATCGATGTCACCGGCCAGCTCGAGCGACAGATGCTGCAGCAGCGCATCGAGGAACTGCAGGCCAAGCGGCACGAACAGGGGCTCGACGACCACGACAAGGCCGAACTGCGCGAACTGCTGCGGATCATCGCGACAGGCCGCTGACCTTCTTCGATCGCACCGCCGCGCAGGGTCGCAGCCCGTGAGATGGGTGTTCGCGATACTGGCTGCACGACGGGAGGGGCGGCGGCGTTGCGGACGACGCGCCATCAGGGCCAGGCATCCACGGAAGGCCAACTCGCACCATGGGAACGACAGCGCAGACACCTGCGACGCCGCCCCCTCGCCTGTCGACCATCGAGACGGCCGTCCTCAGTCGCCCCACACCTCGCGCATCACCCGCGCGAAGTTGCCGCCGAGGATCTTCGCGATGCGCGCATCGGAATGTCCCCGCTTCGACAGCAGCGACGCGAGTCGATCGAAGCGGTCCGCGGTGTTGAGATCGGGGATGAAGGTGTAGAGGTCGGCCGGACGTCCGCGATCGAACACACCATCTTCGACCGCGCTCGCGACCCATTCGCGATTGCCTTTCTCGAATTCAGGCGTGCGCGCGATCGGCGCGATGCCGGTGTCGGTGCCGATGCCGACGTGGTCCTCGCCGCAGACCTTCACCGCGTGTTCGATGTGGCGCACGACATCTTCGGCCATCGGCTGGGTGTCGGTGCGCAGGTAGGGCCAGAAGATGATGCCGGCGACGCCGCCCTTGTCGGCCATGGCGCGCAGGGTGGCGTCGTCGGTGTTGCGCGGCAGGTCGGCCAGCGCGCGGCAGCCGGTGTGGCTGATCAGCATCGGCGCGCGCGATGCGGCGACGCCTTCGGCCATCGTGCGCGGCGAACCGTGCGCGAGGTCGACCACGATGCGCTCGGCATTGAGCCGCTTCACGACCTCGCGACCGAAATTGCTCAGGCCCGCATTGCCCGGCTCCATGCAGCCGTCACCGACGAGGTTGCGGCGGTTGTGGGTGAGCTGCAGTACGCACAGGCCGCGTGCGCGAAACATCGGGATGCGCTCGATGTCCTCGCCCAGCGGTTCCGCGCCCTGGAAGGTGTGGATCAGGCCGAGCTTGCGTTCGCGGCGCGCGCGTTCGAGATCGCCGGCTGTCTGGATGAGGGTGAGGTGCGCGGGATGGCGCGCGACGATGGCGGCCCAACTGTCGAAGGCCGCCTTCGTCTTCTCGAACGCGGCGTCATCCATCCAGAAACGTCCGGATGGCGACAGCGTGAGCACCACCGCCGTCAGCCCGGAGGCGCGAATGGCGTCGAGTTCGTCCCGGATCGTCTGCGCGTTCGCCGGGTCGGCGGGGTCATACCAGAACAGGCCCGTACCGCCGGCGCCATCGATCGCGACGATGTCGCGTGCCTGCACCCGCGCCGTCGCGATGCGCGGCATTGCGGCGCCGAGCACGAGGCCGCCGAGTGCGGCCATGAATCCACGACGTCCCGTCATTGCGCGCCCTCCCAAGCACCGACGATGCCGGCCGAGTGTAGCGCGGCACCTCCGCGCAGGCAGCCCGAATCGATCCGCCAAGTCGGGCATGGCCCCAGAACTGCCGGCACATGCCGCGACAGCGGTATGCTCCGGTGGTTTTCCTCACCGGGACCCGATCATGCTGCGCCGCACAAGCATCGCCACCGCCCTGCTGGTCTTCGCCAGCGCCCTGTCCGCGCATGCGCAGACGCCCGCCGTCCAGCGCCAGGAAGTCGGCAACCGCATCAGCGAGAACATTCCGGCGATTCCTGCCGAACTGCTCGAACGCCTCAACCGCTACCAGAACACGCGCGGCGCGGGTGTCGCCGGCTGGACGAAGGACGGCTGCCTGCTCGTCGGCACGCGCTTCGCCGAAACCAGCCAGGTGCACCGCGTCTGCCAGCCGCTCGGCATGCGCGAGCAGCTGACCTTCTATCCCGAGCCCGTCGGCGCAGTCGCGCCGATGCCCACGGCCGCCTCGCGCAACGGCTTCGTGTTCGCGAAGGACAAGGGTGGCGACGAGTTCTCGCAGTTGTTCTGGTTCGACGGTGGCAGCCGCGAAGTCAGCCTGCTCACCGACGGCAAGCGCACGCAGAACAGCGGGCCGCTCTTCTCGCCCGACGGCAAGTGGCTGGCCTATCGCAGCACCGCGCGCAACGGCACCGATACCGACATCTGGGTGCGCGACATGGCCACGGGCCAAGCCAGGCCAGTGGTGACCGAGGGCGGCAGCTGGAGCGCGCGCGACTTCTCGCCCGACGGCAGGACATTGCTGGTGATGAAGGGCGTGTCCGCCGCGGAGTCCTATCCGGGCAAGGTCGATCTGGCCACAGGCACGCTGACGATGTTCCCGGTCGACGGCGGCAAGGCCGCGTTCGGCGACTTCGCCTACGGCGCCGACGGCAAGTCGTCGTACTACGTGTCCGACGAACCGGTGGACGGCAAGTCGCAGGAATTCCAGACCCTGCGCCATCACGACGTGAGCACCGGCAAGCTGACCGTGCTCAGCGGCGCGATCCCGTGGGACGTCAGCGGCTTCAGCCTGTCGGAAGATCGTCGCCACCTGGCTTATGCCACCAACGAGGACGGCATCAGCCGCCTGCGCGTGCTGGCGCTGCCCTCGCATCGCGAGATCGCGCTGCCCGCGCTGCCGGTGGGCGTGTTCGGATCCGGCGTGTTCTCGCCCGACGGCAATCGCCTGGCGCTGAGCATCAACAGCGCGACCTCGCCCAGCGACGTCTACGTGATCGATCTGCGCGACGCGAGCCTGGCGCGCTGGACGCAGAGCGAAGTCGGCGGTCTCGATGCCTCGAAGTTCGTCGCGCCGACGCTGGTGCGCTATCCGACCTTCGATCGCGTCAACGGCAAGCCGCGCACCATCCCCGCGTTCTACTACCGCCCGGCGAACGTGCCCGCAGGCCGCAAGCTGCCGGTGGTGATCAACATCCACGGCGGCCCCGAAGGCCAGTCGCAACCCACCTTCAATCCGACGGCGCAGTTCATGGCCAACGAGCTGGGCGTGGCGATGCTGGTGCCGAACGTGCGCGGCTCCACCGGTTACGGCAAGACCTGGCTCTCGCTGGACAACGGTGCGAAGCGCGAGGATTCGGTCAAGGACATCGGCGCCCTGCTCGACTGGATCGCGAAGCAGCCCGAGCTCGACAGTTCGCGCGTCGGCGTGGTCGGCGGCAGCTACGGCGGCTACATGGTGCTGGCCTCGCTGATGCACTACAGCGACCGCATCCGCGCCGGCATCGACGTCGTCGGCATCTCGCACTTCGGCACTTTCCTCAAGAACACCGAAAGCTATCGCCGCGACCTGCGCCGCGTGGAATACGGCGACGAGCGCGACCCGAAGATGGCCGAAGTCTTCGAGCGCATCTCGCCGCTCAACCATGCCGACCGGATCAGGGCCAAGCTGTTCGTCGCGCAGGGCAAGAACGATCCGCGCGTGCCGTGGACCGAAGCCGAGCAGATCGTGAAAGCCGTGCGCGCCAACGGCCAGCCGGTCTGGTACCTGCTGTTCAACGACGAAGGCCACGGCTTCCGCAAGAAGAGCAACAACGATTATTTCGGCGCTGCGAGCGTCTTGTTCTGGCAGCAGCATCTGCTCGAAACCGACAAGTGATCCGTTTCGCCCGGACCGCGTCATGAGCGATCCGGGCGACTCGTTTCAACTGAACCAACGTCATCCTCGCGCGACGCAAGCTGCGCTCAGCGCGGCCACAAACCCCGGATCGCGGCGACACCCTGCGCGCCGTGCGCGCGCGCCATGGCGACATCGCCCGCACCGAGCCCGCCGATGGCGTAGATCGGCAGCGCGACGCGTTCGCGTAGGCCCGCGAACGTATCCCAGCCGATGCCGGCTTGCCCCGGATGCGATGCGGTCGGCTGCACGGGGCCGAGCACGGCGGCATCGCAGCCCGATGCCTGCGCGTGCAGGAGCTCATCAAGCGTATGGCAGGACGCGATCACGGTCCCGGGCACGGCAGGCTTGCTCGTCAACGATGACACCTGCGCTGCGCGCAGATGCACGCCGATGCCGAGGCGCGCGGCCAGCGCGATATCGCCGTTCACCAGCACATCGGCTCCGGCGGCGCGCGCAAGGGCCACCGCGTGTTCGACCAGTGCAGACCACCGTGCGGGATCCGCGATCGCGAGCATCGGCGCGCGCAGTTGCACGCGCGCGATGCCGGCATCGAACGCGGCGCGCAGGCCATCGAGCCAGCGCGCATCGTCATCGGGCTCAGGCGTGATCAGGTAAAGCGGCGGATCGCGCAGCGCCGCGACCACCGGGCGATCGGCATCGGGCATCGCATAACTGGCCAGCCGGTGCGGCGGCACCCAGGCCAGTGCCTGGCCATCGAGTCCTTTCACCGTGCCGCTCCACGCGGCGATGCGGCGCACGTCCAAGCACAGCCGCTTGTGCGGATACTGCTGCGGCACCGCGATCACCGGCTCGCCGACGCGCGCTTCGATGCCCAGCTCCTCGCGCAACTCGCGGGCCAGCGCCTGTTCGGGCGTTTCGCCGGGATCGACCTTGCCGCCCGGGAATTCCCACAGGCCGGCCAGATCGCGGCCTTCGGTGCGTCGCGCCAGCAGGATGCGGTCGCGGGCGTCGGTGATGACGCCTGCGACCACGTGGATACCGCGAGGCGGCGCAGGATTCGGGGATCGGAACTTGCTCATCGCGATCTTCGCGTCTCGCGAATCACGCCATGCCCATTCGCATGACCCGCGTCACCGCTCCAGGCTCAGACCAGTTGCCCGTGGCAGTGCTTGAACTTCTTGCCGCTGCCGCAGGGGCACGGGTCGTTGCGGCCGACGCCGGCGAACTGCTCGGGATGCTGATAATCCGGCGTGGCGGCTTCCTCGTCGGCACCGTAGCCGCCGATGTCCGGATGCTGGAACTGCATCTGGCGGGCCAGCGCTTCGGCACGGGCGCGTTCGGCGGCTTCGGCCTGCGCGACCTCTTCCTCGCTGCGCACGCGCACGCGCGCCAGCAGCGACACCACCTCGCGCTTGACCTTCTCCAGCATCTCGCTGAACAGTTCGAACGCTTCCTTCTTGTATTCCTGCTTCGGCTGCTTCTGCGCATAACCGCGCAGGTGGATGCCCTGACGCAGGTAATCCATGCGACCGAGGTGTTCCTTCCAGCTCTGGTCGAGCACGGTCAACATCAGGTGCTTTTCGAGCATGCGCATGCTCTCTGCGCCGATCGTGGCTTCCTTGGCCTCGAACAGGCGCAGGACTTCGCCCTGGACGTAGCGCGCGATGCCCTCGGCATCGATTTCCTTCTGCCCGCGCACGTGCTCGACCACCGGCAGCTGCAGGTTGAATTCGGCGGCCAGTTCGGACTCCAGGCCCGGCAGGTCCCACTGGTCGTCGATCGAATTCGGCGGCACGAAACGGTCGACCATGTCGGCCACCACGTCGTTGCGGATGCCGTCGACGTTGTCCTTGACGCTGTCGGCTTCGAGCAGCTCGTCGCGCTGGCGGTAGATGACCTTGCGCTGGTCGTTGTTGACGTCGTCGAAGTCGAGCAGGTTCTTGCGGATGTCGAAGTTGTGCGCTTCGACCTTGCGCTGCGCACCGGCGATCTGCTTGCTGACCAGCGGGCTTTCGATGATGTCGTCTTCCTTCAGGCCCATGCGCGCCATCATGCGCTGCACCCAGTCGGCCGCGAAGATGCGCATCAGGTTGTCTTCGAGCGACAGGTAGAAGCGCGACGAACCCGGGTCGCCCTGGCGGCCGGAGCGGCCGCGCAGCTGGTTGTCGATGCGCCGCGATTCGTGGCGCTCGGTACCGACGATGTGCAGGCCGCCGCTCGCCTTCACGGCGTCGTGGCGCTGCTGCCATTCGTTCTTGATGCGCTGGCGCTCGATGTCGTTGAGCGGGCCACCATTCTCTTCTTCGCGCACCTGCAGTTCGGCTTCCAGCGAGCCGCCGAGCACGATGTCGGTACCACGACCGGCCATGTTGGTGGCGATCGTCACCGCGCCGGGACGGCCAGCCTGGGCGACGATGTGCGCTTCGCGCTCGTGCTGCTTGGCGTTGAGCACCTCATGGGGCACGCCCGCGGCCTTGAGCTGTTCGGACAGCATTTCCGAGACTTCGATCGAGGTCGTGCCGACCAGCACCGGCTGGCCCTTGGCATTGCATTCCTTGATCTCGTTGAACACCGCGCGGTACTTGCCGGCCTTGTTGAGGAACACCGCATCCGGATGGTCCTTGCGCACCATCGGGCGATGGGTCGGGATCACCACCACTTCCAGGCCATAGATGCTCTGGAATTCGAAGGCTTCGGTGTCCGCCGTGCCGGTCATGCCCGACAGCTTGCCGTACATGCGGAACAGGTTCTGGAAGGTGATGCTGGCGAGCGTCTGGTTCTCGTGCTGGACCGGCACGCCTTCCTTCGCCTCGACGGCCTGATGCAGGCCATCGGACCAGCGACGGCCCGGCAGCGTACGGCCGGTGAATTCGTCGACGATCACCACTTCGCCCTCGCGCACGATGTAGTCGACGTCGCGCTGGAACAGCGCGTGCGCGCGCATCGCGGCGTTGAGATGGTGCACGACGTGGATGTTGTGCGCGGCGTACAGGGTGTCCTCGCCTTCGAGGATGCCTGCACGGCGCAGCAGCTCTTCGGCGTGCTCCTGGCCGGCTTCGGACAGATGGACCTGCTTGCCCTTCTCGTCGACCCAGAAATCGCCGACGCCGTCTTCGACGTCCTGGCGCTTGAGCTGCGGCACGATGCGGTTGACCTTGACGTACAGCTCCGGCGATTCGTCGGCGCGGCCGGAGATGATCAGCGGCGTGCGCGCTTCGTCGATCAGGATCGAGTCGACTTCGTCGATGATCGCGTAATGCAGGCCGCGCTGGTGGCGGTCTTCCTTCGCCAGCGCCATGTTGTCGCGCAGGTAGTCGAAGCCGAATTCGTTGTTGGTGCCGTAGGTGATGTCGGCGCCGTAGGCGGCGGCCTTGTCGGAATGCGGCATGCCCGGGTACACGACGCCGACGCTCAGGCCCAGCCAGTTGTAGAGACGACCCATCCAGGCCGAGTCGCGGCGGGCCAGGTAGTCGTTCACGGTGATGACGTGGACGCCCTTGCCTTCCAGCGCGTTGAGATAGGTCGGCAGCGTGCCGACGAGGGTCTTGCCTTCGCCGGTGCGCATTTCCGCGATCTTGCCCAGGTGCAGGACCATGCCGCCGATCAGCTGGACGTCGTAGTGACGCATGCCCAGGACGCGCTTCGATGCCTCGCGGCAGACCGCGAAGGCCTCCGGCAATACCTTGTCGAGCGACTCGCCCTTGGCGATGCGATCCTTGAACTCGGGCGTCTTCGCCTGGAGTTCGGCATCCGACAGCGCTTCCATCTGCGCTTCGAGAGCGTTGATCTTCTTGACGATGCCGCTGAGCTGCTTGATCAGGCGATCGTTGCGGCTACCGAAGATGCTGGTCAACAGGCGATTGAGCATGGGCGGAAAGGGTCCGGGCAGGTTGGGCCGGGCAGACCGTCCGGAACGGCCATCCACGGCAATAAAAAAGGGCGCAGAGCGCCCTGCAACGTTCCATTGTACTTGGTGCCACCGCCCCGAGGTATCAAGCCCCCGGGCGGCGCTGTTTCATCCATCCGGCTTTCCGACGCCCCGCTCAATCGGGAGCGTCAGCGGCGCGTGGCGACCTTGCCGCCCGCCACGGGGGCCGTGGCCTGGCCGAGGAACTGCTGCGGGTTCACCACCGCGCCGTTGTCCCAGACCTCGAAATGCACGTGGGCCCCGGTCGAGCGGCCCGTGGAACCGGCCTTGGCGACTTCCTGACCGCGGCGGACGAGGTCGCCGACCTGGCGGGTGAGCCGCGAATTGTGGGCATAGCGGGTCACGTAGCCGTTGCCATGGTCGACTTCGATGACGTTGCCGTAGCCCGAGCGCACGCCCGAATAGGTCACCACGCCATCGGCGACGGTCAGCACCGGATCGCCGGTGTTGGCCTCGAAATCGACGCCTTTGTGGAACTGGCTGCCGCCCCCCAGGGGGTCGGCGCGATAGCCGAAATTCGAGGTGATGTAGCTCTGCTGGATCGGCAGGCCGGTCGGCAGGCTGCTCTTGTCCAGTTCGCGGTTGAACAGCAGCGCCTCGAGCACCGACAGCTGGCGACCGGAGTGCTGGAGCTGGACGTCGAGGCCGGTCATGCCGTTGCGCAGTTCGCGGGCGTGCATGTCGCGGACCGGACCGGCACCACCGATGCCCACCGGCTTGTCGAAGTCGAATTCACCGTCGCCCAGCTGCGCGGCGCGGGTCAGGCGCTCGCCCAGCGCGTTCAGGCGGTTGGCCTCGGCCTGCAGCTCGGCCATGCGCGCGGCCAGCGCGTTCACCTCGCGCTGGGCCTCGCGGCGGGTGGCTTCCAGCGTGCGCGCCTGCTCGCTCACGGCGACCTTGAGGCGATCGTGGTGCAGGTCGCGGACCAGGCCGTCGCCGATGGCGCCCAGGCCGACGCCGATGATGACCAGCGCGAGCGCGGCCACGCCGGGGCGAGCCTGCATCGCGATGCGGCCACGATGGCCGGTGTCGATGATGAAGGACCACGTGCTGCGCGCGCCGATGGCGCAGGCACGTGCGAGCGTGTGCGCGGCGACGCGCATGTGATGCTGGGCCAGCACGAGGGCTGGCGGCCGGGGCGGATGCGCGGCGCCCTGCGCCTGCGACATCTCGTCGGCGTCCGTCCGGTGCTGCGTATTTTCGTCGAAGCTGTGTACAGTCATGCGGCCAATGTCCCGTTCTCGACACAACCCTCCTCCTCCGTCCCGGTCTGCGGGTCCGAAGATCGCCGCCGATGCCTTGCTCGACGGCGACGCCAATGACCCGGGCAAACTGTTCCTGCGGCGGGCGATGTGGCTCGAAGCGTTGGATCTGCAACTGCGTCCGGGTCTTCCGTCGGGTGTCGCCGCGCATGCGCGCCTGGCGAACATCAACCACGGACGACTCGTCTACCTGGTGGATGCGCCGGTCTGGCATGCCAAGTTGCGGCTTGCGGCGACCGACGTCCTCGAAGTGGCCCGGTCCATCGGACTGGAGGTGACCGAACTGGTGGTCAAGGTCGCGACCGGGCCACACGCGATGCGTGCGCCCGCCGTCGGGACGTCGAACAGTCGTTCCGTTCCCCCACTCTCGGCGGCCGCGCGTGAAGCATTCGCGGCCGCACTCGCCTCCCGCGACGAAGATCCGTCGGAGCAGGACCCGTCCTGAGTCCACCGCCGGAGGCCCCGATCAGGGGCGCCCGACGGACGCGAAGGACGCATCCTACTGGCCGGGTGCGGTCAGGGGGTTAAGAAGCCGGGGGGTTTTCGTTTGATTTTCGTTAAAAACGGCGCGCGAGTTCACGGATCAGGCAAGTTGCCTGATCGCGGATGGCGAAATGCATGGTTGGGCCGACGGCCCGGAGGGCACCTGGAGAGGGGCGGCTCGGCTCAGGCCGGCTGCAGGGCGCCGTAGACCACGGGCACCGGGGCGCGGTCGTCGAAGGTGACGATGTCCCAGGCCGAAGATTCGGCCAGGAGGGCGCGGACGAGCTTGTTGTTGAGGGCGTGGCCGGACTTGAAGCCCTCGTAGGCACCGAGGATGGGATGGCCGGCCAGGTACAGGTCGCCCACCGCATCGAGGATCTTGTGGCGGACGAACTCGTCGGCATAGCGCAGGCCGTCGTCGTTGATCACGCGGAATTCGTCGAGCACGATCGCGTTGTCCATCGAGCCGCCGAGGCCGAGGTTGCGCTCGCGCATGAATTCGAGGTCGCGCATGAAACCGAAGGTGCGCGCGCGGCTGACTTCGCGGATGTAGCTCTCGGTCGAGAACTCGACCACCGCGCGCGACTGCGACGCGGGAATGGCCGGATGGTTGAACTCGACGGTGAAGCCCAGGCGGAAACCGTCGTGCGGCTCGAAACGGGCGATCTTGTCGCCGTCGCGCACTTCCACGGGCTTGAGGATGCGGATGAAACGCTTGCGCGCGTTCTGTTCGACGATGCCGGCCGATTGCAGCAGGAACACGAAGGGGCCGGAGGAACCGTCCATGATCGGCACTTCGGGCGCCGACAGTTCGACGTAGAGATTGTCGACGCCCAGGCCCGCCAGCGCGGACATCAGGTGCTCGACGGTCATCGCCTTGGCGCTCTCGCGGGTCAGACCGGTGCAGAGCATGGTCTCGGTCACCAGGTCGGCGCGGGCGGGAATCTCGACGACGGGATCCAGATCGACGCGACGGAACACGATGCCGGTATCGACCGGTGCCGGGCGCAGGGTCAGGAAGACCTTGTCGCCACTGTGCAGGCCCACGCCGGTGGCGCGGATCATGTTCTGCAGGGTGCGTTGCTGGGCCATGGGCGATGAGGAATTCGTGCGGGGCTGGGCGCGGATCCGTGCGCTCGGGGAGCACTCGCATTTCGAGTGGGCAGGCAGATTAGCACGCGACAGGCTGAACCTGAACGAAAGGGACGGACCGTTCCGGACCTGCAACGGCGGCCTTCGAAGAAGGGCTGTGACCGGGAGAAAAGCCCGCCGGGCCGGACGACCCGGCGGGAAAAGGACACGACACGCGGAGAACGCCGGGCCGTTGCCGGCCGGGCCTTCCCCGATGGATCAACCGCCGGTCAGTCCGCCTGGCGGCGGAGGAACGCCGGGATGTCCAGGTAGCTGCTGTCGCTGCCGAAATCGGCGGCGGGCGGGGTCGACGCATCGCTGCCGCGGCCACGGAGGTTGGCGGCGATGCCCGCGCCCGGCGTGAACGCCGCCGGCTCGTCGATCATCATCCCGGTGGTGCCGTCGCGACGGCCCTGGGTATTGATCAGCTGCACCTGCGGACGACGCGCCGGCACGTGGCCTTCGTCGCGATCGCGCACGGCCTGGCGCGAGACGGCACGATTGAGGCCGGTGGCGACCACGGTCACCTTGACCTCGTCCTGCATGTCCGGGTCGAGCACGGTGCCGATCACGACCGTCGCGTCTTCCGAGGCGAAGTTCTCAATCGTGCGGCCGACTTCGTCGAACTCGGCCATGGTGAAGTCCGGGCCGGCGGTGATGTTGACCAGGATGCCGTTGGCGCCGGCGAGGTTGACGTCGTCGAGCAGCGGATTGTTGATCGCACCCTCGGCCGCAGCCTGTGCGCGATCGTCGCCGCGTGCAGTACCGGTGCCCATCATTGCCAGGCCCATTTCGGACATGACGGTGCGCACGTCGGCGAAGTCGACGTTGATCAGGCCCGGACGCACGATCAGGTCTGCGATGCCCTGCACAGCGCCCTGCAGCACGTCGTTGGCGGCGCGGAAGGCCTGGATCATCGTGGCGTTGCGGCCGAGCACGGTGATCAGCTTCTCGTTGGGGATCGTGATCAGCGAATCGCAGTGCTGCGACAGCTCCTCGATGCCCTTCAGCGCCACCTGCATGCGGCGACGGCCTTCGAACGGGAACGGCTTGGTGACGACGGCAACCGTGAGGATGCCCATCTCCTTCGCCAGCTGCGCGACCACCGGCGCGGCGCCGGTGCCGGTGCCGCCGCCCATGCCGGCGGTGATGAACACCATGTCGGCACCCTGCAGCGCATCCATGATGCGCTCGCGGTCTTCCAGCGCGGCCTGGCGGCCGACCTCCGGATTCGCGCCTGCGCCCAGGCCCTTGGTGACGTTGCCGCCCAGCTGCAGCTGGAGCTTGGCGCCGCAGTTCTTGATCGCCTGCGAATCGGTGTTCGCGGTGATGAACTCCACGCCCTCGATGCAGCCGTTGACCATGTGCGCAACGGCGTTGCCGCCGCCGCCACCCACGCCAACGACCTTGATGACCGCATTCGGGGCCATCTTTTCGACCAGTTCGAAATATGCCATGTCCGTGTCCTCGTCTATTTATAGGTATCGCTGTTGTCTGTTGGATCGGTACCGCGTTTCACTGCGCCCCGTCCCGGGGCCCGCCGTCGTCCATGGATCGAATCGCTAGAACTCGCCCTTGAACCAGTTCCTGAACTTGTTGAACACGCCGAGCGCGCGGCCGGCCGGAATCACCGGACGACGCGGATGCTCGATCTGGCTGCCCATCAGCAGCAGACCGACGCCGGTGGCATGCACCGGGTTGCCGACCACTTCGCCCAGGCCGCTGACATGCTGCGGAATGCCCACGCGTACCGGCATCTGCAGCATTTCCTCGGCCAGTTCGACCACCCCTTCCATCTTCGAGGCCCCGCCGGTGAGCACCATGCCGGCACGCACCAGTTCCTCGAAGCCCGAGCGGCGCAGTTCGGCCTGCACCATCTCGAAGATTTCCTCGTAGCGCCCCTGCACCGCCTGCGCCAGCGCGTGGCGCGGCAGGCGGCGCGGCGGACGATCGCCGACGCTGGGCACCTGGATGCTTTCCTCGGCCGTCGCCAGCTGCGCCAGCGCGCAGGCGTAGCGGACCTTGATCTGCTCGGCTTCCGGCGTCGGCGTGCGCAGCATGTGCGCGATGTCGTTCGTGACGTGGTCACCGGCGATCGGCAGCGAGGCGGTGTGGCAGATCGCGCCGTGCACGAACACCGCGATGTCGGTGGTGCCCGCGCCGATGTCGACCAGCACCACGCCCAGTTCGCGCTCGTCGCTGGTCAG
This sequence comes from Lysobacteraceae bacterium, assembly GCA_036404915.1. Taxonomy (GTDB): domain Bacteria; phylum Pseudomonadota; class Gammaproteobacteria; order Xanthomonadales; family Xanthomonadaceae; genus Lysobacter_I. The sequence continues at coordinate 67,065 of DASWYO010000052.1, forward strand.
CACGGCGGTGCTGGAGGCCAGCGAGGAGAAGATCAGGTCGTCCACCTGCAGGCCGCAGCGCTGCACGCACTTGCTGATGTTCGCCGCCGCCGACTGCGCGCACACCACCAGGTGCGCATGCACTTCCAGGCGCACCCCGGTCATGCCGACCGGGTTGCGGATGCCTTCCTGCGAATCGTCCAGCACGTAATCGCGGGGGATCGCATGCAGGATCTTCTGGTCAGCCGGAATGGCCACGGCCTTCGCCGCTTCCAGCACGCGGTCGAGGTCCATGTAGCTGACCTCGCCGTCGCGGATCGGCACGATGCCCGGCGAGTTTCGGCACTGCACGTGGTTGCCCGAGATCGACGCGTAGACCGAGCGGATCTCGCAGCCGGCCATCAGCTCGGCTTCCTCGATCGCGCGCTGGATCGACTGCACGGTCGACTCGATGTCCACGACCACGCCGCGCTTCAGCCCGCGCGACTCGTGCGTGCCGATGCCGATGACCTCGATGGGATTGCCGGGCGCGTATTCGCCCACCAGCGCCACCACTTTCGAGGTGCCGATGTCGAGGCCGACGATGAGCGATTTGTCGCCTTTGCGGTTCATGAGGGCAGCGCCGTGGATCGGAAATGGAAAATCGGGAATGCGGTCAGGGTGGCGATGCGGCCGGTGGTGCCGGCCGGTGTCGCCTGGTGAGGTGCGACGTTGGGTGCGACGTTCGGCGCGACCGCTGCGGGCGTGCCGGCCGCCTTGGTGGTGTCGGCCGCCTCGCGCCACGTCAGCGCGAAACCGTTGGTGTAGCGCAGGTCGGCGCGCGCGAGCGTGCGCGGGTCCTGCGCCTGCAACTGCGGCAGCAGCCGTGCGAACCGCGCCAGGCGCAAGCGCGCGTCGTCGCGGCCGAGCAGCAGTTCCGCGCCGTTGGACAGGGTCATCGACCAGCTGCCGCGCGCATCGATGCGCAGCGCCTGCACATCGATGCCGACCGGCGCGAACAGCGCGCGCGCTTCGTTGTACAACGCGACCAGATCGCTGCTGCGCGACACCGGCCCATCGAAACGCGGCAAGCCCTTCGGGACGGCCACCTTCGCCGACGGAAACAGACGACCGCGCTCCGACAGCAGCTGATCGTCACCCCACCATGCGAACGGCCGATGTTCCTCGACGCGCACGATCAGCACATCCGGCCACTGCTTGCGCACTTCCGCCGACTCGACCCACGGCAGCTTCGCCACCGCCGCCTGCGCGTCTTCCAGGCGTACCGCGAAGAATCCGCGGCGCGCATGCGGCATGACGGTCGCGCGCAGGCGCGCGGCATCGACGCGTTCGAGATCGCCGACCACGCGCAGCGTGCGCAGCGGCCAGCGCTCGGCACCGACCCAGCCCTGGATGACCGCCACCACGGGCAGCGTCACCAGTGCCAGCGCCAGCAGCCACGCGACGAGTCGCAGGAAGGCGTTCATCGGCCGCCCACCTCCGGAACCGCAGCATCGATCGATGTCTCGAGCACCATCCAGCACAGGGTCTCGAAATCGATGCCGATCTGGCACGCGGCCTTGGGCACCAGCGAGTGGCTGGTCATGCCCGGGGCGGTGTTGATCTCGATGAGCTGGAAGCCGTGGCGGCGGTCGCGCATCACGTCGACGCGGCCCCAGCTGCTGCAACCAGCGGCGCGGAAGGCGCGCAGCGCAAGGTCGCGGATGGTCGTCTCGTCGTCGCCTTCGAGGCCGGGACACAGGTACTGCGTGTCGTCGGCGATGTACTTGGCGTGGTAATCGTACCACTCTCCGGCAGGCACGATGCGGATCGACGGCAGCGCGAGATCGCCGAAGATGCCGACAGTGAACTCGTCGCCCTGCACCATCTGCTCCATCAGCAGTTCGCCGGCATAGCCCGCAGCAAAAGCTTCGGCAGCAGCGAGGTCGCTGTCGGCGAGAATGCGGAACACGCCGACGCTGGAGCCTTCGCAGGACGGCTTCACGAACACCGGCAACCCCAGCGACGCCGCGGCGGCGCGCAGATCGCTGCCCGGGGCGATGCGCACGAACTTCGGGGTCGGCAGGCCTTCGCTGATCCACACCTGCTTGGTGCGGATCTTGTCCATGCTCAGCGCACTGCCCAGCACCTTCGAACCGGTGTAGGGCACGCCCAGCGCTTCCAGCGCGCCCTGCAGCACGCCGTCCTCGCCACCGCCCTTGTTGCCGTGGAGGATGTTGAAGACGCGGTCGTACTGCCCGTCGCGCAGCGCATCGATCAGCGCCGGGATGCCGTCGACCGCATGCGCATCCACGCCGCGCGCGCGCAGCGCGTCCAGCACGTTGCGGCCGGAATCGAGCGAGACCTCGCGTTCGGCGCTGGTGCCGCCCATGAGCACGGCGACGCGACCGAACACGGCCGGATCAGTGAAGCGCGGCGATGGCGTGGCGATGCTCACGTCCTGGTGCCCTCATTGTTGTCCTGGTGGAAGCCGTGCGTCGCGATCTGCTGCGCGGCATGGCCGATGTCGCCTGCGCCCATCATCAGCAGCAGGTCGCCGTCATGGAGCACGTCGGGCAGCACTGCGGCGAGATCGCCTGCACCACCAACGACAACCGGATCGATGCGGCCGCGTGCGCGGATGCTGCGCGCAAGCGACTTGGCGTCGGCACCGGCGATCGGTGCTTCGCCTGCCGGATAGACCTCGGTCAGCACCAGCGCGTCGACATTCGACAGCACGGCGGCGAAGTCGTCGAACAGGTCGCGGGTGCGGCTGTAGCGATGCGGCTGGAACGCGACCACGAGGCGGCGATCCGGCCAGCCGCCGCGCGCGGCCTGGAACACCGCTTCCAGTTCCTTCGGGTGATGGCCGTAGTCGTCGACCAGCTGCACCTTCGCGCCATGCGACGTGGTCAGCTCGGCGAGCAGGTTGAAGCGACGGCCGATGCCGGCGAACTTCTCCAGCGCGTGCGCGATGGTCTCCGGCGCCACGCCGAGCTGCCAGCCGATGGTGGCGGCGGCCAGCGCGTTCTGCACGTTGTGGCGGCCGGGCAGCGCCAGCGTCGTCGGCGTGCGCGTGCCGTCGGGCAGGCACAGCGTGAAGCGCATCGCCGGGCCCACCTGCTCGACATCCTCGGCGCGCACGTCGGCCTCGGCGGCGAAGCCGTAGCTGATGACATGGCGCGGCATGTCGGCGGCGAGCGCCGCGACTTCCGGGTCATCGATGCACAGCACGGCCAGGCCGTAGAACGGCAGGCGATGCAGGAATTCCGAGAACGCGGCCTGCACGCGCGCGAAGTCGCCGCCGTAGTTCTCCAGATGGTCGGCATCGATATTGGTGACGACCGCGATCGACGGATTCAGGCGCAGGAAGCTGCCGTCGCTCTCGTCGGCCTCGGCCACCAGCCAGTCGCCGCTGCCCAGCCGCGCGTTGGCACCGGCGGCGAGCAGCTGGCCACCGATCACGAAGGTCGGATCCAGCGCGCCCTCGGCCAGCACGCTCGCGGTGAGCGAGGTCGTGGTGGTCTTGCCGTGCGTGCCGGCGATGGCGATGCCGCGACGGAAACGCATCAGTTCCGCGAGCATCTCGGCACGCGGCACCACCGGGATGCGCTGCGCGCGCGCCTCCATCCACTCGGGATTCTCGTGCTTGATCGCGCTGGACACGACCACGCAGTCGGCGCCGAGCACGTTTGCGGCGGCGTGGCCACGGCACACGGTGATCCCGAGCGACGCGAGGCGACGGGTGGTCGCGTTGTCCGCGTTGTCCGAACCGGACACCTGGTAGCCCAGCGTGCACAGCACCTCGGCGATGCCGCTCATGCCCACACCGCCGATGCCGACGAAGTGCACGCGGGGGAAGGCCTTGGAAAGATCTTTCGTGTCGAGCAGTCGGCGGATCATGCGCGTGCCTCCTGCAGCACAGCATCGGCGACTCGATCAGCCGCGTCGTTTTTGGCAAGGGATCGTGCAGCTTCGGCCATGAACAAGCGCTTGGCGGGATCGAGCACGAAATTGCGCAATTCCATCGCCAGCTTCGATGCCAGTTCCCCGTCCTGCCTGAGCAGGATGGCGGCGCGGCGCTGGGCGAGGTATTGCGCGTTCTTGGTCTGGTGGTCGTCGACCGCGGTCGGCAGCGGCACCAGCACGCTGCCGACGCCGACCGAGCACAGTTCGGCGAGCGTCAGCGCACCGGCGCGGCAGACCACCACATCGGCCCAGGCGTATGCCGCCGCCATGTCGGCGATGAAGGGTTCGACCGAGGCCACGACACCGGCGTCGGCGTAGGCTTTTTCGGCTTCCTCGCGCATCCGCTCGCCGCACTGGTGGCGGACGATCACGCCCGCGCCTTCGAGCTGGCGCAGCGCAGCCGGCATTGCGGCGTTCAGCGCCCGCGCGCCCTGGCTGCCGCCGAGCACGAGCACGCGCATGTCGTCGTCGCCGCGACCGGCGAAGCGTTCGCTGGGTGACGGCACCTGCGCGATCACCTCACGTACCGGATTGCCGACCACGGTTTCCTTGCCCGGGAAAGCATCCGGAAAGCCGGTCAGCACGCGGCGCGCGAAGCGCGAGAGGACGCGATTGGTCATGCCGGGCGCGCGGTTCTGCTCGTGCACCAGCAAGGGAATGCCGGCCAGCACGGAGGCGATGCCGCCCGGCCCGGCCGCGAAGCCGCCGAAGCTGATCACGGCGCGGGGCTGGTGCTTGCGCAGGAGGCCGCGCGCATTGCGGATCGCCGACAGCACGCGCATCGGCGCGCGCAGCAGCGTGCCCAGGCCCTTGCCGCGCACGCCGGAGATCGCGAGGGTTTCGATGTCGATGCCGTGCTGCGGCACCAGGCGCGTCTCCATGCCGCCTTCGGCGCCCAGCCACACCACCGGGATCTTGCGCGCGCGCAGCACGGCCGCCAGCGCGAGGCCGGGGAAAATGTGTCCGCCGGTGCCGCCGGCGAGGATCATCACGGGTGCCTCGCCGCTGGTCGAAACCGTCGTGGTCGAGGTGCTCATGCGCCCCTCCCGAAACTCGGCTCGACGCGGTCGCGCAGGCGGCTGGTGCCGCGCGGCGCGCCTGCGAGCGACACGTTACCGAGCGCCGATGCGCTGGTCGACGGCAGGGGCTGCGCGGTCTGCGGCGGCGTGCCCGGTTCGATCCGTGCCGACACCTGTGCAGCCTCGCCGCGCAGGCGCGCGACCTGGCGCTCGGCGCGATCCAGTTCGTAGGAAATGCGCAGCAGGAGGCCGATCGCGGCGCAGGTGCCCAGCACGCTGGAACCGCCGGAGGAGATCAATGGCAGGGTCAGGCCCTTGGTCGGCAGCAGGCCGAGATTCACGCCGATCGAGACGAAGCTCTGCAGCGCCATCCACAGCGCGATGCCGAACGCGCAGTAGCCCGCGAAATGACGACGCATTTCCACGCACTTGAGGCCGATCCAGAACGCACGGCCGACCAGCACCGCATACAGCGCGATCACCAGGCAGACGCCGACGAAGCCCAACTCCTCGGCGATGACCGCGAGGATGAAGTCGGTGTGCGCTTCCGGCAGGTAGGACAGCTTCTGCACCGAGCCGCCGAGGCCGACGCCGAACCATTCGCCGCGGCCGATCGCCATCAGCGCGTTGGACAGCTGGTAGCCGCTGCCGAACGGATCGGCGAACGGGTCCCAGAACGAAGTGAAGCGACGCCAGCGGTAGGGCTCGGCGATCGCGATCAGGGCCAGCACCGGCAGGCCGACCAGCACCGGGCCGAACATGCGCGGCATGTGCACGCCACCGAGCACGAGCATGCCGGCGGTGATCGCGAGGATCAGCGACAGCGAACCGAAGTCCGGCTGCAGGATCAGCAGCGCCACCAGCGCCACGGCCACGCCCAGCGGCTTGAGCATCGCGCTCCAGGTCGCGTTGACCTCGTCGCGGAAGCGCACCAGGTAGCTGGCGAGCCAGACGATGTACATCAGCTTCACCGCTTCCACCGCCTGGAAGCCCATGATGCCGAAGTTGAGCCAGCGCTTGGCGCCGTTGACCGTCTTGCCGATGCCGGGCACGAACACCAGCAGCAGCAGCACGAAGCACAGCACCAGCAGCAGCCGGTCCTTCTGCTCGATCGTCTTCAGTTCGGTGCGCATCAGCACGCCGGCGACGCAGGCGCCCAGCGCGAGGAACATCAGGTGCTTGGTCAGGAAGTAGTACGGACCGACGTCCAGGCCTTCGCCGATCGCGATCGAACTGGACGCGACCATCACCACGCCCATGCCGGCCAGCGCCAGCGCCACGCCGAGCAGCCACGGGTCGAAGCGGCCGGGCAACGCGTCGAGACGCGTGGCCTGCTGGCCGAGACCGAAACGCGGCAGGGGCGGGAACCAGTGGCTCATCAACGGATCTTCAAGGTAGCGAGGCCGACGAGGACGAGGATCACCGAGATGATCCAGAAGCGGACGATGACGCGCGGTTCCGGCCAACCCTTCTTCTCGAAGTGGTGGTGGATCGGCGCCATCAGGAACACGCGTTTTCCGGTGAGCTTGAACGAGGCGACCTGGATCATCACCGACAGGGTTTCGATCACGAAGATGCCGCCCATCAGCACCAGCACCAGCTCCTGGCGCACGATCACCGCGATCGCGCCGAGCACCGCGCCCAGCGCCAGCGCGCCGAGGTCGCCCATGAACACCATCGCCGGGTAGGTGTTGAACCACAGGAAGCCCAGGCCCGCGCCGGCGATCGCCGCGCAGATGATCACCAGTTCGCCCGCGCCCGGCACGATGGGGATCTGCAGATAGGTCGCGAACTTGACGTTGCCGGTGGCGTAGGCGAACACGCCCAGCGCGCAGGCGACGAGCACCGTCGGCATGATCGCCAGACCATCGAGGCCGTCGGTGAGGTTCACCGCATTCGAGAAGCCGACGATCCAGAAGTACGCGACCGCGACGAAGAAGATCGTGCCGCCGATGCCGACCAGCGGCAGCGCCACGTTCTTGAAGAAGGGGATGTACAGCGTGGTCGCGGACTGCACGTCGGCGGTGAAGTACAGGAACAGGCCGGCGGCGAGGCCGAACAGCGACTGCAGCGCGTACTTGGTGCGCGACTTCATGCCATTCGGATCGCGCTTGACGATCTTGATCCAGTCGTCCCACCAGCCGATCCAGCCGAACGACACCATCACCGCCAGCACCAGCCAGACGTAGCGGTTGCGCAGGTCGCCCCAGAGCAGCACCGACGCGAGCACGGTGATCAGGATCAGCGCGCCGCCCATGGTCGGCGTGCCGGCCTTGGAGAAGTGCGACTGCGGGCCGTCGGCGCGGATCGGCTGGCCGCCCTTGAGCGTCGCCAGGCGCGCGATCACCGCCGGCCCCCACCACAGCGACAGCGCGAGCGCGGTCAGCGCCGCGAGGATGCCGCGGAAGGTCAGGTAGCCGAACAGGCCGAACAGGCTCTGCAGTTGTTCGAGCCAGCGGGTCAGTTCAAGCAGCATGCGAGTCTCCCCCACCCGCGCTGTCCGCGAGGATGTCTTTCACGATTCTGTCCATCGCGCTGCCGCGCGACCCCTTCACGAGCACGCGCAACGGCGGTGCGCTGCGATCGCCGGACGCCGCGCGTGCGGCGATGTCCATGCGCAGCGTCGCGGTCAATGCCGCGTGATCCTCGAAATGCGTCGCGCCCTCGCCGAAGGCCTCGGCGGTGGCGGCACTCAAGGCCCCCAGTGCATACAGCCGCGCGATCCCCGATGCCTTCGCGCGACGACCGACTTCGGCATGCAGCGCCACCGCGTCCTCCCCCAATTCGCGCATGTCGCCCAGCACCAGCCAGCGCGCGCCGCCAGCCGTGGCCAGGGTGTCGATGGCCGCGTGCAGCGAGCCGGGGTTGGCGTTGTAGCTGTCGTCGATCAGGGTCACGCCCGCGCCCAGCGGATGCATGTTGAGCCGGCCGTGCACCGGACGCGTCGCGACGATGCCGGCGGCGATCGTCGCCAGCGGCACGCCCGCGCCCAGCGCCAGCGCGGTCGCGGCCAGTGCGTTGAGCACGTTGTGCCGGCCGGGCATCGCCAGCGTCACTTCGGCCTCGCCCTCGGGCGTGACCAGCACGAAGCGCGAGCCCTCGGCATCGAGGCGGATGTCGCGCGCGGTGACATCGGCGCTGGCTTCCAGGCCGAAGCGGATCAGACGATGGCCGTGCGCGCGCTCAGCGAAATATGGCGCGAACGCGTCATCGGCGTTGATCGCGGCGACGCCGCCATCGCGCAGGTCGTCGTACACCGCCGACTTGGTGTTGGCGATCTCGAGCAGGCTGCCCATGCGCTCCAGGTGCGCGGGCGCCACGTTGTTGACCAGGGCCACGTCCGGCGGCGCGATCGCGGTGAGATAGGCGATGTCCCCGGGCTTGCCGGTGCCCATCTCGTAGACCGCGAATTCGGCATCCTCCGGCGCGTCGATGACCGCGAGCGGCAGGCCGATCTCGTTGTTGCGGTTGCCCGGCGTGGCGTAGGTGCGACCCGCACCGGCGAGGATCGTCGAGATCAGCGTCTTCACGCTGGTCTTGCCGTTGCTGCCGGTGACGGCGACCACCGTCACCGTGCGCTCACGCTGGACAGCCGTCGCCAGCTGCGCCAGCGCCAGTTCGGTGTTCGCGACCACGACCTGCGGGATCGCGAGGCCCGGCGTTTCGCGCGACACCAGCGCTGCGCGCGCGCCAAGCGTGGCGGCCTGCGCGACATAGTCGTTGCCGTCGAAGTTCTCGCCCCTGATCGCGACGAAGAGGGCCGGCACCGCGGCGGCAGCGTCGAGCCTGCGGGTATCGGTGACCAGCGCCTCGATCGCGAGGTCGTCGCCGACCAGACGGCCATTGGTGGCCTGTGCGATGCGCGACAGCAGCAACGTCTTCATGCGCGCGCCTCCAGCACCGCGCGCGCGGTCGCCGTGTCGTCGAAAGGATGCTGCACGCCGTCGATCTCCTGATACGGCTCGTGGCCCTTGCCGGCGACCAGCACGATGTCGTGCGCGCCGGCCAGACCGATGGCGCGCGCAATCGCTGCGGCACGGTCGCGCTCGACGATGACCGCGCCGGGCGTCGTGAAGCCGGCCATGATGTCGGCGACGATCGCATCGCCGTTCTCGGTACGCGGGTTGTCGTCGGTCACCACCACCACGTCGGCCAGGCGCTCGGCGATCTCCGCCATCTGCGGGCGCTTGCCGGTGTCGCGGTCGCCGCCGCAGCCGAACACGCAGACCAGCTTCGCCGCAGCATGCGCGCGCAGGCTGGCCAGTGCCTGTTCCAGCGCATCGGGCGTATGCGCGTAATCGACCACCACCAGCGGCAGGCGACCGTCGCCGCCGAGGCGGTTCATGCGCCCGTGCACCGGCTGCAGGCGCGACAGCAGTTCGGCCACGCCTGCCGGCGATTCGCCCAGTGCATGCAGCGCACCGCCGACCGCGAGCAGGTTGTCGACATTGAAGCGGCCGAGCAGCGGCGAACGCAGCGGATGCGCCTCGTCGCCCACGCAGAGCGTGAAATTGAGGCCCGAGAGATCGGGCACGATGTCGTCGGCGCGCAGCGTGGCATCGATCGCGCCGCGCGAGCTGACGCCGATCGCACGCGCGGCGCCGTGCGCGCGCACGCCGGCATGCAGCGCGCGCCCGAAGGCGTCGTCGAGGTTCAGCACTGCGGATTCGAGCCCGGGCCACACGAAGAGCCGGGCCTTCGCGGCGCCGTAGTGCTCCATGGTCCCGTGGTAGTCGAGGTGGTCGCGGGTGAGGTTGGTGAACAGGCCCACGCGGAAGTGCACGCCGTCGACGCGCCCCTGGTCCAGCGCATGCGAACTGACTTCCATCGCCACCGCATCCGCGCCCTGGTCGCGCAGGTCGGCGAGCAGCGCATGCAGTTGCAGCACCAGCGGCGTGGTGAAACCAGTCGGCACGACGTTGTCGTAGAGGCCCGCGCCGAGCGTGCCGATGGTGCCGGCGCGACGGCCACGCAGGGTCCACGCCTGTGCGAGCAATTGCACGGTCGAGGTCTTGCCGTTGGTGCCGGTGACGCCGACGGTGGTCATCGCCGCCGTGACTTCGCCGTGGAAGCGGTCGGCCATCGCGCCGAGGCGCGCGCGCAGGCCGGGCACCGCGACCATCGGAATGTCCGCATCGGCGCTCGAAGCGAATTCGTCCGGCATCGGCGGCTCGAACAGCACCACGGCCGCACCAGCGGCTTTCGCCTGTGCGACGAACTTCAGGCCATGCGCGCCGAAACCAGCGATCGCCACGAACGCATCGCCGGCACGGATCGCGCGACTGTCCTGCACGAGGCCGGAGATCTCCAGCGCCGGCACGTCGGCGACGTCCGGCAGCAATGCGGCGAGCGACATGCGGCGCGTCATTGCGCACCTCCGTCGATGGCCTGCGGCAAGGCGGGGCGTGCCGGGGGCGCGGGCGCGACACGCGGGGCGGGCGCGGCGACGGACTGCGCGACGGGCGCAACCGCAGGCGCCAGCGCAGTGAGCTTCGACGCCGGGCGCGCGGACGCGGCCTTCTGCTGGGCGGCGATCCAGGTATCGATGTCGTCCGGCGGCACGTCCATCAGGCGCAGCGCGCCTTCCATGACGTTCTTGAACACCGGCGCCGAGACGATGCCGCCGTAGTAGCCGCGCGAAGGATCCGGATCGTTGATGACCACGGCCATCGAAAAGCGCGGATTGTCGACCGGCACCAGCCCGGCGAAGAACGCGACGTAGCGACGCGAATAACCGCCGTTCTCCGACTTGCGCGCGGTACCGGTCTTGCCGGCGACGTGGTAGCCGAGGATCGCGGCCTGCGTCGCGGTGCCGCCGGGCTCGGTCACGGTCTGCATCATCCGCACCACTTCGTCGGCGATCTTCGGATCGAGCACCTGTTCGGCTTCGCCGACCTCGCCCTTGACGAAGGTCGGCGCGATCGCGCGACCGTGGTTGCCCAGCATCGCGTAGGCATGCGCGATCTGCAGCGGCGTCGCGCTCAGGCCGTAGCCGTACGACATCGTCTGCTTGGTCGTGCCGCTCCAGCGCGATGGCGGAAGCAGCAGCCCCGCGTTCTCGCCCGGAAAGCCGCTGCCGGTGCTGCGGCCGTAGCCCGCGCGGCGCATGAACGCGTAGTAGTCGTCGTTCGGCAGCAGGTGCACGATCTTCGACACGCCCACGTTCGAGCTCTTGGTGATGACGCCGGTGGTGTCGAGCACGCCGTAGTTGTGGGTGTCGGTGGTGCGGTAGCGGCCGTTCGCGATCCAGCCCGGGTTGGTGTTGAACACGGTCTTCGGCGTGATCACGCCGGCTTCGAGGCCCGCGGCCACGGTCAGCGGCTTGACGGTCGAGCCGGGTTCGATCAGGTCGGTCACGGCGCGATTGCGGTGCGCATCGCGATTGCCGCCGGACACCGCGTTCGGATTGAACGAAGGCAGGTTCGCCATCGCCAGCACTTCGCCGGTGGCCACGTCGAGCACCACCGCCGAGCCGCTGACCGCACCGGTTTCGGCGAGCGCGCGCTTGAGTTCGCGGTAAGCCAGGTACTGGATGCGGCGATCGATGGTCAGCGTCAGGCTCTTGCCCGGCATGGCGGCGCGCACGAGGTCGACCTCCTCCACCGTGCGGCCGTGGCGGTCGCGGATCACGCGCTTCATGCCGGCGGTGCCGCGCAGCCACTCGTCGAACGCCAGCTCCAGCCCTTCCTGGCCCTCGTCGTCGATGTTGGTGAAGCCCAGCACGTGCGCGATCGCTTCGCCCTGCGGGTAGAAGCGGCGGTATTCGCGCTGCGAGAACACGCCCGGGATCTCGTGCGCCAGGATGCGGCGCGCCTCGGCCGGGTTGATGCGGCGCTTGAGGTAGACGAATTCGCGGTCCGCACGCTGGGTCAGCTTGCGGGTCAGGCTCTCGGCGTCCACGCCCAGCGCGGCCGCTAGCGTCGGCAGGTGCCCTGGCGTCTTCAGCAGTTCCTGCGGATTGGCCCAGATCGATTCGACCGGCGTCGACACCGCCAGCGGCTCGCCGTTGCGGTCGGTGATCATGCCGCGCGAGGTGGCGATCTCGATCTCGCGCAGGAAACGTTCGTCGCCCTGCTTCTGGTAGAACTCGTTGCGCACCAGCTGCAGGTCGACCGCGCGCGCGACCAGCGCCAGCGCGCAGGCGCCCAGCGCACCGGTCACCAGCAGCAGGCGGCCGCGCAGGTCGAACTGCGCACGACCGCGCGGCGCCGGGCGGCGTTCGCCACGGCGGCGCCAGGCGTCGCGCATGGCGCCGATCCGGGACGTCAGTCCGCGCATGCCCACGCTCATGGGCGCACCACCACGATGTCCGCCGGCTCCGGCGTCTTCATGCCCAGGCGCACGCGCGCCACCTGGTCGATGCGGTTGCTTTCCGCCCAGGTGGCCTGCTCCAGCTGCAGGCGGCTGAATTCGATGTTGAGCTCGTCGCGCGCCTTCTCCAGGCGCGAGAGTTCGATGAACAACTGGCGATGACGGTATCGCGCGTGCACCACGCCGATCGCGGACAGCACGCTCGCCAGGGCCAGCACCGCGATGATGAAGCGCAGGCTCATGCAGCGCCTCCGATCTTCTCGGCCACGCGCAGCACGGCGCTGCGCGCGCGCGGATTGGCGGCGGTTTCGGCCTCGGTGGCCTTCTGCGCATCGCCGATCAGGCGCAGCACGGGCGTGAACTCGACCGCCACCGGCATGCGCCGGTTCGACGGCGGCGCCTTCGCGTGCCGGTTCATGAACTGCTTGACGATGCGGTCTTCCAGCGAGTGGAAGCTGATGATGGCCATGCGGCCACCCGGGCGCAGCGCGGCCAGCGCCGCGTCGAGGCCGCGCTCGAGGTCGTCCAGTTCGCGGTTGATGAAGATGCGGATGGCCTGGAAGCTGCGCGTGGCCGGGTGGATCTTCTGCGCGCCGCGCGGCACGACCGACGCGATCAGGTCGGCCAGTTGCGCCGTACGCAGCAGCGGCGTGTCGGCACGGCGCGCGACGATCGTGCGGGCGATGCGACGGCTCTGCTTCTCCTCGCCGTAGGTCCACAGCACGTCGGCGATCTCGCGCTCGTCTGCGCGCGCCAGCCATTCCGCGGCGCTTTCGCCGGACTCGAAGTCCATGCGCATGTCGAGCGGGCCATCCTTGCCAAAGCTGAAGCCGCGTTCGGCCACATCCAGCTGCGGCGACGAGACGCCGAGGTCGAACAGCACGCCGTCGAGCCCGCGCTGCGCGTCACCCCAGCTGGCAAGATCGGTGAAGCTGCCGCGATGGATCGCGACGCGCGCATCCGCGCCGAACTCGCGTTCGGCGACACGGATCGCTTCGGGATCCTTGTCCATCAGCAGCAACCGACCTCCGGCACCCAAACGTTGCAGCACGCCGCGGGCGTGACCGCCACGGCCGAACGTGCCATCGAGATACGCTCCTTCCTGAAGAACCCGCAGCCCGTCCATGACCTGCTCGAACATCACGGGCAGATGCAGCACCTGCCCGTCCTGCGCCGTGAGGTGGGCGGGCACGGAACCCGCGCCACCGGCGGTCACAGCTGCAGATCGAGCATCGCCTCGCCCAGGTCCGCATCGCTGAGCGTCATGCGGATCTGTTCGTGGTGCGCCTGCTCGCTCCACACTTCGAACTTGTCGCCCATGCCCAGAAGCACGGCGCGCCTTTCGATGCCCACCGCGCTGCGGTGGCTCGCCGGGATGCCGATGCGCCCGTTGGCGTCCGGCTCGACGAAGGTCGCCGCGCCGACCAGCTTCAGCTGCAGACTGCGGCTGACGCTCTTGGTGCGCGGCAATGCGTTGACCTGGTCCCGCACGCGCTCCCACACCGGCATCGGGTAGAGGTAGAGCGAACCGGCCTCGAAGGGGTTGTAGGTGATGACCAGCCGACCTTCGCAGGCACGCGCGATGACGTCCCGGTAGCTGGTCGGAATCGCCAGCCGTCCCTTGTCGTCGATCGTGATGGCGGTCTCACCTTGGAACACGGAACCTCTGCGCGGTCTCGCCTGCGGCGGGCGGGAAGATCAACACCGGAAAACCACGAAACACCCGGTTTTCCCACAAGTCGCCACATTAGGAGTGCCCCACAGGGTTGTCAACAACTTTGTGAGCGCAAATTCATCAAGCAGGTCAATGACTTGCGGCAATGTTCAGAGTCTGGTTCAAGGTTTATCCACAAGCCCCTGTTTCGTCTCAAATTTTGAGATTTTGTGACGCAGGACGCCTCCCTGAACAGGCGTGACCCGTGCCACGTTCACCGCCGTACGGCGACCAATGATCAACCAGAAGGTTGACAATTGGACACTTGCGACCTGATATTCAGCCACATGGTTGAACTTCACGCCCCACGACTCGATCAGGTCTTCCACGCGCTGGCCGATCCGACACGCCGCGCCATGCTCGCGAGCCTGCGCGAGGGTAGCCGCAACGTCGGCGAGCTGGCCGCGCCACATCGGATCAGCCTGGCCGCCGCCTCCAAGCACATCAAGACGCTGGAGCGGGCCGGCCTGGTCAAGCGCACCATCATCGGCCGCACGCACCAGTGCGCCTTGGACCCCGCGCCACTGGCCGAGGCCGACGCCTGGCTGCGCCGCTACTCGGCGTTCTGGACCGAACGTCTCGACGCCCTCGAATCCCTGCTGCAGGCCGACGGCCTGCCCGCCCCTTCCACCGACACCGGGAACACTTCGCCATGAGCGACCACGGCACTCTCACCTCGCCCGACACGATCCGCTTCGAACGGCTCTTGCCCGGCCCCATCGAACGGGTCTGGGCGCACCTCGTCGACCCCGGCAAGCGCGCGCTGTGGCTGGCCGGCGGCCCGATGACGACATCGCCCGGCGGCGACGTCGAACTGGCGTTCCGCAATGCCGAACTGTCGCGCGACGACGACCCGGCGCCGGAGAAATACCGTGATTACGAGAACAGCGGCGAAGTGTTCGGGCAGGTCACCGCCTGCGAACCGCCGCGCCTGCTCGCCTTCACCTGGAGCGACATGCCCGGCGAACCGGACGCCGAGGATTCGGAAGTGCGTTTCGAACTGGAAACACGCGGCGAGCAGGTCCTGCTCACGCTGACGCACGTGCGGCTGCTGCCGAACGAACTGCTCAGCGTCGCCGGCGGCTGGCACACGCACCTGGGCATCCTCGACGACACGCTGTCCGGCCGCGACGCGCGCCCGTTCTGGCGCACGCACACGCGGGTGGAGGCGGAATACGCGGAGCGGTTCGGGATCGAGGACTGAGCCAGTGCGGGCGCCCATCCCCGCGCGAGCCAGCGGCTCGCAAACGCGGTGATTCGCCTCCCTGAGTAGGGTGCGGCTCGCGCGCAGCGCGAG
>DASWYO010000053.1:0-93979 GCA_036404915.1 Lysobacteraceae bacterium
CCAGCGGCGCCTGCGCGAGCCGGCCGATGGCGCGGAACAGGGCCTGCATCGCCGGGGTGTCGCCGACGAGCGCGTCTTCGGGCGCGGCTGCATCGGCTTGCGATGGTCCCGCGGCGGCCTCGTCGGCGGGCATCGCGCGCCGCGACGGCGCCAGCACCTGCGCGGCCAGCGCGACCGCGACGTCGAGATCGAAGGGCTTGGACAGGAATTCGTGCGCGCCGCCGCGGAACGCGCCTGCGGTGCTGGCGATGTCGGTGTAGGCGCTCATGACCACCACCGGCAGTTGCGGGTGGCGCGCCTTGATCGCGTCCAGCAGGACCAGGCCATCGTCGCCAGGCATGCGCACATCGGTGAACAGCAGGCCCGGCGGCGCCTTCGCATCGAGCGCATCGAGCACCGCGCGCGCGGCATCGAAGGCGGTCACCTCGTAACCGGCTTCGCGCAGTGCGGTGGCGAGGACGAAACGCACGGCGCGGTCGTCGTCGACCACCCAGACGGCAGTGGCATCAGGCATCGTCGGCCTCGTGGGTGTAGGGCAGCAGCAGCGTGAACACGGTGTGGCCCGGCCGCGAGCGGTAGCTGAGCGATCCACGATGCTCGCGTGCGACCTGCTGGGCCAGCGCAAGGCCCAGCCCGGTGCCCTCCGCGCGACCGCTGACCAGTGGCAGGAACACCTGCTCGGCCAGCGACTCGGGCACGCCGCGACCGTCATCGGCGATTTCCAGGCGCAGCGCGTGCGCGTGGAGCTGGTCGCCGATGCGCACGCTGCGTTCGATGCGCGTGCGCAGGCTGACGTTGGCCGCGCCGGCCTCGATCGCGTTGCGCACCAGGTTCCACACCGCCTGCGTCAGGCGGTCGGCGTCGCCGTGCAGCTCGGGCAACGAGGGGTCGTAGTCGCGCACCAGCTTCACCGCCCAGCCGGCGTCGCTTTCGGCCAGACGCAGTACGCGTTCGAGCACGCCGTGGATGTTCAGCGGCTCGTGCGCGCGCGCAGGCTGCGGCGACAGCAGGCGGTCGATCAGGTCGGTCAGGCGTTCGACTTCCGATTCGATCAGCGCGGTCAGCTCGCGCGCTTCGTCGCCGTCCACGCGCCGGGCGAGCAGCTGCGCGGCGCCCTTGAGGCCGGCCAGCGGGTTGCGCAGTTCATGGGCCAGGCCCTTGAGCGCGGCCGACAGCGCCGAAGGCAGCATCGTCGCCGGGTCCTCGCCGGGGAATTCGTCGACCGGGTGCGCCTCCAGCCACCAGCCGCCCTCTTCCCGCCGGGTCAGCAGCGCATCGGCGTACTGCTGCGCATCGCTGCCGGGAAAGCCGAATGGCAGCCGGCGCAGGCGGACCTGGTCGCTGTCCGGCGGGGCGTCCATGACATGTGCCAGCCGCTGGCCCTCCATCTCCAGGGCGGCCATCGGCAGGCCGGGCAGGCGCCGCGCGCTCACGCCCAGCCAACGCGAGAAGGCCAGGTTGCCGCCTTCCAGCCGGCCGTCGGCATCGCACCAGACGATGGGCGTGGCGAGTGCATCGAGCGGGGCGGACAGCGGCGACATTGCACCAATCTAGTGCAAAGCCAAAGCCATGGCGAGGCGATTCGCCCCCTGGGCGAGCAAAACTCGCGCGCAATCCTTGCGGAGGCCATGCATCCGCCCGGGCTTGCCTTCGGTTGCGTTGCTTATTACGTTATGCGTTACATAAATTCCATCGGAACCCGCCATGGACTACATCGCCCAACTGGGTCTGGTCGCCCTCGGCAGCCGCATGCGGGCGGTGAGCGATCGCCTGTATGCCGCTGCGGACGAGGTCTACCGCATCACCGGGCTGGACCTCCAGGGGCGCTGGCTGCCGCTGCTGCGGGTCCTGCACGACCGGGGACCGCAGACCGTCGGCGAGATCGCCGAAGCGGTCGGCCAGACCCATTCCGCGGTCAGCCAGCTCGCCGATCGCCTGGTGGAACAGGATTGGGTGCGCGTGGAAGCCGACCCTGCGGACCGCCGGCGTCGCCGCCTGACGCTCACGGCTCGCGCCGAAGCGCAGTTGCGCGAGGCCAAGGGGCTGTGGCGGGCGATCGAGGAGCTGTTTTCCCGGCATTGCCGCGATCAGGGCATCGACCTGCTGGGAACGCTGGAAGCCTTCGAACGGGTGCTGGAACCCGGGCTGGCCGGGAAGATCGTCGCCCACGCCGCCGCGAACGGCCGCTCGGCATTGCGCATCGAGGCTTTTTCCCCGGCATTGCGCGACGCCTTCTACCGGCTCAACGAAGCCTGGCTGCGCAAATACTTCTACGTCGAAGCGATCGATCACCGCGTGCTGTCCGAACCCGAGCAGGAGATCCTCCAGCCCGGCGGAACCATCCTGTTCGCGATGCTGGGCGACGAAGCGGTGGGCACCTGCGCGCTGCTGCCGGAAGCCGACGGCGTGTACGAACTGACGAAGATGGCAGTCGACGAACAGCGCCAGGGCCTGGGCATCGGTCGTGCGCTGCTGGAAGCGGCGATCGCCGAATTCAAGCGTCGCGGCGGCCAGCGTCTCTTCCTGGAAACCAACGACAAACTGGTGCCCGCCGTGCGCCTGTACGAGAGCATGGGCTTCGAGCACCAGCCGACGCTCAAGCCCGGCTCGCACTACGCCCGTGCCAATGTGTACATGGTCTGGCGCGCCCCGCCCGGCCCCTGAACGGCGGCCCGGGGATCGGCCACTCTCCCCGTCTCAACCGACCGCCGGTGGCCTGCCCGTACCCCCCGTGGGGTACGATGGCCGGGCAAATGTGCCATTCGCGCGTCGCTTCCGGCACCTGATCCGAGCCCCCCGGTCGTTTCGCTTCCCTTTCACGCGTGGCACCCCCTCGGGGGTGGAGTCGTCAGGGAGCTGTCGTGCCCGGTTACAACACCCGTTTCATCCACCTGCCCGTCGGCGGGCATCTGTATCGTTTGCGCGTCCTCAGCGACTCGCAGCAGTTCTACGACCCCGACGGCCACTGCGCCCGCCTGGGCATCTCCGATGCGCAATGGGGTCTCTTCGGTCAATCGTGGCCCGCCGGACAGATGCTGGCGCAGGCGATGCACGGTTTCGACATCGACGACAAGCGCATCCTGGAGCTGGGCTGCGGCATCGGCCTGGCGAGCCTGGTCCTGCAGCGTCGCGGGGCTGAAGTCATCGCCAGCGACGTGCATCCGCTGACCGAAGTCTTCCTCGCCTACAACGCGGCGCTCAACGACCTGCCGTCGGTGCGCTACCGCCACCTGGACTGGGACGTGCCGCTGCCGACCCTGGGCCTGTTCGACCTGATCATCGCCAGCGACGTGCTGTACGAACGCGGCCAGGCCGAACGCCTCGCCGACGTCATCGCGCAGCACGCCTCGCCCGTGGCCGAAGTCGTGCTGACCGACCCCGGCCGCGGCAACAGCGCGCGCTTCACCCAACTCATGCACGCACAGGGCTTCCTGCACGAAGTCCTGCCACTGCCGCCGCACATGGCGGACCATGCCGGCGGCGAGACGCGCGCCCGGCAACGCGTGCTGCATTTCCGCCGTGTCGCACCGGCGATGCCGGCATGAGCGCGCGTGCGCACTGCAGCCGTTGCGATGCCCTGTGCTGCCGGCTGACCGTGGTGGTGTTCCCGGAGGACAACATCCCGGCGCACCTGACCGACACCACCGAACGGGGCGTGACCGTGATGGCGCGCGACGCCGACGGCTGGTGCGTCGCGCTCAACGGCGCGCGCATGAACTGCGGTATCTACGAAACGCGACCGAGCATCTGCCGCAAGTTCGCAATGGCGGGGCCGTATTGTCTCGACGTGCGCGCCGAGGCCGCACTGGCCGCGCGCGACATCCCGATCCGCGTGCTGGCCTGAGCATGTGCAGGCCTCGACCCGATCCGCATCACTCCTCTCCAACAACGCAATGGGACCCATGAGCAGACCCAATACGACCCACCTCTTCGACCAGCGCAAGGACGACAAGCGCAAGACCCTGACCCACGAGCAGATCTCCAACGACCTGGATGCGTTCAAGCGCGCGGGCGGCAAGATCGAAGTGCTGGGCAACACGCTCACGCTGCGCACGATCCCGATTTCCGCGCGCCAGGACGCTGCGGCACCTGCGCCGGACGCCACGACCACGACCACGACCACGAAAGACAAGTCGCCCGCGACCTGATCGCCGGCGGTCGGCGGCGCGACCGTCCGATCGCGGCTACACGATGACGATCGCACCCGAGAACTGCGGGCCGCGCCCGAGCACCCGGAACCTGCGCCCGCTGCGCTGCAGCCATTCCTCCAGCGCGCGCCATTCGCCGTCCCGCCACGCGGGATAGACGCCCGAATCGGTCCAGTCGCACAACTCGTCGAACACCAGCACCGTTCCGGGTACGATCCGCGCGTCGAGCAGGTCCAGCACCGTGCGCGTCGATGCGTGCAGATCGCAATCGACATGCACGAAACCAACGGGACCGGGATGCGACGCGAGCCAGCCGGGCAGGCTCGTCGCGAACTCGCCCGGCCACAATGTCACGTTGCCCGGCACGTCGGGCAGGCGCTCGACGCCGAAATGCCCGGCCGGATAGACATCGCCGGGGCCGCGTCGCCAGTCCTGCGGCAAACCGGTGAAGGTGTCGAAACCGTGCACGCGGCGCCCTGACAACACCGCGGCGAGTACTGCGATGGAACGACCGCGGAACACGCCGAACTCCAGCACATGGCCGTCGCCGCGATATGCGCCCGCGACCGCTGCCAAGGTCTTCAGGTCGCTCGCGCACATCGGCGGAAGACGCTGGAACGCGGCACGATCGAGCGTGGCCGACGGTTCCGCAGGCGACGGTCGCGTCCAGCCGATCTCCTCGATGCGGCCGTCGAATCCCTGCTGCACCGGCATCGGGAAGAACGCGGCCAGGCGCTCGATGTCGCCCTGGTCGTGACGCAGCCGCGGCAGCGCAACGGGTCGCGGCGACACGATGACCGAGATGTTGTAGCCGTAGGCCTTCACGCGCGCGTCGCGGCAGTCGATGCCTGCGACGACCAGGTTGTAGAGCAGCAGCCCGGCGTTCCAGACGGTGAGATGGCCGCCGACGATGGTCGGGCGCGCCGGCGGCACCGTGATCGCGAGCAGGCCGCCAGGCGCGACCAGCGATGCCATCTTCTGCAGGAACGCGCGCACATTCGGCTGGTGTTCCAGCACGTGCGAGCACCAGACCAGGTCGTAGCGTCCCGCGATGTCGGTCGTCATCACGTCGCCGACGATATCGGGCACGAAACCGTCGTAGGGCTCGCAGGAAATCGTGGTCACGCGCTTGCCGTGGCGGACGAACTCGCGCGCATGGCAGCCGTCGCCGCAGCCGACATCGAGCACCGTCTCGAACGCATGCTCGCGCAGCAGCAGGCGCAGCGCCTCGTCGGCCAGCCAGGGCGGCCTCTCAGCCTTGGCGGTGCGCTTGCGCGCATGTCCCTGCTTGCGGATGCGCGCGACGCGCTTCGCCTCGTTCCCCCGCGCCTTCATGCCACCGCCCTCCGCGACGCGCCCGCGAGTTCGGCGGCCAGCCGCAGCGATGCCTGCGTCCAGGCGTCGAAACCGTTTCCGGGAAGACGCGCGTCGGACGCAACGCGTCGCGACCGCCCGTGCGCGCGCCGGTCGAGGACGGCGTCGATGCCTGCGGGCAAGGCCGCGACATCGTCGACCAGCACGCCGCATTCGCCGTCGCCGAGCACCTGTGGTGCCCAGCCGACCGGCGTGGCGACCACCGGCACGCCCGCGCGCACGGCATCGAACAGCGGCCACGGGCCGCTGTCGGCGCGCGTGGTGATCGCCACGACATCGAAACGCGCGATCCACTCGGCACAGCGCGTGAGCGGACACTGCGCGAGCCCGAACGCGCGGCAATCGATGCCTTCGCGACGCAGCGCAGCGGCGACGGTGTCCAGACGCTCGCCGATCAAGCGGACGCGCAGCGGCCTGCGCAGCGCGCGCACGGCGGCGACGAAGTCGTCGAGGCCGCTGACATCGCGACCGTCGAGCAGTGCGCGCCGCCCGACCCAGGCGAGCAACGGGACCTCGTCGAGGCCGGCGTCGATGCCCGCACCGACGGCAGGGTTCGTCGGAGCATCGCGCCAGCCCACCGGCTGCATCGACCAGCGCCGCATCGACAGGGTGATGCCCGCCTCGCGCAGCAGGTCGGCCTGATCGGGATGGGTCAGCGCGATGCCTGCGCAGCGCGCGACGGCCTCGCGCGGACCGCCGGGCCGATACAGCGCCGGTTCGCACAGATCATGCACCTGCACCACGCTGCGCATCGGGTCAGGGCTGCGCGCCGCTTCCGATGCGCGCAGGAACACCCAGGCATCCGCCTGCGGCAGCGGCTTCTGGCTGGCCACGACGCGGAACCCCGGCTGCGGTGTCGCGGCGAGTGCCTGTTTCCATGCCTCGAACAGCCAGCCCTTGTTCTCCGCGACGACATTGATCACCGGCAGCGACTGCGCGCGCGGACGCAGCACGGTCGGTGCGCGCGCGACCACCGGTTTGCGCGCGGGCTGGACGCGCGCTGCAGCCGTGCGCGACGGCGGCAAGGCGCGCGCCACGCGTGGCGCAGGCAGCGCGCGATGACGCGTCGCGACCTCGATCAGTTCGGCCACGCGCTGCGGATCCGACGCCTGCGCCAGCGTCCACTGGTGTTCGATCAGGTGATGCGCATACGCGCGACGGCAGGCGCGTCCCTGTGCGTCCTCGACGCTGGCAGCGAGCCGCGACCAGTCGTCCGGCAAGGCCGTCAGGAAGGGCACGATCGCGCCGCGCTGCGGCCAGACATTGCGACCCAGCACCACCGCCGGCACGTCCCAGAGCAGGCCGTCGTGCGCGACGTTGCTGTTGAGCGTGACGATGCCCCGGCAGCGCCCGCCGGAGAGCATCTGGTGGATGTTGCCGCGCGACTGCGGCCACAGCAGGTCCTGGCGGCGACGCAGGCGCAGGCGCAGATGCCGGTTGGCGGTGCGCGCATCGGCCGGATGCTGCTTGAAGATCATCGGCCAGGGCGGATCGCATGCCGACAGATGGTCGATGAACGCCTGCATCGTGCGCAGTCCGGCCGGCACGTGGCGCACGATGTTGGTGTCGGTCTCGATCTGCAGCGGGATCAGCAGGAAGGCCTGCGGCAGCGCGATGTCCTCGAGACCGCCGGCCTGCATGTAGCGATAGTGACCGGCGTGGCTCGCCGACTTGATCGCGGCGATGTGCGCATCCAGCGCGGCGTCCTGCGCCGGCGACAGCGGGACGCCGTTCCAGGCGAAGGGTGCGGCGTGCGAATCGGCATTGATGCCGCGAGGGCTGATCTGGTAATCCGAACGCGGCAGCCAGCCATGCTCGCAGTACACGCGAGGTCCGCGCGTCGCGTAGCCACGGCCGTTCCAGACGATCGACAGGACGTTGGGATCGTGCGCGGTCGCGCGCGGATCGCGCACCACGCGATGGCCCAGTGCTGTCGCGGACTGCGCCAGCGCCTGCAAGAGGTCGCCGACCGCCCCGGCGACGCGTTTCTCGACTGCGATCTTCATCGTGGTGTCTCCGGAACGTGGAGGGGGTGACGACATCGCCGCGACACCTGCTTCGGGCGCACGCGCGGTCGCATGCGCCGCAACCGACACGGATGCGGCGACAGGTTGCCAGTCGCCATGCGCATCGATGCGCATGCGCGGCAGCGAACGCAGTCGACTGGCCTCGCCGAGGTTGACCAGCGCGATGCCGCGCGATGCCAGCGCGGCAGCGAGCCGACCGTATTGCGCATCGATCTCCTTCAGCCGTCCGGACAGCGCATGGCGGCCGGTGTCGGCGAAGAAATGGCCATCGCTGAAATCCACGCCGACCAGCCCGATCCGCGCCGCGCCCATCCGCGCGGCAAGGCAGACCGCGACATACGGCGAGTTCTGCGTGTAATCCAGCACATCATCGCCACCCGCATCCGTGCCGCCATGCCGGCCCAGCCGGAACTTCACCACCGGCGGCCGCACCGGCCCGAGGTCGAGCTGGGTGAACAATGCGCGCGCATTCGATGCCTCCACGTAGCGGAAGCGATCGCCCTTGAACTGCGCGCGCGGATTGAGCACCACGAGGTAGGTCGGATCGAAGAGCCGGCCGACGTCGTTGACACCGATCGTAAGGTGGCGCGCGGGGTGTTCCAGTTCGAGCAGCGAGGGGCCGCAGCCGCAGACGAGGATCGAATCCCCGCAATGTGCATGACGGAAATGCCTCAAACCATGTTCGTAGTCATCGCGCTTCATCCGATATCTCCGCTGCGCTGGAATGGATCGCCCATGGCATGGGTTGCAACGTCCACACGACGAGAAGCGCGACTGGAACAGCAGCTCATCGACATGACCTCACCTCACGACAGAAATTCCGCGACGCGATATCCGTACACATCGACCCAGCCCGACCAGTAGCGCATGATCACGTCCGCATCCCGAGACTCAACTGCGACCCCCAGCAACAGACCCGGATCCGCATTCATGGATGCCAGCGCTTCAAGCATGTCGACCGCGCCGGGAACAAAACCGGTCGTCTGCAATTTCAGTCGGAATCCTTCGCAGCCCACAGACGATGCAATGCCCGCGCACATCGAAACCAGCGCCGAGACACCCTCCAACGACAATTCATTCGTGACGGGATCAAAGACTTTCTCGTAAACGGATGAATCGAACGCGGCAATGTAGGCACGATTCGGTAGACGCGACGAGAAATCGACATCCATCCACGACATCGCACCGAGGAAGCTCACCGGCATCGAACACACCCCAGAGATCCTGCTTTCGCCGCCCAGGGAACCTGTATCACTATGGAAGCGCGAGGAGCCGATGAACTTCTGCACGGCGCCGACGGCCGTCGCAGGCATTGCTGCGGGCCGGAACATTTCAAGGACAGTTGGCCAGTAACCGGACATGTTGACTCAATATTGACGGACGGTAGGCGGCTTCTCGCCGGATTGCTGGAATTTCTCGTCGACCTTTTGCTGCACGTTTCCTCCAGCGGGCAACGCAAGGATGACTTCGACATCGCCCCAGAGTTTGCGCGCCACTTCCTGCTCGCGCTTGACCTGCTCCACCTTGACTGCATCGACGGTGATCTTGGCCTCGAGCACTTTCTTGTCCTTGATCATATCGAACTCCTGGATCACGTTTTCGCAGTTCTCGCAAATGACGATCACGTTGCGAAGATCGGGCTTTTCTTTCTTCGCGACAAGCTCCTCATGTTCGATGCCCGCAATGCCCGCTTCGACACCATCCAGCTTGGCTTTGGCCTGCTGGAGCGCAGTTCTCGCGGGCCGTATCGCCGCCGGAATGTCTGCTTCTTGTACGCCTCTCGCCCTCGCCAGCCTCTCCTGGGCGATAAGCCGGATCTCCGCTGTCTTCATGCGCGCGGCAAGCACCGTCTGCTGTCTCCTGAGCTTGCGGAGGTTGATTTCCGCCTGCTCGGATGCACGTCTCGGATCGCCGCTGCCTTTCACTTTCACTTTCTTGCCATGCAATCCGTGATCGATGCAGTCCTTGAGCCTTTGCTGAGGCGAGAGCTTTTTCTTCTCGCGCTTCTTTGGGTTGATCTCGGCGTCGATCACGATCTCGGTCGGGGAGACACGCTTTGCTTCCAGGCGCTTCAACCCGTACTTGGCCTTGATCGCCGCGATCTTGCCGGCCGTACCGTCGAGTGACGGGTTGGCGTCCGCGACCTTCTGCGCTTCCCTGACACCATCATCCAGCTTCTGCTGGAGGCCTGAGGCATCATCGCCCTTGCCGTCCTTCTTCCCCCCCAGCTTCCCGAACAGCTTCTTGACGAAGGCCACCGCCTTCTTCAGCACCTTGTCGATGGCTTGGTCGACCTTGGCCTGCACCTTCTGGATGAAGCCCTTGATCTTGGCGCCGATGCCGCCCAGGCCGATCAGCGCGGCGAGGAAGCCGATCAGGATGGGCACCATGTTGCCCAGCGCCTGCTCGACCTTCGAGATGGCGCCGCCGATCGCGCCGGTGGCGATGGCGTGGATCGAATTCACCACCGACTCGACGAACTCCATGATCTGCGCGGCGCGTTCGATCACGAACATCACTACGTTCACGATCATCAGGATCGCCTGGATGATCGCGCCGACCGGGTTGAACATCGACACCACCTTGGCCACCGCCTTCTTGACGATGGTGGAGATCACCCAGTCCTGGATGGCGCCGATCACCATGTCCTTGAGGTTGCCCAGGTCGCCCTTGATCTGTTCCCACAGCGCGGCCGGGCCGCCGCCGATCAGAGTCATGAGATAACCGGCGAGCTTCTCGATCACCGCCACCGCAGTGGGGCCGAGCAGCTTCACCGCCTTGGCGCGCATGCGGTCGTAGGTGATGCCCAGCACGCCGAGAACGAGCTTGAGGATCGACGGCAGCGACAGGTCGCTCGGGATCTCCACGCCGGTGCCGGCCATCGCGCCGAACAGCCACTTCACGAAACCGCGCTTGAGATGGCCGAGGATGTTGCCGGCGAAGGCGCTGAAACCGCCCTTGATCGCAGCCAGCAGGTTGGACAGGAAGCCGCCGGGGTTGTCGAGGATCAGGTCGATGGTCTCCGCGCCCTTGCGCAGCACCGCCATCAATTTGTCCTTGAATTCCATCAGCGCCTTGGCGACGGCCTCGATCTTCTCCTTGGCCTTGGTCACCAGGCCCTTGTTCTCGTCCTGGATGGCCTTGAGCGCCTCTTCGGCCTTGTCGAAGGCTTCCTTGTACTTCTGCGCAAGGCCTTCGGCGAGCTGCTGTTTCTTGTCCTCGATGCCGCTCTTGAGTTCGTTGAACTTCTCGGCGTACTCGCCGGCCACCTGCGCGCCGCGCGCGCGCACCGCCGGCGACAGCGCGGCCTGCGCGGCGGCGATGCGGCCCTGCGCGCTGCTGACTTCGCCCTTGGCTGCCGCGAGCTCGCGCTCCACCAGGCTCGCGACGCGTGCCGCCAGCGCATCCATCGCACCGGTGAACAGCTTGCGTCCGGTGTCGTAGAAGCGGTTGACCTCCGGCGGCAGGTCGAGGATCTGGTCGCGGATCCACAGCAGCGAGCCACCCACGCGCAGCAGGTAGCGGTCCATCTTGTACTGGAACAGCTGGTCTTCGACGTAGCTCTTCATCCGTGCGATGGCCGCATCGGTGCCGGTGTCGAACAGGGTATTGACGGTTTCCTCGAGCCTTTCCAGTCGCTTGTCGACCGAAGTCTTGACGCCTTCGAAGGTGCTCACCACGAAGTCGGTGAACTTCTTCAGTTCCAGTTCTTCCTTCGCCTTCTGCTGTTCCTGCCGCGACAGCACCTTGGTCTTGCTGCCGCTCTTGGTCTTCAGCAGGTTGACCACGCCCTTCTTCGCGGTGCCGACGGCCTGGCCCGTGGCCTTCGACAGCGTGGCCTTCTCGCTGCCGCGGTATTGCCCGGGACCGGCATCGGCCTGTTTCTGCACCGCCTTGTCGGCGTCCATCACCGCCGAGAAGCGCGGATCGTTGGCATTCTTGAGCCGGGTATCGGTCTGTTTGGTTTCCTTGCGCGCATCGCCGACCTCGGCCTTGCTGTCCTGCAGCGAGATCTCGGCATCGGCCTTCGGCGCGGGCATCGCCGCCGCGGCATTCACCTGCGGCGTCGGCGCGTTCGGCTCCGGCGGAATGGGCGCGACCGGCTTGCTCGGCACGCCGGCTTCCGACGGCTGCGCATTCGAGGTCTGCTGCAGGTCGCCGGTGGCGGCATCCTTCTGGTTCGCCACTTCGCCCTTGAGCGCGCCCTTGATCTCGCCGCTGGCGCCACCCTTCATGAATTTCTCGGTGTCGCCCAGTGTCTTGGGCATCACCTTGGCGATCTCGGCGCGCAGCATCTCCAGGAAGCTCGCGGTCTGCGGCTTCGGCGTCTCGGCCTCTTCGAGCTTGTCGACCTGTTTCGCGCGTGCGCCTGCGGCTTTTTCGTTGGACGGGCCCTTGGCGGCCTTGCTCGACTCGTCGGACTTCTTCGACGGCGGCGGATGCTGCTTGAGCTTGCTGCTGTCGGCATTGAGCTTGTCGACCACGCGCCGATAGCGCGGATCCGAGCGCGGATCCGCCCGTTTGCTGCCTGCACGCCGGGCGCGGGCGACGGCCATCGCTCAGCCGCCCCCCTGGCCGCTGGCCATGCGCAGTCGCCGCTCGATCGGCCGCAGCGGGCAGCTGGCACCGCTCTTGCGGTATTCACGCTGCAGCGCGGCCTGCAGGTGTTCGGCATCGACGCCGCGACCCGCGCGCAGCGCCAGCAGGCGCGCATGCAGCACCACGTTGCGCCATTGCCCGCCGCTGAGCGCACAACGCGTGGCGGCGTCCTGCAGCCAGGCATCGTCGATGCCGGGCATGGCCGCGTCGCCCAGATGCAGGCACAGCAGTTCGTAGCGGCGCAGCGCATCGGGGGCGCGAAAATGCACCACCGCATCCATGCGCCGCGCGAAGGCACGGTCGATGCGGTCGGCGGCATTGCTGGTCACCAGCAGGATGCCTTCGAAGCTCTCGATGCGCTGGAGCAGGAAATTCGTTTCGAGATTGGCGTAGCGGTCGTTCGACGAACCGACATCGGTGCGGTTCGCCATGAGCGCGTCGCCTTCGTCCAGCAGCAGCACCACGTCGAGTTCCTCGGCGGCGTCGAGCGCCTGGTTGAGGTTCTTCTCGGTTTCGCCGAGGTACTTGTTCACCGTGGCCGACAGGTCGACGCGATAGAGATCCTTGCCCAGTTCGGCGGCGATGGCGCGTGCGGCCAGCGTCTTGCCGGTGCCGCTGGGGCCGGCGAACAGCGCGCGCACGCCGACGCCGCTGGTGGATGTGGTCAGCGCATCGGCGGCCAGGGCTTCGCGCCAGCGGCAGCGTTCGAGCACGGCGTCGACTTCCTCGCGCCCTGCTTCGTCGAGGATGAGTTCATCCAGCCCGCGCGCGTCCTGCAGCCGCGTGGCGAGGGTGTCGAGGCGTGCGGTCTGCAGGCTGCGGCAGGCCTGGCGCAGTTCGTCGCGGCCGATGCGCGTGCGCTGCGCCATGCGCGCGAAGCCTTCGGCCGCCGCGGCGACGCGGCGCACCTGTCCAGCCGGCAGGCGCAGCGCGGCGGCATCGGCCAGTGCCTGCGGATCTTCCGACGGCAGCGCCAGCCGCCAGTGACGCAGGCGCTGCTGTGGACTCGGCAGGGGCAACGCCGCTTCCAGCACGGCACGTCCGCCGCCATCGGACCAGGCGCCATGGCGACCGGTGACGACGACCAGCGGCGCATCGCACAAGGGCAGCGGCGGCAGGTGACGCTGTTCGCCCGGCGCGAGATCCGCTTCGACCAGCGGCATCGCGCCATACAGTGCGGCCAGTGCGCCGAACAGCTGCCAGCGCGTCTCGTCTTCCCACGGTGCGTCGCCGGCGACCAGCAGGGGCCGACCCAGTGCGCGCGCCAGCGCGCCGGCGAAGGTCTTGCGCCCGTTGTGGCGCGGGCCGCGCAGCAGCAGCAAGGGTGTCGTGCGCGACGCATGCAGGGCCTCCAGCACCGCCTGCGGATGCAGCGCCTCGTGCGGCGGCAGGTAGTCCTCCAGCCGCGCCAGTGTGTCGATCGGATGCAGGCGCGGTCCGCGTCCGCCCGGATCTTCGCCACGCAGCGCATCCCACGCGGCGAGCGTGGGCAGCGGCGTCCATTCCGGTCGCGGTGCCTCGGGGTTGGGCACCTGCAGCAGGCCGAGGTCGATCAGGCGGTGCAGCGCGCGACGCACAGCGTCGACGCGGTCACCGCCCTCCTCGTCCTCGCGCCACCACGCCAGCAGCAGACCCACGCTGGGCCGGCCATCGCGTCCCTGCATCTGCTCGCGCTGCGCGTGCGCGAACAACTGCGAGAAGCGCGGATCCTCCTCGATCAATCCGGTCGCCAGCCACAGTTCGGCTTCGAGCGCACCCAGACCGGCGCGGCGCAGATTGAGCAGGGGCAAGCTCGCGCCCGCACGTTCGGCCTGCGCTTCCCAGTGCGCGAGCGCATCGCGCCAGCGCGGCGCGAACGGCAGACCGGCCTCGTCGCCAAGGCGGCCTGCGATGTCGTCGACGTAGTCCTCCAGGAACGGACAGGCGTCCAGTGCAGCGGCCAGGTCGCCGTCGGCGAAGACATCCAGCGCATGCGCGATCGTCGCGTACAGCGCCAGCCGGAAATGCTGCGACGCGGTGAACGGCCGGCCGTCGAAGGGGCTTGCGGCTCCAGGCGCATCGTCGGGTGCATCGTCGAGCGTGGGCAGGCGCTGCATCGCAGTCTCCGGTCAGGAAAAGTGGAAACGCACATCGCGCCCGGCGGCGGGAATCCAGCCCGGATCGCGATCAAGACCGGCGATGCGCACCGGCAGCGGCAGGCTCGACAGTGGCAGCACGATCTCGACGCGACTCGCATCGCAGCGCACGTCGGCCGCGTGGCGGCAGAGCAGCACGACAGCCTTGCGCGGCGATGTCGTGCCCAGCGCGCGCATGAACCGCGCAGCAAGGTAGTCGGCGAAGCGATGCAGCCATCGGGCGCCCGGGTCGGCCGGAAACGTCCGCAACCTCGTCGATGTCGACGCCGCAGGCCGCAGCCGCGCGCGAGAGGCACAGTCGCGCGTCAGGCACAGCGCGCGCGCCTGCGCGGCCGGGCGCAGGCGCGTGTCGCGCGGCACGTCGAATACGGCGAACCCATCGGGATGCCGCACCTGCAGGCGCCGGGCGCGACGATCGACGCCATGGTCGAGCATCGCGATCGGCGACCATGCGCGCAGCCAGTCGTCCTCGGGCGCCCACTGCGATGGCGGATCGATGCGCCACGACGGTGCGCGCTTCGGCGAACGCCCGGAAAGATCGGCAAGCAGGCGCCACAGCGGATCGCGCCGGAACGCGCGTCCGAACCAGTGCAGGGCCAGCCAGGCCAGCAGGTCCCAGGGCGACAGCGGGATGCCCTGTGTGCGCGGCGCAGTGAAGTCGCCGTAGACACCGAGCGCGAGCGCGGCGTTGAGCACGTAGAACAGGCCGCCATGCCGCGTGGAAAGCGTCCGCGAGACTGCGGCCGGCATCGCCACCGGTGTCGTCTCGCCGACGATCGCGGCATCGGTCATGGCCGGCGATACGTCCTGCGTCGGCAGCGGAAGTTCGAGCGCAGATGACATCGCGATGTCCGCGGAAGACGCGACTGCCGCGAGCAATACCTGCGGGTCGCCGGCATCGATTCCCTTCGCTGCCGGCGTGACGCCGGACGCAGGCGTCGACGCAACTTCTGCGGACGACGCGGGATGCTGTCGCGATCCATCGCCTGCCACCAAACCTGCGGTTTCGGTGCCCACGCGCGTCGCTCGGACCGGCGGGCGACGCGAAGACGACGCGGTACGCGGTTGCGATGGCAGAGTAGGCGATGCGTTTTCGCAACCGCCGCCATCATCGACGACGTCAACGATGCCGGCCTCGATCGCATCATCGACCGTGAAGTCCGTGCGCACGCGATCTTGTACCGGCCGCCATGCGGCGACATCGTCCGCGAATGCGCGTGTGCGTGCTTCGGCCGGCGCGCGCAGGACGGCGAGCCCGTACGCAAGCAGTCGCGCCTGCGCAGGCCGCCATGTCATCTCACCCAGTTCCGGCACGATGCGCTGCAACCGCCGACGCGCGGCGGCCTGCACCGACGATGTCCTGCGCGCAGGCCTTCTCGTGCCTGCTTGCTGCCGGCCCGGATCATCGTTCCGATCCCGGGTCGCGTCGACATCCTCCACGCGCGCAGGCGGCAAGGCGTAGGCGCGTGCCAGCGCATCGAATCCCGCGCGGGCATCGGCATCGTCCATCCGCGCCAGCCACGCGTCCGCCAGCGAAACGGTGGCCAGGCGCTGCAGCGTCGGCGCCAGGCGCTCGCCGCGAGGCAGCAGTTCGCTGCGCAGCCAGGCATCGATGCCGGCACCGGCCAGCACGCTGCGCCACCACCACCGCTGCGCCACCAGACCCCGCAGCC
Organism: Lysobacteraceae bacterium; assembly: GCA_036404915.1. Classification (GTDB taxonomy): domain Bacteria; phylum Pseudomonadota; class Gammaproteobacteria; order Xanthomonadales; family Xanthomonadaceae; genus Lysobacter_I. The sequence goes on from DASWYO010000053.1 coordinate 15,957, forward strand.
AGTCGCGGATCAGGCAGGCCGCCAGTTCGTGTTCGTCCTCGAACCACACCGCATCGGCATCGACGGCGAGCGCATCGGACCAGGGCCTGCGCGCAGCGCGCCCCTGCGCACGCAGGGCATCGGCGATCCGCGACGCGAACACACGGTCGTCGGCGAACGGATCGCGACCGATCGGCGAATCACCCCCTCCAGTCGCGAAACCCGGCCCCTGCACGCGCAGCCTGCGCACGAACAGCAGTGCACCCGGCGGCAATCCCGCCGGGGTCCAGTCGGTCGCCGCGAGCGTGCGCTCCAGGCGCAGGCGCGCACGCAGCGGATCCGGACACGCGCCCTCCGCCCCGCGCAGGACGACGCGGTCCAGGCGGAGGGCATCACGGCGCGGCGATCCATCGTGCATGCGGAGTCCTGTCGGTGGCAGGGTGCGGGACGCGGGTCACATCACTTCGGATCGCGCACGGTGGTCGTGCGCTTGAGATCGGACAAGGTGCCCTCGCGGAGCACTTCGCCGGCGAAGAGGATGCGCACCTTCACATTGTCGAGATTGTCGATCCCGCGCAGGCGCGCGGTGTACTCGCCGCTCAGGTTGTCGTCGGTGATCGTGATCCGCTCGCGCAGCCGGCGCGTGACCACGCTGATGCTGTTCTCGAAACCGGGGCCGACGTAGTTGCCGAAACCGTCGCGCGGCACGAGGCGGATCAGCACGTCGCCGGTGCGCGGGTCGCGGTCGACCTTGACCTCGGTATCGGCGGCACTGGGACGCACCTGCACCTGGCGCTCGGCGTAGGTCTTGCGGCGCACCTGCCACTTGCCGGTGCGGCGGTCCTTCCAGTCGAACTCGACGCGGATGCGGTAGCCACCGCCGACCTTGGTGCCGTCGAAGCTGCCGGCATAGCGGCCGTCTCCCATCGACTTGAGTTCGATCACGTCGCCGGTCGGGCGCGGCTCGATGCGATCGAGCAGTTTGCCGTAGCGGATCAGGTACTCCAGCTTCAGCGCGAGCGGCGACTTGTCGGCAAGCCTGCGCTCCATGTGCTCGATTTTCCCGCGTTCGAACTGCACCGGTTCGCGCAGCAGGTTGCCGAGGTTCTCGCCGGGCCGCTCGATGTAGGCACGCACGGCACCGGCCGGCAGGTCCGCCAGCATGCGGTTGCCCCAGCCGATCTCGGCGACGATCTCGATCGGACGGCCCGCACCCAGCTGGCGTGATTGCACGACGCGCGCGCTGAGCTGGCGTTCCACGGCATACGCGGACACCTGGTAGCGCACCGTGCCCGCCCTGTTCTGGTTGTTCACCTGCACGGTCCATGCGCCGGCCGGACCACCCGTAGGCAGATCGAAGGTGTACACGCGATGGTTCGGACCGCTGGCCACGCGCGGCAGCGCGCGACGCCCATCGGGCCGCTTGATCGTCAGCGAGACGCCGGTGGGGATGCCATCCCAGCTCACCACGAAGCTGACGCGCGACACCGAACCGTCAATCACCACGGTGGATGGCGGGGAACTCGACGACGCACCCGGTACCTGACCGTGGAAGCGATCGAGCAGCGACACGGTACCGCCTTTCAGGTTGTTGACCAGGCTGTCGACGAAGGACGTGTCCATGGCCACGCCATTGTTCGGGAACGCGGCGCTGCCCGAGGTTTCCTGCGAGATCTCGTCCAGCAGCACGGCGCTGGCGGCCATGCCGCCCTCGCCCAGGCCGATCGTGAACACCGGTCCGCGCGGCAGCACGTTCTGCGCCAGCACGTTGCCGTTGAGGATCAGGGGCTGCGTCGTCGCGGCGGCGGCCACGACGGTGCACTGGTCGGTGTAGGTGACGCCGGGCAGTCCCGGATACGGTTTGACGGTCGGCGTGGTGACTTCACCCTGGCGCACGATGCACGGCGGCGTGTTCTGTTCGCCGTCGGTGAACAGCACCACCGCCGTATCGCCCGTCAGTGTCGCCACCGTGTTCAGGCGACTGCGCGCATTGGTGAGCCCGGCGCCGACCGACGTCCCACCAATGAAGCCCTGCGCATTGAGCCCGGCGGTCACCGGCGCGCTCCACGGTGCAACGTTGACGCCGCGCGACTTGAAGAAATTGGCGCCATCCAGCGGCGACTCCAGCGAGGTGCCACCGAAGAACACCATGCCCAGCCGATCATCGGCGTGTCCTTCGGACGACACCGTCGCCGGCAGCGGCGGCGCACCGACCGCATCCCACACCGATGCGAACAATTGCACTGACGACTTCAGTCGATCCCAGCGGATGTCGGGCGAACCGGGGATGGTCCACTCCATGCTCGGCGACGCATCGAGCGCCAGCACCACGTTCAGCGGCAGGCGCCCGAGCTTGGTGAGGCCGCCGCCGGTGATGAAGGGGCGATTGGTCGGGACACGCGCATAGGGATCGCTGCAGGACAGATCGGAAGGCGCCATGAAACTCGTGATGCGATAGCCCTTGCCAGCGCCGAAGGTGAAGCCTGACAGCGTGATGTTGCGCGCGATCGCATCACCGGGATCGTCCATGGTGGAATCGCAAAGCGTCGGACCGAAAACGCTGAAGAATGAAATGTGCAGACGTACGCGTTCAGTGCCCGCAATGCGCGTCAATGAGAAATCATCGCCCTGTGGTGTGGCATTGTTGACGATGCATGCACCGCCGCAAGCCGATACCGGCACGTTGACCAGCGTGCCGGCGATATCGATGGTGGCACCGGCATTGACGGAAGCCGCGTCGAATTCGATCGTGGTCGCGGCGTTCTGCATCAGTCCGTCGCCGCGGTAAGGCACATTCAGGGTGAGGACCTGCGCCGATACGGTCGCCGACCACGACAGCGCCGTAGCCGACAGGCCACAACAGAGGATGGACGTGAGGCGTGTATTGCCGATCATGATGCTCTCCTGGCGAAATTGACAGGCCGGCGGAACCGGCCGGAATGGTCCGATCGAAACATTCAGACACCACGCACGCGGAACGTGCCCGAGAAACTGACCTCGAGCGGCGACGGACTCGCTGGCACGGACACCACGACCGCCGAAGCCACCGGCGTGCCGACCAGGATGTCGGCGAACTGCGGCACCGTGGCGACGATGGTGGTGGCGGTCGGCGTACCGACGATCGTCGCCGTGGTGTTGCGGATGCGGACCTGCGTGTTCGACGTGAAATTGGTGCCGGTGATGGTGATGTTGGCGCCTTCGTCCTGGATCAGCGGGTTGATCTGCGAGATCGTCGGCTGGCTCGGCACCGGTGCGGTGACCGTGATGCTGGTCTGCACCTGTCCCGCGCCCTGGGTGTTCACGCGCAGCACCACGCCGTTGAGCGCGGCATCGCCGGGATTCACCGGTGCGCCGCTGATCTGGGTCGGCACCACGGCGAGCAGGCGCCGCGTGGGATCGGCCGGGTCGTTCGCGACCGATGCGGCCGGGCGGTCATTGAAGGTCACCGTATTCTGCGACGCCGTCGCGCTGAAGCCCGTGCCGACGATGGCCACCGTCGCGCCGACCGCGAAGCTGGTCGATACGGTGCCGCCGGCGCTTTCGGTGCGCGCGATGGTCGGCGGATTCACCGGCGGGCTCGATCCGCCGCTCGACGCGCGCGACACCAGCAGATTCACCGGCGTGCCCGGATCGACGCGCGCGTCCGCGCCGGGGTTCTGGTTGAGCACGATCAGCGCGTTGTTGACGGTCGCCATCGGGTCGATCGCCGCACCGGACACGTCCACCACCAGTCCCAGCTGCAGTTGCCGGCCGGGCTGGAGGATGCTGCCGCGTGCGTTGAGCAGGGTGGCGCCGAACAGGTTGGGCACGATCTGGGTGCCGCCGATGCCGCCCTTCAACTGGAACAGGGCTTCGAGGATCGCGTTCATCAGCTCCGATGTGATGACGTCGCCGGGGCGGACTTGGGTCGGAAGCGTTGCCATGGGTGGTCTCCTGATCGCCGCTCGGTCAAGCGTCGTGTGCGTGGTTGCTGTAGTCGTAGCGCGCCATGTCGAAGCGCGCGATCGCGAATTCGGGCATCAGCCCGCAGGCGAAGGCGAGCAGCGGCTGCGCCGCGCCGCCTGTCGCCAGCGCGCGCTGCGCCTGCCAGGGTCGATGCACCCAGAGGAATTCGCCCGCATCGAGGTCGGTCGGCGCGAACGCGAGCGCCTGTTCGCGCATCGCGCCCAGTTCGCGGGCATCGATGAAGGGCGTGGTCTGGCCGGAACCCGGCTTCGACCGTCGGGGCACGTCGTCGAAGAACGCGGCGTCGCCGAATCCGCGCAGCACGCCGCTCTGCAGCGGCAGCAGGCCGAACGGCGGCAGGTAGCGGAAATGGGTGCGCGCGGACAGCAGTGCAGGCGTCGCGCTCGCCGCGAGCAGGTCGCCGAGCTGCTGCTGGAACTGCGCGCACATCGCTTCGGCTTCGACGAGGCGTCGTGCGCGGGCGACGAAGGCCTGGTCGCGCAGGGCATCCGGGCCGAGCAGGCGGCGGCGCACCGCCCAGGTGTCGACGAACTGCAGCCCGCCGGCGGTCCAGTAGACCAGCGCCAGCGGCACGTCGCAGTCGCCCAGGCCGACCTCGCGCAGTTCGTCGACCAGGCCGTAGCCCGGCGGGTCCTCGCGCCCGGGGTCCGCACGCCAGGGATCGATCATCGCGGCCTCGCGCGCTTCGATGCCGAAGCAGCGGTACGCGAGAAGATTGCGGAAGCGCAGCGACGCGGGATCGAGGTCGGCGAAGCGCAGCGGATTGATCGACAGCAGCCGGAACTGCACGCCGTCGACGGTGGCGTCGGTATTGCAGCGCACGTTGGTCGGATCGAGGCCGTTGGTCGGCGCGCGTCCCTCGTTCGTGCGCGCCGGCGCGATCGTCAGCAGGTACACGCCCGCACCGGCGACGTAGGTGCCGCCGGCAATGGGGCTGCAGTCGGCGAACACGCAATCACAAGCCGTGCCACCGGCAGCATCGAAGCGCCGGGTCAGCGCGACGCTCGCATCCGCCGCGAGGCACAGGGTCTGGCCGGCACGATTGACTGCGAGCCCGGCCTTGACGCGCAACACGGGCGCGTCCGCGCGATCGTGCAGCGGGTCGCGCGCGGCGTCGAGGCCGAAGGCGACGCCGTCGCCGAGAGCGCGCCCCAGGCGCGCATCGGCCTCGCGGCGCGCCGCCTGTTCGCGGCCCATGTCCTTGCCGGTGAGCAGGCGGCCATTGAAGAAGTTGACGTTGCGGATGCCGCCTTCGGTGAGCGGCTGCTGCAGTTGGGCGATCGAGTCGACGATGCTCATGGTCACACCTTCGCGATCGTGTGCCAGCCACCGGCACCATCGGCGACCAGGGTGACCGCACGCGCCTTGCGCAGCGACAGCGTGGCATCGCCGTCGATCGTCGCGGCCACGCCGGTCGCCGGCGCGATCGTCAGCGTGCCGATGTCGATGTTGCGGATCGTGTACGTGCGGCCGACGCTGCCGGCGTCGGACGCCGGCAGCGACACGGTCAGGCGCGACGCGCCACCGCTCGCGAGCACGATGCCGTGACCGGCGTCGAGCAGCACATCGGCTGCGACGAAGGCGACCGGCGCGGTCGATCCGCCGCGCGGCGGCCGCAGCACCGGTGCGAAGGCCGGCATTCCGCCGGACGGCGCGTCGGACACGTCGCCGAAGCTGCGCGCGAACAGGTCGGCCAGCGGATCGTCGAGGCCGCCGCCATCGCCACCGGCCGCGCCGGCCAGCGCGAACTCCTGCAACAGGCGCAGGCTCGCCACGAAGGGCCGCGCGCCCTCGTCGACGTGCAGCGCCACCGGACTGCCGGTGACCTGCCATGCGCCGGACGGCGAGCCGCCGACCCAGGTCACTTCGAAGCTGACATCGGCCAGCAGCACGCAGTCGAGGTCGCGATGCTCCGGCCGGTGGCAGCGCATCGCCATCCACATCGGCCGCAGCTCCGTGACCCAGAAGCGCAGCGCCGCGCGCAGGAAGGCGCCGTGACGCCCGCGCGGAATCTCCAGCGAGGGCGAGCCCAGGTCGAACAGATAGTCGCCGAGTCCTTCGAACGACGCCGGCGGCGACACCGGCGGCGACATCGACAGCACATCGCGCCACGGTTGCACCGCATCGCGCAGGCGCGCGATCCATGTCTCCGGATCATCTGCAGGCGGCGGACTGACGTCGACGATGCGCACGTTCGCACGCAGCCAGCGCACGAAGTCGCGCATCGCGTCCTCCTCGACCTGCGCCGGCGGCGATGCACGCAATTCCAGCCGGTAGTCGTCGGCGACGCGCGAGGGCTTCATCAGCTCGTCCTCGCTGCGGCAGGGCTCGCCGGGAATCGGCACCGGCCGGGTCAGGCAATCGGCGTAGCACAGCACCAGGTGCAGCGTGATCTCGCCGGTATCGACCACCGGCGGCATCGGCGGCGAGACCGGTGGCGACATCGGTGGAGAGACAGGATTGAGCAGTCGGTTCACCAGCGCGGCGTTGTCGGGCTTGGCCAGCCAGCGGTTGACCTGCGCGCACTGGTCCGCGCCCACGCACACCATCCGGCCGCCGGGCGTCAGCGCCGCGCCTGCGGTGACGTGCAGGCGCGGGCCGTCGGCACCGCCGTCCTCGGCATGCACGCGCAGGCCGGACAGCGTGCCGTAGCCGATCGCATCACGCGCCAGCCAGCGGTCGCGCCCGGACAGGTACGTGAACTCCTGCCTGAAGTCGTCGACACCGAGCACCATGCCGCGCTCGAAGTTGACGTGCTGCGACGGGTCGACGGGCACGCCCGCCAGAAGTGTCACCGGTTCATTGCAGCAACCCATGGTCCGCTCCTGAAGATGCGATCTTCAACATTCGATCGAGAGCCGGTCGCGACCGCGCTGGGGCGCGTCGCCGCCGACGAAACTCGCGCCGATGTAGGCCCGGCCTACCACGGCGGTGGGGATCAGCTCGCTCGCGCGGCTGCCGGCACCCAGTTGCGTGTCGAGCCCCAGCCGCGCCTCGCCGACGCGGTTGAAGGCCCAGAAGAAGCGCACGTCGAACACGGTGTGCGCCGGTTTTTCCAGATCGACGATGCGGCGCGCCAATGCCAGGCGCTGGTCGAGCCGATGCGGATCGGGTTCGACTTCCGACATCGGCAGCAGCACCGAGAAGCGATGCGCGGTGCGGTGCATCGCCAGCAGTTGCCGCTCGAACTGCAGCCAGTCGGTCTGCGCCGCCTCGGTCGCGGGCAGGCGATCGGGCAGCGGCACGTCCTCGAAGCGCGTCCAGTGCGTGCCGTGCGCGGTGCGCAGGCGTTCGATGCGGCGATGGCGACGCGCGAGGAAGTCGTGCCACAGGGCGGGCTCGCGGCCTTCGCCGCGATCCCGGAACGCGCGCCAGTCGGCGGCGGCGAGCGCATTCGTCGGCAGGTCCGCGGGCAAGGGCACGACATCGAACGCGGCGTGCGGCGTCGCATGTGCGAGGTTCAAGGCGGCGACCACGGTGTACTTCGCGCGGAGGTACGCCTGCCAGCGCGCGCGCTCGGCCGCTCCGGCAACGGGCACGACGCCAAGCTGCTCGCTGCAGAACGTCGACCACGCCTCGGCGGCCCGGGGATCGCCCGGCGGCACCAGCGGAAACGGCGTCATCAGCTCCACCGCAGTCGGCGCGCGGCCCTGGCTGGCGGCATAGCGATCGACGAGGCCGGCGTTGCCTTCGGCCGGACGCCACAGCGTGCCGCGCACCACTTCGCCGGGTCCGGCGCCCTGTCCCGTGCCGAGCGCCGCAGCCGGCGTCGCGGCCAGCGCCGTGTTCGCGCGTGCGACCAGACCCTCGGTCACGCGCGTCAGGTAGGCCTCGACGATGCGGATCCGCCCGGCACCTTCGTCGTCCGGCCTCGGCCCGTCGAACATCGCCGCATCGAACGCGGGGTCGAAGGCCAGCGACAGCGCCGTGCGCAGGCCATGCACGGTGCCGCGCCAGCGGAAGAAATCCATCGCGTGCCGCACCAGCAGGCGATGGCGACGCTCGTCCCAGGCCGGATCGAGCGCGAGGTCGAACCACTCCGCCAGCCACGGCAGCGCGTCCTGCGGCACAGTGCGCGGATCGAACAGGGTTTCGAGGTGGGCGATGCGGTCCTCGATCCCGGTGTAGGTGCTCTCGATGTTGGCCAGCCAGCGTTCGAGGAAGTTTCCATGGCCCTCGTCCTCGCGGTAGACCGCCGGCAGGAAGCGCTGCGGATACGAGAAGCGCGGCGCCCACGCACGCAATGCACGTACGCGCGGCGTCATCGTGCCCTGCGCGCTGGCGAAGGTGATGCGCAATTGCAGGTATCGGCCCTGCGCATGCTGCAGCAGCAGTTCCCAGGTGCCGACACCGTTGCCGCGATCGGTATCGCGCACGGCTTCGCGTCGCAGCCACGGCAGCTCCGGTCCATCGCTGCGCAGGCGCGGTTCCGGTTCCGGACGCCAGTCGCCGATCGTTTCCCAGTCGGCATCCATGGATTCTGGTTGGATCACGCGCTCGTCGCTGCTGCGGCTCTCGATGCGCACCTCGGTGTCCGCCGGAATGCCCGCATCCAGCAGCAGCTTGTCCCAGACCGTGCCCGGCAGTTCGCTGTCGAACACCGGCGTGGTCAGCACCGCACGCGCGGCGAAACGCTGGCGGTGCTGCTGGACCACGCGCACCCAGCGCGGCTGCGCGATGCCGCTGTCGTAGTGCGCCGCGCCCTGCAGCGAGACCAGCGCGCGCCCGCCGTAGCGTCGCAGCGGATGCAGTTCGGCCGGCGCGCGCAGCTGGAAGCCGCGCGCATCGTCGATCACCTCGAACGCATGCAGCTGGTTGCCGATGCCGGTGGCGATGAACAGCCGCGCCGGCGCGCGCAAGCTGGCCGTGGTCGCGCAGCCGGCGCGCGCCAGACCGGTGGCATGCACCATGTCGTGCGCCTGCGCCGGCAGCACGTCGTCCAGCCAGCGCGAGGCATCGGCCTCCCAGCGAGCGCCGGCGCGACGCAGGCGCACCACGCGCGAGCGCTGCAGCACGTCGTCGCGATCGAGCACCAGCACCGCGTCCTCGCCCAGCGGTTCGATCGCGATCGGATCGTGCAGCGGCGCGTCCACTGCAGTCAGGTCCAGGCCCTCGGGCACGCGGATCTCCGCACGCGTGCGCGCTGTCCCGCCGTGTGGCTGGAAGTCATCGACCTCCGGCGGATCGAGCACGCGCATCGCCTGCCCGGTGTTGACCATCGCCAGCGTGCAATCGAGTTCCCACAGCCGGCGATGCACGCGATCGAGCAGCCATGCACCGCCGCCCTGGCGACGACGCAGGTCGAAGGGTTCGATCGCCAGCACGGCCGGCCACACCGTTTCATTCGGCTCGCCGCCGGAAATCAGGTCGAAGGCGAGCAGGCCGCGCACGTCGTCGCCTGTCCCGTCACGTGCGAATGCGACGACCAGGTAATCGTCGTCGGTGACCGCGAGCGCCAGGTAACGCACCGCGCGCACGGGCATCGCGGGCGCATGCGTCTCGAAGGCCAGCCGTTCGCGCGCGCGCTGCGCGCCGCAGTCGGCCGGGCCCTCCGGCCAGAAGGCGGTTTCGTTGCCGCTGCCGGCGGAGGTGACGCGCAGCGAGGTGCGATCGTCGGCGATGCGGTAGACGTTGCCGTGACGATCGGCCGCCGCCGCGCGGCGCGCCTCGATCGTCAGCGGCGCTTCGCCGACCGTCGCCGGCAGCGCGATGCCCTGCGCGCGCAGTGCGATCTCGTGGCGCGCGTCATCCCATTCCGGCAGGTCGTCCGGCGGCACCGGCATCGGGCTGTCGACGTCGTCCCACCACGCGCCCAGCGTGCGCCCATCACCGGCGCGGCAGCGACGCCAATCGTCGCGGCCGAGCAGCAGATGGAAGCGGGCGCCGTTGACGTTCATCAGCAGGTCTCCGGCACCACCGGCACCGGCAGCATGGTGGCGCCGCCACCGGTGCCGCCCTCGCCATCCGTGCGTTCGCTGCCGCGCAGCGCATCGATCGACACCGGCTCGCCGACCACCACCGAAATGCCGAGGATGCGCGGCAGTTCCAGGCCGGTCATCGCGATCACGTCGGCTTCGGGCTGATCGCCCTCGGCGAGCAGCACGTCGGCGACCGAAACCACCCCGGACACGCGCGCGGTTTCCGCGAGCAGCACGCGGCTGGCGACCGCAGTGCGCAGCGGCCAGCCACGCGCAGGATCGTCGACGCGCGGCGTGAACAGCGGCGTGTCGCGTGGTGCGCCGCCGGCCGCTCCGACCGGCGCCAGCACCTCGCGCAGCCGCCGCTTCACGTCGTCGACCACCTGCGCGACCGAATAGCCAGCGGCCGCTTCGATGCCGACCGAAATCCACAGGCCCTTGTACGACGCGCCGCGCACGACCAGTTCGGTCGTGACCAGGCGGCGCGGATCGAGGTGCCGGCACAGCGCATTGAGGAACAGGCGATCGGCGCGCGGCGCATCCGGCTGGCCGGGGTCTTCGGCCGGGATCGCCATCACCGTGATCGCGCCCGGCGCGGTGCCGGGCTCGCTGGGTGCTAGGTCGGGATGGAAGGCTGGCAGCACTTCGATGCGACCGATGCGCACGCCCGGTGCACGGTAAGCGACCGATTCGATGTCCTCGACGCTGACCAGACGGTCGCGATGCTGCAGGTGGCGACGCACCTGTTTCTTGCCGGCCTCGGCCGATTCCGCATCGGCGCCGCCCCAGGTCTGCACGGGATTGGCGACCGTGAAGCCCGAGGGCAGCTGCGGTGCGTTGTTGATGGCGCTGGCGGCGACGTTGCCGCGCGCACCGCCGCAGAAGGCGTACGACGCGAACACGCGCGCGCCCAGCGGCAGGCGGCGCCCGCGCAAGCCGTCGCCGAAGCGCAGTTCGCCCGATTCCGGGTCGAGTTCGAAGACGTCGGTCTCGCCTGCATCCGTCAGACAACCCCGTTCGCGCGAGGTCGAGCGTGGATCGGCCACCGGCACTTCCGGCGCGGCAGCGGCGAGATCGTCGATCTCGCGCCACTGCAGCGGCGTGTCGTCGCGCGTGCGCGTGACCACGGCCACTGAATCCTTCAGCACCGGTGCGCGCGCGAGCCGCCGCGTCTGGTCCGGGCGGCCGTCGCCATCGGCGAGCGGTTCGCCGACGATGCGTTCGAACTGCCGCACCGGCGCCGCGTTGATCCCGGCCCAGCGGATCCGCGCCTGCGCCGCACCATCGGCGCGCACGCGCAGCCAGGTGATCAGGCGCCCGCCCAGCGCGGCATCGTCGAGGGTCGGCGGCATCTCGCCGACGCCGCCTTCCAGCGGATCGACGTCCTGCCACATGTTCAGCTGCGAAGCTTCGGGCAGCGGCAGCTGCACCACGCCGGGCACCGACAGCAGGTCGACTTCGGTACGCGGTTCGAGCCGGCGATAGCTCGGCGCCGGCCTGTCCGACGCGTCACGCGGCAGGCGCAGGTCGGCCTGCACGCTGGGCACATCGAAGCGCAGCAGCGAACGCGCCTGCGCCTGGCCGGCCGGCAGCAATTGCGCGGACACGGCATCCAGCGCCGGCACGATGCCCAGCGTCAGCGTGCGTCCACCCAGTTCGTCGCGGATGTCCTTCCACGGGTCGGTGCCCGTGCCGGCCACGTCGTTGCGGCGCGCGAACAGGCCGATCCACAGCGCGCGGTCGCTGGTCGCATTGAGGTCCACGCTGTCCACGACCTTCGGATCGAGCGCGACCGTCTCGTACAGCTGCACGTCGGACGGAAAGGCCTGCTGGTACGAGGCGTACAGCAGCCGGTAGTAGTCGAGCAGTTCCGCCGACGGCGCATCGATCCGGCGCTTGAAGTACACCCGCGCCTCGACCGGCAGCACGTCCAGGCCCAGCTGGGTGCGGAACGGCACCGCGCCGGCGCGCACCTCCAGGTCGCCCGCCAGGGTCTCGGTCCTCGGCGCGCCGCGCTCGTTGGCGAACGACACCAGCCCCTGCGCGGCCGAGGCCGGCGCCAGCGGAATGCGCAGCAGCTGCAGGAATTTCAGGTAATTGCGCTCCGGCACCAGGTTGGCGCGATACAGCAGGTTCTCGGTGAGGAACGAGAACAGCTGCACCAGGGTCACGCCCGGATCACTCTGGTTGAAGTTCGTCCACTCCGGCGTGTGCACGCTCGCGCGCGCCAGCGTGTCTTCCACCAACTGTGCGAAGCGGCGGTTGTCGATGGCGGGAGGCGTGATCGGCATGATGTGGGCCTCAGGTCGCGGAGAGTGGAATCGAAAGGCTGATGCGTTCGAGCGCGGCAGTCGCGACCAGTCGGTAGGTGATCGTCGCGACCGCGGTCTCGGGATCGCCCGGATGCGCGGCGACATCGATCGCCTCGACCTGGATACGCCGTTCCCAGCGGTCCAGCGCGCGGCGGATCGCGTCCTGCATGCGCGTGTGCGTGGCGACCGTGTTCGGCTCGAACAGGAAGCGCGCCAAACCTGCACCAAAGTCCGGCAGGCCGACGCGTTCGCCGGGCTCGGTGCGCAGGATCACCGCGATCGACTCGCGGACGTTGTCTTCGCCGGACGACCATACGAAGCGACCGTCGGCACCGACGCGTGGCGGGAAGGACAGGCTCTTGCCGAAGATGCTCATGAGGCCCCCTGCTTGCCTTTCAGGCCCGGCACCGGGAAGCACAGCACGAAGTACGGCAGCCAGCGGAACACGAAATCCAGCAGCGACACGATGATGATGAGCAGGATGAGCGCGCAGATGGTGATGATCGGAATGGAGATCGAGCAGATCATGCCGATGTCGATGTTGTTGCCGCTCTTGCACGGCCCGCCGCTGCCGACGTCCAGCGCCTTGTGCAGCGGCCACGGCAGCACCGAGCGCACGAGATCGACGAAGCCGAGCCCCTTGGCGCGCTGCACCTGGCCGCAGAGCATGTCCGACATCACGAAGGCGGTGTTGCGGTTGAACTTGCGCAGGCCCGCCGGGCTGGTGTCGCTGGGCAGCGAAATGCGGATCGGCCGCGCCGGCGCGTCGGCATCGAAGAAGCCGGCGAGCTTGAAGCGCCGGGTCGGCGACGACACCGTCGGCGGATGCAGCGGCCCGCAATCGCGGCGCAGGTGCACGAAACGCACCACGAACCAGCCGCCGTCGTTGATGTCGGTGCCGAGCTGGGTGCCGAGCGCGTTCTTCACCTGCAGCGCGAACGGAATGGGCGGGGCTTCGGTCTCGCGCGTGGCTTCGAGCGCGCGCGTGTACAGCGCGGTGAAGCGGTCGACCTTCATCGCGGTGTCCTGCCCGGGCACATTGGCGGCGACCGGGTCGATCGAAGGTTCGGCGTTCGCGCCGGGCACGTTGTCCAGGGCCGCGAACGGGCCGGTCGGCGTCATCGACAGGTCGACGCCCGCGAGGCAGAACAGGAAGGGCGGCCAGTCGGCCAGATGCAGCGTGCTGCTCGCGCCGCCGGCATAGGTCGCGGTGCTGGCTTCGAGCTTCTCGCGCACGCCCGGCGCGCGGATCGCCTTGAGCGCGGCCCGCAGCGACGCCGCGCGCGGTTTCGGATCGATCAGCGCGGCCGGCAGGGTCGCGCCCATCGTCGCAGTGCCGAGCCAGTCGTACAGGTCCTTGCGCGCCTGCGACAGCGCGGCATAGCCCGCGCCATTGCCGTCGATCGCGGCCCACAGATCGGACAGGTGGGTCGCGATCAGGTCGGCGCAGTCGAGCAGCACCAGCCACGATGCGGCCTGCTGCTGCAGGTTGAATTCACGGATGCGCGCCTGCGCATCGCCGGCCGGCTCGCTCTCGTCGCCGATGTCCGGGCTGGCGCCGGGACTGACCGCGAACTTGAACGCCGAGCGCACCAGCACCTTCCACGGCTCGGCGACGTCGGACTGGAACTGCGCCATCCGCGCCATCTTCGACAGCGATGGCTGCGGCACCACCGCCGGTGCGAACTGGCGGCGCTGGCCGACGGCGAAACCATCCGCCACGGCATGATCGACGCGGCTGCCGAGGTATTCCTCGCGACGCCCGACCGGCACCATGCCGGCCCACAGCGCGCGCGGCCGCGCGTCGTCGTCGCGGAACGACAGCGGGAACAGCGGCAGGCGATCCTCGCCGGGCACCAGCCGCACGCTGTCGCTTTCGCTCGCGCCGCAGCGCTGCCAGCGCGCGCCAGACGCATCCTTCACGTAGGCGAACTCGTGCAGCGTGGCGTCGCCCGGTGCCGCGTTCGCGGCCGGCAGCAGGCGGCGCACCACCGCGAACACCTCTTCGACGCCGCCGGGCGTGATCGCCCGTTCGGGCAGGCCGTGCACGCCGCAGACCAGGCTCGCCGCGACCAGGTAATGCCGCTGGTGCGCGGGCTGGTAGAGCTTGAGCGGTCGCTCGTCCGCCGGCGGCGGCGCGATCGCGATCGGCGCGGCGGCGGCGGCCGTCGTCCGCGCAGCCGACGCGGCCAGCTGCGGTACCGGCGTGCGCGCGATCAGGTCAGGCGCTTCGGGCATCGGCGTGCGCCAGGTTTCGTGTCGCGCGATCAGTGCATCGATCCGCGCGGGGTCGCGTTCGAGCGTGCCGAACAGCTGTTCCATGAAATCGTCGGTGGAGAAGCGCAGGATCGCCGGCTGCGCCTGCGCGGGCGCGACCGCATCCGCCAGGGCGGGCAGGCGCGTCCACAGCGGTTGCGGCGATTGCCAGCGCAGCGGATGGGCGCTCATGCGATGCACTCCCCTGTGTCGGTCGTTCGCGAACGCGGGCGGCGGATGTCCATGGCGTTCACCAGATGTTCCCCGCGCCCGGCGTGTAGGACGCGCTGATGATGCTGTTGCAGATCACGGTGTCGGCCTTGACCACGCCAGAGAACTTCGACATGCCGGCATCGACGCTCACCATGCCCGCGCTGACCGAGACCTGCGACGCGTTGACCGTGACCTTCGCCGACGCGGTGACGGTGACACCCGAGGCTTCGAGCTTGATCGAGTTGCCGTTGCTGTCGACGATCTCGACCGCGCCCGGGCCATCCTTCAAGGTCACGGTCTGCCCGCCCGGCGTTTCCAGCTTCAGCTGCTCGCGGCCGTCCGTATCGTCGAGCGTGATCTTCACGCCGTTGCGCGAGCACAGCACCTTCTTTTCGTTGTTGCCGGCACCATCCATCGATTCCGGCGGCGCATCGCGGCCGTTCCACAGCCCGCCGATCACGAACGGCCGGCGCGGATCGCCATGCTCGAAGCAGACCAGCACCTCGTCGTCGACATCGGGCACGAACCAGCTGCCGCGATTGTTGCCGGCGAACATCGTCGCCAGCCGCGCCCAGGCTTCGTAGCGCTGCCCGCCGGTGTCCGGCGACCACGGCAGCGTCACCTTCACGCGTCCCTGGTTGTCGGGATCGCGCAGGTCGGTGACCAGCGCGGCGAACACGCCGTACCAGCGACCGCCCCAGCCGGTCGGCAGGCGATCGTTCAATTGCGCTTCGAACGGGGGCAGGTCGACGAGTTGCATGCGCCTCATCCCCGTCCGATCGCTGCGCGGTCGCAGCGGAATTCGGTGCGCAGGCCACGCGCCTGCTCGAAGCGCACGTGGGTCTCGGTCAGCACGTAGTCGCCTTCGAACAGCGGACCGACGCCCGTGATGTTGATCTTCGCGCCGACGCGCAGGGTGTCCCGGGTTTCGGCGACGCCGCGCGCGGTGACGAAGCGCCGCGCGCGATTGCGGAACTGCGCTTCGGCGATGGCGCGCGCTTCGGCATCGGACAGCGGCGCCGAATGCGCCAGCGTGTCGACGCGCGCGCCGAATGTCTGCTGCAGGATCGCCGGGCCGGCCAGCCCGCCGGAAATTTCGCCGCTGATCGCGCTCTCACCGGCCTCGTGGCTCGCCGCGCGCTTGTCGGCCACGCTCCAGCCTGCCGCGACCACCTTCGTGCGCTGGTGCGCCAGGTCGGCGCAGACCTCGAATTCGCGCAGCGTGCCGGCCCAGGCCAATGCCACCGCTTCGCCACCACGCTGCGTGCGCGGTGCAGCCTTCAGCGTGCTGCCGTCCATCCACACCTGCGCACCCTCGCGGCGCGCGAGGTCGCGGATGAAGGCCAGGTCGCTCTGATTCACCTGCGCCAGCAGTTTGTGGGTCTCGCCATCGACCGACACGTCGGCGGTCAGGCCATGGTCGCCGGCGACGCGGCGCAGCACGTCGGCCAGGCTGGCATCGGCGAAGGCACGCGTGCGCCGGGTCATGCGCAGGTCCTGCAGGCGATCCTCGGCGAACACGCCGATCTGCGGCGTGCCGCCCTCGGGGAACTTCGCGAAGATCGCGCTGATGCGCCCGTCGAACAGCGTGCCGTCGCCGAGCTTCACGCGCAGCGGCTTGCCGAATTCCAGCAGGTCGCGACCGAAGTAGCGGAAGCCCGCGCTGCCGGCGCCGCCCCAGTTGCCGAACACCAGCTCGCAGCGCGCGAAACCTTCCTCGGATTCGAGGATGTCCAGCGACATCAGTCCGCCGCCCAGCGCATCCTGGCGCTGGCCGTCGATTTCGATCGAAGGCCGCGAGGGACGGATGGACAGGGTGGCGGGCTGGTTCATGCGCGTGGTGGCTCAGTCGGCCCAGGCGCGCAGCGCGCGCCGGTCCAGTTCGCGCATCGCGCAGCGCACGTCCGCCGGATCGGGTTTGGCCGCGCCCTCGCCTTCCGCGCCCGTCGCGCCGCCGCCCGACGCCTCGCGCGTGTTCTGCGGACGCGGTGCCGCGAGTACCTCGAATTCGTTGATGACGATGCCCATGTCCCTGCTCCCTGGCGCGAGGCGCCCTGTCCACAACGGCGTGTTCTCGACGCCCGTGTTCAACCGAATGAAATCGTCCCGCCCGCACTGCCGCCGAGCGCGGCGTTCGGACCGCTGGCGGACACGCCTGCCGATGCGCCTGCCGATAAGCCCATAGAAGCGTTCGCCGATGCGCCCGCCGACACGCCGCCGGACAGGCCTGCGGACGCTCCGAACGACACGCCTGCCGATGCGCCGAACGAAGCACCACCGCTCACGCCGACGCCCGCTTCCAGGTTCACCAATTGCCCCGGCGACATCCGCAGCGGATCCTCGATGCCGTTGGCGGCGGCGATGCCCTGCCAATCCTGCTTGCCGTCCTTGCCGGCCATGCCTTGCAGCGAATCGCCCTGCTTCGCGCTCTTGAGCGGCGTCTGCCCGGGACGGTTCGGCACCTTGCCGTCGCCCTCGAAGGTCGACACGAGGATCTTCTGCTGCGACAGCGTCAGCGCGATCGCCGCGCGCAAGGGCTTGCCGTCGGGCGAGAAGAACTCCAGCGTTTCCTCCAGCGCCTCGACCATGCCGTCGAACAGGAACGACCCCCACTGGAAGCGGATGCCCGGCGGCGCGAGCTTGGCCGGATCCTGGTCGGACTTCTGCGGCGTCATGAAGTACACGACGTCCTGCGTGAGGCGGCGCACGTCGTCCACCGCATCCTTCTCCATCGCGGTCACGTCGAACCACAGCTGCAGGGCCAGTTTCGTCGTGCCGGCACCGACGAACTGCCGCCCGGAATTGCCCGCCGCCTGGTCGCCGCCCTGCGGCTGCACGATCTGGTTGGCGAACGTGACCTTCAGGCTTTCGGGATTGAACTGCACCGCGACCTTGCGGCCGCCGTCTTTCTCCTTCTCGAAGCTCTGGTCGAGTTCGATCAGCTGCGCTTTGGCCAGCGTCATGCGTCCAGCTCCTTCAGCGTCAGGGTTTCGTAGGCGACCTGCAGCTCCTCGACGGCGACCTGGCCGTCCTTCGCGTTCAGGGCTGGCGCCTTGAGCTTCACCGGCACGCAGCGCGACAGCACGAAACGCGCGCGCACCGTCGCACCGTCGGCCGCGAGCAGCACCACCTCGGCATTGGCGCGCAGGCGCGGGTCGGCGACGCTGTCGCGGAACCAGCGCCAGAGGTCGAAGCCGTCGGTCATGCCACGCTTGAGGGTGAGCTGGCCGTAGGCGACCGGGCCGTTGAGGCGGATCTGCCGGTCGTTGCCGCCACCCTCGCGGATCGTCTTCACTTCCATGTTCATTTCCAGGCCGTCGCATTCGGCGAACGCGGCATTGGCCAGCGGCGTGCCGTCGCCACCGCGGTTGATCTCGACCGAGAAGTTGAAATTGGTGAAGGGATAGGTGGCGCTCATCTCAGAGCTCCTCGCTCACCGAAAGTCGCTCGCCGCTTTGCGCCAGGCGCACGGCGATGAAGCGCATCGGCAGCGACGGCGCGACGCGCAGCTCGACGAACAGCCTGCCGGCCTCGACGCCGGCAGGCGTGTTGATGCCTTCGTCGGTGACCACCCGGAACGCCTGCGCCGGCGTGGCGCCTGCGAACGCGCCGCGCGCGTACAGCTCGCCGAGCAGCAGGTCGAAACCGCGCTGGATCGCGCGGCGCAGCATCGGGCCGTTGGGCTCGAAGACATAACCGGTGCCGCGTCGCAGCGCGAGCCGGCGCAGCAGGATCAGCAGGCGGCGGACGTTGACCGGCAGCAGCGCGTCCTCGTGCGCGAGGGTGTCGGCCGACAGCGCCAGGAAGCCGCGAGGGTCGTCGCGCAGCAGGTTGATCTGCGCGTCCTGCAGCACCTGGCGGTCGCTCGCGGGCACGCGCGTGGCCAGTGCCACCACGTCACGCAATGGCGCATTGGCGGCGGCGATCCAGGCGCCGCGATCGGTCGCGCGTGCGGCGAGCACGCCGACGGTGAAGCCGTCCGGCGGCAATGCGCGCACCATGGTCGTGCCGTCGGCACCGATCGCGGGGTCGTGAGCGTTGCGCGCGTCGCCGCCCCGCGCAGCGGACTGCAGCCACGGCAGGTAGATCGCGCCATAGCTGGTGGCACGCGCCTCGTTGAAGCCGAAGGCATCGGCGTCGCCGGCCAGCGGCGGCACGCGCAGCGCGCGCAGGCGCTGCACGTAGCGCAGGGCCTGCGCGGTCTCGAAGTGACGCGGCATCGACAGCACCGCGAACAGATCGCCGCAGGCCGCGGACATGCGCAACATCGCGCGATGGATCGCCAGCCACTCCGCCTCGTGTCCGCCGTCGTCAGGCAAGGCCTCCACCCATTCGTCGGCGCGCACGACCACCACCACCGGATCGGAGGCCGCGCTGCGTTCGCTGCCCTGGCGGGCGACCACGCGATAGCGATACACGCCCTCGCGCGGCACCAGCGCCACATGGTCGCGATCCGCGCCGCTGTAGACCGCGCGCTCGTCGGAGAAATCCGATTGCGTCGCCTCGTACAGCGTGTAGACGCTGCCGGCGCCGACATCGCTCCATTCCAGACGGAACGCACCGGGCTGCAGCGGCTGCTCCGGGCCGCTCAGCGATGGCGCATCGATGCGCCGCGTGCCGCAGTCGAGGAACACCCCGAAGTCCGGCGCAACCGTCGTTCCACCATCGCGCGGCAGGCAGGCACCGCGATGTGCGGCCCAGTGCGCGGGCGCACGCGGCTGCGGCGGATCGACGTCGTCGACCGGCGCATCCTCGCGACGATTCCAGCCCGGGTGCATCGCATCGGGCACGGCCATGAGACTGGTCTCGCCGAACAAGCCGCCCGCACCGATGCCCAGCACGGCATGCAGGCCGATCAGGTCGCGCGGCTGCGCGCGCAGGATGCGGATGTCCTCTGCATGGCCGAGCAGACCGTCGACGCTGTCGCCGCGCAGTTCGGGATCGAGGAACAGGGTGCTGTCGAACGGTACCAGGCCGTCGCGTTCCAGCGCGGTCGCCGCCTGCGGCAGCGGCTTTTGGGCTGCCCCGAAGACCGCGCCGACGCCCAGCGGCAGCCAGGCCACAGGCGCTGCGCCCGGCTCCGGCGCCAGGGGAAAGCGCAGGAGGTCTTCCGGCGCGAGCACGGACGCGTCGTTGCGTTCGCGATGGTAATCGTCGTCGCGCTGCAGTTCCCAGGGATTGCCGACGCGCAGCGGGGTCAGCGCGAGGTCGCGCAGGCGTTCGCGCATGCGCTGCGCGCCCGGGTTCTCCGCGATGCAGCGCAGCTCGCACGACAGCAGCTGCGCCGTCGCCACCGTATCGAACGCGGCATCGAACGCCGACGACGGCGGCGATTCCAGCACGCGCCATGCCGGGCCGATGGCCGCGACCACGCGCGCTTCGGCGCCCGCATCCGGCGATCCGCCGTCCGCGCGCGCCTGCAGTTCCACCGCATCCACGCGCAGCCAGCGGAGGCCGCTGCCGTCGTCGAAGCGGATCCATTGTCCGACCTGCACGCTCGACGGCACCGCGCCGTCGAAGTGCAGCCCCAGCGCATCGCCCGTCTCGTCGCTGCGCTCGATCCGGGCCGCCACGGTATCCACGCCACCGGTGACGAGCGCATCGCCTGCGATCGATGGCGGCGACACAGGGATGCGTTCGCGCTCGAAGGCCGCCAACACCCGGGCTTCGACGGTATACGGCGCCGCCGCCGTGCTGGCGGTGGACACGCGGTCCACGCGCAGGTAGGCGCAGCGCGCGGCATCGTCGCCGATCATCAGCAGGTCGCCAGCGGCCAGCCATTGCCGACAGGTGAAGCTGCGCCGCACGCCACTCGGCGAGTCCGTCGCCGACCAGTCCTCGATCGCGAAACCGCGCCGCTGCAGCGCCGACGACAGCGCGTGCCCATCCGACCAGGCACCTTCGCAGCGCGCCGCCAGCATCGCCGGCGACAGCGCATCCGCAGCATCCGGGACATCGCCGGCGAGCGCGAGCAGGCCGGGCACCGGGAATCGGTTGGCTGTCGCGGCATGCACGGCATCGTCGTCGCGCGGTCGCAGCGCGACCGAGGCGGCGCTGTGCGCGACGCGGATCACCCAGCAGCGGCGCCCGCCGTTGGCGAAGAACGCGCGCACCGATGGGCCGAGGTACGCGAACAGCCGCGTGCCGCGACGCGCATCCCAGGCCAGCGGTGCATCGCCGCCGAACACCGCCGCGAACTGCGACGGACTTTCCACCGCGACCGGACGATGCAGCGGACCGGTCGCGGCGAAACCGACGAACACCGCCACATCCATGCGCGGCAGCGCCTCCACCGGTGGTGGCGGCGCCACGTCGACCTGGATGCCCGGCAGTCGGCGCGCTCGGCTCACGGCATCACTCCATTTCGAGCCGTTCGTAGGCGAGCACCAGCTCTTCCATCGCAACGTCGGTTCCCTTGGCGTTGAATGGACCGCTGGTGTGCTTGATGATCCGCGCTCGCAGCAGTTTCCAGGTCTGCACCACGGCGGTGTGGTCCTCGTTCTGCAACTGGATGGTGACCGTGCGCATCGCCTTCTGGTCGCCGTTGCGGATCTGGTCCAGCCACTGGTACAGGTTGAGCGAGCCGATCACGCCGCGCTTCATCGTGACGTCGGTCGACTTGTTCATGCCCGTGATCTTCATCACTCCGTTTTCCTTCGAGTTCCCGGTACGGTATTCGGACACGGTGACTTCCATGCCGATGCCGCTGAGTTCCTGGAAGCCGGCTGCCGGGCCGTCGGTGACCCCGTCGCCGAGGTCGACCAGGAAGTTGAACTGCACGTAGGGACGTTCGCGCAAGATGGCCATGACTTTCCTCTCCGATCAGACTTTGCGGTCGGCCGTCCACTGGCCGATGCGGAAGATGACGAATTCGGCCGGCTTGAGCGGCGCGATGCCGATGAGGCAGATGAGGCGACCGTTGTCGAGATCGTTCTGCGACATCGTCGAACGGTCGCACTTCACGAAAAAGGCCTTCTCCGGCTTCTCGCCCAGCAGCGCCCCGCTCTGCCATTCGTTGAGCAGGAAGTCCTCGATCGTGCGCCGCACGTTCGCCCACAGCTGCTCGCCGTTGGGTTCGAACACCGCCCACTGCGTGCCCTTGTCGATCGAGCGTTCGAGGTAGGCGAAGTAGCGCCGGATGTTGACGTACTTCCATTCCGGATCCGAGCTGATCGTGCGCGCGCCCCACAGGCGCATGCCGCGTCCCTCGAAGTAGCGGAAGCAGTTGATCCCTTCCGGATTCAGCACTTCCTGCTGCGCCTTGTTGAGGAAGCGCTCGAAGCCCAGCGCCAGGTTCACGACTTCGTTCGCCGGCGCCTTGTAGACCGCGCGGTTGACGTCGTTGCGCGCGTAGATGCCGGAGACGAAGCCCGACGGCGGCATGTGCGTCTCGCGCTGGGTCACCGGGTCGAGCACCCGCACCCAGGGGTAGTACAGCGCGGCATGCTTGGAATCAAGCTGGGCGCGCATCGCGCGTACCTGGCTGATCGACTGGTCGTCGCCGCTGTCGAGCACCGCGATGCAGTACTTCATGCGCTCGGCGTGCGAGATCAGCGAGCGGACGATGGTGCGGGCCTGCGGGCCGTAGGTCGGGTCCTCGTAGAGGAAGGTCGAGCCCGGCGCAGCGACGATGGAAATGTCCTCCAGGTCTTCGAGCTGTTTCAGGCCGGTCTTGCGGTCGGTCGCGGTGTCGACGCGACCGGCGTATTCGTCCGCCAGCGGCCGCTCGCCGTCGTTGCCCTCGTCGATCACGATCGCCACGCTGCGCGCGCCCGCGGTGCTTTCCAGATCCTGCATCGCGGCGCGCAAGCCGGCCGGCGGCGAGACCGCCGCGTTCGGATCCGCGTCGAAGAAGGCGTTGAGCAGGCCGACGCCGGTGCCGATGCTGGTCGCATCGTCGTCGAGCAGCATGATCGGTACCGTGCGCGCGCGGGTCAGGCTGGCGGGATTGCGTGCGAAGTAGTCGAACACCGAATCCGGACTGCCCGCTCGCTGGTGCTGCGGATCCAGCGGCAGGTCGCCGACCACGAAGGGATCGCCGCCGTTCAAGGGCTCGACCGCGACGGTCACGGTGACCACGCGCACTTCGTAGCTGCCCGGGCTGAGCTCGGCGAGCGACACGTCGGCGCCGGCGATGTCGTCGCCGCTCGACGAGAACACCCAGGTGTCGTTCACGGTGTCGCGCAGGGCCAGGTAGAAGTCTTCGGGCACCGAGGGCGACGGCAGCGTCGTGCCGACCGGGCGGATCCAGACCACGTCGCGATTCAGCAGCGAACTGATCCTCGGCGCGCCGCCGATGCTGATCAGCAGGCTCTGGCCGACGTTGAAGGTGAAGGTGACGCGGGCATCGCCGGCGCGGCCCGGGAAGCGCGCGAACACCGACAGCGGCGAGGGGCTGCCGGGCAGGCCGCCGCGCGCATGGCCGGACAGGTCGTCGCCGGCATCGGACGGACGATACACGCGCGAGACGTACAGGCGCTTGCCGCCTTCCTCGAAGAAGGCGCGGACGCCATGCCACATGTAGTTGTGGATGGGGCTGTCGTCGTAGACCAGCTGTTCGCGGCCGCCGTAGGTGCGTTCGTACTCGACCAGGCTGGTCACGATCTCCGGCTCGATGTCGAGCGGACCGAACCGCGTCGGACCGACGAAGCCGGTGGTGGTGGTGCTGACGCCCTCGATCGATTTCGCGCGGAACGAGACCTCTTCGACGAAGACCCCGGGAGCCAGATACTCGGGCATGACTGTTCTCCTTGCCTTGACACGATGGGAAACTGGCGGCTGGTACGCCGCAGCGCGACGACGACGGAGGCAGCCGTCGCCATCGCGCTGCGGTTCATGCGGGTGACAACAACAGCCAGGAGGCATCGGCCTCCGGCTGGCCTTCGGTTCTTGCGGTCATCGGCACGCGGTACTCGAGCCGACGCGGCGGGACGGGCGACACCACGCCATCGACCACCGCACGCGGCGATGCGAGCTGCGCGAGCACATCGGCGAGATCGGGGATCATCGGCACCTCGGACGGCGGCACCGGCGGCGAGGACGACGACGCGTATGCCGTGAGTCCGACGATCCAGCGGAAGTCGCTGCGCGCTTCCGGCGGCGAGGACAGCGGCGTGCGCGGCGGTTCGGGATACGGGAAATGCACGGCGACGCGGCCCTCGCGATCGGCCAGGCCGAGACCGACGACATCGCCATCGATCTCGACGCCGAGCAGCGCCCAGGCCGCGACGCGCCCGCCGACGGCCTCGCGCATCTGCGCGCGGACCACCGCCAGCGGTTCGGGCGTCGGTCGAGACGGCGCGGAAAACAGCGGAATGCGATCGAGCAGCACCTGCGGCGACGAGGGCGATGTGCCGGGCAGCGCGATGGGTTGCGGCGGCGACAACCAGGGCGCCAGCCAGGACAGCAGGCCGCGGGCCGGCAGGTCGGCATCGAACGCGATCGGCAGGAAGCGGCCGCGTGGATCGCGCACTTCGATGCGGTAGCCCGCGGCGAGCGGCGGCGAGCCTTCGCGCGCGGCGCGCCAGGGTTCGTCGACGGGGTCATCGTCGCGCGTCTCGTGACCTTCGAACGCACGCAGCCCGGCCAGTGCATGCGCGACGTAGATGGCGCTCGGATTAGGCAGCGCGTGCCGGCGTGCGTGCGGATTGGCCTGCGGGAAGACCTCGACGACCAGGCCGTCGACCAGCGACGTCGCCGCGGCCACGTCCCAGAAGCGGAGGCCCAGTGCGACGTTGCGCTGCACGATGTCGCGCAGGGCCGCGCTCATGCGCCGGCTCCCTGCAGGTCGAAGCGCCGCGTCTGCACGGCCGCACCGTCGTCGACGTGCTGGTCGGAATCGATCAGCACCATCCGCAGCGTGTACGTCGCCGATGCAGGCAGGCGCGGCCGCAGGCGGTCCCACAGCGTGAGGTAGTCGTTGAGCGACAGCGGATCGCAGACCAGTTCGATGCCTTCGTGCGGCGCGAACGTGTCGGTCTCCGGCATGTAGTGGTTGAGGTGCCCGGCGCTGAGCACGCAGGTGTCTTCCATCAGCCGCATCACCCAGCCGAGCATGCGGTGCTGGCGCTCCACGTCCTGGGCCCACGGCGTGATCATGTAGTGCAGGTCCAGCGGCAGCGACGGCCGGAAGCGGCGGCCGTCGGGCGAGCGGCGCAGGGTGAGGTTGCGTACCGCGCCGTTGATCGCGACGCGGTAGAGGTAGATCGAGAAGCCGTCCTGCATCGGCGATTCGAAGTCGCGGGTCTGGTAGAGGCTGACGTCCAGGCCCTGGCCGAATTCGTCGCGCGGATAGCGGTCGCGCAGCAGGCCCGCGAGTGCGGTGCTGGTGGCGGCGATCGCGCGATGGTTCGCCATCGGCCTCAATCCCCCTGCGATGGCGTGGACAGCCACGCGGCGAAATCCGCATCGCTGCCGGTCCGTCGATAGCGGCGACGGCCGTCGGCCGCGGCGATCGCTTCGATCAGCCCTGCCTGCGTCATCCGTTCCAGCGTCCGCAACAACTCGTCCATCCCCACATCCTCTTGTCCATCCAGCCACCAGCGACGGATGCCGTCGGCGGTATCGCAGGCGTACGGATTCGCCAGCAGATAGGCCTGCAGACATGCCGCGACGTCCTGTTCGCTCGCCCGAGACCCGGAGTTCTTGTCCATAGCGGCCGCTCTGCGATGCCTGATGCATTGCAAGCGCCGTGCCAACACGCGCGAAGGCGCAAGCGATTGATTGTTCGATGCATGCGCCATCGGTATCGCGCGTCATCGGGATGTTTTCATCCATGCGCGTGATGCTTCATCCTGCAACACGGTGACGGATCACCGCATTCGATGCCCGGATGCTTTCGTCCTGCCGGCGGGATGTTTTTGTCCATGCTTCACATCCCTGGATCGCTGCGGATTCTTGCCTGCCGCGCAGGCACATCGGAATTCCACGACGTTGTGGTTCAACCCATCCCCACCCCGGCCCTCCCCTTGAAGAGGAGGGAGCGAAGCGATGCGCTGCGGCCTAGCTGAAACAGGCGAGAAACCACGCGCTTTGAAGCCCTCACCTTCAAGGGGAGGGCTTGGGTGGGGATGGGTTTCATGCGACGACGCAATGCAACCGTTGGACCACAACAGGGCCGGGGTCCATATGCAGGCTGCGGAGCTGCCTGCCGCGATCAGGCGTCCAGCGCGCGGAAGCGCTTGGGCTCGATCCGGTGCTTGCGGATCAGCTCGAACAACGCGCGGCGGTCCTTCTTCGCGACCCGCGCGGCGTTGGTGATGTTGCCGGCGTGCGCTTCGAGCAGGCGCTCGATGTAATCGCGCTCGAAGGCGTCGACGACGCGCTTCTTGGCGTCGCGGAAGGACACCTGCGACGCATCGCAGTCGACCGGCGTCGCCAGGTCGATGTCGATGTCCGCCGCGCCCAGCACCGGCCCGTTCGCCAGCACCACGGCGCGTTCGATCACGTGCTGCAGTTCGCGCACGTTGCCCGGCCAGTCGTGGCGGGCCAGCTTCGCCAGCGCCGCCGAACCGAGCGTGCGCGCCGGGCATTCGAATTCGCGCGCGAACTGGCGCGCGAAATGCAGCGAGAGCACCGGCAGGTCATCCAGGCGTTCGCGCAGCGGCGGCAGCGCGATGTTGAGCACGTTCAGGCGGAAATACAGGTCCTGGCGGAATCGGTCCTGGCGCGCGAGCGCGTAGAGGTCGCAGTTGCTGGCCGCGACCACGCGCACGTCGGCGCGCCGGACCGCGTTCGAGCCGAGCGGCCGGTATTCGTGCTCCTGCAGGAAACGCAGCAGCTTGGCCTGCGCCTGCAGCGGCAGGCAGTCCACGTCGTCGAGGAACAGGGTGCCGCCCTCGGCCTCCTGCACCAGGCCGCTGCGCGACGCGTGCGCCGTGGTGTACGCGCCCTTCACGTGCCCGAACAGTTCGGCTTCGACCAGCTCCGCGGGAATCGCGCCGCAATTCACCGCGACCATAGGCCGCGCGGCGCGCGCCGACAGGTAGTGCACCGCCTGTGCGCAGACTTCCTTGCCGGTGCCGGTCTCGCCGACGATCAGCACGTTCGCGCCGCAGGCGGCCAGCGTCGGCAGGCGTGCCGCGATCGCGGCGCTGGCCGCGCTGGCGTGGAGGAAACCGCGCACGCGCGGCGTTGCGTCGACGGATTCGACGGGCGGCGCGAGCAGGCCGAGACGCGCCCGCCACTCCGCTTCGGATGCGCCCAGTGCGATGCCATCGGCCGCGCCTGCGGCCAGCAGACAGACCAGCGCACGTTCGTCGCAGGGATCGCAGGCCACCAGCACCGGTGGCGCATGCCGCGCGCGGCGCGCATCGGCGAGGAAGGCCAGCGCAGCCTTGCCGGCGATGGTCTCTGGACCGAGGCCGGCACCGCCAGCGAGCGCGATCACGACGCCGTGGCCGCGCGCCAGCGCGTCGTCGCAATCACGGGCACGGAGCGGGACGATGCCGGGGCAGCGGGCCAGTGCGGACAGGACACGCTCGGCGCATGCGGTCGCGCCGGCCAGCGGCAATACGGTCCAGGGCACGGATTCCATCGCGAGCCTCTCGTCGGCGGTGGCTGCCGGTCGCTCCCCCAAGCGATCCGGCGCGTTGACCTCCGTGCGTTTCGCAATCCCGCCGGATCGATCGCCGGATGCAGATCTCGCGAAGAGCGCGCACGGTCCTTGTACGTGCTGCGAACGCGGGAAGATCGCGGCGCCGGACAGCCGGCACCGACCGTTCGTCGGCACCGCGAATGACCCGGGAGACAAACCGCACATGGCAGGGGCTCGGCGGCAGCCACTACACTTCGGGCATGACCAGAACGCCTCCGACAAGAACCGGCCTCGCCTGCGCGCTCGCCGCCCTCCTCGCCCTGCCCGCCCTCACTGCCCATGCCCTCGACGGCAAGTGGACGCCGCAGCAGGTCCTCGACATCGACGCCCGCTGGCTGAAGCAGCAGGGCCTCAAGCTGCCGCCGTCGGCGCTGTGGGACGGCGGGCGCGGCACCGGCCTGCTCACCGGCACGGTGAACATCGCCGGCTGCTCCGGCGCCTTCGTCTCGGACACCGGCCTGATCGTCACCAACCACCATTGCCTGTTCAACCTGGTGCAGGAACACAGCTCGCCGCAGCGCGACCTGATCACCAACGGCTTCCTCGCGCGCACGCCGGCCGAGGAACTGCCCGGCAAGACCACCCGCGTCGAGATCCCGAAGCGCTTCACCGACGTCACCGCGCGCCTGCTCGCCGCCGTGCCCGCCGGCGCCACGCCGCAACAGCGGCTGAAGGCGATCGACGATGCGCAGAAGGCCATCGTCGCCGAGTGCCGCAAGCAGGCCGACATCAAGTGCAAGGTCGCCGCGTTCGACGACGGCGTCACCTACACACTGATCGAATCGATCGAACTGCGCGACATCCGCCTGGTCTACGCGCCGCCGCGCGCGATCGGCGAATACGGCGGTGAGATCGACAATTGGTCGTGGCCGCGCCACACCGGCGATTTCGCCATCGCCCGTGCATGGGTCGGCGCGGACGGCCGCCCGGCGGACTTCGCTGCGACCAACAAGCCCTTCGCGCCGGAGTTCTTCTTCCCCATCTCGAACGACGGCGTGAAGGAAGGCGAGTTCGTGATGGTGCTGGGCTACCCGGGCATCACCTGGCGCTCGCTGATCGCCGAGGAAATGCGCGAACGCCGCGAACGTTTCTTCGTGCGCCGCGAAGACCTGTTCGGCGAGTGGATCGCGATCCTGGAAAAGGCCAGCGAAGCCGACGCGCAGGCGCGGATCGCGCTGGCCGCGAACCTCAAGGGCATCCACAACCGCTACAAGAACGCGCAGGGCCAGATCGCCGGTCTCGATCGCGGGCGGATGGTCGACAAGCAGCGTGCGACGGACGATGCCGTGGCGGCATGGGCGGCGAAGCAGCCCGCGCATGCCGATGCCGTGGCCGCGCGCGACGCCCTGCGTGAAGTGCTGGCAGAACGCGAACGCAGCTGGGAACGCGACTTCCTGCTGAACCTCGTGCCGATGGGCAACGACAGCGTGGCCGGCGGCATTCCGCCGCTGCCCAAGGCGCTGTACTACGCCGCGACGCTGGCCCACAACGCCGTGGAGCAGGGCAAGCCCGACGAGGCCCGTGCACCGGGCTGGACCGCCGCCGAGCAATCGCGCCTGCGCGACCGCCTGCGACGCGAGCAGGCCAATTATTCCGCCGACGCCGACCGCCGCGTGTTCGCCGCGCTGGTGCGCCGCGCGCTGGCGCTGCCGCAGGACCAGCGCATCGCCGCGATCGACGCGCAGTTCGCCGGCAAGACCCCGGCGCAGATCGACGACGCCATCGCGGCGCTGTACGCGGGCACCGCCGTGCTCGATGCGACCGCCCAGGATGCGATGCTCGGCCAGACCCTCGACGTGCTGGCGGCGCGCAAGGACGCGATGCTCGACCTGGGCATCGCCTGGAACCGCGAGCTGCGCGCGCTGCGCGAACGCGAGCGCGACTGGAACGCGCGCGCCGCGCTGCATCGCCCGGCCTGGCGTCGCGCCGTGGCCGCGCACGCCGGCAAGCCGATCGCGCCCGACGCCAACGGCACGCTGCGCATCAGCTTCGCCCACGTGCAGGGCTACGCGCCGCGCGACGGCATGGTCTACACGCCGTTCACCACCCTGGTCGGCGTGCTGGAAAAGCACACCGGCAAGGAGCCCTTCGACGTGCCGGCGAACGTGCGCGCCGCCGCCGCATCGCAAGGCGCGCGGCGCGTGAACTTCCTCGCCGACGGCGACACCAGCGGCGGCAATTCCGGCAGCCCGGTGATCGACGGCCGCGGCCGTCTGGTCGGCCTCAACTTCGACCGCGTGTGGGAGAACGTCGCCGGCGACTTCGGCTTCAATCCGGCGGTCTCGCGCAACGTCAGCGTCGACATCGGCTACATGCTGTGGCTGCTGCGCGATGTCGAGAAGGCCGACGCGTTGCTGAAGGAACTGGGCGTCGCCACGCGCAAGTGAGCACGTGAGCGTCGCCTGCAGAGCGGAGCCTGCTCCGCTCATGCGTTCACGGGAAGAGCGAGCCGAGCAAGCTCCGCTGATGCGTTCACGGGAAAAGCGAGCGGAGCAAGCTCCGCTCTACGGCCGGCGCGATGGCGCGGACGGATCCGACGCCGTCAGCGATAGGCGTCCACCCATTGCACGCGCAGCGGCATGCCGGGCGTCGTGGCGTCCGCAGGGATCACCACCTCCAGCCACCCGCGCCGCGCCTCGACGCGCATCGATTCGCGCGTCGCCACCGCCTTGCCGTCCACCGACGCATCCAGCCCTTCCAGCGTGCGGAACGGACGACCGGCCGCGTATCGCAGGCGCAAGCGCAGCGGCGATGGCCAGGCGCCGCGCGCGGGCGTGACGGTCATGCGACCGATGCCGGACGGACTGGTGATCTCGATCGCCATGCCACGGTGCTCGCGCACGACATGCGCGACGTCCTGCGGTCGCTCGGTCCGCACGGACAGCGGCGCAGGCGTTGCCGCTGTCACGGGCATCGCAAGCACAGCGATGCCGATCACCAGCCCCATTGCCAGCCCAATCTCCAGCCCCATCGCCCGCGCGCCGTGCAACGCCTTCCCGTGCTTGCGCCATCGCCCGTGCATCACCGCACTCCTGTTCCGGAAGCCCCGACTCTAGAACAGGTTCGGGCATGATGGACAGCCGCCGCCCGCCGCTTCCGGACCCGCCCATGCGCGAACCCGCCCTGCCGAACTGGACCCGTCTGGTCCGCGACATCCCCGACTTCCCCAAGCCCGGCATCGTGTTCAAGGACATCACCCCGATGCTCGCCGACGCCGACGGCTTCGCGGGCGCGATCGACGCCCTGGCCGCACCCTGGCGCGAGGCGCGCATCGATGCCATCGTCGCCGTCGAAGCGCGTGGCTTCATCTTCGGCGCCCCGCTGGCGCGCGCGCTCGGCGTCGGCTTCGTCCCGGTGCGCAAGCCCGGCAAGCTGCCCGCACGCACCGTGCGCCAGACCTATGCCCTCGAATACGGCGAAGACACACTCGAGATCCATGCCGATGCCCTGCCAGCCGGCGCGAATGTGTTGCTGGTCGATGACGTGCTCGCCACCGGCGGCACCCTCGATGCCACCCGCGCGCTGGTCGAACGCCTCGACGCGCGCGTGGTCGGCGCCAGCGTGCTGATCGAACTGTCCGCGCTGCACGGCCGCGCCCGCTGGAACGGCACGGCACCGCTGCGCGCCGCGTGGGTGGTGTAGCGACACGCGTTCGACGCGCGCTCCCGACGCGGCCCTCGAATGGTCACCGGACGGACCCGGACGCGTGCTAGCGTCGGCCTGCGCCGCCGCGACGATGCGCGGCGCTTCACCCGGCCATCACTCAAGGAGGATCCCCATGTCGTTGTCGCGTCGCTGCCTGTCGTTGCACCTCATCCTCGCCACTGCACTCGCCTGCTGCGCGAGCACCGCCACCGCATCGGATTTCCCGCGCCTGGACCAGGCCCTGCCTTCGGGCGCGAACATCGATGCGATCCATCCGGTCTTCGACTTCGATGGCGACGGCTGCCTGCCCAGCGCCGGCATCAGCCGCTACGGCGAGCAGAACGGTGGCCTGGCCACCTCGGGCAGCATCACCGGCGGCTGTCGCCGCAGCGATTTCATGGCCTACAGCAATACCCTGCACCGCTACGCCTGCATCGACAGCGGCGGCAGCCGTTACTGCGGGCATTTCTTCGCGCTGTACATGCTCAAGGACCAGGTCACCGCGCTCGGCGGCGGTCATCGACACGACTGGGAACATGCCGCGGTGTGGACCCGCAATGGCGTGGTCACCCATGCCGGCTACAGCGCGCACGGCAAGCTCTACAACGCTGCGGCCTCGTCGCTGCCGATGCAGAACGGGCACGTGAAGATCGTGTACCACAAGGACGGCGTGGGCACGCACGCGCTGCGCTTCGCCTCGGCCAACGAAGTCGCCGAGAACCCCTATGGCCAGTTCGTGCTGCCGGTGCTCACCAGCTGGCACACGCTGCGCGGCGCCAGCCTCGACAACGCCGCCATGCGCAGCCGTCTGAACAGCTACAACTACGGCTCCGCGACGATCCCGATGAAGGATTCGAATTTCCTCGGCAACCTCAACACCTATCGCCCGTCGGGCTATCCCGCCTTCACGCAGGCGTCGATCGACGCCTCGCGGTGAACGCGAACGGGCGGCCGGCCAATGCCGGTCGCCCGTCGCTCGGACGGGGTTCCTGCGTCACTTGATCTCGATGCGCATGCCGTCGACCGCCGACTGCAGGACGGGCTTGTGCGTGGCCAGCATCTGCTCGAAGTTCTCGGTCGCGACGATGATGATCACCGCGACATAGAGATCGTCGATCTTGCGGAACAGGATCAGCTGCCCACCGCCGGTCTCGGGGTTGGTCACCGACAGCGCGGTATAGCCTTCCTTGCTGAAATCCGTCCTCGCCTGCGCCGTCGCGGGATCGAAACCCACTTCGCTCAGGCGCGTGAACACCGCCTGCTGGTATTCCTCGATCGTGTCGACGTCCTGGCCGAACTCGGCAACGAGCAGATCGACGCTGGCGGTGACGCCGAGCTTGAAACGCAGTTCGCTCTTGGGCTGGACCACCGCCATGTATCGCGTGCCGGTCCTGGCGTTGGCCCAGGACTTCGGTGGCACGGTGGTCATGTGCACCCGGGATTCATGGCGCTTGAGCAGGGCCGAGAGTGCGGGAACCGCGTCGCCCTGGCCGATCGAGGCCGCCATCCTGTGCAGGCTGTCGGTACGCATGAGACCGCCGACGACGAACCGGGCCGTCGATTCGAGCACGCCGGGCAACTGGGCTTCGAGGAAGGCGCGATCGGTCAGCGCCTGCTCAAGCGGGATGCGGGTGAGACTGCTGGCACCGGTCCGCTCCTTCGCCATGCGATTGCCCTTCGCGGTCTCGTAGAGTTCGTAGCGGATCGTCATCGCCACCGACACATCATGCGTCGGCGAGGCCATGCCGCCAGCGGAGAGACCGGCGAACTGCTCGTCGACGAGCAGCACATACCCCACGCCCTGCGACTTCGCCCTCGCGATCAGCGCCTGCTCGCTCTTGTCGTCGTCGTAGGTCGCGCCGTCGTCGATGATGTCGAACACCGGATACTTGCCCTCCAACGCCTTCTCGATGGCCGCGACCAAAGCGGGACGGCGATCGAACGGCCCGATGGTCGCGCTGTACTCCTTGCTGCGGGCATCGAAAGCAATCGCGTTGCCGATGCCGCCGAACGGCAGGAGCATGCCGCGCGCCATCGCGCCCTTGGTGACGAAATCGACCTGGAGCGTCTGCTGGGTGTCCCTGGTGGCGATGAGGACGCGCACTTTCGCCGGATCCTGGGCGACGGCGCTGCCGATGGAAACGGCGAGGAGGCAGGCGCCCGCGATCCAGGCATGGACCCGGCGGGCAAAGGCATGGCGAACGTGAAGCATGGTGTCTCCGGAGGCGGGAAGGCGGCGCCATTCTAGGATGCGCAGCGGCCTTCCATGACGAATGGCATCCCCGGCGCCGCGGCAAAGGCGTGACTTTCGCGACATGCGGAACGATGCGCTTCGTGTTCCCGTGTTTTCGCGCCAAGCACTGCACAACATCGATGCACGGCCGGGAGGGATGATGGGCTCGAACGCCCGGCTTCTTCCGGGGTTCCGCGCATCCTGCGGCCAAGGGCCGCGCCACAGCAGGAGCAACGACGATGACCTCCCGCCGCGACTTTCTGAGCAGCGCATCCCTCACCGGCCTGGGCCTGGCCCTGTCGCCACTTGCGGCCTGCGGCCGGGACGGCGGCCCCGTGGGCGGACCATCCGCGCCCGCCGCGACGCGACCGCCGGCCCGCACCGGTCCGCTGGCCCTGCGCGCGATCCCGTCGACCGGCGAACGCCTGCCGGCCATCGGCGTGGGCACCTCGGGCAGCTACGAGGTCGCGCTCGATTCGCCCGCATTCGCTGCCCTGCGCGACGTGGTGAAGGTCTTCTTCGAGGGCGGCGGCACGCTCATCGACACCTCGCCGAACTACGGCAATGCCGATGAGATCGTCGGCGCGCTGCTGGCCGACGGCGGCTGGCGCGCGCGCTGCTTCCTCGCGACCAAGCTCGCGGCCGACGACCAGGATGCGCTGGAGCGCCAGTGGGCCGAATCGAAGCGCCGCCTGCGCACCGGCAAGGTGGAACTGCTGCAGGTGCACAACCTGCGCAACATGGCGCAGGCCTGGCCCTACGCGCGCAAGCTCAAGGAAGCCGGCGAAACGCGCTACATCGGCCTCACCCATTACCAGGCGCGCGCGCATGCCGACCTTGCCCGGCTGATGCGCGAAGAGAAGCCGGATTTCGTGCAGATCAACTATTCGCCGGCCGCGCCGGAAGCGGCGGACACGATCTTCCCGCTGGCGCAGGACCTGGGCATCGCGGTGATCGTCAACCGCGCCTTCGACGACGGCCGCCTGTTCGCGCGCGTCGCCGACATGCCGCTGCCGGGCTGGGCCGCCGAGATGCAGGTCGACTCGTGGGCGCAGCTGTTCCTGCGCTTCGCGATCAGTCCACCGGCAGTGACCGTGGTGATTCCCGCGACCGGCAAGCCCGAACGCCAGGCGGACAACCTGCGTGGCGGCATCGGCCCGATGCTGACCGCCGCGCAGCAGGCGGACGTGCGCCGGCTGTTCGCCTGATGCGCGACCTCATCGCCCGCCTCTTCAACCTCGAACGCCATGAAGCCGGCGCGGTGATCGCCGGCTTCGGCATGTTCTTCCTGCTGTTCGCCGGCTTCTTCATGCTGCGCCCGGTGCGCGAGACGATGGGCGTGGCTGGCGGCGTCGACAACCTGCCGTGGATGTTCACCGCCACTTTCGTCGGCGTGCTGCTGACGATGCCGGTCTTCGGCTGGGTGGCGGCGCGGGTGGCGCGGCGACGCATCCTGTACTGGGTGTTCGGCTACGTCGCGGCGACGCTGCTGATGTTCGCGGCCGGCATGGCGATCATGCCGCAGGATCCGTGGCTGGCGCGCGGGTTCTACGTCTGGTATTCGGTGTTCAACCTGCTCGCGATCTCGGTGGCGTGGAGCGTGCTGGTGGACGTGTTCGCGATCGGCCAGGCCAAGCGCCTGTTCGCATTGATGGCGGCCGGCGCAAGCCTCGGCGGCCTGTGCGGGCCGCTGCTGGCCGATCGCCTTGTGACGCCGCTGGGCCACGCGGGGCTGCTGGCGCTGTCGGCGCTGCTGCTCGCGGCCTCGGCGATCGCGGCCTCGCGCGTGCAGCGCTGGCGCGACCTGCATCCGCTGCCTGCGGATGCCTCGGTGCCGAACGTGCAGCCGCTAGGCGGCAACCCCTTCGCCGGCGCGCTCGACGTGCTGCGTTCGCCCTACCTGATGGGCATCGCGGTGTTCGTGCTGCTGCTGGCGACGCTGAACACCTTCCTCTACCTGCGCCAGGCCGAACTCGTCGCCAGCGTGTTTCCCGACGGCACGCGCCAGACCCAGGTGTTCGCGCGCATCGATTTCGTGGTGCAGGCGCTGTCGCTGCTGGCGCAGTTGTTCGTCACTGGACGGCTGGCGCAGCGGCTGGGCGTACGCGTGCTTCTGGCCGGCGTGCCGCTGCTGATGGCCGCCGGCTTCCTGTGGCTGGCGCTGGCACCGACCTTCGCGGTGTTCGTGGTGGTGATGGTGGCGCGCCGCGCCGGCGAATACGCCTTCATCCGTCCCGGCCGCGAGATGCTCTACACCGTTGTCCCGCCCGAGCAGAAGTACAAGGCCAAGAACTTCAACGACACCGTGGTCTATCGCGGCGGCGACGCGCTCAGCGCGTGGGTGAAGACGGGGATCGACGCCATCGCACAGCAGCCGATGATCGCGATGCTGATCGGCGCGGGCATCGCCCTGGCCTGGACGATCAATGGTGCATGGCTGTCGCGCAGGCTCGACCGGCGCGATTCCGCGGCGACGCAGGAAGCGGCCGCACCGCCGGAAGACGCGCCGTAGCCGCCTGCGCGGGCGCTTCCTGCAACATCCGCTACGCGACAAGCCGGGTGGCGATGCCCGATGATGCGCCATCGCCACGGCAGGGAAAGACGAACGCCATGACCAGGAAGCCATCCGACGCCAGCAGCATGCCGCATGCATCGACCGTGCGCCGGGATTCGTCCATTCCGGCCCTCGCGATCGCAGTGGCCGCCGCCATCATCGTGCTCATGGGAATCGCGCTGTTCTCCCCGCGGCGCGACCGGCTGTTCGTGCCGCCCCCGCCGGAACGCATGCCGCCGAGCCCGGTGCCACCGCCCGCGCCGCCGGCCAGCGCACCGGCGCAGGCCGCACCGCCACCGATGCCCGTGCCGCCACCGGCGATCGAAACGCCGCTGACGCTGATGCCGGCCACGCCGCCAGCACCGCCGCCGGCGCCGGCGGCCCCTGCGCTCAGCGGCGAGGCCGCGCTGATCGAAGCCGTGCGTGTCGGCCAGCTCAGCCTGGCGTCCGGCGGCGACCTCTCGCGCTGGACGCTGCGCTGGTCGGAAACCAATGGCCGCGGCGTGCCCCAGGCGTTCCTGGACTACACGCGGATGATGGACATGTACGTGATCCGCAAGGACTTCACGATTCCCGACGGCCTCCATGGCGCGCACGCGGTGATCTTCATCCTCGACCGGCACGTGCCCTATCCGCGCGGCAACCCCGGGCATTCCGCCATCCTCGACATCACCACCGGCACCTGCAGGGGCACGTCCTGCCACGGTTTGACCGAACGTTGACGGCCGCCTCGCGGCGGCCGTCGAAAGCCCAATGAACCCGGCATGCCGGGCGATACGATTCAGCGCGACGGCGCCGTCGCCTGCGGCTTCTCGGGTTCCGCTGTCGGCGCGTGCGAATGCCCGTGCGCGCAGTCGTGCAGCGCTTTCTGGCTCTGCTCCAGCGGTTGCTGCGCCGCCTGGTTGCGATCGATGTAGCTCGTCTTCGCGTGGTCCGTGGTGGGATCGCCCTGCACCGCGATCAGGCCCTTGCCGTCTCGGCTGGCGACGATCGAATCGATCCGCTCCAGGCCGTCGGCCTGCGCCTTCACCGCGATCGCCGCAGCGGCGGCCTGCCGCTGCACGGGGTCGGCGATGCCCTGCGCGCCCAGCCCGTCCAGCGCTGCGCCCGCCTGCTTCTGCAGTGGCGTTTCCGGTGCCGGACGCGGCATTTCGAGGTAGTGGCTGCCCTCGACCGGTTTCGACGGGGCCGTCGACGGCGCCACGGTCGGGCTGGTGTCCTTGATGCCGGGACCGAAGACGATGCCCACCTTGTCCAGTCCCAGTTCCTTGAGGTTGAACCGCACCTCCGGCGCCACGTACTTCGGATCGGCCGCGGCATCCTTCGCCTGCTGCATGCCCTCCACCGCCAGCGCCACCTTCAGCCCGTTCACGCCGTAGATCTGCTGGTAGGGACGCGCATCGTAGAAATGCTTGCCCATGGCTTCGATGTTCGCCGGCGTCCTGGCGAGCTGCCCTTCCTTGTCGAGCGTGAGTCCGGCCTTCGGCGTGTAGGTCAGGTTCGGCGCCTTGCCGCCCACGTCGAAGTACGGCTCCATCTCGGGACTGGAGGCGAACAGCTTGGCGTTCAGCTGCGCCGGCGTCGCCGTCGGATTCTGCTTGCGCACGTGCGCGGCAACGGCGTTGAAGCCGCCGACCTGGTCGGTGGCCTCGCGCAGGCGGTCGGCATCCCCCTTGGCCTTGAGCGCGGCGGTGTAGTCGTGCGGCGCCGGGCCCTTGGCCACGGCTTCCAGCGACGTGATGAAGTCCTTGTGCGATTTCTCCATCGCCTGCTTGTTGATCGCATGCTCCGACTCGTGGGTCATGATCATGCGCATGGTGTTGGCCAGCACCGGATCCTTGTCGGTCTTCGCGAGCAGCGTCTCGGGCAGGAAGATCGCCTTGTCGTTCGCGGAATAGGTGCCCATCGCGCCGGCCGGCGAGCCGGCCGGCATCGGTCCCAGCTTCTCCAGGTTGCCCTTGGCGATCGCGTCGAGCAGGTTGGTCTTCAGCGACGGCGTTTCGCCGATCATCGTGCGGAAGTTCTTGCCGGCAGCCGGATACGTCGTCTCGTATGCGACCAGCATCGCTTCCAGTTTCTTCTCGTCTTCCTTCGACATGGTCAGGTCCTCACTCGCTGGCGCTGACGATCAGCTTCGACAGGCAATCGCCCTGTTCGCCGCCGCGCCGGTAGGCCATGACGTTGATGTCGCCACGGTTGAAGTGCCAGGCGTCGCTGCCGGGGTAGGCGCGCATCGGCTCGCCTGCGAAGCCCAGTTCGGTCAGCGCGCGCGTGTACTCGGTGAACGTGGGCCTGCAGATCGGCGCAGGGTCCACATCACCGTGCGCGTCCGCATCGAACGAGAAGCGCAGGCTGCGCGGCGGCGCGTCCTGCCTGTCGGGGGTGGTGACCAGGTTGTACGACCACTGGTCGTTGATGTCGCCGCTGAAACCGTAGACGTTGCGGTCGTCGGGGCTGCGTTCGACCTGCAGGCCGGTTTCCTGCTGGATGCGCTCGGGCGACAGGTCGCCGGCGCTGCGCAGGCTGCCGATCAGCTTCAGCACGCGCTGGCCGATGTCTTCGGCGGAAACGGGATGGGTGGCGGTGGTCATCGATGACTCCTGTGTCGCGAGGGAAGACGGTCGGGTGCCTGCTGCCGTCGAGCAGCCGGCGAGCACGGCAGCGGCCAGGGCCCATGCCGCCGTGCACGACAACGCGCCCGCACGACGTGGCGGGGGGATGTGGATGGAAGGGTGCGGAATGTCGGGTCTTGCGTCGGGCCGAGCGTCGGGCTGCGCCGACGGGCCGGGAAACGTTTCAGGGGACGAACGGTGCGCGGATGCGCCTGCGGGGGTCCTGGGCGAGCTCACGAGTACGTCCTGTCTGCGTTCGACGCCGGGTGCGTCGGCCCGAATCTCAGCAGACGACCGCTGAACGGGCCTCTGCCGGCCCGCACGGTTTTCGATCTTCGCGGGCTATCGGTCCAACGCGACGCCGCGATGCGGGCGGCCAACCGTACGTCGGCCGGCCCGCTGGCCGCGTTGCGCGGCCGTGATCCGAGGAAGGCGCCCTCGCCGACGCCTTCCCCGCCCATCATCGACCGATCACAGGCGCGTGATGCGGATCCAGTTGAAGTTCCAGCCACCCTGCGCCGCGTAGACGCCGAGGCTGTAGGTGCCGGCCGCCACCGTCACCGTGTGCGACACCGTCGTCCAGGTCTGCCAGCCGCCGGTCGCGGGCACCTGCACCTGGCCCAGCAGGATGCCGCCCGCGTTCAGGTCCAGCGACAGCGCGCCGCCGCTCGGGCTGGCGACCCGGTATTCCACGCGGTAGCTGCCACTGCTCGGGAAGGTGACGTTGTTGTAGGCCATCCAGTCGCCGGCATCGATCCAGCCGACGTTGGAACCGCCTTCCGAACACGCCTCGACCTGCACGCCGTTCTGCGCGCTGAAGTTCTCGGCCTGCAGCGTCGTCGACCACGCCTGGTTCACCTTCGCCACCACGATCGACGTCGCGCGATCGTTGAAGCCGTCGCCGGTGAGGCAGGCGGTGTCGGCCGTCTTCGTCACGCTCGGCCCGGTGAAGTTGTCGTCCTGGTACAGCGTGACCTGGTAGCCCGCATTCACGCGCAGCGAGGACAGGTCGTCGTTGACGATGCCGCGCGCCTGCAGCTGCGACAGCGTGTAGCGGCCCTCGGGCAGCGCCACGCCGTAGCCGGTGTAGTTGCAGTGCTGGTACATGGTGGCGACGCCGGTGCCGCCCGGACCCGCCGAGTACACGCGCACGTAGTCGACCAGCATCTTCGACG
Organism: Lysobacteraceae bacterium; assembly: GCA_036404915.1. Taxonomy (GTDB): domain Bacteria; phylum Pseudomonadota; class Gammaproteobacteria; order Xanthomonadales; family Xanthomonadaceae; genus Lysobacter_I. The sequence continues at coordinate 55,415 of DASWYO010000053.1, forward strand.
GGAACTTCGTGTCGTCGACGGTGAAGCCCGGCCAGTTGCCGCCGATGGCGAAGTTCAGCAGCAGGAAGTAGTCCTGGTGGAACTCCTCGGTGCCGTTGATGCCGTTCTGGATGTTCACTTCATGGAACTTGTTGCCGTCCACGTACCAGCGGATCGCGTTCGCGTCCCACTCGATCGAATACACGTGCCAGTCGGTGACGGTCACCGGGGTGTTGCCGCCGTATTGCGCGTAGTTGCCGTTGTGGTCGCGCCAGTGGATGGTGCCGTAGGTGCGGTCCTCGTTGTTGACGTGCTCCATCACGTCGATCTCGCCGGCCGCCGGCCAGCCCGCCGTCGGCAGGTTCGCGCCCAGCATCCAGAACGCCGGCCACGCGCCCATGAACGACGGCAGCTTCATCCGCGCTTCGATGCGCCCGTACTTGAAGGTCTTCACGCCCTGCGTCTTCATGCGCGCGGAGGTGTAGCGGAAGCCTCCGAAGTCCTCGCGCTTGGCGGTGATCGCCAGCGCGTTGTTCTCGATCGTCGCGTTCTCGCGCCGGTAGTACTGCAGCTCGTTGTTGCCCCAGCCGCTCGCGCCGTTGCCGGTCTCGAACACCCAGCTCGGGCCGATGGACCCGTTGAATTCGTCGCTCCAGACCAGTTGCCAGTTCTGTGCTTGCGCGCCGCCCGCGAACAACGCGGCGGCAAGCATGACCATGCACTTCATCAGTTTCATGATGCGTCCTCTGTGTGGGGGATGGTGTACGTCACGACGCATCCCGCGACCGCATCCATGCGCGCATGGGTCGCGCATGGATGCGGTCGCGTTCGTTCCTCGTCGTTGCCCCGGCGCCGCAAGTCCTGCCGCACCGGAGCGCACCGATCCTATGCGAGCACGCACTGCACAAAACGGACTGTCCAATGGACAACATCGCGGAATTGCGATGCCCATCGCGGACGCATCCATCGCTTTCCGCAATGCACAACAAAGACTGTCTTTCCTGCTGTCCGGCGTGTCGGAACAAGCGCCGGACAATGGACAAGGCGATGGACATGCCCTGCGGCTCGCGCTGTATCCTGAGCCTCTCTTCAGAGGCCACCATGATCGACCGCGAACGACTCCACCGCGATGGCTACATTCTGCTCCGCCAGGCGATTCCCGCCGACTGGCTCGATGCGCTCCGTGACACGTTCGATGCCGGGGTACTGCCTTCCGGGCAATGGCCCGTGCCGCGCGGGCCGGACTGGCGCCATGCGCAGCTGGACCTCGATCCGATGGTGCAGGCCGTGTGCCGCTTGCCCGCACTGCTCGCTGCGGCCGGTGCACTCATCGGCGAACGCTTCTTCCTCGCCCAGGTGGAGGGCCGCGAACCGCTCGCCGGCGGCGGACACCAGGGCCTGCACCGCGACTATTCGGCCGAACGCCCCGGCGACACCGTGAACGCCCTCGCCTTCTTCGACGATTTCGGCCCGGACAACGGCGCGACCCGGCTCGTGCCCGGCACGCATCGCCCCGCGCCGGATGCCCCGCCATTCGATCTGGCCGACGAATCGCATGCGATCCAGCTCAGCGGTCGCGCTGGCGACATCCTCGTGTTCGATGCCGATCTCGTGCACGCGGGCACCCTGAATCCCACCGGTGCGCGACGCCGCTCGATCCTGATCGGCTACTTCGCCGAGTCGCGCCACGCCGCACATGTGCAGACCGCACACCTGCGCGGCGTGCGGATGGAGACCAGCGAGCGGTTCGATCCCTGACGCCCGTCGGAATCGTCGTCGTCCTGCGGGTGCGCTCCATCCGCTTCGCCACTCGATCCAACCTGCCTGATGTCGCGGGCGCCGAACGGCCGGGACACCGCAGTGCATGAAGTTGCGCGTGCTATCGTGCGCGCGACATCGCACACACGCATGGACCGGAGCCACGCATGACGAGAATCTGCACCTGTCTTCTGGCATTGATGCTGCTGGTTCCTGTCATGCAGACGCGCGCCACGGAGCCCGCCAGCCTGCCCGAGCCCGAAGGCTATATCGCGCTGCAGCAGGAAAGCAGCCGGTTGTTCCTTGCCAGGGACTATGCCGGCCTCGATGCCCGCATGGCGAACTACGTCAAGCAGGGCACGCGCAGCAGCAGCGGGCGCTGGGCCAGCGGGATCTTCGCGGAGAACGTGCTCCACGGCCGGGGCACGCCGCTGGCCAGCCATCCGGACTCCATCGCTTGGTGGCAGGATCTCGAGAAGCAGGTGCAGGGCTGGGTCGACGCAAGCCCGGACTCGCCGCTCGCGCATCTGACCCTGACCCACGTGGTGATGAATCATGCGTGGCATATCCGTGGCGGCGGCTATGCGTCCAGCGTGCCGGCATCGGCGTGGAAGCCGTTCCGCGAAGAGATGGCGCGTGCCAGAGGGTATCTCCTGAAACACTCGAAGATCGCCTCGCGCTATCCCGAGTACTACGAGCTGCGGATCCATCTGGAAACCGCACTCAACAGCGAACGCGAGACGGTCGATGCGGTCTACGATGAAGCGACGCGCCGGTTTCCGGACTACTACCCGGTCTACTTCGCCATGACGAACTACCTGCTGCCGAAATGGCATGGCGACATCGACGCGGTGGAAGCCTTCGCACGCGATGCCGTCCAGCGCTCCCGCAAGACCGAAGGACAGGGCATGTACGCGCGGATCTACTGGGTCGTCGCGCAGGCGCAGTTCCGCGACGCGCTGTTCGAGGAATCGGGCGTCCACTGGGCGCACATGCGCACCGGTTTCGACGATGTGATCAAGCGCTATCCGGACCAGTGGAACATCCAGAACTACGCACATTTCGCCTGCCTGGCGAAAGACCACAAGACCTTCCGCAAGCTTTCGGCGCGGATCAAGCCACCCACCGTGCCCCACGTCTGGACAGCGCCGAACACGCTTGAAGCCTGTCGCGCCGCAGCGAAGACGCGATAACGCAGCCGGGGGCCGTTCGCCGGATCGAGGGGCTCGCCCGACGACGCCGGAATTCCACGCCTGCGGCAGGCTTACTGCCCCGTGGGCTGAAGCAGCACGCCGTCGGCCAGGATCCGGTACTCATCGGACGACACCGGCAGGCCCTTGCCGTCTTCCTGCAGGTGCTTCGCCTGCGCAGCGGTCAATGTCCTGCGCGAGAGCACGCCGTGCACTTCGGCCTGCCCCGCGCTGTCCTTTGGGATGGCGAAGGCATGATCGCCGAACATCACCCGCGCGCTGCGGCCCTCGTCTTCCAGCACCATCCAGCAGCCCTTGGCCTGGCAGACCTGGGTGATGCGACCGCTGAACCGCGCCGGCTTGCCGGCATGCGCATCGAAGTCGCCGATGGCTTGCGAAATCGGCGTCGTCCCGCCCGCCGGCAAGGGCTTGCCGTAGGACGCCGGGCCACCCGCGTGGGCCATCAGCGCGAACAGCGCGGAGAGCGGGATCGTCAACAAGGCGGGGGACATGCGCATGCAAGGGCTCCGGTCGGATGGCGGGAGAAGCACGATAGCGCAGGCCCGCCGGGCGGCGATAGTTCGCCAGGCAGGCTCGCATGCCCTGCATGCTCGTCTTCACGGCGGGCTTGCGCCCGCCCGACATGCCTCATGGATTGAGCATCAGGACCCGGTCCGCGAAAGCGTCCAGCGTCTCCACGATCTCGAGCGGCTTCGAAGTGCCTTCGCGAAACTCCCGTGCCGCGACCACGGTCAACACCTTGCCTCGAACGTACAGCATGGCCGTGACGCGCACTTCCTCGATCTGATACACCTTGCCTTCGATCGTCTGCTGGTTCGCCACGGTGGTGACGAGCCGCATCGACCGCGCATCGGAACGATAGATCTTCGGCGCCTGTGTCCGCAGATCTTCGACCTTGATGATGTCGACGCCATGTTCGGTCAATGCATCGTTGATGCGTGTCTCGTTGCGTTTCAGCAACGGCGCAAGATCGACGCGTCCCAATGCGGACGAGACCTCGGCACGGAAATCGTCCCACCCCTTCCTGTCGGTCTGCTTCGCCGCATATTCCTTCATGACGAACATTTCATAGTGCACATGCGGCGACAATTCATGGACGGGCATGTCGATGTCGTATTCGTGCAGATGGAAATCCACCAGCTGTGCCGAGGGCGGCACGATACGCTCGAACAAGCTTCGATAGACATCGGGCAATCCATCCAGGTCGCGATACCCTTTCAGCAGCGGAATCGTCAGTTCCACGTCGCCAATCCGCACCTTGCGCGTCGTGTCTTCGCTCGCAGGCGGCGCCATCTCGACACTGCCTTTCTTGTTCTTGTCGGCATCACTCTGAAGCGTCGGGGCCCGCATCGTGCTTGCGTTGTGGCGCTGCGGTTCCGCGCGCGCGGCGGAGACCGCCACGAAACAGGCGATGACGAAAAAAAGGCTTCTCCACATGACCGCTCCCCCCAAGTTTATCGGTGCCGATGACACCGACATTATCCGTCATCCCGGCAAGATGCATCCGACCTGACTTGACGAGCCGTGCATATTTCGACACCGGGGCGACTAGAGGACACATGTCCCGACAGACCACCAGAACAGCTCGCTTTGGCAGGGCGGGCTCAAGCCCGCCGTTGCCACTCGCCGCATTCCGCACAACACCGAAGGCGCATCACAAAGACATGCTGCTTGTTGCGGTTCGCAGCTTCTTTCCACCGGGCTTGAGCCTGCCCTGCAGCACTGCAGCCCTTGCGTCTGGCCTGCGCGGCCTATCGCGCACCCGGCGCTTCGGTCTCGATCTCGAACGACCACCGACGCGTTTCGCCGCTGATCTCCTCCTGCCCGCTGAAACGCAGTCGCAGGCGGCCATCCGCGATCTCCAGGCGTTCCACGCGCGACAGCTCGCCGGGGAAGCCGTTGAGGTTGTCGGTATGGTTGGGCTCGCGGATGCCATAGGCCATGATGTAGTAGCTGCGCACGTTCGCGGGCTCGATGGGGCCATCGATGTTGAGCTTCACGGTGACGAAGGGATATCGATCCGCATATGCCTCGCTTTTCTTGGACATCAGCGGCATGCCCGGCCAGGCGGTCGAGGCCAGCACCTCCGCGCGTTCGCCCGCATCCAGCAGGGTCGGCGTCAGCAGCACGTTGATCGTGCCGGGCTCGCCCGGCAGCGACAACGCACCACGCAGTGCGACCTGGGTGTCGCCGAGGCGGTAATACCCGATGTCCGCCCCCTGCGCCGCCGGTGCAGGTGCAGGTGCTGCGGCGGTCGATGTGGATGCTGCCGTTACCGCCGATGGCGCCGCATCGCCGGTATCGGTGCCGCTGCAGGCGGACAGGAACAGGGCGAGCACACAGACGCTGAGGACGGAACGACGCATCGCTTTTCTCATGGCAGGGGTTCTCCATTCTGCAAGCGCGATGCGACGGGCGCCAGCGCACATGGGAGGCATGGGAAGACATCGCTTTCGCTCGCCATGATCGGCACGCGACGATCGAAAACAGGACTTCCGCAACATCTCACCGCAAGCCTGGTGGGCACGATCTTCGCCCTGCGACAGAACACCGATGCGGCACGTTCACTGCCGCTCGTAATAGCAAGCCATGCCGTCCCGGAAATCATGGAAATAGACCCGAGTTCGCTTGAACGAAATGGCCACACCCTTTGGACGTGAAGCTGCCGGAAGTCGGCGTTCGCCCCGGGCCGTCACGACGACGCCGTCGTGCACGTACACAAGCTGAGGGACGAACCTGCTCGCCCCCATCCATCTGCCTGACGCCATGCGCAGCTCATTTCTACTCGATCGAAGATTGACGTGCGCATCACGATCGATCACACCAAATCCCGCCTTCGGGATGCACTCGTTTTCGGACATCTTCGGAATCGCCGATGCTCCTGCAGAGCTGCCAACAGCGATCAGCAGCAGCATCACGGGAACGGAGAAGACGAGGATTCGGAGAGCGGAATTCGGCATGACGGGCCAGGTCACGGAGCCTCGTCCAGATACTTGTAGGCATTGGGCGTGCGCTCGCGCCAAGCGCCGGAAGCCAATGCCGAGAAATGCTTTTCGCACACCTGCCTGAAGAGTGCCGTGCCCGCTTCGCCAGGCAGCTCGGCCATACCATCGATATTCTTCTTGAATGCCATTTCCAGCACAGAGGCCATCTCCGCAGACGCCTTCGGATTCTGGGTCCTGTAGAGCTCGTAATAGGCATCGGCCTTGCGGATGGCGTCAGCTTCAGTGTTCTGCCACGCCACCAGATCGGCTTCGATTTGCTGGGCCATATCGGGAAACTTTTCGATACAGCGGGCCTTGAAGATTCGATTGCCCATTTTCGTCGAATACATCATTCCGGCGGCTTCGCCTAACGAATCCGCGTCCAGGTAACCAGCGGACTGACCGTACCCGACGACGGGAAAAGCGAGCCCGATCATCACTGCCATACACATGCTTCGAAAAGACATTCGCCCCCCTCATGATTGATTTCGCGCCCCCTCGCATCCTTGCAGAGGCCAAGGCACGCCCCATCTCGATACCCGGGTGCGGGAACTCACCGCACCCGGGGGAAGCTTACGCGACCCTGCCCTCCGGGAGCACCAGCCGCTTGTCGTCGTTGCATCGCAGGCCGGAGACCATCGCGACCAAGCTGCGCGGGCGTTCTGTGAGGCTTTCACCGGCGGCTTCACACAGGGCGATGAATTGCGGTTGCGCTTCGACGAGCAGGACGCTGGGCAGCTTCACAGCATGGCGGCATGCCTTGATTCGCCCGATGCCCGGACTGGGCGCCGCGGCAGGATGGGTTCCACCTCTGCGGAATCCATCCTGCCGCGCTTCGTCGCGACACAGTCACTGCAGTTGCAGGCTGGCCTGGTCATTGAGCGCAGAGGCGTCGAACTGGTTGACGCCGATGCGTACCCGCAATTCGGTCTGGGCAAGGTCGGCGGGCAGTTGCAGCGCCAGTCGCAGCGGTTTGGTCGGGGTCTCGGGATCCAGATCCGTGCCCAGCGGCCAGAGCGAGGGCAGATAGGCGCAGCTCAGCGCATAGGCCGGGGCGGGCGTGCAGACCCAGCCATCGCCGGAGATCTTCTGCGGAACCACGGCGTCCGGTGTGTCGATCAGGGCGATGATGCCGCTCGCCACCCCGCGCCCGCTGGTATTGGCGGCATGGATCAGGCTGCCGCGCAGCTCGACTTCGTGGATGCGAAGCCCTGAGGCTGTTTCACTGCGCGCGATGTGCTGCAGCCGGGCGCGGACATCGAGCGGCGCGAGGCCGGCGAAGCGGCGCTGGAAGGCATGCGGATAGGACTGCGCCGGAACGACGGACTGCCAGGCCACCTGGGTGTCCCCATCCGCGTCCATCGCCACGTCGGGATAGTCGGTCTGCGCATTCCCCTGCGAGCTGCGCTGCTCCGGTCCGAGCGGAGTGCCGTTGGCACGGAAGTGGCGCACATAGATCTGGCCATCGGCACGTCGCCATACCGCTGCGAAATCGCCGGCCTGGCGCGCCATGGCGACATTCGGATGCGCAGGCTCTTCCTTCGGGTAGGACTCGCGCGCGGCAAGCAGCATCTCGCTGCCTGCGAGCGCGCCGCTGGGCAGCAGGCGCTGGGCGACGATGCGCAGCCCCATCGTGCGATGGGACTGGCGCCACACGACGACGGCATTGCCGGCGGCGTCCATGGCCAGGTCCGGTCGCGGCACGGTGGCGGGCGCAAGGCTGTTCACCCGCGAAATCGGAGCGAACGTGCCATTCGCGAGCCTTCGACGCATCCACACCTCTTCCATCGCGCCGCTGCGGTTCTCGCTCCACACCACCAGCGCATTGCCGGCGTCGTCCATGGCCAGGCGAGGCCAGCTCAGCTGTGTTGTGGAGGTGCCGCTGGCGACCAATTGCGGTGTGCCGAGCGGCATGCCGTTCGGGTCGAAGCCGGCCATGTACAAGGCGCGTTGGCCGCTGCCGGGATAGCTGAGCCAGACGATGCTGTGGCTGCCGTCGCTGCGCATGGCGATCTGTGCGCTGCTAGCTTCAGGCGTGCCGGGCGGGTCGACGCGCTGTTCGTACGTCAGCGCCTGACCAAGGCGGTTGAAGCTGCGCCGGAACACGTGGGGCATGCCACCCAGCCAGGACTCCGTCTGCGTCCAGACCACGGTGAACGCGCCGTCGGCGCTCATCGCGACCTGTGGATAGGCATACGAGCCGACGATCGCGGTGTTGTTGACCTGGATCGGCTCGCCGTAGGGCAGGCCCGCGGCGTCGTGTCGCTGCAGGCGCAGATGCTGGCTCGTGCCGCGCCGATCGAGCCACACCGTGACCGAACGTCCTTCGGCGTCCATCGCGCTGACCACCTGCTCCTGGCGGGCGGTCCCAGCCAGGATGTCGGTGGCGTGCGCATCGAACACCGCGGCGCCGGCGGTGTTCGTCGCGTAGGCAGGACTGGCGAGGGCCGAGCCCAGGCAGGCGAGGAGGCAGAGCGAGCGCAAGCCGGCGAATCCGTGCAGGGTCGATCGCGGCGTGGCAGCCGGCACATCGTGAAATCGTTGCATGTGAACCTTCCTGTGGTGTGTGGTCGTCGGGCCACCGACGGCGGCCCACACCAGAATCAGGAAAGGACATCGAACGAACAATTCCGGAGATGTCAGGCGCGCGCGTGACAATCTGTCAGCCGCGATCGAGACGCGCATCGCGGGCGGCGCGTGCGCGCCATGCAAAGGAAGAGGCGTGGAGGACTGCACCGCAGGGCGGGCCTCGCACCCGTCATCATCCACGCCACGCACCGCACATGCAGTGCTTCATTCATGCCTGAAGCCGGATCGACTATCGCGTCGCACGGCGCGGCATTCCTCAATCGACGGATACAAGACCCGCCTTGCAAGAGACTCTTTTGCAGGGCGGGTTTAACGCGTCTTACGGACTGGACGCATCAGCCATCGAGGGGGCCGCCGCCTCCACCACTCCCACCGCCACTACCGCCACCGCCCGTCGTACGTTTGCTGATGTACAGGATGGCGCCATCCTGGCATTGGTACAGGTAGTGATGTTCCGTGGCGTCAAACAAGATGCAATCGCCATGGTCGGGATCGAAAATGATGAAAGGCGCAGCATTCGCTGAAGGGATGGCGAAGACTGCAAGAAAACCCAGGGTAGCGCTCAGTATTTTCATTCTCTTCTTCATGAATCTTCTCCTTAAGAATCTTTGGATAGGAAAATGCAAAATCTGGAGATGCTCATACGCCTGCATACGGCTTCGCCGCATGCTTCGTCTTGATATCACAGCGTCTTGGGCAATGTAAAATCAACGCACGTCCGCTGCAGCACATCCACTCCCTGATCCGTCGTGCCATCTGCCAAGATCGAAGGACCTGGATTTTCCGAAAGAAACCATTGCCGATGGACCTGTGAAACGCCAAGAATGGACAAAAGGCCAAAGGGTGGTTTTCTTGCCCGCTGCTTCAAAGCATCCGGCATGATGCGATGGATTTCACGGAAAGATCCGGCATGACTGACGGTCATTGAGGATCGTGACGCTCATCCTGCTGCGATTCATTCGACCGACGGCCACCGTGGGCGCCGTTGGCGAGTCGATTCCGCAACGCGCACAGGCGCGTCAAGGTTTGCGCAGTGCGGACTGCTGGTCCGCGTCGCCCCGACCTTGACGCGCCCGGCACAGTGCGACACCGGGACGGCAGGCGGACACACTTCTCGTTACCGCCTCCGCGCCATCGCGCAGGGCAGGCATTTTTGCTCGCCATTGCGATGATCAAGCGGTCGCACGCCATGATCGAAGCGAGGATTTTCATCACTTCACCGTCAGCGGTGGGCAGGATGCCCACCGTGCGGCTCTGCAATGTAGAAAGTGGGCGCCCGCTTTCTACAGCCGATGCGGACTCAGCCCGGGTACTTCGGGAATTTCTCGTTCGGGTGCTTGTTCTTCCATTCGCGATGGGAGACGGTGCCTTCCCATGCGGTGAACGAGCGCGGGGGCCGGCCACGACCCGACCAGGTCTCACCGGTGTGCGGCAGCCAGTACTTCGGCTGGACTTCCGCCTTGGCGGCAGGGGCCTGTTTGGGGGCCTTGGTTTTCGGTGCGACAAGCGCCGCGATCTCGGCGCGCTGCTTGGCGTCGAACTGCGCGCCGAACTGGCCGAGCAGTTCGATCACGGTCGAAAATGCGCTCGCCGACTCTTCCTTGCGCAGTTCTTCTTCCTGCTTTTCGAGCTGGCGCAGCTCCTCGGCCAGTTTGGCCTTGGCAGAAGCGATGGTGTCGAGCGTGGGCTTCATCTTCAAAACCTCTGTTGCGGTGATCCCCAAGTATAGCCTTGCGGCCTTTCGGGATGCGCTCCCTGGGGGACAGGGGTGGCCGAGCACGGTGTGGCGAGGGGGCGACAATGCGACTTGCTTCTCGATATTGCCCCCCGACGCTGCCTTTGTCTTGTCTTGTCTTGTGGGGCATCAGCCGAAGGCATCATGCATCGGGATGCGTTCCCGATTGCGAGGTTCCCGAAGAAGGTGCATGACGCTTCGCTTATGCACCCGACAACGGCTGTAGGCGTTGCGGCCTTGCAAGTTATCCAATAACCACAGAACCACCGTGATGTATTGCCTTATCAATAGCCAGAATGATCGTTCTCAGCCCAGTCAAGAAACCATCAGGAATTACGACTCCCTCCACCCCTAGCCTCCAATAGCCCTCAAGCACCAACACCGCTTCTCGAAAGTGAAGCAGCTCATCAGAGCAAATAGATAAACCCTTCTCGTAACAGGCCTCATGATTTGGACAAGGAGAGATTTTCATTTCCGGGGACCGCAGGAGCGACAGCGAGGCACATCTTCCAACCCAGCCAGCCGTCGTGACATTCATACGGCGGGCTCGAGCCCGCTCTACGGCCCTGCAAGCGCGTTTACGCCTTACGGCCTTACGGCTCTCTCCTGACGACCGGACGGGCCGGACAGTCCCGGGCACGGGGACGACTCGCCCCAGGGTACAGGTCGCGCGGCTTCGCCCTCCAGCGGCGTCAACCGGCGTGGATCATTTCCGTGGGGAGGATGCGCCAATCAGCTTTTCCGCACGTGATGTGTCGCGCGCAGCAGCAGCACTGTCGCCACCAAGACGATGGGCCTTGGCGCGCATTTCGAAAAGCTGCGGGTCATTGGGCATCAGGCGGATCGCTTCATCCAAGTCAGACACCGCACCCTTGAAGTCTTGCGCCTTCATCTTGTGATTCGCGCGCGAAGCAAACCATGCATAGCGATCCGATTCGACAAGTTCCGGATGATCGATCAGGCGCGTGCAGGCATCGATCGCAGCCTGCACGTCCTTGGGATACATCACGCAGATCTTGATGTCGTCGCGGCGCTCCGAGCATCCCGCGTTGTTTGCAACCATCGCCAACAAAAGCGCAAGCTGCGCCGTGCCTCGTATCGTCCTCATTTCCTTGTCTCGCATGATGTACTTGGGGTAATGAAACACGCGGAACGAACGTCCGCAATCGGGCCAAGCGCAAGATCCGGAGATTCAGGATCACCGTGACTGCGCCTCGTTAATCTTACGCGGCTTCATTCTCCAGTGGCACCAGCCGGTTGTGGTCATCATATTGCAAGCCGCAGACCATCGCGGCCATGCCGCGCAGGGCGGCCTGGGGGCTGACGCCGGTGGTTTCGCACAGGGCGATGAACTGCGGGGGGACTTCGACGAGCAGGACGTTGGGCGGCCTGAGCATGACGGCATTCCTTGATTCGCCCGACGCACACCGTGGGCGCCGTTGGCGAGTCAACTACGCATCGCGCGCAGGCGCATCAAGGTTTGCGCAGTGCGGACCGCTGGTCCGCGTCGCCTCGACCTTGACGCGCTGAGCACGGTGCGACACTGGGACGACAACGGGGCACACTTCTCGATACCCTCTCCTCGCTATCGCGTAGGGTGGGCATTCTGCCCACCATTGCAATGATGAAGCGGTGGCATGCAACGATCGAAGCAGAGATTCTCATCACTTCGCCGTAAGCGGTGGGCAGCCCCCCCTACGGCGCTTCTGCCCTCAAAAGGAGATAAATAGATGTCAAAGAGATATTCCACGATTTCTTTGGAAGGCGTTTCGTCTGATTTGGTTTCTGAAAAAGTTGGTGAAATTCTTCGGACAGATTTCAGCCATCCCGTTGGTGGCATGTTTGTTATGGGGCTTTGCCTTAGCGTCTCGGACATGACGGAAGAGAATAAAGTTATCTCTCGGTCTTTGCAGGCCAATGAAATTGATAATGACCTATTTTTGCCAAGTGACATTAAAGATCTTGGATTTGACGTGGATGTGGTAATTCTCGCCATGGAAGGTAGTATCGGCGCCGACTATCTTGATGTTTTTTCGGATGCTCTTGCAAGGCGCCTTTCTGATCAGATTAAGTGTAAAGCTATTCTCCAGATCGATCCGTATGAATCCCCTCTATTCATATACGATGAAGGTCGTGTCATTTATGATTTTTGCTCGAATTACTCTCAGTATTTTTCGTCGCGCCGCTGGCGACCTGTTGAGTCTTTACGCGATTAAGGGCGGCAAGAAAAAGACCGGGGTCTGTCAAACGAACCGCAAAGACGAATCAAACGCGCATCGCGCGCAGGCGCGTCAAGGTTTGCACCGCAACTCGCCCCGACCTTGACGCGCCGAGCACGGTGCGACAGTGGGACGACAACGGGGCACACTTCTCGATACCGTCTCCGCGCCATCGCGTAGGGTGGGCATTCTGCCCACCATGGCAAGGATGAAGCGATGGCACGCAATGATCGAAGAAAAGATTTCCATCACTTCACCATAAGCGGTGGGCAAAAATGCCCACCCTACGGCGCTGCGGATTACGTCTTACGGCTTTTTTCTTTCGCGCAACGCATCGGCAGACATTTCGCGAAAACGAACGGATGCCAGTTTCATTCCAGGCTGGGTCGTCTTGCCAACGAACAGCACGAGCGCGCGAGTCTCCGGTACGGTGACTTCCCCGTCGAGCATTCGATCCAGCTCTGGGTGATCGAACGTCGCCAGAATGCGTACACGTCCGCCGCGCATGACCACCTCGATGTCCTCGATATCCCAGGAATAGCCCCAGAACAGTTGTCCCGGGTAACGCGCATCCTGCAGAGCCGGAAATACCTCGGCCAAGTGCCGATACCTACCACGGGCGTCTCGACGGTAGACGACGACACTGCCGCCATCCTCATAGCCCGATGACACAATCCGGAGTGCTGGATCGGCAACGAGCTTCCATTCGTAGCAGTAGGCACCATCGACAGCCTCGGCAGCACAATGCGCCTGTGCCTCTGGCACCGAGACCATGTTGGGCTTCTTCGCCTGGGCAGGAAATGCCGCAAGCACAAGGGCGCACAAGGCAAGCGCTGCAAGTCTCGTCATTCGCTTCGCACCGTGAATTCCATCGATTTCGACCTGTTCGAACACTGCGCCGAGGACCCGCCTATCTTACCGAGCAGATGGGCCGAAAGGACCCGGGCACAGGCACCGCCCGCGCCCGGGCACAACTCACGCGGCTTCACCATCCAGCGGCACCAGCCGGTTGCGGTCGTCGTATTGCAGGCCGCAGACCATCGCGGCCATGCCGCGCAGGGCGGCCTGGGGGCTGACGCCGGTGGTTTCGCACAGGGCGATGAACTGCGGGGGGACTTCGACGAGCAGGACGTTGGGCTGCTTGAGCATGACGGCATTCCTTGATTCGCCCGACGCCCACCGTGGGCGCCGTTGGCGATTCAGAGGCGCATCGCGCGCAGGCGCGTCAAGGTTTGCGCAGCAACTCGCCTCGACCTTGACGCGCCGAGCACGGTGCGACACTGGGACGACAACGGGGCACACATCCCGATATCGTGTCCGCGCGCGAGCCGCCGTAGGGTGAGGTAAGCGCCCTACGAGTTAAACGCCCGCGTTACGTAACGGAGCAAAATCACCCGGACCAGCCGGCGCTTTCGGATCGATGATCGAGAACGCGCATTCAAGCATCGGGCGAACCTCTTCCCATGACATTCGTCGATCGCGGGCATCCACCAGGACGGCGCCGAACTGCACGACGTTTCCCTTCTCCTTGTACCGCTTCATGAATGCGCCCCGCGTGTCCGCGTCCGCGTGTGCGGAGTGATCCTGCCGGTTGTAGGCATGAAACGAGCGGATCGATCCAGGCGCCTTGGCTGCCACCGCGCCTGACGAGCAACTCATCACACCTGTCGACTCTTCGCGGTCAAGATGACCTTCCGCAAAACTGTCCTGAATCGTGTGAAGGAAAGAGCCGAACGCCACATCGCTGATCTGCCTGCGCAAACCACCGCCAGCGCCGAGCGTGTAGAGGTCCTGGATCCTCCATCCCGACGTGCCGAATGCGCGCTGGATGACAGGGTTCTCAATGCTGTTCAAGCGCGTTTCGAGAGTGTATTCACCCAAGGACGCCCGCCATGAAAATTCGAGCCATCCGAGGATGTTCTCTCGCGTAATGGATGCTGGCTCTCCATCGCGCGAAGCCATCGCGTGCAGAAACTGGAGGTCGCCGAAGTGCGTGCGATACAGCATGGCGTCGCCAACACCGAACTCGGCCCCTTTGGCCGCTCGCTTGTTGGCCGAATGGAACAGTGCCGCCCAGCACCCGGGCTGGGTTTCAAAGCGAATCGTCTCGCTCGCCACGCAATTCGTACCCTTTGCTTCCGATCTCAATAATCGGAAGGGTGGATCATCATTCCAGCGAACGCCTGCGAGCACCGCCGCCGGCGCATCCAACGCGCCGCTTCCCGCGCAGACTTCCGCATCGCCGTTGCAGCCGAACATTCGGTTTGTGATTTCCTCATGCACCGGTTCGGCAAATACCGATATTGACGCCTTCGAGAGCAAGGAATCCACCCACGAGACAGACCACCATGGCCTTGGCGCGATCTTTGCGAGTCTTCGTTCTTCCTCGGACGACTCGACCGCCAGCTTGTAAGACCATGCCGGCGCAATCATCGAAGCAATGACGACCACCATTGCCGAACACAGCACCACGACTTTCCTGCCCTGCTTCTTCATAGCCATCCCCTTAGCTGTGAGAACCATCTATCTTCCATATTAGTTGTAACAGGGCGGTATCAATACCGCCATTTCGATGCCTCCGCCATTCCGTATGCGATTGAAGCGGCATCCCGAATTCACACCGAATCTTGCGTGCTAGCCGCTTTGCCGTGGCGGGCTTGAGCCCGCCCTACTGCGCTGTCCGTGCATGTGATTTTCGTAGGGCGGAACCGCCGAAGGCGATTCCGCCTTTGCATCAGTCGCCGCAGCCTGGCCGTGAGCATGAAACGGTGGAATCCGCTGCGCGGGTTCCACCCTACGGATTGCGCCTTACGGCCTTTGCAATAGCTATGCGCCTTACTGTGCTTTCTTCTTACCCTTCTTTGCCTTCAGCTTGTCATGCAAAGCAGCATTGATATGCTCCGAAAAAGGAACTGACTTCGACAAAGTGATGAAATTCGAGAATTTATTCGTTTTCAAGTGAGTTTCAATTACATCAACAAGCCATTCAGCGGCTTCCGGCATGGCAACGGAAATCCTACCCAAGGCCAAAGAGCCAACGTCGTGCGCGGTGTAATGCGCGTTACCTAACGCAAAAGCGGTCGAAATCTGAGCCAGATGAAAAACATAATTCGGCAGCATAAGCCTCGAACGTGAAGCCCCGAGACCAGAAACATAGCCCCTGCACATCTGAACGACCACACATGAATTCAGATAAGCCTGGAAATCTTTTGCTGGATCGAAGATGCTTTGATAAGTATATTCGTCCTTCATTAGCGACGTCGGCCTAGCTCTCGCACTAGCAGGGGATCGATTCAAGACCGAATGAATCGCCTGCGCGACATAGGCTATTCCGAATATCCTTGAGATTGGCTTTCCTCGGTTCTTATAGTAATTCTTTCTGCGATCGTAGTAATATCCTTTCGACTCAAAATAAGCCTCCAATTGCCGCTGAACATCATCTGTTGCTCGCAATGAAACAGCGCCTACGGCTGTCTGGCTATTTGTTGCGGAAATAACTTTGTCGATAGTTGCCTTATCCGAACTAACGATTACTTTTACAAGAACGCATCTAGCGTCGGCCGCAACATCCTGAAGAGTTTCAAATATCGAATATGACGTCTGCAGACCATTCACAATCTGCGGGTTCGTAATTGTCAGCGAATTACCCAGGGGCGTAGCCGCCGGGGAGACAATCGTCACTCCGTTGTTAAGCCACCAGAAATCCCTTTCCTGATCATCTCTCACCGTCTTCCTGATTTTCGAATTTACGTCAACATTACCTTGGAAGTGACGAACATTGCTCTCAAACACTCGCTCGTCTATTTGGCCAGATTCAGCCGTGATGAAGGACTTCAGAGCGTGAAGAGGAACAAGGCCAACATAACCTATCCCCTCACGATATGTTGTTGCCAAGGGATTCCCGGAGAAAGTCAGATCGCGCCTCTCTGGCGTATCAGCCCGATAAAGCAGAAAAAGCTCCCTCGCACTTAAACAGCTTGCAGCGACAACAGCTGATGGCAACGCCCGCCTAGTGTCGGCCTGCAACTGCTCCAACTTGCTATCAAAAGCAGGGGACGAGATGAACTCATTTGCTCTTGTCGCGTACACGTAACGAATAGCGACTGCCCCGCCCTTTCTTGACACACTAAAAAGTACAGCTCTGAATGCAATGATCTTCTCAAGAAGAGCGGGATTGAATCGTTTAGCCAAAGCCGATTCGCTTTGATCAAGATCCAATATGGCCGCCATGCTAGTAATCCATTTGTCTAGCACAGCCTCCCTAAAGCTCGCCTCATGCTTTGCTTGCGATACAAGCAAAGTGAGCATGGACTGTTTTCCCGGAGATGATTCCGCCGCATCTTCCTTGGTCAATATTGGCTGATCGTCAAGCAAAAGTAGGAAGAGGTCTATCCCCCCATCCCCTGCGCCATCAACGATTGCGGCTTGAATATCTTCTGCCGCAAGATCCTGATCTTTCGAGACTTGGATACCAACAAACAACTCAAACAAATCTCCAGGCGACAAAGCAAGCTCATTGGCATCTTTGAACTCCTGAATACAAGCATCAATAATTTTTGTGTTATTTCCGTCTGCCATGCTAACTCCATCTAGCAATCTGGTGGCTTGATTCTTCCAGCAATCATCATGGCCGCATTTTATGCGGCCATCAGTGCGATCTCACCCACACTTCGAATACCCACAATTCAGACAAGTCGCGCACCCATCCATGATCACGATGGCCTTGGCGCTGCACTTGTGGCACATGGTGGCGGAAGGCGGGAACGACACGCCTTCGCCGGTGACTTCGATGTCTTCGTGGTGCGAGACGGAGACGGTTTCGCTCACGTCACTGTTTTTTTTTGAGCGGTTCTCTTCGTAGGCGCGACGCTTCTCGGCGATGTGGGCGCGCTGGTGCTCGCTCATCTCGGGGTCGTGCATCAGGCCGATGGTCTTGAGGTGGTCTTCGACGATGCTGCCCAGTTCGGCGACGAGGGACGGCATGTAGACGCCGCCGGCCTTGTAGTAGCCGCCCTTGGGGTCGAACACGGCGCGCATTTCCTCGACGAGGAAGGTGACGTCGCCGCCCTTGCGGAACACGGCGGACATGATGCGGGTGAGCGCGACGATCCACTGGAAATGCTCCATCGACTTGGAGTTGATGAAGATCTCGAAGGGGCGGCGCTGTTCGTGCTCGTTGCCGGCGTTGAGCACGATGTCGTTGATCGTCACGTACATGGCGTGTTCGACCAGCGGGGACTTGATCTTGTAGGTGCTGCCGATCAGCACTTCGGGGCGCTCGATGCGCTCGTGCATCTGGATGACGTCGGCCACGGGCAACTCGGCCTCGATGGCGGCGCGCGGGACCGACGCGGCCTGGGCGGCCTCCTTCGCCTTGTCTTCGGGCTTGAGGACGGCGTAACCCTTGATTTTCTTGTCGATCTTGACGGCCATGGGACGTGTTTCCGGATGCGTGTGTGTGATGTCGGGTGCGGACGGGAGCGGGGCTCCGGTCCATCCCGCTCCCCGTGCGGGGAGCGGGCGGAGCGATGCGCTTACTTCTTCGCGGCCTTGCGGGCGGCCTTTTTGGCGACCTTCTTGACGGCTTTCTTCACGGCCTTCTTCGCCGGTGCCTTCTTGGCAGCGGCTTTCTTCGCGGGCGCCTTCTTCGCCGGTGCCTTGGCAGCGGCCTTCTTCGGCGCGGCCTTCTTCACGGCTTTCTTTGCGGCCTTCTTCGCGGGGGCTGCCTTCCTGGCGGCCTTTTTGGTCGCCTTCTTCGCGGCCTTCTTCGCCGGCTTGCCGGAGACCCTGGCCTTCACCGTTTCGACCGCGGCGGCGGCCTTGGCCTTCGCTTCTCCGACGACCTCGTCGGCGCGCTTGCGGGCCTTGGTGGCGGCTTTCTTCGCCTTGCCGACGGCCTTGGTGACGGCCTTGCCGGCGCGGGTGTTGGCGGCGGCTTCGCCGACTTCCTTCGCTTTTTCGGCCACCGCTTCGGCGGCGTCGGAAATCGCATCCTTGATCACATTGCCATTGCTCATGGTGGTTCCTCGTCAGGGACTACGGGCGGGGTGCCCGTCAATGAAATGTAGCGCGATCCTTGGTGGACGGGTGAAGGCGCGGACGGCGTGGCGACGGGCGGGTGAGCGAGGTCGCTCGCCCCCTCCCCAGCCCTCCCCCGCGACGCGGGAGAGGGAGGAATGCGAGGCGTCAGAACTTGCCGTAGTAGCCTTCTTTCAGCGCGTCGAAGAGATTGGCGGCGGTGTGCATTTCGCCGTCGTATTCGATCTCTTCATTGCCCTTCACTTCGATGAAGCTGCCGTCTTCCAGCTCGAAGCGGTAGAGGGTGTTCTCCAGGTCCGTTTCCTTCACCAGGACGCCCTGAAAGGCGGCGGGGTTGAAGCGAAAGGTGGTGCAGCCCTTGAGGCCCTGCTGGTAGGCGTAGCGGTAGATATCCTTGAAGTCTTCGTACGGGTAGTCCGTCGGGACGTTCGCGGTCTTGGAGATCGAGCTGTCCACCCACTTCTGCGCGGCGGCCTGCACGTCGACGTGTTCCTTGGGGCTGATGTCGTCGGCGGAGATGAAGTAGTCGGGCAGCCTCGCGGCCGGGTCGTCGCTGAACGGCATGGCCTTGGGGTTGATCAGTTCGCGGTAGGCCAGCAGCTCGAAGCTGTAGACGTCGACCTTTTCCTTCGACTTCTTGCCTTCGCGGATGATGTTGCGGCTGTAGTGGTGGGCGAAGCTGGGCTCGATGCCGTTGGAGGCGTTGTTGGCCAGCGACAGCGAGATGGTGCCGGTGGGCGCGATCGAGCTGTGGTGGGTGAAGCGCGCGCCGGTCTCGGCGAGCTGGTCGACCAGTTCGGGGGCGACGCCGGCGATGCGCTGCATGTAGCGGCTGTAGCGGGCGTGCAGCACCTTGCCGGGGATCTCCTGGCCGATCTTCCAGCCGTCCTGCGCCATTTCCGGACGCTTGCGCAGCATCTCGGCGGTGACGGCGAAGCGCTCTTCCATGATCGGGGCCGGGCCCTTTTCCTGGGCCAGCGACAGGCCCATTTCCCAGCCGGCGACGGCCATGTCGCGGGCGATGCGGTCGGTGAAGTCCAGCGAATCCTTGGCGCCGTACTTCATGCCGAGCATGGTCATGGTGCTGCCCAGGCCGAGGAAGCCCATGCCGTGGCGGCGCTTGCGCATGATCTCGGCGCGCTGCTGTTCCAGCGGCAGGCCGTTCACTTCGACCACGTTGTCGAGCATGCGCGTGAACACGCGCACGACTTCCTTGTATTCCTCCCAGTCGAAGGTGGCCTGGTCGGTGAAGGCGTTGCGGACGAAGTTGGTGAGGTTGACCGAGCCCAGCAGGCAGGCGCCGTACGGGGGCAGCGGCTGCTCGCCGCAGGGGTTGGTGGCGCGAATGGTTTCGCACCACCAGTTGTTGTTCATCTCGTTGACCTTGTCGATCAGGATGAAGCCCGGCTCGGCGTAGTCGTACGTCGAAACCATGATCATGTCCCACAGGTGACGGGCGCGGATGTGGCCGTAGATCTTGCAGGCCACCATGCCGTCGTCGCGGGTGATGTAGTTGCGGGTGGTCGGCCAGTCGCGCCAGACGACCTGCTCGGCGTTGGCCACGTCGATGTCGCCGACTTCCTTCTCGTTGATCGGGAACACCAGCGGCCAGTCGGCGTCGGTCTCGACGGCCTGCATGAAGCCGTCGGTGATCAGCAGCGACAGGTTGAACTGGCGCAGGCGGCCGTCTTCGCGCTTGGCGCGGATGAAGTCCTTCACGTCGGGGTGCGAGACGTCGAACGTGCCCATCTGCGCGCCGCGGCGGC
This sequence comes from Lysobacteraceae bacterium, assembly GCA_036404915.1. Classification (GTDB taxonomy): domain Bacteria; phylum Pseudomonadota; class Gammaproteobacteria; order Xanthomonadales; family Xanthomonadaceae; genus Lysobacter_I. The sequence continues at coordinate 75,695 of DASWYO010000053.1, forward strand.
CGCCGGCGGAGGACACGGTGAAGCACATCTTGTCGTAGATATCCATGAAGGACATCGGGCCGGAGGTGTAGGCGCCGGCACCGGCGACGAAGGCGCCGCGCGGGCGCAGGGTGCTGAATTCGTAGCCGATGCCGCAGCCGGCCTTCAGCGTGAGGCCCGCTTCGTGGACCTTCTCCAGGATGCCGTCCATCGAGTCGGTGATGGTGCCGGACACGGTGCAGTTGATGGTCGAGGTGGCCGGCTTGTGCTCCAGCGCGCCCGCATTGGAGGTGATGCGGCCGGCGGGGATGGCACCGCGGCGCAGCGCCCACAGGAAGCGGTCGTACCAGTACTTCTGCTTCTCGGCGGTGGGCTCGGCATCGGCCAGGGCCTTGGCGACGCGCTGGTAGGTGCCGTCGATGTCGGCATCGACCGCGTCGCCCTGCTTCGTCTTGAGGCGGTACTTCTTGTCCCAGATGTCCCAGGACGCCGGCTGCATCGGGATCTCGGCTGCGGCGGCTGCCTTGGCGACGGCCTCAAGACGCACTGTGCTCATCCAATTTCTTCCTCGTCGTTTGTGACCACGGTCATGCCGCAGTCTTCGTTGTAGGTGATGCCGACGACGGAGCCCCCTGCTCTACCTCTTCGGCGCAATTTCGTGTGACGCGGTTCCGGGATCTGACGCGAGATACCGCTCCATTCGCGATCCGGAAAAGTTCGCCCGCCTCCTGCGCTGATGACCTGGCGACGCCCGCTTGCCCTTCTTTACTTCCGTGGAACAGAGATTCCGTGGAACACCATTGGTAGGGCCGCCTGCCACTCCCACCCCAAGATGTAGTGGCGGCGCGGGTTGCCAAGCTACGCCCCCGCCGGGGGCAAGTCAACGGCTTGACGGGTCCGGATTTGCCCGTCAGCGCGCTGCGATCGGGATGCGGACGGGGCACATCCGCCGGCGCAGATAGATGTGAACGGCATCTCAACCCGGGCCGGGCCACGGGAACCTTCGACGCCGACGAACGGTCCCTCCGCACTTGATTCGCGCACCGTCCGCCGCGATGTTGGGGCTCCGGCCGCGCCGTCGTTTCCGACAAGCGTGACGCCGCCATCCCGCCGCCCCGTGCGCCCCTTTCCTGCGACCGTTCCGCGACCACCGACGATGACCACCCAACGCCGACCCGCCAAGCGCAGCGCCAAGACCTCCCTCCTGCTCGCCCTGACCGCCGCTGCGGCCTTCGGCGGCTTCGCCGCGACCTGGGTCCGCGAGACCTTCCAGGCCCCGGCCATGGCCGCCTCGGTGCCGCCCCCGGCGACGACGGTGGCCGCCCTGCCGGCGGTGGTGGACGGCCAGCCGCTGCCGTCGCTGGCGCCGATGCTGCGCAAGGTCACCCCGGCGGTGGTCAGCGTGCACAGCAAGCAGCGCGTGCGGGTCAGCCCGTTCGGCAACGATCCGTTCTTCCGCCGGATGTTCCCGGACATGACCCAGGAGCGGATCAACGAGTCGCTGGGCTCGGGCGTGATCGTCGACGCCGCGCGCGGCCTGGTGCTGACCAACCACCACGTGATCGAAGGCGCGGACGACGTGTCGGTGACCCTGTCCGACGGCCGCGAACTGAAGGCGGAATTCATCGGCTCCGATCCCGACACCGACGTGGCGCTGATGCGGATCACCGCCGACAAGCTGACCGCGCTGGCCCTGGCCAATTCCGACCAGCTGCAGGTCGGCGATTTCGTGGTGGCGGTGGGCAACCCGTTCGGCGTGGGCCAGACCGTCACCTCGGGGATCGTTTCCGCGGTGGGCCGCAGCAACCTGCCGGGCATGGGCTTCCAGAACTTCATCCAGACCGACGCGTCGATCAACCCGGGCAATTCCGGCGGCGCGCTGGTCAACCTGCGCGGCGAACTGGTCGGCATCAACACCGCCAGCTTCAACCCGCGCGGCAGTGCGGCGGGCAACATCGGCCTGGGCTTCGCGATCCCGGCGAACCTGGCCGGCAGCATCCTGCGCCAGCTCAACGACGGCGGCACCGTGCGCCGCGGCTCGCTGGGCATCGAAACCCAGGACGTGACGCCGCAGATCGCGCGCGGGCTGGGCCTGGACCTGTCGCACGGCGCCGCGATCACCCGCGTCTACCCCGGTTCGGCCGCAGCCGGCGCGGGCCTGCGCGTGGGCGACGTGGTGGTGTCCGCCAACGGCCAGCGCGTGGACAACAGCGCCGCGCTGCGCAATTTCCAGGGCCTGCAGCCGGTGAATTCGAAGGTGACGCTGGAGATCCGCCGCGACGGCAAGCCGCTGCAGGTGTCGGCGACGCTGCGCGAGCAGCCGCGCGAAACCGCCGGCACCGACCTCGATCCGCGCCTGGCCGGCGCGAAGTTCGCCGAGCTGCCCGAGTCGCTGCGCCGCCAGGGCGTGTCCGGCGTGCTGGTCGAAGAGGTGGAGCGTAACAGCCGCGCCGCACGCAACGGCCTGCGCAAGGGCGATGTGGTGCTGGCCGGCACGATGGGCGAGTTCGGCGACCTGGGCGGCTTCCGCGCCAGCTTCGGCGACCGCCCGCAGGATCTGTGGCTGCGGGTCTGGCGCAACGGCCGCCAGGGCGACCTGCCGATGCGCTGAGCGCGTGACGAGCGCGTAAGCTGCCGGTCATCGCATTCCCGGCATCCGCATGGCCACGACGTCCGATCCACACCCTGCCGACGCCACGGCGGCACCACCGGCCGAAGCGCAGGTCGAAGCGCGGGCGGAACCGCCCGCACCGCCGACCCGGCCGCGCTCCTCGACGGCGGCCGTGGTGCTCGCCACGCTTGCGGTGGGTTTCACACTGTGGGCGGCGCAGACGCTGCTGCTGCCGATCCTGCTGGCGATGTTCTTCGCCCTGATCGGCAACCCCATCCTGCGCGTGCTGCAGAAGCTGCGCATCCCGCGCTTCATCGGCGCGCTGGCGGTGCTGTCGGCGGGCATCGCCTCGGCGGTGCTGATGGGCAGCCTGCTGGCCGCGCCGGCCGGCGACCTGATGCGGCAGCTGCCGCGCGAGATGCGCCAGGTCGCGCCGAAGCTGCGCGAAGTGATCAAGCCGGTGCAGGACGCGCGCAAGGGCGCCGAGAACATCGCCCGCGTCGCCGGTGGCGGCGATGCCGCGCCGGTGCGCGTGGTGCGCGCCGAGGACGATCCCTACCGCGCGCTGGTCGCCACGCCGCGCATGGCCGCGTCGGTGCTGGCCGTGGTGCTGCTGACCTTCTTCTTCATGATCTACGGCGACGACCTGCAGCGAAAGGCGCTGGCCCTGCTGCCCGGGCGGCAGCAGCAGCGCTTCACGCGCGACCTGCTGCAGTCGATCGAGCGCGAGGTCTCGCGCTACGTGCTGACCATCACCATCATCAACGCCGGCCTGGGCCTCGCCTTCGCCGGACTGCTGGCCGCACTCGGGCTGAGCCTGCCCGAGGCGCTGATGTGGGGCACGCTCGCGGCGGTGCTGAACTTCATGCCCTACGTCGGCCCGCTGGTCGGCGTGGCGATGACGCTGATGATGGGGTTCGTGCATTTCGACACGCCTGTGCAGGCGCTGCTGCCGGCCGGCGGCTACCTGCTGCTGCATGCGCTGGAAGGACAGCTGCTCACGCCCATCGTGCTGGGCCGGCGCATGGCCATCTCGCCGCTGGTGCTGATCCTCGGCCTGATGGCCTTCGGCTGGCTGTGGGGCGTGGCCGGGCTGCTGCTGGCCGTGCCGCTGCTGGCCTGCGTGAAACTGGCGCTGGAACGCCTGCACGGCATGGAGCCCTGGGCGCGGCTGATGGAATGAGCGCGATGTCCGCCACCGCCCCGCCCGCTGCCCCACCCGCCGTGCTGCCCCATGCCGCGCGCTACACTGGCGCGGTGAACTTCCGCATCCGCGCCATCACCCTCGACCTGGACGACACCCTCTGGCCGTTCGCGCCGATCGGCGTACGCATCGAGCGCGTCCTCGACGACTGGCTGCGCACGCACAGCCCGCGCACCGCCGAACGCTTCCCGATCCCGGTCATGCGCGACCTGCGCGACCGCATCTTCGCCGAGCGCGTCGACCTCGCCCACGACATGAGCGAACTGCGCCGGCTGACATTGCGCATGGCCTTCGAAGCCAGCGGCGAGGACGACCCGCACACGCTCGCCGAGACCGCCTATGCGGTGTTCTTCGCCGAACGCAATCGCGTGGACTGCTATCCCGATGCGATCGACGCGCTGGCCCGGCTCAGCGCGACGCTGCCGGTGGCCGCGCTGAGCAACGGCAATGCCGACCTGGCTGCGATCGGCCTGGACCATCACTTCACCTTCCAGCTCGGCGCGCGCGAACACGGCGCGGCCAAACCCGAGGCCAGCATCTTCCTCGCCGCCTGCGAGCGCCTCGGCTGCGCGCCGGACGAAGTGCTGCACGTCGGCGACCACATCGAGATGGACGTGATCGGCGCGGCGCGCGCCGGCCTGCGCACGGCGTGGGTGCATCGCGACGATGCGCGCGAACGCCATCCCGCATGGCCGCACGACGACATCGCGCCGGACCTCATCGTCCCCGACCTCGCCGCGCTGGCCGATCTCATCGAGCGCATGCCTGCCACCGGCACGCGCCACGCAACGCATTCCCAGGAACGCCAACCATGACCTCCCTGCCCGGACTCGCCGAGACCGCCGACCACGCCCTGCCGCTGCACGCCGCCACTCCCGCGACCTTCGCCGCATGGCGCGCGCAGCAGACACCGGCCGTGCAGGCCTGGCTGCAGGCGCAGGGCTTCACCGCCGCCGCCGGCACGCACGCGCTGCTGCCCGGCAGCGACGGTCTGGCCGGTGCGGTGCTGGGCGTGGCCGACCTGCGCGACCCGTTCGCCTGGGCGCACGCGCCGTACGCGCTGCCCGCCGGCGACTGGGGCATGGCCGACGCACTCGACGACGAGGCCCGCGCCGCCCTGCAACTGGGCTGGGGCCTGGGCAGCTACCGCTTCACCCGCTACCGCGCCGCCAGCCGCGCGCCGGCGCGCCTGGTCGGTGCGATCGACGCGGACATCGCCGCGCAGATCGCTGCCTGCGTGCGCGTGCGCGACCTGGTGAACACGCCGACCGAAGACATGGGCCCGGCCGATCTCGAAGCGGTGACGCGGGAGATCGCGCAGACCCACGGCGCCGACCTCGACGTGCTGGTCGGCGACGACCTGCTGCTGCACAACTTCCCCGCGATCCACGCCGTCGGCCGGGCCTCGCATCGCGAACCCCGCCTGATCGTGCTGCACTGGGGCGACCAGTCGCACCCGCACATCGCCATCGTCGGCAAGGGCGTGTGCTTCGACACCGGCGGCCTCGACGTGAAGGCTGCTGCCGGCATGCGCAACATGAAGAAGGACATGGGCGGCGCCGCGCACGCGATCGCACTGGCCGAACTGATCATGGCCCGCAAGCTGCCGGTGCGGATCACCCTGCTCGTGCCCGCGGTGGAGAATGCACTCGGCCCGAACGCGTACCGCCCGGGCGAAGTCATCGCCACGCGCAAGGGCATCAGCGTCGAAATCGACAACACCGATGCCGAAGGTCGCATCGTCCTGTGCGACGCGCTCGCCTACGCCGTCGAGCAGACGCCGCAGCTGATCCTCGACTTCGCCACGCTCACCGGCGCCGCGCGCGTCGCGCTCGGCCCCGATCTGCCCGCGCTGTTCGGCAACGACGACGCCGTCGCGAACGCGTGGCTCGACGCCGGCCTGCGCACGTACGACCCGCTGTGGCGCATGCCGCTGCACCGCCCGTACCTGCGCTACCTCAACAGCGGCATCGCCGACATCGCCAACGGCAGCAACACCACGATGGCCGGCTGCATCACCGCCGCGCTGTATCTGGACCGCTTCGTGCCGAACGACCAGCCCTGGGCGCACCTCGATGTCTACAGCTGGAACGACAACGACCGCCCCGGCCGTCCCGCAGGTGGCGAAGCGCAGGCGCTGCGTGCGTGCTACGCGATGCTGAAGGCGCGATTCGGTTGATTCAGGGCGAGCAGCCCACACTCTCGGTTCGAGCAACCACACAGGACATCGCTTCGCCATGATCGCTGCCCGACCCTCGATCCGAAACACCCTGCGCGCGCGCCTGTCCGCATTCGGCCTGGCGCTCTCGCTGTTCGCCCTCACCTGCTCAACGGCACAGGCGCAGACGCAACCCGTGCGCAAACCCGCACCCGCCGCCGTCGCACCGACACCCAAGGCGCAGCGCACGGTGCTGGTGATGGGCGACTCGCTGTCGGCCGCGTATGGCCTGTCGGCATCGCAGGGCTGGGTCGCGCTCACCGCGCAGAAGATCGCGAAAGCCAAGCCCGGCTGGCGCGTGGTCAACGCCAGCATCAGCGGGGAAACCACCGCAGGTGGCGCCGCGCGCATCGCCGCGGAACTGTCGCGGCACAAGCCTTCCGTCGTGGTGATCGAACTGGGCGCCAACGACGGCCTGCGCGGCCTGCCCATCGCACAGGCGCGCGCCAACCTCGTGAAAATGATCACGGCCGCAAAGGCCGCCAACGCGAAGGTGCTGCTGATCGGCATGCGCATGCCGCCGAATTACGGCCCCGACTACACGCGCGGCTTCGAACAGGCATTCGCCAACCTCGCGCGCGAACACAAGACCGCGTTCCTGCCGTTCCTGCTCGAACCGATCGCGCTCGACGACCGCGCATTCCAGGCCGACCGCCTGCATCCGGTCGCCTCTGCGCAGCCGAAGCTCCGCGACCACGTCTGGACCGCGCTCGCTCCGCTGCTGAACTGATCCACACCCGATCGATGCGTGGCGCATCCGCATGCGCCTTCCGCGCGTACGCGGTCGCTCTTCACGAAATCGGCTTTTTCAAGCCATTTCCGCGTTCGCGCGCATCCGCAGCCGACAGGCCCGCGTAATCGACTCCGTACCGGTCATGCGCACTCCCCGCGCACCGGACACCCCCAACCCCGGAGTCCCACGATGAACACGAAACTGCTGTCCGCCGCGCTGTTCGCCACGCTCGCCACTGCAACCCTGGCCGCGCAGGCCGGCAAGTCCGCCAACCCGATGGTCGGCGGCGCACCGATGTATGCGAGCAAGGACATCGTCGATAACGCCGTCAATTCGAAAGACCACACCACGCTGGTCGCCGCAGTGAAGGCCGCCGGCCTCGTCGACACGCTCAAGGGCCCTGGTCCGTTCACGGTGTTCGCGCCGACCAATGCGGCGTTCGCCGCACTGCCCGCCGGCACCGTCGACACGCTGCTCAAGCCCGAGAACAAGGCGGCCCTGACCGGCGTGCTGACTTACCACGTCGTGCCCGGCAATGTCGATGCGAAGTCGCTGGTCGCGAAGATCAAGGCTGGCAAGGGCAGCGCGACGCTGACCACCGTGCAGGGCGGAACGCTGACCGCGCGCAGCGCAGGCGGCACCGTGACCATCACCGATGCCAAGGGCAACACCGCGAAGGTCAGCATCGCCGACGTGCACCAGAAGAACGGCGTGATCCACGTCATCGATCGCGTGCTCCTGCCCTGATCGCACCCCCCCGCCATCATGCAGTGAATCGACGGAGCGGCTTCGGCCGCTTCGTCGTTTTCGCCCGGCACCGACCGAAGATGCCTTCGACCACTCGTCGCCGGATGTAAAAAAAGTGTTTGCAATCGAAAAAAGACGCGCGTAAAGTGCGCGCCCATCGCAGCACGACTGCGATGCACTCCCTCCACATCCAACGACGGCCCGCCGAAATGAACCCCGCCATCCACCAGCAAAACAAGCCGATGTCGCGCGATCGCCGCGAACATGGCCTGTGCCTGGCCGGGTATGGCGCGGCACGGTTCGACAACGGCTTCACAGCGGACTGATCTCTCTCCAGGGAGATCGGTCGCCCCGATCTCCGAGGAACGCGAACGCCCTCGGATGCCCTCCGGGGGCGTTTCGTTTTCACCGACAGATCCGCTGACCGGACAACGCGCGTTCGCGCCTGTGCAGGCATTCCTGCATGGATTCCCTCCACTTTTCCGCTTCGCCCTGAAGCACCCGGTGCCAATCCCCACACCGAGGCCAAGGGCGCGCTGCCAGGCGCATTCGCGTGCGTTGTGGTGCTTCGACGCGGGCGGCGCATCGAAGCGGAACTCATCCCTGATCGACGTCTTGCGCGTCGATTTCACACATTGATCGACGTCTTGTGCGTCGATCGCACGAATTGCCGATGCGTGAGCGTCGGCAATGCGAAGCATCGCTCGAACGTTTCCAGCGGCGTGGTCTTCGACGGCCACCCGGTGCGCGCGGCTCTGCCGTGGCGTATGCCCGAGGCGCAAGACGATGTTTCCCGATGACGAATGCCCGATGGTCGGGCGGCAATTGAATATTGCTGGCTGATGCCACCACCGGTTCGATTCCGGTTCGTCGATGTTTTGGAACGCCAAACGGTTTGGCACTGAATTGAGGTTTCAGCATTCGCGGGTTCGATTCCCGCTCCAAAAACCCATGACCTGTCACGTCATGACACACCGGGCGAAAGCCCAGGGACACCGCCCCGCGCGGCGCGTCCATCGCAAGCGGAACAGCGCATGCGACAGACGCATCGCAACGGCGACGCCGCCGGGCTCGCGTCCTCCGGTCGTGCGGGTTTCGTCGACACGCATCGCGTGACTCCTCGTCCGTGATGCCGATGACGAGAACCTCCTCGACCGGCGCACGCAGGCTTCGCGACATCACCGTCGGGGCGGCCCCATCCATCCATGCGAGACACGATCCCTCGCCCTTCATCACGGATCGCACCACCAGAGCCCATCAACAACACACACAAGGGAGAACTCCGATGTTCTGGAAAAAGAGGGTCGTGATCGGCGACGGCGAGCGCGGCCTAGTGTTTCGTAACCGCAGGTTCGAGCAGGTGCTCGTTCCCGGCGTCTACCGTTTCTCCGACCCGCTGGGCCGCATGGAGATCAAGGCGTACAACGTCGCGAAGCCGGAATACACCGGCGCCGATGTCGACACCCTGGCCGCCTCGCTCGGCGACAGGATCGGCGAGCACTTCGTGCTCGGCGACGTCGGCACCGAGGAAATCGGTCTGGTGTCGAAGAACGGGAAGATCGAGGACGTGCTCCTGCCCGGCACGCGCAAGCTGTACTGGCGCGCAGCGGTCGCGATCGAGATCGAGCGCATCGCGCTTCAGGACGGGCTGGACGTGCGACTGGATGTCGCGCGACGCCTGCGCCAGATCGGCGTGTTGAGCCGCGTGGCCGCCGTCGCCGATGTGCCCACCGAGTTCATCGCCCTGCTCTTCATCGACGGCCGCTTCGAGCGCCTGTTGCCTCCGGGCAGCTACGCGTTCTGGAACGTCCAGAAGAACGTGGTGATCGAGACCGTCGACCTGCGCGTGCAGGCGGTCGACGTGGCTGGCCAGGAGCTGTTGACGCGCGACAAGGTGTCGTTGCGCGTGAATCTCGCGGCCAGCATCCGCGTCGTCGATGCCGTGGCCGCACGCACCCGGGTGGCGAAGTTCGCCGACCAGGTCTACCGCGAACTGCAGTACGGCCTGCGCAAGGCGGTCTCGGCCAAGACCCTGGACGAGCTGCTCGGCGACAAGGCCTCGCTCGATGGCGACATCTTCGAGCACGTGCGCGGCAAGGTCGACGCCTACGGTGTCGAGGTGCTGAGCGTCGGCGTCAAGGACGTGATCCTGCCGGGCGAGATGCGCGAGATCCTCAACAGCGTCGTGCAGGCGGAGAAGGCGGCCCAGGCCAACGTGATCCGCCGCCGCGAGGAGTCGAACGCGACGCGTTCGCTGCTCAACACCGCGAAGCTGATCGAGGACAACCCGACCCTGATGCGCCTCAAGGAGTTGGAGGCGCTGGAGAAGGTCACCGAGAAGATCGACAAGCTCACCGTGTTCGGCGGCCTGGATGGCGTGCTGAAGCAACTGGTGACACTGAAACCGTAACCCGTGCGGCCGGAAGGATCCGGCCGCATGTTCCGTGAAGCATTTCAAGTACGTGCCATGACCGAATACCACAAGATCCAGAGCCTCTTCAAACGCGACATGTCGAAGCCGCGCAAGCCGCTGATCGAAGGCGACTGGACGCTGCCCGAGTTCGAATTCCTCGCGGACAACACCTGGACGTTCACCGAGAAGGTGGACGGCACCAACATCCGCGTGATCTTCGAGAACGGCGTGGTCAGCTTCGGCGGACGCACGGACGCGGCGGAGATTCCGTCCTTCCTGCTCGCGCGCCTGGAGCGCCGCTTCCTGCCGATGGCGGTGGCGTTCGCCGAACTGTTCGGCAGCGGACCGGTCGTGCTCTACGGCGAAGGTTACGGGGCACGGATCCAGAAGGGCGGCGGGCTGTACCGCCCGGATGCGGACTTCGTGCTGTTCGACGTGCGGGTCGATCGGTGGTGGCTGCAGCGGGATGATGTCGAGGACGTGGCTGCGAAGCTCGGGCTCGATGCCGTTCCGCTGATCGGCGAGGGCACGCTGCACGAGGCGGTCGCCCGGGCCAAGGCCGGCATCCGCTCCACCTGGGGCGATTTCGAGGCCGAAGGCATCGTCGCCCGGCCGAAGATCGAACTGTGCACCCGCAGCGGCAAGCGCCTGATCGCCAAGATCAAGTGCCGCGACTTCGCCATCTGATATCCAACCCGCGTGGCCGCGAGGACGGCCGCGCGTTTTCCAGAGAACGCATCATGCGCAAGGACATGTACAAGGTGATCGTGGAGCGGCCTCGCCGTGGCGGCAGGTATCGGAGTGAAATGCCGCTGCCGGTCGACCTGGACGATTCGCCGAAGCAGGAAGGCGTGAAACGCCGGCATCGCAGCCGGAAATGGCTGAACGAGAACCTGCGTCCGCTGGAACGCTATCTCGCCTCGCAGGTGGGGCGTCCATGGGACAAGGTCTACTCGGAGATCTGCGCGGGCATCGACCGTCGCAATACCGTGCAGCAGCACATCCACCAGCATCTGGAGGATTTCGTTGCGGTGAAAGTGGTTCCGAAGGATGGCGTGCTGCTGAACCAGCGCCGCTGGGGTGGTCTCGAACCGATCGTGTCCGAATGGGGGCCGCGATTCTTCGTCGATCCCGACAACGGGCTGCTGCGTACCAACGATGGCCGCACGGTCGCGAGACGGACTTCGCGCAGGCGGCGACAGCGTGAGGCTGCACTGCGCGATGGCCTCCATCGCGAGGATCTGCGACGCATCGACGGGCAATGGCAGCTCCATCGCATCGACGGCGTGTGGTACCGGGTCGAAGTGGCTTCCATCCGCGATATCGACCCGGGCCGAGCGGAGCCGATCGATGCCATCCGCAGGATTCCCGTCCACCAATGCCCCGCCCATTCCGCCCGAAAGGGCATCGAAAGCAATCACTGGCTGTTCGGCGCATCCGATCTGTACGCTGTCCGAAAGCGTCAGCTGGAAGCGAAGGAACTTCGCCATCATCGATTGCAGAACGACGCGCCGCGCGATATCTGAAGCGAGCGCATCGCCTGCGATCCAGGACACAGACATGGATACTTCAACGTTTCAATTCCTTCATGCCGAAGGCGCGCCCGTGCCGATCAAGGGCTGGGTCGACGGCGTGCCGCTCGAACCCGAGGCGCACCGGCAGCTGCAGAACATCGCGATGATTCCCTTCGTGGGGCCGTGGGTGGCGGTGATGCCGGACGTGCACCTCGGCAAGGGCGCCACCGTCGGATCGGTGATCCCGACCAGGGGCGCCATCATCCCGGCCGCTGTCGGCGTGGACATCGGCTGCGGCATGGCCGCGGTGCGCACGACGCTTCGGGCGAAGGACCTGCCCGAATCGCTGGCTTACCTGCGTTCGTCGATCGAGCGCAGCGTGCCGGTCGGCAATGGCGCCGGCGGCGAGCACCGACGACTCCCCGACAGCATCGAAACCCAGTTATCGCAATCCGGACTGTTCGCGCGACTGGAAGCCATCAAGCGCAAACACAAGCAGATCCGGATCGACAAGGTCGACCGGCAGCTCGGCACCCTCGGCGGCGGCAACCACTTCATCGAGATCTGTCTCGACGAATCGGACGCCGTCTGGGTGATGCTGCATTCCGGGTCGCGTGGCACCGGCAACCTCATCGGCACGTATTTCATCGAATGTGCCCGCGAGAAACTGATGACACGCACGCTCGGCTTCCATGTTCCCGACAGGGATCTGGCCTTCTTCATGGAGGGGGAACCGCTTTTCGACGATTACGTGGAAGCGGTGTCGTGGGCGCAGGATTATGCCCGGGCCAACCGGGAGGCGATGATGGCGCGGGTGTTACACGAAATGCGCCGGCAGCTTCCCAGGTTCCAGCTGGAGAAAATGGCGGTCAACTGCCACCACAACTATGTCCAGCGCGAAGAGCACTTCGGCGAGTCGCTGCTGGTCACCCGCAAGGGCGCGGTCAGCGCCCGCGCGGGTGAGCTGGGCATCATCCCGGGCAGCATGGGCGCGAAGAGTTTCATTGTTCGCGGCAAGGGCAACCCGGACAGCTTCTGCAGCTGCAGCCACGGCGCGGGACGCGCCATGAGCCGTGGCGCCGCGAAGCAGCGGATCACGCTGAAGCAGCACCGCGAAGCCACCGCCCACGTCGAATGCCGCAAGGACCAGGGCGTGATCGACGAATCGCCCGCCGCGTACAAGGACATCGATGCGGTGATGGCGGCACAGCGCGACCTGGTCGAAGTGGTGCACACCCTGCGACAGGTGATCTGTGTGAAAGGGTGAGGGATCGCAAGCTTGCGCGGCACCGCCGCGCAGCGATCCCGAACGCCCGCACATGGATGTGCGGGCCGGGCAATCCGAAGCCCGCCATGCATCGCCATGGATGGCAGCACGTCGGTCGATCCACGCAACACCATCGTTCCAGAAACGAAGACGCCGTGCACCCGCACGGCGTCTTTTTTGCATCACGACCCTCCGCCACTCAGAAGCAGCAGATGCACTCCCACGGCTCGCCCGGCCGCGCCGGGATGTACTGTCCACCCTTCGCGCAGTAACGCTGGCATTGCGTCGAGCTGCAGCCGAGATACTGCGTGCCGGGCGCGTCGAATCCGGTGGCCACGGCCTGCGTCACGCCCAGCCCCATGGCGGCGGCGAACACGGCGACCAGCGCGGCGCGGCGCCACGTGGATGTCCCTGATTTCATGTACGACTCCTGTGCGACCGCGCCGGGCGTCCCTGCCTGGCACGGCGATCGATGTCACGCCCTCCCTGGCGCGACGCATGCCATGGCGTCAGCCGCAGCAGTAACAGACCAGCGGCTTGCCGGGGCCGCCCGGGCCGAGGCTGCCACCGAAGGGGGCGCATTCCTGCTTGCAGGCCCAGGCGGTGCAGCTTTCGTAACGGGTGCCCGGGTCGTCGGCGTCGGTGGCGATCGCCTGGCTGGCGCCGAAGGCCATCATGGCTGCGAACGAGACACTGGCGAGGATCGTGCGGAGGGAACGCTTGCGTGCTTGCATGTCGAGACTCCCTGTTGCGATCGCGCGGGGCACATCCCTGATCCGCGCGGTGGTCCATGGACGTGCCTTCCGTGGCGCGCCTTCCGTGACACATGCTGCGCGACCGATGCTGCGCTCAGGGCGCGCAGCAGTCGCAGAGCGGGCTGCCATTGGGCAGCAGGCCGAAGTAGGTGCCGCCGGCATCGCCGCACACCGACTGGCACGGCAGCACGTCGTCGCAGAACCCGCGGCGTTCGTGGCCGGGACGATCGGTGGCGGAGGCCGAGGCCTGCGCGATGCCGAAGCACATCGCGAGCGCGATGGCGACGGCCGGAAACGCGTTTCGCGCCGAACGCAGGTGCCGCTTCAGATGTCGATTCATGTTCCTTCCTTCGATGCAGTCGTCGATGCGAGTGTCGATGCCGACCGCGTCGCCGCATCCGTCCGGCGCAGTTCGGCGAACAGGCGATCCACCTGCCCTTTCGTGTCGAACACCCCTTGTATCGCGTGGCGCACGCGCCCCTCGCGATCGACCGCCAGCAGCATCGGCACGCCGCGCGCGCGATACAGGGCCAGCGCGCGCTGCGCATTCACGGTGACGACGGGGAAGGTGAATCCGTGGGTCTTCACATAGCCGAGCGCGGTCGCCGGCGCGCACTGGCAGACGCCGACCAGCGAGACGCGGTCGCCGAACTCGCGTTTCAGCGATGTCGCGGTCTCGACCACGGTCGGTGCGGAACGCAGGCAGTAGGGGCAGGTTTCATTGAAGAAGAACAGCACCTGCATTTCGCCATCGGGCGCGCCGAGCGCCAGGCGACCGCCATCGATGCGCGGCGCATCGACGACCGGCACGTACATGCCGGCATAGGCGTAGGCGGCGCGATCGGTCAGGCGGTCGCGATCCTCGCGCAAGCCGCGGTTCTGCAGGCCCAATACGACGACGAGCGCACTCGCCGCCAGCAACGCGATCCATGTGAAGGCCGAGCGCCACATCCGGGTGACCTCGAAGAACGGTGTCCCGCATGCTGCGAGCCCATGCGGGCGGCCGTCAAGCGAACCGGTCGACGATCAGGCCGATGTGTGCGGCTGTTCACGCTCCTGCTGCTGCAGCGCCCACATCTGCGCGTAGTGACCGCCGTGGGCGAGCAGTTCGCCATGCCGGCCGCGCTCGACGATCCGGCCCTGGTCCATGACCAGGATCTCGTCGGCGTTCATCACGGTGGACAGGCGATGGGCGATGACGATCGTGGTGCGGTCTTCGGCGATGCGGTCCAGTTCGGCCTGGATCGCCTGCTCCGATTTCGAGTCCAGCGCGGAAGTGGCTTCGTCGAAGATCAGGATGGCCGGATTCTTCAGCAGCGCGCGCGCGATCGCCACGCGCTGCTTCTCGCCGCCGGACAGCTTCAGGCCGCGTTCGCCGACTTCGGTCTCGTAACCGTCCGGGAACGCGACGATGCGTTCGTGGATGTGCGCGGCCTTGGCCGCCCCCTCGACCTCCTCGCGCGTCGCATCGGGACGGCCGTACAGGATGTTGTAGTAGATGGTGTCGTTGAACAGCACGGTGTCCTGCGGGACAATCGCGATCGCGGCGCGCACGGAGGCCTGCGTGTAATCGCGGAGGTCGCGGGACTGGCCATCGACGTTCTCGACGAGGATCCGCCCGCCGTCGACATCGTAGAAACGATAGAGCAGGCGCGCGAGCGTGGACTTGCCCGATCCGGAATGGCCAACGACGGCGACGGTGCCGCCGGCGGGCACGTCGAAGTCCACGCCCTTGAGGATCTCGCGGCGCGGGTCGTAGCCGAAGCGCACGTCCTCGAAGCGCACGCGCGGCCGCGTGGCCTGCAGCGTCGTCGCACCTTCGCGATCCTGCACGTCCATGCGCTCGTCGAGCAGGCCGAACAGGCGTTCGAGGTTGGTGAACGCCTGCTTGATCTCGCGATACATCATGCCGAGCAGGTGCAGCGGCGCCGACAGCTGCAGCAGCAGGGTGTTGACCAGCACGAGGTCGCCGATGCTCATGCGCCCTTCGACCACGCCGTCGGCGGCGCGCCACATCATCGCGCTCACGCCCAGCGCGACGATCGTGGCCTGGCCCAGGTTGAGCACGCCGAGGGTCTTGCGCGACATGACCTGCGCTTCCTCCAGATGCACGAGGGTCTGGTCGTAGCGCCGCGCTTCGTGCTCCTCGTTGCCGAAATACTTCACGGTCTCGTAGTTGAGCAGCGAGTCGACCGCACGCTCGTTGGCGCGAGTGTCCGCCTCGACCGAAGCGCGGTAGTAGCGCGTGCGCCATTCGGTGACGGCGAAGGTGAAGGCGATGTACGCCGCGAGCGTGATCATGACGATCAGCGCGAAGCTCCAGTCGTACATCCAGACCAGTACGGCGGTGGCCAGCGCGACTTCGAACAGCGTCGGCAGGATGGTATAGATCACCCAGTCGAGCAGGTCGGAGATGGCCTCGCCGCCGCGTTCGACGTCGCGGGCGACGCCACCGGTGCGGCGCGCCAGGTGGAAGCGCAGCGACAGCGCATGCAGATGGCGGAACACCTGCAGCGTCACCCGGCGCGAAACGCGGGCCATGACCCGTGCGAACACGACCTGGCGCAGTTCGGCGAACAGGGTGGTGGCGATGCGCGAGGCGCCGTAGGCGATCAGCAGCCCGACCGGCAGCACCAGCGCCATCGGCTGGCCGTTCAGGTCCAGCGCGTCGACCAGCTTCTTCAGGGTCAGCGGCACCGCGAGGTTGGCGAGCTTGCCGATCACCACCAGCCCCAGCGCGAACAGGATGCGGGCGAGGAACGGGCGCAGGTAGGGCGCCAGTTCGCGGAGGACCTGCATTTCGGTACGGGTGGTCGCACGCACGGCCGAAGGCACGACAGTGGGCGCCGGCGTTTCGGGCGCAGTGGTCTGGGAGGTCATGCGGGGATGATGAGGCCGGCAACCGGGCTTTCAAAGCCCGCAATCGGCGCATCCATGGTGCTCCAGCGTTCCATTCGGGCATGCAGGGCCTTCGCCGCGCGCCGGGCCCGCGCATTGCCCGGCCCTGCGCGGCATGGTTCACTGGGTCATGGCGGTCTACGTCGACAAGGCGATCTTCCCGTGGCGCGGTCGGCGCTGGGCGCACCTGATGGCCGACGACCTGGACGAACTGCACGCCTTCGCCGCGCGCCTGGGCATCCCGCGCTACAAGTTCCAGGACAAGCGCAGCGGCGCGCACTACGACATCGACGACGCCATGCGCACGACGGCGCTGCGCCTGGGCGCGGTCGCGGTGTCGCGCACCGAAGACCGGGCGCGGATGCGTGCGATCATCGCCAACGCCCGCCGGCAGTGGAGCGGGCATGCGGCCGAGACACATGCGGCTGACGGGCATGACACCGGCGGGCCGACCGACGCAACCGCAGGCGCCGATGCCGCCTCCGACTGACATCCCCCTGCAGCCCCACTCCGGAGACATAGATGCCCGCCTTCGACCTGACCCCGCCCACCGACGCCCAGCGTGCCGCACTGGCCGGCGCACTGTCGCCCGAAGAGCGGCGCGTGCTGCTCTCGCACGGCACCGAAGCGCCGTTCTGCGGCGTCTTCCTCGACAACAAGCGCGAGGGCGCCTATGTCTGCCGCTTCTGCGGGCTGCCGCTGTTCCGGTCTTCGGCCAAGTTCGATTCCGGTACCGGCTGGCCAAGCTTCTTCACGCCTTACGCGGCCGAACACGTGCGCAACCTCCGCGACGACAGCCATGGCATGGTCCGGATCGAGATCGTCTGCGCGCGCTGCGAGTCGCATCTGGGCCACGTCTTTCCGGACGGCCCGAAGCCGACCGGCCTGCGCTACTGCCTGAACTCGGTGGCGCTGGGCTTCGTCGGCGACGGCGACCGGCTGCCCGATCCGCTGGGACGGGGCGAAAGCCTGGCCGGCGCCGGCTGAGGCCGCTGCGACTGCGCGACGGTGCAAACCCGGGGCCGCCGGGGCGATAATGCCGCCCCTCACACTCCAGTCCGCAACCCAGGCCGCAACCGATGACCGACACCCTGCCCGACCGCCTGTGCAACGACCCGCGCAGCCCGTACTACGACGCCGACCTGCTGGAGCGCGGCATCGGCATCCGCTTCAACGGCGTGGAGCGCACCAATGTCGAGGAATACTGCGTCAGCGAAGGCTGGGTGCGGGTGATCGCCGGCAAGGCGCTGGACCGCCGCGGCCAGCCGATGACGATGAAGCTCAAGGGCACGGTCGAGCCGTTCTTCCGCCAGGACTGAACTGCAGGACTGATCTGCAGGACTGATCCTGCTGCTGATCCTTCCGTCACCGGAACCCGCCGCCGCTGCCTTCGCGCAGCGGCGGCGTCGTTTCCGGGGCCGGAATCAGGAGATCCCGGCCATGTCGTCGTCCGGCAGCAACGCCTGCGCCATGTGCGCGATGGTCGGCGCCTCGAAGAAGGTCTTCAGCGACACGCTGAAGCCGAAGGTGTCCTGCACCGCCGCCAGCAGCCGCATCGCCATCAGCGAGTGGCCGCCGAGGTCGAAGAAGCGGTCGTGCACGCCGATGCGCTCGACGCCCAGCAGTTCGCTCCAGATGCCGGCCAGCACTTCCTCCATCGGCGTCGACGGCGCGACGTACTCGCTGCCGCCAGCCAGCGACGACGCTTCCGGCATCGGCAGCGCCGAACGATCCAGCTTGCCGTTGCGCGTCGACGGCCACGTCGTCATCGCCACGTACGCCGTCGGCACCATGTACTCCGGCAACTGCGACTGCAGGCTCGCGCGCAGCGAGGCCGCATCGACCTCCGCCTCCGCTTCCGCCTCGTAGTACGCCACCAGCCGCGGCAGGCCGTCCGCACCCGGCACCGCCTGCACCACCGCTTCCTTCACGCCCGGCTGCGACGA
>DASWYO010000054.1:0-171078 GCA_036404915.1 Lysobacteraceae bacterium
GTGGGTGCGGCCCGGTGACCTGCTGGTGTTCAACGACACGCGCGTGATCCCGGCGCGCCTGTTCGGGCAGAAGGAAAGCGGCGGACGGGTCGAGATCCTGATCGAGCGCCTGCTGCCGGACAACGCGGCGCGCGCCCAGGTTGGCGCCAGCAAATCGCCCAAGCCCGGCAGCCGCATCCAACTGGATGCCGGCGGCGAGGCGGAAGTCGTCGGCCGCGACGGCGAGTTCTACCAATTGCGCTTCCATGTGCCCGGCGCACTCGAAAGCTGGCTGCAGAAGGCCGGCCGCCTGCCGTTGCCGCCCTATATCCAGCGTGCGCCCGGCCAGGACGACGACGAGCGCTACCAGACCGTGTTCGCGCGCGAACTGGGCGCGGTCGCCGCGCCGACCGCCGGCCTGCACTTCGACGATGCGCTGCTGGCCACGCTGCGCGAGCAAGGCGTGGAGTTCGGCCACGTGACCCTGCACGTCGGCGCGGGCACCTTCCAGCCGATGCGCGTGGACAACATCCACGAGCACCACATGCACAGCGAATGGCTCAACGTGGGCGCAGCGCTGGTCGAGCAGGTGCGTGCGACGCGTGCCCGCGGCGGGCGTGTGATCGCCGTGGGAACCACGGTCGTGCGCGCGCTGGAGTCCGCCATGCGGGACGGCGAACTGCAGCCGTTCGCCGGCGAGACGCAGATCTTCATCTTCCCCGGCTACCGCATCCGCAGCGTCGATGCGATGGTCACCAATTTCCACCTGCCGGAAAGCACGCTGCTGATGCTGGTGTCGGCCTTCGCCGGCAAGGACCGCGTGTTCGAGGCCTACCGGCACGCCGTCGAGCAGCGCTACCGCTTCTTCAGCTACGGCGACGCGATGCTGCTGTGGCCTCAGCCGCACGGAGCGGATGCCGCGCATGCGCCTTGATTTCGAGGCGCTCGGCGCCGCCGAAGCCTATCGCTGGATGGCCGCGACCGTCACGCCGCGACCGATCGCCTGGGTGTCCACGCGTTCGGCCGATGGCGTCGACAACCTCGCGCCCTTCAGCTTCTTCCAGATCGTCTGCGACGCGCCGCCGACGCTGATGCTGAGCATCGGCATGCGTCCCGACGGCAGCGAGAAGGACACGCTGCGCAACCTGCGCGAGCGCGGCGAACTGGTGATCCAGCTGGTGTCGGTGGCGCAGGCGGACGCGATGAACGCGACCTCGGCGCCGCTGCCGCACGGGGTGAGTGAATTCGCGCATTGCGGGATCGATGCGCTGCCTGCCGAGCGCGTGGATGTCGCACGCGTGGCGGGGGCTGCGGTGGCCTTCGAGTGCCGGCTGGCGTCGATCCTGCCGTATCCCGCCGAAGCGCCGAACCACCATATCGTCTTCGCCGAGGTGCTGCTCGCGCACATCGAGGACGACGTGCTGGCCGACGGCCGCCATGCCGACCCGGCGAAGTTGGACCTGATCGGCCGGCTCGGCGGCGCTGGTTACGCGACGACGCGCGAAGTGTTCACGTTGAAGCGTCCCGGCTGAGCGGCCGCAGTCTTCGAGCTCAACCTCCGGACACCAGTTCGGCCAATGCCCGGGTGCGTTCGGTCGTGAGCCAGGCCTTCCACGCATCCGCCGGCGTGCCCGGCCAGCGCAGCGCGGCGAACCGCACCCAGGCATCGCGGTAGCGCAGCCACGCGCGCTGGGTCTCGCGCACGCCGTCCGGGCCGATGGTGCCGTAGTCGCCGAACATGCCATCGCCGCGGCCGGCGGTCAGCTTCGCCAGCGTGGCCTTGTAGGTCGCATTCAAAGCCTTGTCGGCGCGTGCGAAATCCGTCGCCTTCTGCGTCGGCCGTGCGCCGCCGTCGAAGCGCGTCACCGCGTCGAACAGCGCGGTTTCCAGTGTTTCGCGCGCCTCCACGGCGAATGCGCCGCGCGCCGTGCCGCTCATGTCGACCTCTTCGGTCGATGCCGATTCGAAATAATCGTCCGCCGCCTTGCGGACCGCGTGCCAGGCGTCGCGCTGCGCGGGCGACCACTTTGCCTGCAGCGCGCCCCAGCGCCCGTTCCGAGCCACCTGCTTGAATTCCGCTTCGCGGTTGGCGCAGAAGCCCATCATCATGCCGCTGGTGATGTCGTCGCAGATGTCGATGGGCGCCTTGTCGGTGCCCGCCGCGATCGCATCCAGGTGCGCCAGCCGGCCGCTCACTTCCGCCGGTGCGCCGCCGTATTCGCAGGCGAAGCGCTTGGCCAGCGGGATGTCCCGCTTCACGCCCTGGCCGTTGGCGTACAGCATCATCAGGATGCCGCTGCCGCCGAACACGTCGCCTTCCTGCAGCAGGGCATCGCCATCGCGCGGCTGCCGGTATGCGCAATGCCGCGCGGCGACGTAGTCCCGGCCAGTGCCCTTGCCGTCCGTGCCGTAGTACAGCGCCTGCGCATCGCAGCCCGCCGGCGCGCTACCCATGTCCTGCTTCGGTGGCGCGACCTTGCCCCACGGGCCGCATTCGCCGTCGTGCGGCCACGCGTCGGCGGCGGAAGCGGGCAGGGCAAGGGCCAGGCTGGCCAGCAGGCACAGGACGATCGGCATCCGGGGCAGGTGCATCGGGGACAGGTGCATCGAGGGCACTCCTTGTGGCGTGGGCCATAATAGTCCGATGTCCAGACTGTCCTTCGAACTGCTCGGCACCGACGGCGTGGCCCGTCGCGGCCGCCTGACCTTTCCGCGCGGCACCGTCGAAACCCCCGCCTTCATGCCGGTGGGCACCTACGGCTCGGTGAAGGGCGTGTTCCCCGACCAGATCCGCGCGCTCGGTGCCGAGATCATCCTCGGCAACACCTTCCACCTGTACCTGCGCCCCGGCCTGGACGTGATCGCCGATCACGGCGGGCTGCACGGCTTCGCGCGCTGGAACGGGCCGATCCTCACCGATTCGGGCGGCTTCCAGGTGTTCTCGCTGGCGCACAAGCGCAAGATCACCGAGGCCGGCGTCACCTTCGCCGCGCCCACCGACGGCAGCAAGGTCTTCCTCGGCCCCGAGGAGAGCATGCGCATCCAGAAGGTGCTGGATTCGGACATCGTGATGATCTTCGACGAGTGCACCCCGTACCCCGCGACCGAGGACGTGGCGCGCAGGTCGATGGAGCTGTCGCTGCGCTGGGCAGAGCGCTCGAAGAAGGCGCACGAGGGCAACGACGCGGCGCTGTTCGGCATCGTCCAGGGCGGCGTGCACCACGACCTGCGCACGCGTTCGGCCGAAGGCCTGAAGCAGATCGGCTTCGACGGCTACGCCATCGGCGGCCTGGCGGTGGGCGAGCCCGAGCACGAGCGCAATGCCATGCTCGAGCACACCTGCCCGCAGCTGCCGGCCGACCGGCCGCGCTACCTGATGGGCGTGGGCCGGCCGGAGGACCTGGTCGAGTCCGTGGCGCGCGGTGTCGACATGTTCGACTGCGTCATGCCGACCCGCAACGCGCGGAATGGGCACTACTTCACATCTTTCGGCACGGTGCGTATCCGCAACGCCAAATACGAGCGCGACCTGCGGCCGATCGAAGAGGGCTGCGGCTGCTACGCCTGCTCGAACGGCTATACCCGCGCCTACCTGCGCCACCTCGACCGCTGCAACGAGATGCTGGCGCCGATGCTCGGCACCCTGCACAACCTCTGGTACTACCAGAAACTGATGGCCGACATCCGTGCCGCCATCGAAGCCGGTCGTTTCGCGGCCTTCCGCGAGGCCTTCCATGCGGCCCGCGCGAGCGCAAGCGCTTCTCCCGGTTGAACTTTTCCCGCAGGGACCGGTCATGGATAGGCCGCCTGTGCCGCATCGGGCGGCCGGGGGAGCGGGTTGAACGCGCCAAGGCCCGCCCGCATGGCATAATCCGGCGTTAATTTTCGTTCACGGATCCGAAATGAACCTGCTTGACCTGTTGATTTCCCCCGCCCATGCACAGGCCGCCGCCGCACCGGGCGCCCCGGGCCTGAGCAGCCTGCTCCTGCCGGTGGCATTGCTGGCCGTGATGTACTTCATCATGATCCGCCCGCAGATGAAGCGCGCCAAGGAGCATCGCGCGATGCTCGAAAAGCTCGCCAAGGGCGACGAGGTGATCACCAGCGGCGGCATCGCCGGCGTGATCCGCGACATCGGCGACAGCTTCATCACCGTCGAAGTCGCCGATGGCGTGACGATCCGCGTGCAGAAGGGCGCGATCGGCCACGTACTGCCCAAGGGCACGCTCAAGTCGTCGCAGTAATGACGTCCGTCTGACCTTCCGTCCACCCTGATGCGGCCGGTCGCAGGACCGGACGCGGTGCTCGTCATGCTCGAATATTCCCGCTGGAAATACGCCGTCATCCTGATCGTGGTGCTGATCAGCGCGCTCTATGCGCTGCCCAACATCTATCCGCAGGATCCCTCCGTGCAGGTCTCCGCAGGCCGCGGCGCCAAGATCGACGACGCGCTGAAGCAGCGGGTCTCGACGACGCTGGCCAAGGCCGGCCTCAAGCCGAAGGAGGTCGAGCTGCAGGGCGAGAACCTGCTGATCCGCACCGCGGATCCCGACGTGCAGAGCAAGAGCGCCGACGCCCTGCGCGACGAGCTCGGCAACAACTACACCGTCGCCCTCAACCTCGCATCCAACGTGCCCGACTGGCTCAGCGCGATCGGCGCCCGCCCGATGGCCCTGGGTCTCGACCTGCAGGGTGGCGTGCACTTCCTGATGGAAGTGGACCGCAAGGCCGCGATCGACAAGCGTTTCGATGCCTACCTGGAAGACGTCCGCGTGCAGCTGCGCGACGCCGGCGTCGGCTACGAATCGGTCGAGCGCAACGGCGAGCGCGGCATCTCGGTCACGCTCAACCGCGCCGCCGACCTGCAGAAGGCGCAGGGCCTGGTGCAGAAGTCGCTGACCGCCAGCGCCTCGGACACCGGTTCCGGCGGCTTCGTCGCCCCGAACGCCTTCACTACGGAAGCGAACGGCAACCTCATCACGGTGCAGGTCTCCGAAGAGATCATCCGCGGCATGACGCTCAATGCGATCGAGCAGAACCTCGGCACGCTGCGCAACCGCATCAACGCGCTGGGCGTCGCCGAACCGGTGATCCAGCGCCAGGGCGCGGATCGCATCCTCGTCCAGTTGCCGGGCGTGCAGGACACGGCCGCCGCCAAGCGCATGCTCGGCGCCACGGCCACCCTGGAATACCGCGGCGTGTACGAAGGCAATGCCCTCGAAGCCCGCGAGACCGGCAACGTGCCGGCCGGCGCGCGCCTCTACGAAGGCCGCGATATCGGTCCCGACGGCAAGCCGAACCCGGTGCTGCTGAACAAGCGCATCATCGTGTCCGGCGAGGACATGGTCGATGCGCGCAGTTCGGTCGACCAGAACGGCCTGCCTGCGGTGCAGGTCTCGCTCAACAGCTCGGGTGGCCAGCGCATGCTGCAGTTCACCACCGAGAACGTGAACAAGCCGATGGCCGTGGTCTACATCGAACGCGTGCCGGTGTCGCGCATGGTCGACGGCAAGGAAGTCAGGAGCTTCCAGGTGAAGGAGCAGGTCATCTCCATCGCCAACATCAACGAGCCTTTCGGCAAGACCTTCATCACCACCGGGCTGGAGCGCAAGGAAGCCGAGGACCTGTCCAAGCTGCTGCGCGCCGGCGCCCTGGCCGCGCCGATGGATTTCGTCGAAGAGCGCACCGTCGGCCCGAGCCTCGGCAAGCAGAACATCGAACGCGGCCTGATGGCCGTGGCCTTCTCCTTCCTGTTCGCGCTCGCGTTCTTCCTCATCTACTACCGCATGTTCGGCCTGGTGACCTGCATGGCCCTGCTGCTGAACCTGCTGATGGTGTTCGCGCTGATGTCGGTGTTCGGCGCGACCATGAGCCTGCCCGGCCTGGCCGGCATCGCGCTCACGGTCGGCATGTCGGTGGACGCCAACGTGCTGATCAACGAACGCATACGCGAGGAACTGCGAGCGGGATTGCCGCCGTTGACGGCGATTTCCGAGGGTTACGACCGCGCGTCCGGCACCATCCTCGACGCCAACATCACCGCGTTCCTGGCCGGTCTGGCGATGTTCGTGTTCGGCACGGGTCCGCTGAAGGGCTTCGGCATCACCACGATGCTGGGCATCGCGACCTCGGCCTACACCGCCGTGTCCGTGTCGCGCGCCATCGCGACGCTGATCTACGGTCGTCGCCGCAAGCTGCAGTCCATCGCGATCTAAGGGAGCCAGAGACATGAAACCGTTCAACGTGTTCCCTTATGACAGCAAGATCGATTTCATGCGCCTGCGCATGATCTCGATGGCCGTCGCCGCACTCATCATGTTCGCCGCGATCGGCGGCATGGTCTTCAAGGGCTTCAACTTCGCGCTGGACTTCACCGGCGGCGTCGGCGTCGAACTGGCGTACGACAAGCCGGTCGATGTGGATGGCGTGCGCGAGCGCCTGGAAGCCGCCGGCTTCGATAACGCCCAGGTCCAGACCTTCGGCACCGGCAAGGAGCTCCTGGTCCGCCTGCGCGACGACTCGGCCACGAAGAAATCGCCCCAGGACAAGGCGTCGAGCCTGGCCGAAAGCGTGCGCGTGGCCGCCTCCGAGCAGGGCAATCCGGCGCGGATGATGCGCAGCTCCGAGATCAGTGCGCAGGTCGGCAAGGAACTGGCCTGGGACGGCCTGCTCGCCCTGGTCTTCGTGGTCGTCGGTTTCCTGATCTACATCTCGATGCGCTTCGAGCTGAAGTTCGCGGTCGCGGCGATCATCACCACCCTGCACGACGTGGTCGTGGTCATCGGCTGGTTCGCGCTGAGCGGGCACGAGTTCGACCTCACCGTGCTGGCCGGCATCCTGTCGGTGATGGGCTTCTCGATCAACGACACCATCGTGGTGTTCGACCGCGTCCGCGAGAACTTCCGCGGCATGCGCGCCGAGCCGTACGAGGTGCTCAACCGCTCGATCAACCAGACCCTGTCGCGTACGGTGATCACCTCGTTCGTGGCCTTCCTCACCGTGTTCGCGCTCTACCTCTACGGTGGCGGTTCGCTGCAGGGCATGGCCGAGTCGCAGATGATCGGCATCATCATCGGTACCCTGTCGTCGATCTTCGTCGCCTGCCCGCTGCTGATGTGGCTGGGCGTGAGCAAGCAGGACCTGATGCCGAAGGCCAAGGACGACGAGGCGCTGGCCCGCCGTCCCTGATCCCGGGTCCCGTCCACGAAAAAGGCCGCGCAGTGATGCGCGGCCTTTTTCGTGGTCTCTTCGACGGGGTTTCGTAGAGCGGAGCTTGCTCCGCTCGACCGTGTCCGAAGATCGAGCGGAGCAAGCTCCGCTCTACGGTAGATCGGGGGGTCAGTCGAAGGCCTTGGCGTAACCGGTATTGACGATGGTCTTCTGCAGCGGCTCGATGATGCGCACGTTGGCGGCGACGATCTGGCGCGAGCCGGTATCGATGTGCATCGGGCTCAGCGCGGCGCCGCGGAAATCGCAGGCCTTCCCGCCGGCCTCGCGCACCATCAGCACGCCGGCGGCGATGTCCCAGGCCATGATGCCGGCTTCGAAATAGCCGTCCAGGCGGCCGGCGGCGACATAGGCCAGGTCCAGCGCGGCGGAACCTCCGCGACGGACGTCCTCGGCGTGCACCAGCAGGCTCTTGAGGCAATCGAGCTGGGCGTCGGTGCGCTTGCGCTCGCGCGGCGGGAAGCCGGTGGCGAGCAGGGCACCCTGCAGTTCGCGGCGTTCCGAGACGCGGACGCGCTTGCCGTTGACCTGCGCGCCGCCGCCGCGGCTGGCGGTGAACAGTTCGTTGCGGAGCGGATCGAAGATCACCGCGTGCAGCGGCTCCGCGCCTTCGCACAGCGCGATCGACACGCACCAGTGGGGAATGCCGCGCAGGTAGTTGCTGGTGCCGTCGAGCGGGTCGATGACCCAGGTGTAGCGGCTGGGGCCGCGGTTGCCCTTCTGGTGGCCGCCTTCCTCGCCCAGGACCGCGTAATCGGGCTGGGCGCGGCGCAGTTCCTTGATGATCTCGGCCTCGGCGAGGCCATCGATCTCGCTGGCGTAGTCCATGCGGTCCTTTTCGGTCACTTCGATGGCATCCAGGCGGGCCATGTGGCGCAGCAGGATGTTGCCGCCGGCGCGAGCCGCCTTGACCATGACATTGACAGCGGGCTGATGCATCGCGAACGACTCCTGGCGCCCGGAGGGGCGCAAGCGAAAAGGGGCAGGGGAAAAGAACAGTCCGGCTCAGGGCCGGCGCGAGAGTTTAACATTGCGGGATGGATTCCGACCCGACCCTCGCCGAATCGCCCTCCTCGCAGGCCTCCCTCGACCGCATCCGCATCGTCCTGGTGGGGACCCAGCACCCCGGCAACATCGGCTCCGCGGCGCGGGCGATGAAGACCATGGGTCTGTCGCGGCTGGTGCTGGTGGCGCCGGAACGCTTCCCGCACCCCGAAGCGATGGCGCTGGCCGCCGGCGCTTCCGACGTGCTGGACGGCGCCCTCCGCTTCGAAACCCTGGCCGAGGCTGTCGCCGATTGCCGGCTGGTGCTGGGCTGCACCGCCCGCAGCCGCAGGATCGCCCTGGACGAGCTGTCGCCCCGCGTGGGGGCGGCGCGCGCGCTGGACACCGCCGGGAGCGGCGCGGATGTGGCGGTGGTGTTCGGCCGCGAGCGCACCGGGCTGGAGAACGACGAGCTGCAGCTGTGCCATGCCGCCATCCACATCCCGGCCAATCCCGACTACAGTTCGTTGAACCTGGCGGCGGCCGTGCAGGTCTTGGCATACGAATTGCGAACGGGTTCACTCCAGGGGCCGTCGGAGCCGGTGGATGCGTCCATCGACAGGCGGCAACAGGACGGACGACCGGAAGTCCGCAGCGAGCCTCCGGCGACGCATGCCGAACTCGAGGGCTTCTTTTCGCAACTGGCGGATACCCTGGATGCTATCGATTTCCACAAAGGCCGTACCCCGGCCGCTGCGATCCGCAAGTTCAGGCGCCTGTTCCTGCGCGCCGGGCTGGATGCGCGGGAAGTCCGGCTGTTGCGGGGCATGCTGGCCGATGCGCAGCGCATGGCGGACATCGCCCATGGCCGCCTGCCGCCACCGCGCAAGCCCGCGGATTGACCCGTCGATGGTCGCCCACGCCCGGTTCCGACGACGACCGCAGCCCCCCGGCGGCGATGCGCCGATGACGGCGGAGACCTGATGCCGAAGCGCCTGCTCACTTGCCTCTTCGCCTCGATCCTGCTGCTTGCCGGTGTGTTCGCCATCGTGCCGATTTCGGCAGCGGGTGACGGTGAGCGTCACATTCTTGTCCTCGGACGCATCAGCGACGATCCCAAGATCCACTACGAACAGCTCAAGCCGCTGCTCGATTACGTGGTGCCGCGCATGGCCGACGTGGGCATCCGCGAGGGCCGGGTGCTGATGGCCCGCGATGCCCAGCAGATGGCCAGCTACCTGCGTCGTGGCCAGGTCGACTGGGTCACCGAGACCGCCGCTTCGGCCGTGCTGCTGCAGGC
Source organism: Lysobacteraceae bacterium (assembly GCA_036404915.1). GTDB lineage: Bacteria > Pseudomonadota > Gammaproteobacteria > Xanthomonadales > Xanthomonadaceae > Lysobacter_I. The sequence goes on from DASWYO010000054.1 coordinate 9,491, forward strand.
GCGCGGGAACGTCCAGCCGATGCTGTTGACCGAGCGCGACGGCGTCAGCCGCTACCGCACGGTGTTCTTCGTCCGCCGCGACAGCGCGCTCAGCCGGCTGGAAGACCTGGCCGGGCGCAGCGTCGCCTTCCAGAACAATGCGTCCACCAGCGCCTATTTCGTGCCGGCGATCGAACTGCTGCGCCGCGATCTGTCGCTCAGCCTGCTGCTCTCGCCGATGGACAAGCCCAGCCGCGGCAATGTCGGCTACGTGTTCGCGCGTTCCGAGCTGAACATCGGCGCCTGGGTGCACAAGCGTCTGGTCGATGCCGGGGTGATGAGCGACCTCGACTGGAACAACCCGGCGCGCGTGCCGCCCTCGTTCCGCAAGGACCTGGAGGTCATCCACATCACCGAGCCGGTGCCGCGTGCGCTGGAGATGGTGCGCGCCGACCTGGATCCGAAGGTGCAGGCGCGCCTGCGCGAGGTGCTGATCGAGGCCGCTGCCGATCCCAAGGCGGCCCAGGCCCTGCGACATTTCTTCCGCACGACGCGGTTCCTGCCGATCGACGATGGCACCTCGCAGGTGCTGGCGCGGTTGCGGACCGGCGTGGCCAGGGTGAAGGCCGATGTGGAGTGAGCCGCCTAACGGCGCCTTGAGCCGGAGTCCTGCGGAATGAAGATCTTCGCCGGGCTGCAGGCCAAGTTCATGACCCTCATCACCGTGGCGATGGTGATGATGCTCGCCGTCGTGGCGTTGATCTGGCAGCGCCAGACCACGACCCAGGCCGAGGTCCTGCGCCTGAGCCAGGAGGGGACGCGCGGCCTGGTGTTCGACCGCCTGCGCCAGCGTGGCGAGGCCCAGGTGGCGCAGGCCGCCGACCTGCTGGTCAACCCGGTCTACTACTTCGACCTCGACGCCATCGGCAACACCACTCGCAGCATCCTGCGCCAGCCCGACGTGAGCTACGTGCTGGTCTACGACGCGCGCGGCAACATCCTGCACGACGGTTCGGGCGACATCCCGACGTTCGGCCAGCGGATGGGCGACCCGCTCGCCGAGCGCATCGTCGCCGCGCGCGACCTGCAGGTGCTCGATACCGCACAGGTGATGGACATCTCCACGCCGATCCTCATCGGCGACCAGCGCCTGGGCGGCGTGCGCGTAGGTTATTCGCTGGGCAAGATCCGGGCCGAGGAAGCGCGGATCAACGGCGAGACGGCGCGGCGCCTGAACGAGATCGGCCGTCGCCACCTGACCTGGATCGCGCTGCTGCTGATGATGCTGGTCTCGATGGCCGTGCTGGTGGGCATCGCTCTGCAGCGCGCGCTGGTGCGGCCGATCAGGCGGCTGTCCGATGCCGCGCTGCAGATCGAGGCTGGCAACTACGCCACCGACCTGCCCGCGAGCCGGCGCAAGGACGAGGTCGGCGCGCTGGTCAACGCGTTTTCCCGCATGGCCGAGAGCATCGTCCGCCACGACCGCGACATGCGTCGCATGGCCTACACCGATTCGCTGACCGGGCTGCCCAACCGCCTGGCGTTCCGCGAAACGCTCGATCATCGGCTGATGCAACTGCGCGGCGTCGGCAGCCAGCTCGCGCTGCTGTTCGCCGACATCGACGACTTCAAGCGCGTCAATGACACCCTGGGCCACGACGTCGGCGACGAGGTGCTGATCCAGTTCGCGAACCGCATCCGAGAGGCTGTCCTCCGGATCGGCGGCGAGGCCGGTGAACTGGCGCGTTTCGGCGGCGACGAATTCGTGATCCTGCTGCATCCGGTGGGCGAGCACGGCGACATCCGCGCCAGCGCCGCGCACCTGGCCGAAACCCTGGTGGCCGAACTGAGCCGACCGATCGTGGTGCAGGACCGCCAGGTCTTCCTCGGCACATCGATCGGCGTGACCGTGTTCCCCGACGACGCGTCGGGCGCCACCATGCTGATGAAGAACGGCGACATCGCGATGTACCAGGCGAAGGTCGCAGGCAAGAACGGCTACCGCTTCTACAGCCGCGCGATGGAGCAGGCGGTGTCGCGCCGCGTGCGCATGGAACAGGACCTGCGCGGCGCATGGGAGCGCGGCGAGCTCTCGCTGGTCTACCAGCCGATCTACAGCGTGCCGGACAAGCGGCTGGCCGGTGCCGAGGCCCTGCTGCGCTGGCAGCACCCGGTGCATGGCCAGGTCGCGCCGTCGGTGTTCATCGATGTGGCCGAGCAGAGCGGACTGATCGAGGTCATCGGTCCGGCGGTGGTGCGTGCGGCCTGCCGTGACGCCATGCGCTGGCGCCAGTGCGGCCCTGCCGCGAACGCCCTGTTCGTGTCGATCAATGTGTCGGCGCGCCAGCTGCGCAGCGGAGACTTCCGCGATCAGATGCTGGCGGCCCTCGGCGAAAGCGGCCTGCCGCCCGATCTGATGCACATGGAGCTGACCGAGACCACCGTGCTCAACGACGAGGAGCAGGCCCGGAAGATCCTCGCCCACCTGCGCGACAGCGGCATCAAGGTGTGGCTGGACGACTTCGGCACCGGCTTCTCCGGCCTGAGCCACCTGCGTCGCGTGCCGGTGGATGGCGTGAAGATCGACCGCAGTTTCATCGCCGACGTCATGCGCGATCCCGACGATCTGGCGCTGACCAGCGCGATCATCGCCATGGCGCACTCGCTGGGCATGACCGTGATCGCGGAGGGCGTGGAGAAGGAAGGCCAGTTCGACCTGCTGCGTTCGCGCAACTGCGACCTGGCACAGGGCTACTGGCTCGGCTATCCGCTGAGCCTCGACGAGTTCATGGCACTGATCGATTGATCGACCGCTTCGGCCGGTGCGAATAGCGCAGGATGCGATCGCAGGCTTGCGCCTTCACGAATCCGCGAAGGCCCCGGAAACAGGCCGCTCGCATCCGGCCGGGATGACGGTCGATTCGAGCCGTTTCGCCGGGCGTCGCGTCAGCCCAATCCTGCGACCCAGGCCCACAGCATCGCCGCGAGGTTGCCCGAGACCGCGCCGAAGACGTAGATCGCGACGACGCCGGCAGCCCAGGAGATCAGCATCAGCACGCCGTCGCGTTCGAGCAGGGCGAGGGCGTAGAGCAGCAGCAGCGCGCCGAAGAGGAAATTGGTGAACGGGATCGGCAGGGCCAGCAGGATGCCCAGCAGCACAAGCTGCAAGCCGGTCAGCACGGTCGCGACCGGGTGGTCGATCATGCCCAGCAGTCGTGGCCTCACCAGTTTTTCCAGCCAGCGCAGCCAGCGGTCGCTGATGCGGTCGAAGCGGATCAGGGTGCTGCGCTGCGGCCCGCGACGGGCGAGGAAATCCGGCAGCCACGGCTTGCGCAGCAGGATCAGCAGGTGCAGGCCGACCAGCACCACCAGCGGCCCGCTGAGCGCGCCGGCCAGGCCGGGGATCGGAATGAAGGCGGGCAGGGTGGCGACGAACAGCAGCACCCCGAAGGTGCTGCGGCCCAGGTCGCCGACGAGTTCGCGCAGCGCCAGTTGCTCCGCCGGATCGCCATCGCACAGGGCATCGATCACCGCCCGCATGCCTTGCGGTTCGGTGCTGTCGCCGTCGGGGGAATCAGTCGTCATCGCCCTCGTCCGTGCCGGCGATCCGTGTCAGCAGCAGTTTGTCGATGCGCGGGCCGTCCAGGTCGACCACCTCGATGCGCCAGCCGGCCCACTCGAAGTTTTCACCGGTGTGGGGGATGCGCCCGAAATGGGCGATCACCATGCCGGCGGCGGTGTGGTAGTCGTGTTCGTCCTGCTGCGGCAATTTCTGGCCGACGATCTCGCGCAGTTCGTCGACAGGCAGGGAGCCGTCGACCAGCAGCGAACCATCCGCGCGCTCGACGACCAGCGCACCGGAATCCGGCGTTTCGCCGGACTGCAGGCGGCCCACCACTGCGCCCATCAGGTCGTTCACGGTGACCATGCCGGTGACTTCGCCGTATTCGTCCACCACGAGGGCGAGCGACTGCTGCTCTTCGCGGAAGATCTCCAGCAGCTTCAGCGCATGGGTCGATTCGGATACGAACAGCGCCGGGCGCAGGGTGCGGAACAGGTCCGGACTGCGCTCGTCGAGGCGTTCGAGCAGCGATTTCACTTCCAGCACGCCGAGCACGTCGGCATCGCTGCCCTTGTAGACCGGGTAGCGCGAGTACGGCGTATCGCGCATCTCGGCCAGGTTCTCGTCGAAGCTCGCCTCGGCATCCAGCCAGACGATGCGCATGCGCGGGGTCATGATGCTTTCGACCGTGCGATCGCCCAGGCGCATCACCCGCTGCATCATGTTGCGTTCGTCGTCGTCGATCACGCCCTGCTCGTGGCTTTCGCTCACCAGCAGCTGGATCTCTTCCTGGGTGATGGCGTTGCGGGCATCGTCGCGGATGCCCAGCAGGCGCAGCAGGCCGCGATTGATCCAGCCCAGTGCGCGCACCATCGGCGTCGCCGCCCGCGCCAGCATGTCCAGCGGGATGGCGACGCGGCTGGCGATGCCTTCGGCGTTGGTGAGCGCCAGTCGCTTGGGCAGCAGTTCACCGAAGATCACCTGGCCGGCGGTGATCAGGGTCACCGCCGTACCAATGCCGATCTTGTCGGCATAGGCGTGGGCCGTCGGGAACAGGTCGTCGATCCAGTCCGCGATCATCAGGCCGATGGCTTCACCGCCGAAGAAACCGGTGAGCACGCCGATCAAGGTGATGCCGACCTGGACGGTCGACAGCAGGTGGTCCGGATGCTCGGCCAGGGCCAGGGCCTTGCGCGCCCCCCGGCTGGTCTCGGCCATCTGCTTGAGCTTGAGCTTGCGCGAGGTCATCAGCGCCATCTCCGACAGGGCGAAGAAGGCGTTCACGAAGATCAGGGCGATGACGACGGCCAACTCAAGCACGGCGGGCCCTCTGTCTGAGGGAGGCGGCCGGCGGAGGCAGGGAAGCGGGAGGGCCGGAAGTGACAGGCCGCTGGCGGCCTCGGGCGGGGGGCGCCGGCGGAGTCATGGTTGGGAGCGGGTCTGGGGGAGCCATACGGTCCGCGGATGATAGCAGGCGGCCATGACCCGGCCCGGGACGCCGGACGCACCCGTGTTCAGCTTGCCCGGGCAGGCCATGCGATGACGGTTTCGTGTCAATGGAATGATGCTACCGGGTCTGTTGTCATTTTGGAGTCACAATTCCGACCTAGCATGTTCACATCACTGTCATCGAGGCCACCGCCCATGTTCTCCCTGCAAACGATCTTCGGCTCCGGCCAGCAGTTCTACGGCCTGCTCGACGAGGCCGCCGCGGCCGCCCACGACAGCGCGAAGGCCCTGCACGCCATGATGAAGGCCACGGACCGCCAGCCGGCACTGGACGAGTTCAAGCTGGCCCGCACCCGCGAGCGCGCCGCCTCGGAGAAGATCGGCAAGGCCCTGGTCGACAGCTTCATCACCCCGATCGAGCGCGAGGACATCGAGGCCCTGGGTTCGGCGCTCTACAAGATACCCAAGCAGATCGAGAAGTTCGCCGACCGCTACTCGCTGGCGATCAAGCACCTGGAAGGCATCGACTTCGCGCCGCGCGCCGCGATGCTGGAACAGGCGTCCGGCGTGGTGGTGGAGATGGTCAGCGAGCTGCGCCACCTCAATGTCGACCGCATGACCGGGCTCAACGAGAAGCTGCGCGCGCTGGAGAACGAGGCGGATCGCCTGATGCTCGAGCTGTACCGCGACATCTATTCCGGCAAGCTCGACAGCCTGCAGATGTTCCTGCTCAAGGAATTCTTCGAGATCCTGGAAAAAGCCATCGACCGCTGCCGCGAAGCGGGCGTCGTCGCCTACCAGATCGTGCTGAAGAACAGCTGACGGAGTCGACATGCTCACTCTCGTCCTCGTGGTCATCCTGGCCGCGCTCGTCTTCGAGTTCATCAACGGTTTCCACGACACGGCGAACTCCATCGCCACCGTCGTCGCGACCAAGGTGCTCAGTCCCGGCAAGGCGGTGATGCTGGCCGCCTCCATGAACCTGCTGGGCGCGTTCTGGGGCACGGCCGTCGCGAAGACCATCGCCTCGGGCCTGATCGACACCGAAGTGGTCAACGTGACGTCGCAGGTGATCCTCTGCGCCCTGCTCGGCGGCATCACCTGGAATCTCATCACCTGGTGGTTCGGTCTGCCGTCGTCGTCGTCGCACGCGCTGATCGGCGGCCTCTGCGGCGCCGCGCTGGCCGCGGCCGACAACAACTTCGCCGCGCTGATCTGGTCGAAGCTGGGTTCGGAAGGCTGGACCAGCAACAAGGGCCTGCTCTGGAAGGTGGTGATACCGATGGTCAGTTCACCGATCGCGGGATTCACCCTGGGCGTGCTGATCCTCGGCCTCCTCTACGGCAGCATCAAGCTGCTGTCGAAGATGGGCGGCGCCCTCGCGCGACTGGCGCGTCCGCGCTGGGTCAACGCGATCTTCGGCAAGCTGCAGCTGGTGTCCGCCGGTTACATGGGCTTCGCGCACGGCACCAACGATGCGCAGAAGACCATGGGCATCATCGCGCTGACCATCTTCGCCGCCGAAAGCGCCGGCACGCTGGACAACCTGCCGGGCTGGGCGCAGTTCCTGCATCCGGGCAACGATGCGAACGCCATCGACACCTGGATCGTCGTGACCTGCGCCATCGTGATGGCGGCCGGTACCGCGATGGGCGGCTGGCGCATCATCAAGACGCTGGGCCACAAGATGGTGAAGCTGCATCCGATCGACGGTTTCGCTGCCGAAACCGCGTCGGCGACGATCCTCGTCGGTGCTGCGCACTTCGGCATGCCGGTCTCGACCACGCACAGCATTTCCACCGCGATCATGGGCGTGGGCTTCGGCAAGAACCCGCGCAAGCTCAAGTTCACCGTGATCGAACGCATCCTGTGGGCGTGGATCCTGACCATCCCGGCCGCCGGTGGCGTGGCGTACGGCCTGCTGAAGCTGTTCGAGGTGCTGGGCTGGGCCTGACGCATCGGTCCGACGCATCCATCCGACGCCTCATGAAAAAGCCCCGGCATGGCCGGGGCTTTTCTTTTGTCTGCGTTGTCCGCCGCCAAAAGGCTTGCGGCCCGACAAGGTATCGTCAGAGCAGGTCACCGCCAGCGGACAGCGCGCGTTCGAGTTCGTCGCCCATGCCGCCGATCTCGAGGATCAGCCGGTCCACTTCGGCACCGCTGAGGCTGTCGTACGGGCGGTTCTCGCACAGCTGCAGGTACGGGACGCGGTCGAGTTCGCCGATGGCGAGATAGCCGACCCGGCTTTCCCAGTTGAAGGCGAGGGCGCGGCGGCAGTCGATGCCGGTGGTCGGCGCGATGACGGTGCTGACGCGGAGGTAATGGCGGCCGTCGTCGTCCACGAGTTCGGACAGGAAGATCGCCTGGTGGCGACGTCCCTGGTCGAGGGACAGTTCGACGCAGAGCACGTACGGTTCCTGCATCGTGATCCGGAAGTCGCCGGAGGTGAGGTGGCTGCGGATCTGTTCGAAATTCTGCATGGCACGGTGACTCGAAGGCACGGGAAGCTCGACGTGGGGAGCGGGGGAGCGCGGTGCACTATGCTACCGGTCCATGGACCCCCTGTCTGCCGCCGAGCGCATCCTGGCCGCGATCCGCGCGATCCCGCGCGGCGAAACCGCTGCGTACGGCGTGGTGGCGCAGCGCGCCGGGCTGCCGGGACGCGCCAGGCTGGTGGCGCGCCTGCTGTCCCAGAACGATGATCCGACGCTGCCGTGGCATCGCGTGTTGCGCGCCGATGGCCGCAGCGCCTTTCCACCCGGTACGCCGTACCACGACGAACAGTTGAAACGCCTGCGGCGCGAGGGCGTGGCACTCGACGCACGCGGGCGCGCACGCCCCGCGAAGCCGGCGAAATCCATCGACGAGGAAGTCTGGGGGGCGCCGTGACCTTGGCGCTGGCCGCGTGTGATCAGCGCGTCTGCTTGTCGCTCGCGTCGTCCTCGATCACGCGCGCATGCAGTGTGCCGTCGCCGACGCGCGCCGTGACGCGATCGCCCGGGCGCACATCGTCCACGCGACGCACGACGCGACCATCCTCGCGCTGCAGGATCGCGTAACCGCGCGCGACCGTCGCCAGCGGACTCACCGCCTCAAGCGATCGCGCCAGGCCGTGCAGTTGCATCGTCTTCGCCTGCAGCAGGCGCGCCGTGGCCGCACGCGGCCGGTCCGAGAGCGATCGCAGGCGTTCGCGCAATTGTTCCAGCCGCCACTGCGGACGTGCGGCGCGCAGCACGGCGGCGTGGTGGCGCAACTGTGCCGTGTGCGCGGCATGCTGGCGTTGCCAGGCGGCCTGCAGCCGGCGCAGCGAGGCCTCCTGGCGCTGGCGCAGGGCGTCGAGGCGTGCCAGCGGGCGCTGGGCCTGCAGCCGGAGCGCGGCACGATCAACGCGCTGTGCGGCATGGCGCTGCTGGCGTTCCCAGTTCGCCTGCAATCGCCGTGCCTGGGCGCGCAGGCGTGATGCGAGGTCCATGCGATCGGGCACCAGCAACTCCGCCGCGACCGACGGCGTGGGCGCGCGCAGATCGGCGGCGAAATCGGCCAGGGTCACGTCGACCTCGTGGCCGACCGCCGACACCACCGGCACCGGCGACGCGGCGATCGCGCGCGCCAGGGCTTCGTCGTTGAAGGCCCACAGGTCTTCCAGCGAGCCACCGCCACGGGTGAGCAGCAGGGCATCGTAGCGACCGCTGCGACCGGCGGCCTGCAGCATGCGCACGATCTGCGGGGTAGCGGTGTCGCCCTGCACCGGGACCGGCAGGATGTCGACCTCCAGCAGCGGGAAGCGCCGGCGGAGGACGCTGAGCACGTCGCGCACGGCCGCACCGGAGGGCGAGGTCAGCACGCCGAGGCGGCGGATGTGGGCGGGCAGGGCGCGTTTCCTGGCCTGGTCGAACAGTCCCTCGGCCTGCAGCTTCGCCTTCAGTTGCTCGAAGGCCCGGCGCAGCGCGCCTTCGCCGGCTTCCTCCATGGTGTCGAGGATCAGCTGGTAGTCGCCGCGCGCCTCGTACAGGGTCAGCCGGCCGCGCGCGAGCACGCGCAGGCCCTCGCGCGGGACGAATTTCATCCACTGGCTCTTGGGCTTGAACAGCGCGCAGCGGACCTGGGCGCGATCATCCTTGAGGGTGAAATACAGGTGCCCCGACGACGGGCGCGACAGGTTGCCCAGTTCGCCTTCCACCCAGACCAGCGGGAAGGCGTCTTCGAGCAGGTTGCGCGCCAGCGCGTTCAGCTGGCTGGGCGTGAACGCCTTGCGGTCGTCGGTGGCGGGCGGGTCGAGCATCGGCACAGGATACGGGAAGGCACCCTGCGGCGCGGTTAGAATGCCGGCATGTCTGCACAGCCCTTGCCCTGCCGCGACGACGCGGCCCCCGTGTTCGGCCCTGCGCCGCGTCGTTCCACCCGCCAGGTCCTGGTCGGCAAGGTCGCCGTTGGCGGCGATGCGCCGGTGGTGGTGCAGTCGATGACCAATACCGACACCGCCGACGTGGCCGGCACGACGAAGCAGATCGCCGAACTATGGCGTGCGGGCTCGGAACTGGTGCGGGTGACGGTGAACAATCCCGAATCCGCGGCGGCCGTGCCGCGCATTGTCGACAAGCTCGCGATGATGGGGATCACGGTGCCGATCATCGGCGACTTCCACTACAACGGGCATCAGCTGCTCGCCGCCGAGCCGGCCTGCGCCGAAGCACTGGCGAAATACCGCATCAATCCCGGCAACGTCGGCTTCGGCAAGAAGAAGGACACGCAGTTCGCGCAGTTGATCGAATTCGCCTGCCGCTACGGCAAGCCGGTGCGCATCGGTGCCAACTGGGGCTCGCTGGACCAGTCGCTGGCCGCGCGGCTGATGGACGAGAACGCGCAGCGCGCCGATCCCTGGGATGCCGGCCGCGTGCTGCGCGAGGCGCTGATCCTGTCGGCGATCGATTCCGCCGAGCGCGCGGTCGAACTGGGCCTGGCGCGCGAGCGCATCGTGCTCAGCGCGAAGGTCAGCGGCGTGCAGGAACTGGTCGCGGTGTATCGCGACCTGGCGACGCGTTCCGATTTCGCGCTGCACCTCGGCCTGACCGAAGCGGGCATCGGCAGCAAGGGCATCGTCGCGTCGAGCGCGGCGCTGGCCGTGCTGCTGCAGGAAGGCATCGGCGACACGATCCGGATTTCACTGACGCCCGAACCCGGCGCGTCCCGCACGCAGGAAGTGATCGTCGCGCAGGAACTGCTGCAGACCATGGGCCTGCGCGCGTTCACGCCGATGGTCACCGCCTGCCCCGGTTGCGGGCGCACCACCAGCACCTTCTTTCAGGAACTCGCGCAGAGCGTACAGGAACACGTGCGCGCGAAGATGCCGGAGTGGAAGATCACGCATCCTGGCGCGGAGAACCTCACGCTCGCGGTGATGGGCTGCGTGGTGAACGGCCCGGGCGAATCGCGCCACGCGAACATCGGCATTTCCCTGCCGGGCACCGGCGAGGCGCCGTCGGCACCGGTCTTCGTCGATGGCGAGAAGAGCGTGACCCTGCGCGGCGAGCACATCGCCCGCGAATTCCTCGACATCATCGACGGCTATGTCGAGCGTCGCTACGGCCGGGACGCGGCGGTCTGATCCCCCCCCCCCCGCCGCGGGCGCGAAGCGCGCGTCCGGCAGGCCGCTCTGATGACCCGGGTGTTCGGAATGGCGCATCCGGCGTTGCGGATCTTTGCCGGACCGATAACGGCCGGTTATTTGTGCGCCGCAGCATCGCCTGGTGAAACAAAAGAATTCACTTCCTCGGCCCCGGTCCTTGCACAAATCCGTCGCTCGTCGCGTATAGAATCGGACAAGCGTCCGCTTTGCGGGCGTGACAGGGGGCGTCGTCGCATCCGCGGCGACACCGGCTTCATGCATGGATCCCGCCCGGTGAGTTGCCTGCCCGGGCGTTCCACATACGCCATTTCATTTCGGGGAATTCGAACATGTCACGTATCAAGAAGTGGGGCGCGGCTGCAGGCGCACTCTCACTGATCGCGGTCGCGACCGCAGCGTATCTGTATCCGAACAATGTCGAGCGCCTGGTCACCGATGACGCGGGCGGCAGCGCCACCGCGATCAAGGGCCAGGGCGACACCGTCGGTGCCATCAACCAGGGCAGCGGTGGTACCGCGTCCGCCTCCGCCGGCAACGTGCGCGAGGAGAACCAGGGCACCTACATCGTGGTGTTCAAGGAGCCGGCGCTGGCCAGCTACAAGGGTACCCTGTCCGGTCTGCCGCAGCCCGAGCGCTACCGCGACGAACAGGGCACGATGCGCCTGGACGCCGAGGGCACCAACTCTGAGCGCTACGTCGATTATCTCGAAACCCGCCAGGCGCAGATGGAAGCCCGCATGTCGACGATGGTCGGCCGCGACGTCGTTCCGCGCCACACGATGCAGCATGCATTGAACGGCATGGTGGTGGACCTGACCGATTCGGAAGCGCGCGCGATGCGGATGATGTCCGACGTGCGCCTGGTCGAGGCTTACCGTGAATTTCCCCTCGACACCGATACCGGCCCGGCGCTGATCGGCGCGCCGGCCGTGTGGAACGGCACCAATCCAGGCGCGCCCGGCCCGTACAAGGGCGAGGGCGTGGTCGTCGGCATCATCGACACCGGCATCAACTTCGGCAGCCCGTCCTTCTCGGCGATCGGCCCGGTCGATGGCTATGCGCACACCAACCCGCTGGGTTCGGGCAATTACCTCGGCACCTGTGCGCCGGGTGGCGTCGACGAAGGCCGCTGCAACGACAAGCTGATCGGCGGTCACGACTTCGTCTGCGGCGCCCCGGTCAACGCCTGTTCCAACGCCGGCCTGCGCGAGGAGCCCGGCTTCGGCGACACCAATTCGCACGGCAGTCACACCGCCGGCACCTCGGCCGGCAACGTGCGCGACGTGATTTACAGCGGCAACACCCTGCGCATCTCGGGCGTGGCGCCGCACGCGAACGTCATTGCATACGACACCTGCTACACGATCCTTGCGGATGGCACAGGTTCGTGCCCCAACGTTTCCACTGCAGCTGCGGTCGACCAGGCCGTGGCGGACGGTGTCGTCGATGTCCTCAATTTCTCCATCGGTGGCGGCACCAGTCCCTGGACCGACGCCACCTCGCTGGCCTTCCTCAACGCCGTGGACGCGGGCATCTTCGTTGCCGCCTCCGCCGGTAACAGTGGTCCGGGGCCGAATACCCTCGGTCACCAGCAGCCTTGGGTCAGCACCACCGCCGCAGCCCAGCATGGTCGTGGTGGCTTCAGCATCGCGATGTCTGTCACCGGCCCGGCCCCTGTCCCCGCAAATCTAACGGCATTGCTGCCCACGCCCGGCAACAGTGGCGTCGCGCTGAGCGCGCAGATTCCCGGCACGACGCCGCTGCGCATCAGTGCCGGTATCGATACCGCCAGCGATGGTTGTGCTGCGTATCCAGCGAACACGTTCGCCGGCGCTATTGCCGTGATTCGTCGCGGCACCTGTTCGTTCGCGATCAAGACCAATAATGCGACGGCCGCCGGTGCCGTAGCCGTCATCATCGCGAATAATGCGGCGGGCGCCATTTCGCCCTCCGTTCCGGGAACGACCATCCCCGTTTTCGGTGTCTTGCAGACAGAAGGAAATGCGCTTCGCGATTTCGGTCAGGCGAATCCGAGCACCGCCACCGCGCAGATCAGTTATCCGGCGCTTCCTGTCCCGAACACGCCCGACGCCCTGGCGGCCTTCAGCTCGCGCGGTCCCGCCGGCACCTTCAACATCATGAAGCCCGACATCACCGCGCCCGGCGTTCAGGTGTTGGCCGCAGTGTCCGGCACCGCGCTCACCGGTTCGGAGAATGCCGTCGACCTGCTCAGCGGCACGTCGATGGCGTCGCCGCACCAGGCCGGCGCCGTCGCCCTGATCCGCCAGGCCCGTCCGACCTGGACGCCGCCGGAAATCAAGTCGGCGCTGGCGATGACCGCGGTGCAGACGGTGTATCTGGAAGACCAGGTCACGCTGGCCAACCCGTTCGCGCGCGGCAGCGGTCGCGTCCAGGTCGATCGTGCGATCAACGCCGGACTGGTGCTCGACGAGACGCTCGCCAACTACACTGCAGCCAATCCGGCCACCGGTGGCGATCCGACCACGCTGAACCAGCCGAACCTCTACAACCGCAGCTGCTATCCGACCTGCGTGTTCTACCGCACCTTCCGCAACACCCGTGCGAACTCGACCAGCTGGCGCGTGCAGCTCGAAGGCGTCAGCGGTTCGGTCACGCCGATCATCACCGTGCCGGGTAACGGCACGCTGCGCGTGAAGTTCACCATCTACGGCTACACCCTGCCTGCGAACGGCACCCCGGGCTTCGGCAACGTGGTGCTGACCCCCGCCACGGGCACGGCCCCGGTGCTGCGTCTGCCGGTCGGCGTGGCGGTGCAGCCGCCGGTCGCGACCTTGCCGGCCAGCCTGTCGATGTCGCTGGCGACCAATGCCGTGGGTTCTGTGTACTTCCCGGTCTCCAACTCGGGCGGTTCCAATCTGACCTACAATTTCGTCAGCAGTGGCACCGGTGCGCAACGCCTGATCGATGCCAACAGCCAGGGCGTGGCCAGTGGCTTCCGCAGCACGACCTACACCGACCCGGCAACCGCGGGCAGCCAGGCACAGTTCGCGGCGGATGATTTCGTGCTCGGACAGAACACGCAGGTCACGTCCTTGTTTGCGCAAGGTTTCGTTGTTGCTCCTAACGTACCGCTTACCACGGCGGCGACCAATCTGACCTTCAGCATCTACCCGGATGCAGCTGGTCTGCCGGCGGGCAATCCGCAGACCAACCCGGCTGCTGCGGTCTGGACCTATACCACCACGCCGACGGGTGCGGGCGTGACCACCGTGGGTGGCAGCGACATCCAGCTGAACCTGGTGGCCGCAGGTCAGAACGTGAACCTGCCGCCGGGCCGCTACTGGCTGGTGGTGAGCACCCGCGGCACCTTCGCCAACCGCTTCGCGTGGTACGGCTCGAACACGGCCAGCGGCAATGCCGGGTTCGCCTCGCTCACGGTCGCCACCAACGGCACCGGCAACTGGGTCGCGAACCCGAGCTTCGCGGGCCTGACCATGCGCATCGTCGGCAACGTGCCCTGTGGCGCGCCGTGGATCAGCGGTACCTATGCGGCTTCTGGCACGCTGGCCCGTAGCGCGAGTGTCCAGGCGATGACCGTGGTCTACGGCACCGGCCTGGCCCCGGGCAGCTATCGCGCCAATGTCTGCTTGGAGAGCAACGATCCAATCACCCCGAGGTTGGCGATGCCGCTGAACCTCACGGTCACTCCGTAAGCTCCGGAGGCTCGCCTCCTGCGACACCTGAAGGGCCTGGTTCGCCGGGCCCTTCTTTTTTGCCCCGCCCTCCTGTCCTGAATCCATCAGGCACGATGTCCTGATAGAGTTCTCATTTTCGTTGTGATGGGCGTCTCGTGAAAGCAGGGGGAAAGGGGATGGGGCAGCCGGAACAGAATGGCGGATGCGGCGGGTTGGACTTCCTGCGCGAGCGCCTGGCCCATGGCAACGACTGCCTGATGCAGGGCAACGCGCGCGGAGCGCTCACCTACTACGACAGCGCGTTGGCGTCCTTCGCCCAGCATCGCGACGATGGGCTCCTGCGCGAGACCTGGCACGCGCTGTGGAACAACAAGGCGCTGGCGCACCAGCAATTGAACGAAACCATGAAGGCCCAGCACGCGGCCATGGTGGCGAACAGCCTGTTCCCGGCCTGATCGGCCGGCATCCAGGTCGGTCGTCTTCGGTCGACATCGTCCGAAGACAGCAGGAAGGCCGGCTGAGCGGCGATGCGGGTGCCGCCAACGCGAACGGCCGCCTTTCGGCGGCCGTCCAGATCCGTCGCGGGAGACGGCTTACCAGATCCGCACGCGCTGCTCCGGCGGCAGATAGAGCTTGTCGCCCGGCTTCACGTCGAAGGCGCGGTACCACTCGTTCAGGTTGCGCAGGGGGCCGTTCACGCGGAAGCGCGGCGGTGAATGCGGGCCCACCTTGAGCTGGTTGAGCATCGCCTCGTCGCGGTACTTCGACTTCCACACCTGCGCCCAGGCCAGGAAGAAGCGCTGGTCGCCGGTCAGGCCGTCGATCACCGGCGCTTCCTTGCCGTTGAGGCTCAGGCGATAGGCCGTGTAGGCCATCGACAGGCCGCCGAGGTCGCCGATGTTCTCGCCCAGGGCGAGCTGGCCGTTGACGCACTGGTTCGGCAGCGGGCAATAGGTGTTGTACTGCGCGACCAGGGCCTTGGTGCGCGCCTCGAAGCGCGCGCGATCCTCGTCGGTCCACCAGTTGCGCTGGATGCCGGCGGAATCCGACTTCGAGCCCTGATCGTCGAAGCCGTGGCCCATCTCGTGGCCGATCACGCCGCCGATGGCGCCGTAGTTCACCGCCGGATCGGCGTTGAGGTCGAAGAACGGCGGCTGCAGGATGCCCGCCGGGAACACGATCTCGTTGAACGAAGCGTTGTAGTAGGCGTTGACCGTCTGCGGGGTCATGAACCATTCGTCGCGGTCGGGCTTGGTGCCGAGCCGGCGCAGCTGGTCGTTGATCGCGTAGCGGCGCACGGACAGCACGTTGGCCATCAGGTCGTTCGGCACGATGGTCACGCTGGAGTAGTCGCGCCACTTCTTCGTGTAGCCGATCTTCGGATTGAAGGTTTCCAGCTTGCGGTAGGCCTCGGTCTTGGTCGCTTCGCCCATCCAGTCGAGGTTGCCGATGTTGATGCGCAGCGCCTTGCGCAGGTTCTCGACCAGCGTATCCATCTCCGCCTTGGCTTCGGGCTTGAAGTGGCGCGCGACATAGATCTGGCCCACGGCGTCGCCGATGCCGTTCAGCTGCGCGATGCCGCGCTTCCAGGGCTCGCGCTGCGCCTTCTGGCCCTGCAGCACCATGCCGGTGAAGGCGAAGGCGGCTTCGTCGATCTCCGTGCTCAGCACCGGCGCGTGGTTGCGCACGGCGTGGAAGGTCAGGTAATCGCGCCAGACGTTCAGCGGCGTCTTGCCGATGATGCCGATGATCGGGGACACCGCGCTGGGCGTGCCGATGTTCACTTCGGCCGGCGTGCGGGCGAGGCCCTGCGCGGCGAAGTGCGCGGCCCAGTCGTAGCCTGGGAATTCCTGGGTCAGCTGCGCGAAGGTGCGCAGGTTGTAGGTCTTGTCGCGGTCGCGCAGCTGGGCGCGATCCCACATCTGCTTCGCCAGCTCGGTTTCGAGCGCGACGATCGCTTCGGCCCGCGCCTTCGCATCCTGGATGCCGGCGAAGCCGAGCATCTTCTGGATGTGGTCGAGGTAGGCGGCGCGGATCTGGACGAAGCGCGGCTCCTGGTTGAGGTAGAAATCCTTGTCGGGCAGGCCGAGGCCGCCGACGCCGATCGAGACGAGGTAGCGATCGGGATCCTTGCGGTCCAGGGTGATGCCGGCGCCGACCGGGCTGGACGTGCCATCCATGCCGGCGCGGCCGAAGGCAGCGGTGAGTTTGGCGATCGTGTCGATGCCCTCGATGCGCTTGAGGGTGGGCTGCAGCGGCTTGATCCCGGCGGCGTCGCGCGCGGCCTTGTCCATGTAGCTGGCGTAGTAGTCGCGCACCTTCTGCTCGTTGCTGCCCGGCGCCAGGTCCTTGCGCGCCTGCAGTTCCTCGACGATCGCGCGTGTCTGTTCCTCGGCGCGGTCGGCGAGGGCGTTGAACGAGCCGTAGCGGGTCTCGTAGTCCTTCAGCGTGTAGCCGTCGAACCAGGCGCCGTTGGCGTAGCGGTCGAAATCGTCGCCCGGCTTCACCGAGGCGTCGCGGTTACCCAGATCGACGCCGAAGCTGCCGAGCTGCGGCTTGGCGTCGGCGGCATGGGTCGCCGAGGCGGCGAGGGCGAGTGCCATGCCCAGCGCAAGGCTCAGGGCGGTCGGAACGTGTTTCATCGGCGGATCCCGGAGAGGCAGTTGACCGGCGAGCCTAGCCGAAACCCGGGCACGGGCATGTGCCGAAGGTAGGGGCGGCGCGTTGCCGCCAGATCAGGGCACGGCGGACTGCGGCGCCGGGCCGTAGATGGCGTTGTGGGCTTCGCGCAGGCGCAGGCGCAGGTAGTCGTCGCGGCTCAGGCCGCCGGGGTAGCTCGACATGGCCAGCACCTCGGCCACGATTTCCGCTTCGCGCGCCTTGTACTTCCGCTGTTGCGCATCGCGCTGCAGCCGGACCGCGGTGGCCGCTTCGCGCCGGGTGGATTCTTCGCGGTAGTGGTCGACCACCGCCTGCGCCTGGCGAACACGCTCGGTCTCGTCGACCACGGCCGCCTGGATCAGGCCGATGCGGATCAGCACGGCTTCGTTGCCGCTGAGCTGGCCGGCGCGCTCGCGCACCTCGACCTCGCGCGCCAGCGCCTGCGCGTGCTGCATGCGGACTTCCGGGCTCATGTTGGGTGCGGCGCGCAGGAACTCGCGCGCCATGCGCTGGAAGTCCTCGCGGCTGCGCTGCGTCGCCGCATCGGGCGTGCCGGCGCCGGCGGTGCCGACCGGGACGGGCTCGGCCAGCACCTTGGCGACGTGCGCCTCGCGCATCTTGGCCGACATCCAGATCGCGAGCATCAGCGTTGCGGCGATGACGAGGCCGACGTGGACGAAGCGGATCTTCATGGGTGGGGCGTGTCCTGGGGGAAGAAGTGCGGCGGGCGGCCGTTCCGGACCGGTCCGGGTGCATTACACCAGTTGCGCGGCGGCGGCGTACAGCCGCAGACATCCGCGCTCGGCCTGGCCCGGCTCGCTTGCCTGACTCACTCGCCCGGGGTGGCGGCCTGTACCGGTGCATGCGTCGCCGCGCGACGGGCCAGCTGCGCTTCGCGGTGCGCAATGTAGGCGTTGGCGACGAAGATGATCGCGGCGCCGATCGCCGTCCAGCGGTCCACCGGCTCCTGGAACAGCAGCCAGCCGGCCAGCGCGACGATGGGCAACTGGGTGAAGCTGATCGGCGTCAGCGCCGACACGTCGCCCAGTTTCAGAGCGCGCGTCCACAACATGTGCCCGGCGGTGCCCATGGCGCCGGCGGACACTACCCACAGCCAGGTGATGCCCTGCGGCCATTCCCACACGGTCAGCGCAGGCAGCAGCGACATCGGCACCCAGATCAGCGTGGTCAGGAAGACGATGCGGTCGGCCGGATCCACCTGCGACAGCTGCTTGATCTGGATCGAGACCACGCCGCTGAGCACCGCCGCCACCAGCGCCACCAGCGTGCCGGCGCTGAAGCTCGCGCTGCCCGGACGGACGATGACCAGCATGCCGACGAAGCCCAGGCCGACGGCGATCCAGCGCCGCGCGCGGACCTGCTCGTGCAGGAACAGCACGGCCGCGATGGTCACGAAGATCGGCGTGGAATAGGACAGCGCCACCGCCTGCGCCAGGGGAAGGTGGCCGATGGCCCAGAAGCCGGCCATCATCGACACGACACCGATCAGGCAGCGCACGCCGTAGCGCGGCAGCTGCGTCGTCTTCAGCAGGTCCGGGCCATGGCGCAGCAATAGCGGCAGCGCAGCGACCAGCCCGAAGAAATTGCGGAAGAACGCGATCTCGAAGGTATGCAGCGTTTCGGACGCGAGGCGGATCGCGATGACCATCAGCCCGAAGAACACCGTGCTGCAGAACATCAGCAGCGCGGCACGCAGGTGAGGGGTGCGGACCGTGCTCATGCCGACCGGTCGCCGCTCCGGGACGTCGGACCCATGAAGACCAGGCTCATGCAGGTCAGGCCGGCCTCGGCCTTGCCGAACTCGCCGATGTCCACGGCGATCGTGCGCAGCCCGACGTCGGCGCAATGCGCTTCGACCCGTGCGCGCGTGCGCGGGAACGCGGCGTTGACGATGCGCGCCTCGCCGACCGGCAGCACGTTCGCGGCGAAGCCTTCGCGCGGGTCGACGTCGATCCTGCGGAACGTGGAAAAGGCATCGGCATCGACCCACGCGGGATTGATGAGCACGGTGTCGTCGTCCAGCGCGGTGCAGGCGGTCTTCAGGTGGAGGCTGCCGGGCGTGTCCACGGCGACCACCGCGTAGCGATGCGGCCTCACGAGGGCCGCAAGCTGTTCGATGCCCGCGTGGTTGGTGCGCGTGGTCAGGCCCACGTACAGGGTGCGGCCGACGCGCAGCACGTCGCCGCCTTCCAGCGTGCCGGGCGCGACGATCCGCGCGATGTCGCGACGGTGGCTCGCCAGCGCCTGGGCGATGGCATCGGGCTCGGGCTGGCGCGATGCGGTGCCGGGGCGCGTGAGGATCGCGATCTCGTCCAGCACCACCGCTGCGTCTTCGACGAACACGCTGTCCGGCAGCGATTCGATCGCATCGAGCACGACCACGTCGGCGCCGGCGTCGGCCAGTGCGTCCCGGTAAGCCGCGTGCTGGCGATGCAAGACCTCGACCTCGATCGCCGATCGATCCATGAAGGTCAGTTCGCAGTCGCGGGCGAGGCTGGTGGCGGGACGGCGGACGAGGGCGATGGGCATGGCGGGCGGACGATCCGTCTGACTGTCGGGCAGCGCTACCAGGCTGCGCCGATCAGGCGGGGCTCCGGTTCGATGGCCACGCCGAACCGCGATTGCACGTCATCGGCGATGCGGCGAGCCAGGTCGAGCAGTTCGCCACCACTGGCACGGCCGTGGTTGACCAGCACCAGTGCGTGCTGCGCCGAGATGCCGGCATCGCCGGAGCCCTCGTTGCTGCGCCGCCCCTTCCAGCCGCAGGCGTCGATCAGCCACGCGGCCGACAGCTTGCGGCTGTGGTCGCCGGCGCCGCGGAACACCGGCAGTTGCGGATGCGCGGCGAGCAGGGCATCGGCCTGCGCCAGTGGCACGATCGGATTCTTGAAAAAGCTGCCGGCATTGCCGACCACCGTCGGGTCCGGCAGCTTGCGCCTGCGCAGGCGGATGACGGCCTCCGCGACCGCGCGCGCATCGGGGGCGTGCACGCCCATCACGCTCAACTCCTCGCGGATGCCGGCGTAGTCGAGCTTCAGTGCCGAGGCCGGGCGCGCGGCCGCACGCGGCAACGCGAATTCGACGGCGGTGATGAGGTAACGGTCGAGGTCGCGCTTGAACACGCTGTCGCGGTAGGCGAAGGCGCAGGCGGCGGCGTCGAAACGGTGGAAGGTGCCTGTGGCGCGCTCGAACACGTCGACCGCATGGATGCATTCCCCGACTTCGACGCCATAGGCGCCGATGTTCTGGATCGGCGCGGCGCCGACCGTGCCGGGGATCAGGGCGAGGTTCTCCAGCCCGGCGAAACCGTGTTCCAGCGTCCACAGCACGAACGCGTGCCATTCCGTGCCGGCGTCGGCGCGGACGATGACGTGGTCGTCGTGCGAAGCGAGGGGGCGGATCGTGTGCGAGGTCAGCGCCAGCGCCAGCGCGGGGTTTCCGACGATCAGCAGGTTGCTGCCGCCGCCGACGACCAGCGGCGACGTGCCGGCCAGCGCGCCCGTGAAAAGGGCCGGCAGGTCGTTCGCATCATCGGTTTCGATCAGCCGGCCGGCGTGCGCATCGACGCCGAAGGTGTTGCGCAGCGGTGCCGATGCGATGCTGCGGACGGTCATGTGCGCGGCATGTTCGGCGGCAGGTGTCCGCGGCTGGGCGCTTCCTTGCGGCGACGGATCGCGTCGACGCATTCGCCGATCAGGGCCGGGCCGCGATAGACCAGGCCGGTGTAGCACTGCACCAGGCTGGCGCCGGCCGCCATCTTCTGCACCGCGTCGGCGCCGGTGAGCACGCCGCCCACGCCGACCAGCGGGATGTGTTCGGGCAGCCGGGTGCGCAGCATGCGCAGCACGGCGGTGGACTTGGCCATCAGCGGCTCGCCGGACAGGCCGCCGGTTTCACGCGACAGCGGATGCTGGTGGACCGCGATGCGCGAGACGGTGGTGTTGGTCGCGATCACGCCGTCGACCTGCATCTCGGCCAGCACGCGCGCGGTGACGTCGATGTCCTCGTCGGCCAGGTCGGGCGCCACCTTGACCAGCATCGGCACGCGGCGGCCGTGGCGCGTCCACAGGCGCTCGCGCGCTTCCTGCAGCTCGCCGAGCAGGCGGCGCAGCGCCTGTTCTTCCTGCAGTTCGCGCAGGCCGGCGGTGTTCGGCGAGGAGATGTTGATGGTGATGTAGTCCGCGAGCGGATACACCTTTTCCAGGCAGTGGATGTAGTCCGACGCCGCGTCCTCGTTCGGCGTGTCCTTGTTCTTGCCGATGTTGATGCCGAGGATGCCGCTGCCCTTGCGGCGCGCCTTGCCGACGTTGCGCACCAGCGCGTCCACGCCCTCGTTGTTGAAGCCCAGGCGATTGATGATCGCGTTGTGCTCCGGCAACCGGAACATGCGCGGTTTCGGATTGCCCGCCTGCGGCTTGGGCGTGACCGTGCCCACTTCGACGAAGCCGAAGCCCAGCGCGAACAGCGCGTCGACATGCGCGCCGTTCTTGTCCAGACCGGCGGCCAGGCCGACCGGGTTCGGGAAGGTCAGGCCGAGCACCTTCACCGGGAACGCCGGCCGCGAACGCGCCAGCAGCGGGTTCAGGCCCGTGCGCCAGGCCGCGTCGAGCATCGACAGGCCGAGGTTGTGCGCACGCTCGGCGTCGAGATGGAACAGGAAGGGGCGGGCGAGTCCGTACATGGCGTGGGCGGTCGTCGTCCGTCGCTCAGGAGGCCACGGAGGCGAACCAGGCCAGACCGCCCAGGAACAGGAAGATGAAGAGGATGCCCAGCACCGAGATGATCACCGACAGCCAGCCGAGCACGAGCCCGATCAGCGCCATGCCGTCGCCGTCGAGGGCACCGTTCGAGCGGCGGATCTCGCCGCGCGCCATGTGGCCGGTGATGATCGCGCCGAGGCTGCCGAGGATGGGCAGCAGGGTCCAGCCGAGGATGCCCGCGATGAGGCTGACGATGGCGAGCGTACTGGTCTTGCGTTCGTTCATGGCGCGGATTCCTGCAGGGAGGGCGGGAGTGCCCGGAAAGGCCGGCGGCCTTTCCGGGCGTGCGGTCGGCGTGCGGTCGGTGTGCGGTCTATCAGGGATCGATCAGAGGTCGAACTTGATGCCCTGGGCCAGCGGCAGCGCGTCGGAGTAGTTGATCGTGTTGGTCTGGCGGCGCATGTAGGCCTTCCACGCGTCGGAGCCCGACTCGCGGCCGCCGCCGGTTTCCTTCTCGCCGCCGAACGCACCGCCGATCTCGGCGCCGCTGGTGCCGATGTTGACGTTGGCGATGCCGCAGTCGCTGCCGGATGCGGCGAGGAAGGCTTCGGCCGCCTTGAGGTTGGTGGTGAAGATCGACGACGACAGGCCCTGCGGCACGGCGTTCTGCATGTCGATGGCTTCGTCGAGCGTGCTGTACTTCATCACGTACAGGATCGGCGCGAAGGTCTCGTGCTGGACGATCTCGGCGTCGTTGGTCAGGCCGGTGACGATGGCCGGGCGCACGAAGTTGCCCGGGCCGTCGATCGCGGTGCCGCCTGTCTCGATCGTGCCGCCGCTGGCCTTGGCCTTGGCGATGGCGTCGAGGAAGGCGTCCACGCCGTCCTTGCTGTTGAGCGGACCCATCAGGTTCTTCGGGTCTGTCGGGTCGCCGATCTTGGTCTCGACCTGCTTGTAGGCCGCGATCAGCTTGGCCAGCACGTCGGCGTAGATGCTTTCGTGCACGATCAGGCGGCGGGTGGTGGTGCAGCGCTGGCCGGCGGTGCCGACCGCGCCGAACGCGATCGCCGGGATCGCCAGCTTCAGGTCGGCGGTCGGGTCGACGATGATCGCGTTGTTGCCGCCCAGTTCCAGCAGCGAACGGCCCATGCGGCGCGCGACGCGCTCGCCGACCATGCGGCCGACCTTGGTCGAACCTGTGAAGCTGATCAGCGGCACGCGCTTGTCGTCGACGAACTGCTGGGCGAGGTCGCTGCCGGCGTCGTTGAACAGGAAGAAGATGTCCGGGAAGCCGCCGGCCTTCAGCGCGTCATTGCAGATCTTCATCGAGGCGATGGCCGAGAGCGGGGTCTTCGGCGACGGCTTCCAGATCGTGATGTCGCCGCAGATGGCGGCGACGAAGCTGTTCCAGGCCCACACCGCGACCGGGAAGTTGAAGGCCGAGATCACGCCGACGATGCCGATCGGGTGCCACTGTTCGTACATGCGGTGGCCCGGGCGCTCGCTGTGCATGGTCAGGCCGTAGAGCTGGCGCGACAGGCCGACGGCGAATTCGCCGATGTCGATCATTTCCTGCACTTCGCCGTCGCCTTCCGGCTTGGACTTGCCCATTTCCAGCGCGACCAGCGAGCCGAGCGCGTCCTTGTGCGTGCGCAGCGCGTCGGCGCACAGGCGGATGGCTTCGCCGCGACGCGGTGCCGGCGTGGTGCGCCACACCTTGAACGCGGCCTGGGCGCGCTCGACGATGAGGTCGTAATCGGCCTGCGAGGAGGCGTGCACGCGACCCAGCACCTCGCCCGTGGTCGGGTTGATCGGTTCCAGCACGCCCGCGTCGGACGTGGTGGACCATTCGCCGCTGCCGAGGTAGGTACCGGATTCGGTGGCGCCGAGGCCGAGGGCGGCCAGAACGGGGTGGGTCATCGCAAACTCCTGGGGCTGGCCGGCGCGCCGCGACAGGGGCCGGCGTCGTTCGAAGGGAAGGCTTGAAGAGGAAAGGCTGAAGACAGGCACGAAAGGGATGGCGGCCCCGACACGATTCGAACGTGCGACCTGTCCCTTAGGAGGGGACCGCTCTATCCAGCTGAGCTACGGGGCCAAGACCGGGAATTATCGCAGGCTTCGCAGGGGCGCGGCACCCCCGGACACGCCTCGCGCGCGGTGGAGAAGGTATACGGGGCCGACCCTCCGGGTTGTGCCGCAGCGCCCCGCTGGCCGCCGTGCGCCGCTTGACTTGACCACCAGTCAAGCGCGGCGCGACGCCCGACCCTCAGCGGGGCGCTGCGACACAACGAGAGGTATGCAGAGATCTTGAGCAGGCTCTCAGGCCTGCGCCGGCGGCCAGAGATTGACGATCTTGCAGAACAGCTCGGCGGTGCGTTCCGTGTCGTAGACGGCGGAGTGGGCTTCCTCGCCGTTCCAGCTCAGGCCGGCGGCCATGACGGCGCGGGCGAGCACGGTCTGGCCGTAGGCGATGCCGGCGAGGCTGACGGTGTCGAACACGCTGAAGGGGTGGAACGGGTTGCGCTTGTGCTGGGTGCGCGCGACTGCGGCGTTGAGGAAATTCAGGTCGAAATGGGCGTTGTGGCCGACCAGGATCGCGCGCTGGCAGTCGTGCTTGCGCACGGCGGCGCGCACGGGGGCGAAGACGTGGTCCAGCGCATCCTTCTCGGCCTTGGCGAGCCGGAAGGGGTGGTCCAGCTTGATGCCGGTGACCTGCAGGGACTTGGGATCGATCTCGGTGCCGGGCGCCGGCACCAGGTGGGCGCTGGCGATCTCGCCGGGGACCAGGCGGCCGTCTTCGTCGAGATCGATCGGCTGGACCGCGATCTCGAGCAGCGCATGGCGGTTCCAGTCGAAACCGCCGGTCTCGACGTCCACCACCACCGGGAGGTAGCCCCGGAAGCGCTCGGACATCTTCTTGCGGACGAGGGGGGCGGGGGCCACGGCTGCTTCGCTCATGCGCGAAAGGGTAACAGACCCATCCTTGCCGCCGGATGGCGCCTCTGCGATCGGGCGCGGCGTGTCAGGCGGCCGTGCCCAGCAGCGTGCCCTCGGCGCGCAGGGTCGCGAGCATGCGCGCGCCTTCGCGTACGAAGGCCTCGGCATCCGGCGCACCAGCCTCGATCGCGAGGGCGCGCAGCTGCGCCTCGCCGGAGAGCTCCGGCGACTCCTCCAGCCGCTGCAGCAGGCGGAAGACCAGCGGCGTGAGCGCATGGAAGCTGACCGTGCCGTCGGGTTCGCGGCGCAGCATCAGCAGGGTCGGTGCATCCGGCGGGGTCTCCGGCCGGTGGTCCGGGCCGATGCGGTGGACCGGCCAGACATAGGCCAGCGGCCAGGCCAGGGGCGAGACCACGGGCGCGCCTGCGAGCAGGTCGCCGTCCGGGTCGTGCGCGGCGTCCTCGATGCGCGCCTCGCTGATCTGCAGGGCCAGCTCGACCCACTCGTAATGCGCCAGCTCGCGCAGCCACGGCGGGTCGTCGCGACCGGCGTCGGTCCCGGCGCGGGTGTCAAGGTAGCGCATGAACTCGCGCGCCAGCTCGGTGAACAGCGGGGTCTGGCAATCGTGGTCGCGGTAGAACTCGCGGACCAGCACCCGCCAGCCGTCGTCGCCGTGGATGCGTCGCAGCACCGGGAAATTGCCGGCGAGCAGGCTTTCGACGTTGTTGAAGAACAGGTCGCGGTAGATCTTCACCCGGCGCGCCTCGATGCCCGCTGGCGCGGCGACGTGGTCCGGGTCGCGGATATGCGCCGCCAGCGCGTCCTGCTGCGCGGCAAGGGTGTCGGCAGTCGACTCAGGCGACATGCCGCTGCTCCGCTGCGCCGGCATCGGCGTGACTGCGGGCGCCGGCGATGCGGCGGCGGATCTGGCCGAGTTCGTCCAGCAGGTCCTCGAACGGCGGCAGGTTGAAGTCGCGCTCCAGCAGGGTGGGGCGCGGACCCAGGCGGCGGTAGGCTTCTTCGAGCAGGCCCCACACCTGGGCGTTGACCGCGCTGCCGTGGGTGTCGACCTTGAGGTCGTCGGCTTCGTCGTAATGGCCGGCGACGTGGATGTAGGCGACGCGCTCGCCGGGCAGCGCTGCGAGGAAGTCCGAGGGGTCGTAGCGGTGGTTGGTCGCGTTCACCACGATGTTGTTCACGTCGAGCAGCAGCAGGCAGTCGGCCTCCGACAGCACGGCGTTGATGAAGTCGATCTCGCGCATCTTCTGGAAGGGCGCGGCGTAGTAGGAGATGTTCTCGATCGCGATCCGCTGGCCGAGGATGTCCTGCACCCGGCGGATGCGGCCGGCGACGTGATGCACCGATTCCTCGCTGAAGGGCAGGGGCAACAGGTCGTAGAGCTGGCCTCGGCTGTCGCCGCAGGCACTGAGGTGTTCGCTGTAGAGCGGGCAGCGGTGCGTGTCCATGAACCTGCGCACCTTGGCCAGGAAGGTCTCGTCCAGCGGCGCGGGGCCGCCGACCGACAGCGACAGGCCGTGGCACACGACCGGGTAGCGCGCGGCCAGGTCGGCGAAGCTGTCGCCGAGCGCACCACCCACGCCGATCCAGTTCTCCGGCGCCACTTCGACGAAATCGAAGCGGCCGCTGGCGGCCCGGCGCATGTCGGGCAGGAGCGTGCGGCGCAGGCCGAGGCCGGCCGCATCGGGCGCGAGGGGCGTGGGCGTCATCGTCTCTGGAAGCGTCTGTGGTCCGGAAGCGAAAGGCGGCCGCATTGCGGCCGCTGCGTGGTCCGATCGATGGGCGGCCGCGATGCGACCGCCCATGTGGCCGCCTTCAGTGAAGACGGCGTTGCTTCGGATCGATCAGCGCGTGCCGATCAGATCGAGCCGCCGCACTTGCCTTCGCCGCACTTGCCTTCGGCAGCCTTCTTCTCGCCACCGCACTTGCCTTCGCCGGCCTTGGCGCCGCACTTGGCCTCGCCGCCCTTGCCTTCATGGGCGGCCTTGAATTCCGCGGCGCTGATCGAGCCGTCCTTGTTGGTGTCGTGCTTGGCGAAGTTGCCGCTGCCGTCCTTGTGGGCGGCGTCGTATTCGGCCTTGGAAATCTTGCCGTCCTTGTTGGTGTCGAGCTTGGCGAAGCCGCACTTGCCTTCGCCGCACTTGCCTTCGGCAGCCTTCTCGCCACCGCACTTGCCCTCGGTCGGCTTGGCGCCGCCGCAGTTGCCTTCGACGGCCTTCGCGGCCGCGTCGGCACCGAGCAGGTAGCCCTGAGCCAGGTGGGTGGATGCGAAGGTCGAGCCAGCGAGCAGCATGCCGCCGGCGAGGGTGGCGGTCATTGCGAGGGTGACGGGTTTCTTGTTCGACATGGGATCTCTCCTGAGTGATGGGATGGAACGTCTGTGCGGGGTCTGAATGTGTGCGGAGGCACACCGTGGAGCATGGTGCGGTGCGGGGTCAACCGTCCGCGAGGGCCCGGACGCCACAGGCGTCCGGTGGCGAAAGATACTGTCGGGCCAGGCTGCGTGCTCGATGGATACGCGCCTTTGCTGCTTCCGGATGCAAGGACAGTTCGGCCGAGATCTCGGCGATGCTGCGGCCTTCCAGGTCGCGCATGAGGATGGCTTCGCGATAGTGCGCAGGCAGCATCGCCAGCGCACGCGCGACGTCGCGCACAAGGCCGGAAGGCGCCGGATAATGCGGCCCGTCGATTTCTTCGAGATCGGACGGCTGCAGCAGCAGGATCCGGGTCGCGCGCTTCATGCGATTGCATTCGCGCTTGACGATGCGGAACAGCCAGGAGGCGTAGGCGCCGAGTTCGCGCAGCGAGGCGAGCTTGCGCGACACCAGCAGCAGGCTCTCCTGCACGGCGTCTTCGACGTCGTTCACCGCGCAGTGGTATTCGGCATAGCGTCGCAAATCCTGACGCGAGCGCGTCAGCACTTGTTCGAGCGATTGCCTGTCTCCCTGGCGTGCTCGCTGTAGGGCCATCTGGAATCCTGGATCCTGCACCGTGTGTCTCCTCGGTTGCGCACTGTACGCGGGATACGAGCCGCGTTTGTGCACAAAGAGTTAGACGGAGCGACTGCGGTTGCAGCCTGCGGGCACCCGCAGGCGCCCGGGTTCAGGTCCGGTTTAGTCTGGGGCGTCGGCGCATAGGCCGGAAGTCATGCCCAGGTGGCTGCGGTCATGGATCCCGGCAACGGTCGCCAGGGTCATGCCGTCGGGAAGAGGTCGCGTGGATCAGGCCGCGGGAATCAGGCCGCGAGGATCAGGCCGTCGTGCTGGTCTCGTCGCGCTTCTCGCGCGGCGGCATCGCACCCTCGCCATGTTCCTGGAACCAGATGTTCTCGGCGATGTTGGTGGCGTGGTCGCCTACGCGCTCCAGGTTCTTGGCCATGAACAGCAGGTGCGTGCACGGGGTGATGACCCGCGCGTCTTCCATCATGTAGGTCAGCAGTTCGCGGAACAGGCCGGTGTACTGGGCGTCGACCTCGGCATCGTTGGCGCGGATGCGCTGGGCGGCATCGGCGTCGCCGTTGCGGTAGGCCTCCAGCACCTCGCGGACCTGGCGGACGACCAGTCGGCCGAGGCTGCCCAGGCCGCGGGTATGCGGCAGCGGCGGCGAGAGGTTCAGCGCCATCGAGCGCTTGGCGACGTTCGAGGCGTAGTCGCCGATGCGTTCGATGTCCGACGCGATGCGCAGCGCCGCCAGGATCTCGCGCAGGTCGCGCGCCAGCGGGCCGCGCAGGGCGAGCTTCATGGCGTCGTGGCTGACGCGCAGTTCCAGCGCGTCGATCTCCTCGTCGTTGGCGATGATCCGCTCGGCGGCCTTGCCGTCGCGCCGTTCCACCACGTCCAGCGCGGCTTCGAGCTGCGAGGCGGCGATTTCGCCCATGCGCAGGATCTCCTCCAGCAGGATCCGGCGTTCCTCGTCGTGGCTCTTGAGGATGTGGTCGTGGTGTTGGCTGTGCATGGTCGTGTCTCGGGGAAAGTGGGGTTGGGCGGTCTTCGGCGATACAGCGCCTGGGGGACTTGGCGATGCCATCCATGGCGAGACGGCGATGTCTCCGGTACGTCCTGCCCGGCCATCCATGGCCGGGCGTTCGGCAGGCCGCGCGGCAGTGCCGCGCAAGCGGCCTGCCTTACCCAAACCGGCCGGTGATGTAGTCCTCGGTCTGCTGCTTCGAGGGCTTGGAGAAGATCTTCTCGGTGACGTCGTGTTCGATCAGGTCGCCCAGGTACATGAAGGCGGTGTAGTCGGACACGCGCGCCGCCTGCTGCATGTTGTGGGTGACGATGGCGATGGTGTAGCTCTGCTTGAGTTCTTCCACCAGCTGCTCGATGCGGCTGGTCGAGATCGGATCCAGTGCCGAGGTCGGTTCGTCGAGCAGCAGCACGTCGGGACGCAGCGCGACCGCGCGCGCGATGCACAGGCGCTGCTGCTGGCCGCCGGACAGGCCCAGCGCGCTCTGGTTGAGCTTGTCCTTCACTTCGTCCCACAGCGCGGCCTGGCGCAGCGCCTCTTCGACGCGCGCGGTCATGTCGGCCTTCGACAGCCGCTCGTGGTGGCGAATGCCGTAGGCCACGTTCTCGAAGATCGTCATCGGGAACGGCACTGGCTTCTGGAAGACCATGCCGACGCGGCTGCGCAGCCGGTTCATGGGGTACTTGTCGTCGAGGATGTTCTCGCCGTCCAGCAGCACCTGGCCGCTGGCCGTCATCTTCGGATACAACGCATAGATACGGTTGAAGATGCGCAGCAGGGTCGACTTGCCGCAGCCGGACGGGCCGATGAGCGCGGTGACGCGCTTTTCGGGGATGTCCAGGTCGATGTTCTTCAGTGCGTGGAACTTGTCGTAGTGGAAGTTCAGGCCGCGCGCGCTGAGCTTGACCGGCGACGCCGGCGCGGACTCGCGATGCGTGGCGGCGATGCCGATCCGCTGCGCGCCATGTTCGTTGGGTGCGATGTGGGTCGCGATGTCGTTCATGTCGGTGGTTCCGGCCTTGTCGGTCGTATGCGAGTCAGTCATGGGTGATCTTGTTGCGGAGCAGGATCGCGCGGGCGACCAGGCTGACCGCGAGCACGAACAGGGTGAGCACGAGTGCGCCTGCCCAGGCGATCTGGATCCAGTTGTCGAAGGGGCTGGCGGCATACTGGTTCATCACCAGCGGCACGCCGGCCATCGGCTTGGCGATGTCGAGGCTGAAGAAGTTGTTGCCGAACGCGGTGAACAGCAGCGGCGCGGTCTCGCCGCAGATGCGCGCCAGCGCCAGCAGCACGCCGGTGACGATGCCCGGCAGCGCCGAGCGGTAGAGCACCTGCACGGTGACCTTCCATTGCGGCACGCCCAGCGACAGCGCCGCTTCGCGCATCTGCGCGGGCACCAGGCGCAGCATCTCGTCGGTGGTGCGCACCACCACCGGAAGGACGATGAAGCCCAGCGCGACCGCGCCGGCGACGGCGGAGAACTGGCCGCTGCTGAACTGCATGACGAAGATCGCGTACACGAACAGGCCGAGCACGATCGACGGCGCCGACAGCAGGATGTCGTTGACGAAGCGGACCACGGTGCCGAGCTTGCGGCTGTTGCCGTACTCGGCCAGCCAGGTGCCGGCGGCAATGCCCATCGGCGTGCCGAGCAGGATGCCCATGCCGCACATGAGGATGCTGCCGATGAAGGCGTTGCGCAGGCCGCCGACTTCCATCGGCGCCGGCTGGTCCATGGTGAACAGCGCCATGTCGATGCCGGCCAGGCCCTTCTGCAGCAGCGTCCACAGGATCCAGCCGAGGAAGAACAGGCCGAACGCGGCGGTCGCGATCGCGAACGCGATGGCGAAGGCGTTCTTCACGTCGCGCATCCGGTACAGCTTGCGCGTGGCGGGAGACAGCGAAAATGCCGAATCGGCGCGGGCGGAGTCGGTGCGAGCGTTCATCAGTTGCCCTCCCTGCGCGACAGCTGCATCAGCATCAGGCGCGCCAGCGCCAGCACGACGAAGGTGACGATGAACAGTACGAAGCCGAGCAGGAGCAGGGCCGCGCGGTAGTCCGCCGTGGCCTCGCCGAAGTCGTTGGCGATGAGCGCGGCGATGGTGGTGCTGGGTTCGAGCAGCGACTTGGTGAAGGCGACGTTGTTGCCGATCACGAAGGCCACGGCCATGGTCTCGCCCAGTGCGCGGCCCAGGCCGAGGAAGATGCCGCCGATCACCGCTGAGCGGGTGTAGGGCAGCACGATGTCCCAGACCACTTCCCAGCGCGTGGAGCCCAGCGCATAGGCCGACTCCTTCAGTCGCCCGGGCACGGTGAGGAACACGTCGCGCATCACCGAGGAGATGAACGGGATGACCATGATCGCGAGCACCAGGCCCGAGGTCAGCATGCCGGCACCGATCGGCGGGCCCTGGAACAGCGCGCCGATCACCGGCAGCGGCCCGAGGTTGTCGTTCATCCAGGGAATCAGGTGGTCGCGCATCACCGGCATCAGCACGAAGAAGCCCCACATGCCGTAGATGATCGACGGGATGCCGGCGAGCAGTTCGATCGCGGTGCCGATCGGCGAGCGCAGCCAGCGCGGCGCGACTTCGGTCAGGAAGAACGCAATGCCGAAGCTCACCGGCACCGAGATCAGCATCGCGATCAACGCGGTCACGACCGTGCCGTAGATCGGCACCAGCGCGCCGTACTTGTTTTCGACCGGGTTCCAGTCGCTGGAGAAGAAGAAATCCAGGCCATGCGAGGCCAGGACGCTGCGTCCGCCCCAGAGCATCGACAGTGCGGCGCCGGCGAGGCTGAAGAGGACGAAGATCGCGACCAGGGTGAGGACGGTCTTGAACACGCGGTCGTTGCGCGTGTCGCGACGGTCGCGGTGCGGATTGGCGGGGAAGGTCAGTTCGGCGGTGCTCATCGCTGGGCCGGGGTCCGGAAAAGGAGTGGCTGACGTCGCGTCCCTGCGGCGTTCGGGTCTGGGGTGCAGCGCTTGCTGCGCATATCAGATGATGTTTCTGTTGCGTGCGTATGACAGTGCGAGCGGTTTCGTCATGAATCCGTCGCATGGCCGATGCGCAGGCCAAACGAAAGCGGGCCCGAAGGCCCGCTCTGTGCGTCGTGATCGTGCTGGATCAGTGTCCCGCAGGATCAGTAGGGCATCGTCTTGGCCCAGTAGGCCTCGATCTGCTTGACCAGCGCGTCCGGCAGCGGCACGTAGTCGAGCGACTTGGCCTGGGCGTCGCCGTTGGCGTAGACCCAGCGGAAGAATTCCTTCGCGGACTTGGCGCCGGCGGCGTTCTTCGGCTTCTTGTACATCAGGATGAAGTTGGTCGCGGCGATCGGCCAGGCCTGGTCACCCGGGGCGTTGGTCATCACCAGGTAGAAGTCCTTCGCGGACGCCCAGTTGGCGCTGGCGGCAGCCGCCTGGAAGGTGTCCTCGTTCGGCAGCACGAAGTTGCCGGCGGCGTTCTTCATGCGCACGTAGCTCAGCTTGTTCTGCAGCGCGTAGGAGAATTCGACGTAGCCGATGCCACCGCGGATCTGCTTGACGAAGGCGGCCACGCCCTCGTTGCCCTTGCCGCCCACGCCGACCGGCCACTTCACCGAGTTGCCTTCGCCCACCGACGACTTCCACTCGGTGCTGACCTTAGACAGGTAGTTGACGAAGTTGAAGGTGGTGCCCGAACCGTCCGAACGGCGCACGACGGTGATCTTCAGCGCCGGCAGCTTCACGCCGCCGTTCAGCGCTTCGATGCGCGGGTCGTTCCACATCGTGATCTTGCCGAGGAAGATGTCGGCCAGCAGCGGGCCGTCGAACTTCATCGCGCCCGAGGCCACGCCCGGGATGTTGACCACCGGCACCACGCCGCCGATCACCGACGGGAACTGCGCCAGACCGGCCTTGGCCAGATCTTCCGGCTTCTGCGGGGCATCGGACGAACCGAAGTCGACGGTGCCGGCCTTGATCTGGGCGATGCCGCCGCCCGAGCCGATGGACTGGTAGTTGACGCGCACGTTCTTCGCCTTCGCGTAGTCGGCCGACCACTTGGTCATGACCGGGAACACGAAGGTGGCGCCCGCGCCGGTGATGTCATTGGCATTGGCGTTGAAGAGGGTGCCGCCGGCCAGGATCAGCGCGGCAGCCTGCAGTTTGAACGACTTGAACACGGAGGTGCTCCTCATGAGGGTGACTGACCGGGGGTGACCCGGTTGCCGCACATTGGATACAAGGCGCATGACAGTCCCGTGTTTCATATATGACTGAAAAGTTACAATTGCCGGATCTGCGGATGCAGCCGCCTGTCCGGGTCGCCCCGGTGCACAGGCAGGACCTGTCGATGCCGGGTGGAAAGCGGTGCATGCGCTCCGCACGCGTCGACCCGTCGAAGGGCCTGCCGTCATGAAACTGTCATCCGAGCCTCACGCCGGTGTCAGATTTCCGCCGCACTCTGGCGGCCGGTTCACAAGACCTTAACGGGCGTCACCTTTCTGCGACGAGTCGCGGGAAGCGGGGCGTCCGGCGTCCCCTGTTCACAACCTCCAGACATCAGGAATCCCACCATGCGTTATTCCCTTCTTGCGCTCGCCGTCGGCGCCGCGCTCGCCGGTACCAGCCTCGATGCGTCGGCACAGTCCCGCGACAGCGAAATCCAGGCGCTCAAGGCCCAGATCGCCGAACTGATGGACAAGGTCCAGTCGCTCGAGGAACGCACGGACGCGCAGTCGGAAGTGAATGTCGACACCGCCCAGAAGCTCGACACGCTGAGCACCGGCGCGACCAAGGTCGAAACCAAGGGCGGCATCAAGGTCACCTCGGCCGACGGCAAGTTCGAAGCGCAGATCGGCGGACGCGTCCATTTCGATGCCTACGCCTACGACCGCGACCTCGCCGCGACCACCGGCTCGACCGAATTCCGCCGCGCGCGCCTGACCCTGCAGGGCAAGGCCCTGGGCTGGGAATACAAGATGGAGCAGGACTTCGCCGCCGGCACCAACCTCGATGGCCTGCGCGACCTGTACATCGCCAAGAACGCGTTCGGCGGCAAGGTCACCATCGGTCACTTCAAGCCGTACCGTTCGATGGAAGAACTGACCAGCTCGAACGAGATCCTGATGATGGAGCGCCCGTTCGCCTCCGCGACCGGTCTGTTCAATGGCCGTCAGTTCCAGCAGGGCGTGGGCTACATGCGCGCCGGTGACAGCTACACGGCAGGCCTGTCGGTCTTCAACCTGCGCGGTGCCGCCGGTGTGCGCAACGAAGGCGTCGGCTACGCCGGCCGCGTCACCTGGGCCCCGATCAACCGCGACAACGCCACCCTGCACCTGGGCGCCTGGTTCAGCTCGGAAAACCTGAACAACGGTACGGCCGCCACGACGGCGGTCGCCAACTATGCCGGTCGTCGTGGCCCGTCGCAGACCATCGCCTCGCTGGCGCCGACCCGCGGCAAGACGATCTCGGCGTATGCGGTCGAAGCCGCCGGTTCGTTCGGTCCGACCTTTTTCCAGAGCGAATACGTGCGTTCGACCTTCGAGCAGCCGACCACCGCCGACCAGGATGTCACCACCTGGTACGTGCAGGGCAGCTGGATCCTCAACGGCGGCCACAAGCCCTACAAGTCGGCGACCGGCGTCTTCGGCTCGCCGAAGGTCGGCGAGAACGGCCTGTGGGAGCTGACCGCGCGCTACGACACCATCGAGAACGAGGACATCCTCAACCGCGAAGCCACCAGCTGGCTGCTCGGCCTGAACTACTACGTCAACCCGAACCTGCGTTTCATGCTCAACTACACGAAGGGCGAGAACGAGGTCAACGGCGACGAAACCGCGCAGTACGCGCTGCGCACCCAGGTCAACTTCTGATCGATCTCTCTCCGGTCGAAGTCCCGCGAAACCCCGGCCTTGCCGGGGTTTCGTCTTTCCGGCGCGCGATGCCCGGACGCGCTATGCCTCGCCGTGTTCGCTCTTGTCGCCGAACCGGCACACGTCGCGGATCGGGCAGCGCCAGCATTCGGGCCTGCGTGCCTTGCAGGTGTAGCGGCCGTGCAGGATCAGCCAGTGGTGCGCGTCCTGCAGGAATTCGGCCGGCACGCGTTTCAGCAACGCCCGCTCAACTGCCAGCACGTTCGCACCCGGCGCAAGCCCGGTGCGGTTGGACACGCGGAAGATGTGGGTGTCGACCGCCATCGTCGGCTCGCCGAAGGCGGTGTTCAGCACCACGTTCGCGGTCTTGCGGCCCACGCCGGGCAGGGCTTCCAGCGCCTCGCGGTCGCGCGGGACCTCGCCGTCGTGTTCGGCGATCAATCGCTCGCACAGCGCGATCACGTTCGCAGCCTTGGTGTTGAACAGGCCGATCGTCGAGATGTAGGACTTCAGCGTGTCGACACCCAGCGCGGCGATGGCCTGCGGCGTGTTCGCGACCGGATACAGCCGGCGCGTGGCCTTGTTCACGCCGACATCGGTGGCCTGCGCCGACAGCACCACCGCGACCAGCAGCTCGAACGGGGTCGAATATTCCAGCTCGGTCTGCGGATGCGGATTGAGTTCGCGCAGGCGCTCGAACATCGTGACGATGTCCTCGGGCGGCATGCCGCCGCGCGATGCGCGCTTGCCTGCGGCCTTTTTCGGCGCGGCCTGTTTCACCGTCTTCTTCGCGACCTTTTTCACGGCCTTCACAGCCTTCACGGCGTTCTTCGTGGCTTTCTTCGCGGTCTTCTTCGTCGCCATGCGCGCTCAGTCGGATCGTTTCGCCGCAGCCCTGGCCTTGGCGCGCACGAGCGCCGCCAGCGCGGCGGAGGGCAGGGCAGGAGTGGCTTTCGGTTGATCGATCGCCGGGAGCGCGGTCGCGCGTCGACGCGCCTTCGCCTCCGCGCGCTCGGCCAGCCGCGTCTGGCGTGCTCGATACCGTTCGCGCGCGGCCAGCGCGCGCAGGCGGGCATCGCGGGCGGCCAGCAGGGCTGCGACGCGCGGCGCGCAGGCATCGCAAACCGCCGGTGGTGCTTCGAACGCCAGCAGGCCGCGTTCGATCGCGGTGTCCAGGTCGTCCGCGGCGACGGCATCCGCCAGCGCCGAGACGCTGGCCTTGCCGCACGCCGGGCAGCCTTCCTCGCTCATCGGCCGGTGAAGCTCGGCTTGCGGCGTTCCAGGAATGCCGTCGTGCCCTCGCGCATGTCCTCGGTCGAGAAGACCAGGCCGAACTGCGCGGATTCGTACTCCAGACCTTCCTCCAGCCCGCATTCGCCGCCGACATTGATGCAGTCGATCATGCCGCGCAGGGCCAGCGGTGCCGACGCTGCGAGCTGGATCGCGATCTTCATGGTCTCGGCTTCCAGCTCATCAGCCGGGACGACGCGGTTGACGATGCCGAGCTGTGCCGCGCGGGCCGCATCGATGGGGGCGCCGAGCAGGCACAGTTCGAGCGTGGCGGCGCGGCCAGCCAGACGCAGCAGGCGCTGGGTGCCGCCGAAGCCGGGAATGAGGCCGAGGTTGATCTCGGGCTGGCCGACCTTCGCGGTGTCGGCAGCGACGCGCAGATGGCAGCACATCGCCAGCTCCAGGCCGCCGCCGAGGGCGAAGCCGTTGACCATCGCGATCACCGGCTTGGGCATCGTCTCGACCCGGCGCATCATCCGCGTGCCGCGCAGCGAGAAGTCGCGGGCCTCGACCGGGCTCAGGCCATTCATCTCGGCGATGTCCGCGCCGGCGACGAAGGACTTGGGGCCACTGCCGGTGAGGACGACCACGCGCACCGCCGGATCGGCCGCAGCGGCGTCGAAGGCGGCATGCAGGGCATCGAGGGTGGCGGCATTCAGGGCGTTCAGGCGCTCGGGGCGGTCCACTGCGATCCTGCGGATCACGCCATGGCCCTCGACGGGCTGGTCTTCGATCTTCAGGACGGGGGCGGGCTGGTCGTCGTGGCTCATGGGTCGCGGGGGCCTTGGGAGTCGGGAGTACCGCCTGGCGGCGGCGGGGAACTTGTCCGGTGACCGCCGGTCGGACCGGGGGTCCTCAGTGGCGGTTAAGTGCGGCGGACAGTATTCTAGTCCGCTGTTCATGGAACCCATACCGGGGCGGTTCGATCGCCCCGTTCCTTGCCGGGAAGTCCCGGCATATCCCATCCCGGAGAGTTACTGAATGAAGTTGCGTCTGCTTGTCGCCGCCAGCCTGGCGGCTCTGGCCCTGACCGCGGGTACCGTCTCGGCCCAGGACACCTCGTCCGACAAGGGCAAGCTCAGCTACGCCCTTGGCTACCGCGCCGGCATGAGCCTGCAGCCGATCGTCGCCAGCGGCGAACAGGTCGACATGAACACCTTCGTCAAGGCCGTGCAGGACGCGATGGCCGGCAAGCAGGTCGCGGTGCCGGAAGACCAGCTCCAGGCTGCGATGGAAGGCCTGCGCAACCGCATGGCCGCCAAGTACAAGGCCGAGCTGGAGAAGCGCGCGGCCAAGAACAAGGCCGATGGCGACACCTACCTGGCCCAGAACAAGGCCAAGGCGGGCGTGAAAGTCCTGCCGAATGGCGTGCAGTACAAGATCGTCGAGGCTGGCAGCGGCGCCAAGCCGACCCAGGCCAACCAGGTCACCCTCGAATTCAAGAGCACGCTGCCCGACGGCACCGTGGTCGCCGACACCAGCGTGGCCAGCGAAGGCCAGCCGGCCGGTCCGGTCACCGTGCGCCTGAGCGAGATCCCGCTGCCGGGTCTGCGCGAAGCGCTGCAGCAGATGCCCTCCGGCGCCCGCTGGGAAGTCGCGATTCCGGGCAAGCTCGCCCATGGCGACAACATCGAACGCGCCGGCCCGATGGCCAACCAGGTCGTGCTGTTCAACATCAAGCTGGTGAACGTGGGCCCGGTCGTGCCGGCCCCGGCCCCGCAGCAGGGCGCCGGACAGCCGCGCAACTGATCCGCGGTTCGCACCAGTGGTTCCGCATCACGCCGGTTCGTCCGGCGTGATGCGTTTCCGGAGCCCGATTTCCGCATCGTCTTTCGCATTCATTGCGCCGCTTTCCGAACGTTCCGATCCGATGACTTCGCCCTCACGTCCCATGCTCACGCCCTGCATCGGTGTCTGCACCCTCGATCCGCAGGGCTACTGCGACGGTTGCCGGCGCACCGGCGCTGAAATCGCGGCCTGGTCGTCGATGGGCGAGGCCGCACGCGATCACTTCATGTCGGTGGTGCTGCCCGAGCGCGAGGCCCGCGACGCCGCAGGCCAGCCGCTGGAGACCGCGCGTCGATGACGCCGGCCTGGCCGCTGCCGCTGTTGTCGCAAGCCCTGCATCCGCTCGGTGCGCCGCTGGCGCAAGCGCCCTGGAACCTCGAAGAACTCGCCGACCTGATCGGCGACGCGCCCACGGTCGATGCCGCGGTGCTGGTGGGTCTGGTGCCGCGCGAGCATGGCCCGCGCGTGCTGCTGACCCGTCGTACGGACAGCCTGCGCAACCATGCAGGCCAGGTGAGTTTCCCGGGCGGCCGGATCGAGCACGACGATGC
Organism: Lysobacteraceae bacterium; assembly: GCA_036404915.1. Classification (GTDB taxonomy): domain Bacteria; phylum Pseudomonadota; class Gammaproteobacteria; order Xanthomonadales; family Xanthomonadaceae; genus Lysobacter_I. The sequence goes on from DASWYO010000054.1 coordinate 47,575, forward strand.
CGACGCCATCGCCGCCGCGATGCGCGAAGCGCAGGAGGAGATCGGGCTGGCGCCCTCGCTGGTTGCGCCGCTGGGGCTGCTCGATCCGCTTGTCACCATCACCGGTTTCCGCGTGCTGCCGGTGGTGGCGCGCATCGATCCGCATTACGTGCCTATGCCCGATCCGGGCGAGGTCGCCGAGGTGTTCGAGGTCGGCCTCGATTTCCTGATGCATCCGGACAACCTCGTGCGCGTCGAACTGCAGCATCGCGGGCGCACGCGGCACGTGCTCGAATTCCGCAGCGCGCCCGAGGCGCCGCAGCATCGCATCTGGGGCGTGACCGCCTCCATCCTGTTCAACCTGCGCGAACGACTCGCGCGCGAATCCGCCTGAGCGGATGCGTCACGGAGGCTGCATGATCGAATGGACCACGCTCGTCGATGCCGAAGCGCTTGCGCAGCATGTGCAGGATGCAGACCTGCGCGTGTTCGACTGCCGCTTCGCGCTGAACGACACCGCCGCCGGCGAACACGCCTGGCAGGCAGGTCATCTTCCGGGTGCGCGTTACGCGCATCTGGATCGCGATCTGTCCGGCCCGCATGCGCCGGGTGCCGGGCGCCATCCCTGGCCATCGGCCGATGCGTTCGGCGATTGGCTCGGTCGCAACGGCGTGACGCCGGACACGCAGGTCGTGGCCTACGACGCCGGCGACGGCGCGTATGCGGCGCGGCTGTGGTGCTTGCTGCGTGCGGCAGGACATGCCCGCGTCGCAGTGCTCGACGGCGGCTTCGCGCGATGGTCGGCCCTGGGGCTTCCGATCGACGCCGAGGCGACCGACGTGAGCCACACAACCTATCCGGTGCGCTTTGACGCCTCCCGACTGCTCGATGCCGACGCCATCGCCGCCCGTGTCGCTGCCGGCGGCGTGCTGGTCGATGCGCGTGCCGCCGAGCGATTCCGCGGCGATGTCGAGCCCATCGATCGCATCGCCGGCCATGTGCCGGGTGCGATCAACCGGCCGTATCCGTCGAATCTCGAAGACGGCCGCTTCAAGCCGGCGGCACGACTGGCCGAGGAATTCGGCGCGCTGCTCGCCGGTCGTCCCGCATCGGACGTGATCGCGATGTGCGGCTCGGGCGTGACCGCCTGCCACCATCTGCTGGCGATGGCCCATGCCGGGCTGCCCGGCGCATCCCTGTTCACCGGGTCGTGGAGTGGCTGGATCGAGGATCCCGCGCGCGCCATCGCCACCGGCTCCGATTGATTCCTGCGGCGTCTCCGTCCCATGCACGTCGAACTCTGGCACAACCCCGCCTGCAGCAACTCGCGCAAGGCCCTGGCGCTGATCCGCCAGGCGGGCATCGAGCCGACGGTGGTCGAATACCTGCGCACACCGCCATCGAAGGCGCGTCTTGCGGAGGTGATCGCCGCCGCAGGATTGACGGTGCGCGATGCGATCCGGGAGAAGGAAACGGTGTACGCGGAGCGCGGTCTCGGCGATCCGTCGCAGCCCGATGATGCGCTGCTCGATGCCATGGCGGCCGCGCCGGTGCTGATCAACCGGCCATTCGTGATCTCGGCGCTGGGCACGCGGCTGGCGCGCCCGCCGGAACGAGTGCTCGAGATCCTGCCGCCGCGCATCGCGTAGAGCGGCGCTTGCTCCGCTGATTCTTCCGGAGGGCGAGCGGAGGAAGCTCCGCTCCGCAAAAACAGGCCGGTGCTATTTGCCCAGCTTCGCCACCAGCGCCTTCAATGCGGCCTGGGTGTCCGGTTCCCACCAGCCTTCGACGAAGGCTTCGACATCGATGCTCTCCGGCGACATCGCCTCGACCACGTCTTCGCGGGCGATGGCGCGGGTCTGCAGCATCGGCTGGTGCGGCAGCTTCAGCAGGGCCTGCAGCCACGCGATCGCGCGGGCTTCGACGTGTTCGCCGTCGGCGAGTTCGTCGACCAGGCCAAGATCATGCGCCCGCTCGGCGGGAATCATCTCGCCGGAGACGAGCAGGCGTTCGGTGCGATAGCGGCCGACGATGCGGCGCATCAGTTTCTGCACGCCTTCGGGCACGACCAGTCCGACCTGGGTTTCGTTCAGACCGATGGCGAAGGGCTTGGCCGGATCGACGCTGCGCGCCATGACCCGGTAATCGCAGCACAGCGCGAGCACGCAGCCGCCGGCTGGCGAGTGGCCGGTGATCGCGGCGGCCACGGGGATGCGCGATTCGGCCAGCAGGCGGGCCACCCCGAAAAACGCCTGCCAGGCTTCGAGCAGGGCACGGCGGTCGTCCCCGAGGGAAACCAGATACGGCACGTCGAGACCTGCGGAGAAGATCTTCGGGTTGCCGGCCAGGACAACGCCGAGGACGCCGTCGCTGTAGGCGGTTTCGAGCGCGGCGATCAGAGCGCGGCACAGTTCCGGGTTCAGTGCGTTCACCGGTGGCCGTGCCATGCGGATACAGCGGATGGCGCCAACGTCCTGCGTGTCGATCAAGGGCATGCCGTCTTCCTGGCGAGAATGGGGGAGCCGCTATCATAGGGCCATGAACGTCCATGCCTGCCGTATCGCCGTCCTTGTCGCGCTCGTGTTCGCGTCCGCCGCCGGTTCCGGCGCGGCGCCCGCTGCCGGCAAGCCCTGCCAACCCGTCGTCCGCGATGCCTGGGTGCGCCTGCCGCCCGGCAACATGCCGATGATGGCCGGCTTCGGCCGCATCGAGAACCGCTGCGGCATGCCCGCGACCGTGGTGCGCGCCAGCAGCCCGTCCTTCGCCAGCGTCGAGCTGCACGAGACGAAGCTGGTCGATGGCGTGAACCGCATGCGTCCGGTGCCTGAACTGCGCCTCGCACCCAACGGCGCCGCCGTGCTCAAGCCCGGCGGCCTGCACCTGATGTTGATGAAACCCTCCGCACCCCTGAGTCCGGGCAGCCGCGTCGTCCTGCAGTTCGAACTCGCCGGCGGCGGCAAGGTTCTGGGCGAGTTCGAGGTGCGGAAGGCGGTGCCGTAGCGAGCAAGGCTGATGCTTTGCTGTGGGAGCGACGCAAGTCGCGAAGCGCTTCCATTGGTCTGTCGCGACTTGCGTCGCTCCCACAAGAGCTGGGGCGGCTGCTCAGCGCTCTGCCGATGCCCGCACCGCTTCCGGCAGCGGGATCGGCCGGCCGCTGTGGCGGTCGATCCACACCAGCACGCAGTGGCCGTCGGCGTGCACGCGGTCTTCGGTGTCGACGATGCGGTGGCCGAGGGTGACGCTGGTGGTGCCGACGCGGTCGGCGAACAGTTCGACGAAGACCTGCGACGGATAGGGGATCGGCAGGCGGTAGTTCATCTGCACCGCCGCCAGCAGCGGGATGTGGTCGTCGGTGATCCAGGCCTTGCCCGTGCTCTCGAACCAGCGGATCCGCGCCTCTTCGAGGTAGGTCATGAAGTTCGAGTTGTTGACGTGGTTGAACGCATCCAGGTCGCGCCAGCGCAGTTCCATCGGCATGCGGACGAGGATCTTCTTCGGGGTATCGGCGTCGTTCATCGCAGCATCTTTCCGGGTTTGTTCGCGGGACTCTTCTTCGCGGCTGTTTTCTTCACGGGGACGGCCTTCACGGGAGCCGCCTTCGCACCAGCCTTCTTCACATCCGACTTGCGCGGCGGCAGCGCGCGCTCGGCCTTGGAGATGGTCGAGGCCTTCGACGGCGTGCTGCCGGCGATCCGCTTCGGATCGAGCAGCGGCGCGAGGAAGCGCCCGGTGTGCGAATGCGGCATCGCAGCGATCTCCTCCGGCGTGCCTTCGCCGAGGATCGTGCCGCCGCGATGGCCGCCTTCCGGACCGAGGTCGACCACCCAGTCGGCGGTCTTGATCACGTCGAGGTTGTGTTCGATCACCACGATCGTGTTGCCCTCGTCGCGCAGCTTGTGCAGCACCGCGAGCAGGTGCTCGATGTCGTGGAAATGCAGGCCGGTGGTCGGCTCGTCGAGGATGTAGAGCGTGCGCCCGGTGTCCCGTCGCGATAGTTCCTTCGACAGCTTCACGCGCTGCGCTTCGCCACCGGAGAGCGTGGTCGCCGGCTGGCCCAGTCGCACGTAGCTCAGGCCGACATCGATCAGCGTTTCGAGCTTGCGCGCGATCGACGGCACCGGCTCGAACAGCTTCAGCGCGTCCTCGACGGTCATCTCCAGCACGTCGTGGATGCTGTAGCCCTTGTAGAGGATCTCCAGCGTTTCGCGGTTGTAGCGCTTGCCGTGGCAGACGTCGCAGGGCACGTACACGTCGGGCAGGAAGTGCATCTCGACCTTGATCAGGCCGTCGCCCTGGCAGGCTTCGCAGCGGCCGCCGCGCACGTTGAAGCTGAAGCGGCCCGGAGAGTAGCCGCGCGCGCGCGCCTCGGGCACCTGCGCATACAGTTCGCGCAGCGGCGTGAACAGGCCGGTATAGGTGGCCGGATTCGAGCGCGGCGTGCGGCCGATCGGCGACTGGTCGATGTCGACGACCTTGTCGAACAGGTCGATGCCCTTCACTTCGCGGTAGGTCGCCGGTTTGTGCGACGCGCCGTTGATCTCGTTCGCGGCCAGCGCATACAGGGTGTCGTTGATGAGCGTCGACTTGCCCGAGCCGGACACGCCGGTGACGGCGGTGAACAGGCCCGCGTGCAGGGTCAGGTCCACGTCCTTGAGGTTGTTGCCCGAGGCGCCGCGCAGTTGCAGCTTCATCTTCGGGTTCGGCTTGTGCCGATGCGCCGGAATCTCGATGCGCCTGCGTCCGCTGAGGTACTGGCCGGTCAGCGAGCGCGGCGACTTCAGCAGGTCGTCCAGCGTGCCCTGGGCGATGACTTCGCCACCGTGCACGCCCGCGCCCGGGCCGATGTCGACGACGTGGTCGGCCAGGCGGATCGCATCCTCGTCGTGCTCGACCACGATCACCGTGTTGCCGAGGTCGCGCAGGCGGGTGAGGGTGCCGAGCAGGCGCTCGTTGTCGCGCTGGTGCAGGCCGATCGAGGGCTCGTCGAGCACGTACATCACGCCGACCAGGCCCGCGCCGATCTGCGACGCGAGGCGGATGCGCTGCGCTTCGCCGCCGGACAGCGTGTCGGCCTTGCGCTCCAGCGTGAGGTAGTCCAGGCCCACGTCGACCAGGAAGGTCAGGCGCTCGCGGATTTCCTTGACGATCTTGGTCGCGATCTCGCCGCGCCAGCCGGCCAGGGACAGTGCGCTGAAGAAATTCAGCGCTTCGTCGATGGGCAGCACCACGATCGACGACAGCGGACGGTCGGCGACGAACACGTTGCGCGCGGCGCGGTTCAGGCGCGCACCACCGCAGTCGGTGCACGCGCGTTCGCTGATGTATTTCGCCAGTTCCTCGCGCACCGCCGCGGATTCGGTTTCCCGGTAGCGGCGTTCCAGGTTCGGCAGGATGCCTTCGAAGCGGTGCTTGCGCTGGGTGCGGCCGCCGGCATCGGTGAGATAGGTGAAGGTGATGACCTCGCTGCCGCTGCCGTTGAGCACCGCGTCGCGGCTGCTTTCCGGCAGCTCCTGCCAGGGCGTGTCCACGCTGAAGCCGTAGTGCTTGGCCAGCGACTGGATCAGCTGGAAGTAGTAGACGTTGCGACGGTCCCAGCCGCGTACCGCGCCGGCGGCCATGGAGAGTTCGGGATGCACGACCACGCGCGCCGGGTCGAAGAACTGGCTCACGCCCAGGCCGTCGCAGGTCGGGCAGGCGCCGATCGGCGAGTTGAACGAGAACAGGCGCGGTTCCAGCTCCGGCAATGCGTATTCGCAGACCGGGCAGCTGTATTTCGAGGAGAACAGCAGCGGTTCGGCGTTCGCATCGTCGAGCGATTGCACCAGCGCCATGCCGTCGCCGAGCTTCAGCGCGGTCTCGAATGATTCGGCGAGACGCTGCTTGAGGTCCTCGCGCGGCTTGAAGCGGTCGACCACGGCTTCGATGGTGTGTTTGACCCGCAACGCGAGCGGCGGCACCGCGTCGATCTCGTAGAGCACCCCGTCCACGCGCACGCGCACGTAGCCCTGCGCGCGCAACTGCTCGAACACCTGCGCATGCTCGCCCTTGCGCTCGCGCACGACCGGCGCCAGCAGCATCCAGCGCTGTTCGGCGGTCTTCGGGTCGCTCGCCAGTGCCAGCACCTGGTCGACCATCTGGCTGACGGTCTGCGCTTCCAGCGGGAAATGGTGGTCCGGGCAGCGCGGGCTGCCGACGCGCGCGTAGAGCAGGCGCAGGTAGTCGTAGATCTCGGTGATCGTGCCGACGGTCGAGCGCGGGTTGTGGCTGGTCGACTTCTGCTCGATCGAGATCGCCGGGCTCAGGCCTTCGATGTGGTCGACATCGGGCTTCTCCATCACGCTGAGGAACTGCCGGGCGTAGGCCGACAGCGACTCGACGTACCGGCGCTGGCCTTCGGCGTAGATGGTGTCGAACGCCAGCGACGACTTGCCGGAACCGGACAGGCCGGTGATCACGATCAGCTTGTCGCGCGGCAGGTCGAGGTCGATGTTCTTGAGGTTGTGGGTACGCGCTCCGCGGATGCGGATGGTGTCCATCGCCATGGGGGTGGGGTGATCCGATTGACTGCGGGTGACGGGACGTCCCCGGCGGGCCTCCGGTCGATACCGGACGCCCGCGCGAGGGCAACTCGCTAGCCTAACGAGCGGACATCACCGGAGCAAATCCACGGATGGAACGCTGCGAAGCCGTTCAGCGCGTCGTCCTTCAGCGCAGCAGTTCGAATCGCATCGACGTGCCGCCCTTCGGCGGGGTGGCGTTCTCGACCGGCGTGCCGTCGGCGTTCTGGCCCCAGCCGCGCGTGTCGATGACCGCCGGGCTGACGCCCTGCAGGATCAGCTGGACCTTCAGGGCCTCGGCGCGCTGCTTCGACAGGAAGACGTCGTTCGCGGCATCGCTGGACGGCGTCACCGGACCGACGATGAGCAGGCGCGTGCCTTCCGGGGCGGCGCGGATGGCATCGGCGGCCTGCGCGACCAGCGCCAGGCTGTCGTCGCTGACCTCACCGCTGCCCGGCTTGAAGGCCACGTCGGTCTCGTTCAGGGTTTTCGCCAGCGCCTCGGGACTCAGTGTCGGTCCGGCGCCGGGATCGTTGCCGGGCGGTTCGAACAGGCCCGACAGGCGGATGCCCGGGAACGCGCGTTCGGCGGCGGCGCGCAGCGCACGGCGCTGGTCCGTGTCCAGCGGGCCGCTGAGCGTGGCCTGGTTCCCGGAGAGGCGCAGGCCGGCGCCGGGCACGGTGGACAGGGTGCGCAGGAAGTCCTCCAGGCCCTTGGCCCAGATCGGTGGCCTGGCGGCTGGATCGACATCGATCGCGCCCTGTGCGCGGCCGTTGCCGTAAACGGCCAGCAGTGCGCGTTCGATCGCGGTGCGTGTGGCCTCGCTGTCGACGGTGCCGTCGAAGCGCAGGCTGCCGCTGTTGTCGGCCAGGCCGAGCGTGGCGTCGACCTGCACGCGCGGTGCGGCGGGTGTCGCGGACTGGGCGGGGGTGTCGCTGCCGCGCTGGCAGCCGGTGGTGGCGATGAGCAGGGCCGCCGCGCAGGCGAACGCGCGCGCGGACCTCGGAAAGGCGGGGGAGTGGATCGGCATGGTGTCCTCGCGGAAGCTCCCCCGGCGGATGCCGGGGGAGCGTTGCGACAGGCGTCGCGATTGGAGCAATGACGGGGCTTACTTCTTCGAGACGTAGTTCACCGACACTTCGTCGGAGCACTCGCTCGTGCCCTGGTTGCAGATCTTGTAGGTCATCGTGCCGCTGCCGACGATCCGGAAGTTGTCCGTGAACGTGTAGGTGTTGCGGCGCGAGTTGTAGATCAACCCGTTGCGGTAGATGTCGACCTGCTTCTTGCCGTGCTGCCAGGTCAGTGTGACCCGCGTGCGGTGGTTGGTCAGCTGTTCGACCGTGGCCGCCTGCTTGTACGGGTAGTTGGCGTCGACGAAGCTCGGGTACAGCGACACGCCGGTGGAGGCGCTGAAGCCCTTGATCGTGACGTACCACACGCCGGCGCGCGGTGCCGGGAAGAAGCAGTTCTCGTTGTTGCCGAAGCTGAACGGACGGCAGTCGAACGTGCTGTTGGTCGGCGGCGCGCCGTAGCGCACGTAGACGTCGGCGTCGCCGGTGCCGCCGTACATCGCGAACAGCAGGTTGCTGGCGCCGTTGGGCACCACCAGCTGGTACTTCAGCTCGCCGTTGGCGCCGACGCTGATGTTGCTCACGGTGACGCCGTTGAACAGCTCGGTGGCCGGCGGCGGCGGCGGCGGCGGCGGCGGATCGGACGGCAGCGGGTCTGTGCCGTTCGCGACGCGCACGGCGGCGGTGGCATCGACGATGCCGGTGCCGCAGGGCTTGTCGTAGGAGCAGCCGCCCGGGAAGCCGCCGTTGGCGTAGGCGGTGTTCTCCAGGATCTTCTTGACCTGCGCCGGGGTCTTCGGCGTGGACGACGCGGACTGGATCAGCGCCGCGATGCCGGCCACGTGCGGCGACGCCATCGACGTACCGGCGTACCAGCCGTAGCCTTCCGCACCCTGCGTGGTGAGGCCCAGGTTCAGCGTCGACAGCACGTTGTCGGCAGCCGGTGCGGCGCCACTGCCGCCCGGTGCGGCGACGTCGACCACGGGGCCGAAGCTGGAATAGCTGGCCAGCGCGCCGGTCGGGCCGACCGCGGACACCGCGATCACGTTGTTGCAGCTCGCCGGCTGCTGGCTGGCTGCATCGCCGCCGGAATTGCCGGCCGCGACCACCACCGTGGTACCGCGGCTCACCGCGCCGTCGATGGCGGTCTGGAAGGCCACGCTGCACGCGCCGCCGCCGCCGAGGCTGAGGTTGAGCACTTCCGCCGGGTTGGCGTTCGCCGGAACGCCGGCGACGGTGCCGCCCGAGCCCCAGGTGATGCCGTCGACGATGTCGGACAGGAAGCCGCCGCACTTGCCCAGTGCGCGGATCGGCAGGATCTTGGCGCCCGGCGCCACGCCCGCGCCGCCGACGCCGTTGTCGGTCAGCGCCGCGATCGTGCCAGCCACGTGGGTGCCGTGCCAGCTGCTGTCCTCGGCGATGCCGAAGATGTTGCACTCGCCGTCGTGCCAGTCGCCCGGATCGTTCGGATCGGCGTCGCGGCCGTCGCCGTCGATCGCGGTGTCGAGGTCGCCGATGAAGTCGTAGCCCGGCACCAGCTGGCCCGCGAACTCGCTGTGCGGGACGATGCCGGTGTCGATCACGCCGACCACGATGCCGGCGCCGCGCGTGATGTCCCAGGCCGGTTCGAGGTTGGCGCCGCCGGCGCCGGCCTTGTAGTGCCACTGCTGGGCGTAGAGCGGATCGTTGGGGGTAAACAGCGGCTTCATCCGCACGTCGGCTTCGACCGCGAGGATGTTCGGATCCTTCAGCAGCTCGGCCATCAGCTGCTTGCTTTCGGCGAGATCGAGCTTGCGGTCGGTACGGATCACGTCGGCGCCGGTCGACAGCGTGCGCAGGCCCTGGATGCCCATGCCCAGGCGGCCGGCCTTGTCGGCGTAGCGGGCCTGGAGGCTGGTCGAGGCGGCGCGCGCGCCATCGCGCCAGGTGACGATGAAGCGGTCGTGGCGTTCTTCCTGCGGCGCGGACGCGCGGCTCTGGGCGGCGGTCCTGTCGACGACGGGGGCGCGGCTGCCCGACCAGGCGATCGGCGCGGCCACCGCCGCGACAGCCACGGCCAGCGCGGTCAACCGGAACGCATGTGAAGGTGTGAGTCGGATCATGGTGCATCAGCTCCTTGTTGCATGGGAGGCGGCCCGAGTCCTGGCCGCCTGGAATGGGCGATCCGGCATCTCCTGACGCAGCGGATCACCCTGGGGGATACGCCTCACGCGGCCGCGGTCGCGGGCGGAAGGCGCAATGCCACGCGTCGCCAGCGAAGGTGCGGCAACGGGCGGAATGGGATCAGGTGGGTCAGGGGTCCGCGGCGGCCGGCGGCATGAACACGCCGGCAGGTGTATGCGGAGGCAGGCGGCGTGCCTGCGGGCAGGGAATGCGGATGGAACGACTGCGCTGGAACATCGAACACGGACTCCATGTGTGTGCCGTCGGACCGACCGGCCTCTGCCATCCCCGGGACACCCCCTTGTCCCGCGGGTGCGGCCGGACCCTCCGGCCGCATGAACATACGCTGACGAATGCGGTCGAGGCTAAGCCTGTCCGCGCGCCGTCCGCAAGTGCCTCGGCTGCCCGGAGTGACCCGAACTTGCGAGAGGGCGCCGTGGCCGCTAGAATTCCGCCTCTTTCCGCCCGCAGGGGCGGTTTCGCGTCACCCGTGACACCCGAGCAACACCAAAAAGCGACACCCAATAACTACAGAGGAATCCCGTACATGTACGCAGTTCTGGTCACCGGCGGTAAGCAATACCGCGTGATGCAAGGCGAGACGCTTCGCGTCGAGCTGCTCGAAGCCGATGCCGGCAGCGAGATCAAATTCGACAACGTGCTGATGCTGGGCGACGGCGAGGGCGTGACCCTCGGCGACGCACTGAAGGGCGCCACCGTCACCGCCAAGGTGCTCGGCCACGGACGCGCCGACAAGATCCGCATCGTCAAGTTCCGCCGCCGCAAGCACCATCGCAAGCAGATGGGCCACCGGCAGCACTACACCGAAATCCAGATCACCGGCATCGCCGGTGGCAACAAGTAAGGAGAAGCAGCCATGGCACATAAAAAGGGCGTAGGTTCCTCGCGCAACGGCCGCGACTCCAACCCGAAATACCTCGGCGTGAAGCTGTTCGGCGGCCAGGCCGTCGAAGCCGGCAACATCATCGTCCGTCAGCGCGGCACCCAGTTCCACCCGGGTCCGGGCGTCGGCCTCGGCCGCGACCACACGCTGTTCGCGCTGGTCGACGGCAAGGTCGAGTTCTCGGTGAAGGGCGCCAAGAAGCGCCGCACCGTCAGCATCGTCTGATCGATGCCGCATCGCGCGAGAGGCCCCGCTTCGGCGGGGCTTTTCGTTTGTAGCGCCGCCCCATCGCGCTTCTCCGCCGCTTCACCGTGCCCAGGCACAGTCCTCCCTGTCAGAATCCTTCTGCCAGCAGAACCGCCCCTCCGGAAACCCAGCCCATGAAACTCGTCGACGAAGCCGAAATCGAAGTGATCGCCGGAGCCGGCGGCAACGGCTGCGTCGGGTTCCGGCGCGAGAAGTTCATCCCGCTGGGCGGGCCGGACGGCGGCGACGGCGGCGATGGCGGCAGCATCTGGCTGCAGGCCGACGAGAACCTCAACACCCTGGTCGATTTCCGCCACGAGCGGAAATTCCGCGCCCAGCGCGGCGAGAACGGCATGGGCCGGCAGATGTACGGCAAGGGCGGCGAGGACACGACGATCGTCGTGCCGGTGGGCACGGTCATCATCAACGTCGAGACCGACGAAATCATCGGCGACCTCACGCGTCACGGCCAGCGCCTGCTGGTCGCGAAAGGCGGCAAGGGCGGCCTGGGCAACATGCATTTCAAGAGCTCGGTGAATCGGGCCCCGCGCAAGGCGCTGCCCGGCCTGCCCGGCGAGGAGCGCCTGCTGAAGCTGGAGCTGAAGCTGCTGGCCGACGTCGGCCTGCTGGGCTTCCCGAACGCCGGCAAGAGCACTTTCGTCCGCGCGGTGTCGGCGGCGACGCCGAAGGTCGCGGACTATCCGTTCACCACGCTGTATCCGAACCTGGGCGTGGTCAGCGTCGAAGCGCATCGCAGCTTCGTGATCGCGGACATTCCCGGGCTGATCGAGGGCGCCGCCGACGGCGCTGGCCTGGGCGCGCAGTTCCTGCGCCACGTGCAGCGCACCCGCCTGCTGCTGCACCTGGTCGACATGGCGCCGATGGAGGGTGTGATCGACGCCTCGCCGGCCGAGCAGGTGCGCGCGATCGAGCACGAACTGCGCAAGCACGATCCGGCGATGCTGGAGAAGCCGCGCTGGCTGGTGCTGAACAAGGCTGATCTGATGTTCGAGGACGAGGCGCGTGAGCGTGCCGAGGAGATCGTCGCCGAACTGGGCTGGACCCAGCCCTGGTACATGGTGTCGGCGATTTCGCGGGAAGGCACGTGGCCGATCATGCTGGAAGTCCAGCGTTTCTTCGATCACATGCGCGAAGCGCAGCTTGAAGCCGAGGCCGAGGCGAAGGCCGCGAGCGGCCAGGCCGGGAATCCGCCTGCCGATGCTTCTTGATTCGATGCCCGTAGGGCGGGCTCAGGCCCGTCGTTCGTCGTTCCGCAGTCACGGTGGCGGGCTTGAGCCCGCCCTGCAGCAGCCTTTGCGTGCGTCCCGTTGCCCCAGGGCAACAAAAAACCCGGCCAAGGCCGGGTTTTTGCGTACCGCGCGCGGACTTGCTGGCGCGGTGTCGGGATCAGCCGACGGCCTTGAGGGCCTTGATGCGGGCGGTCAGGCGGCTCTTGTGGCGGGCAGCCTTGTTCTTGTGGATCAGGCCGCGCGAGCTGAAGCGATCGAGGATCGGCTGGGCGACGGCGAAAGCGGCTTCGGCACCAGCGGCGTCGTTCGAGTCGATGGCCTTGAGGACCTTCTTGACGGCGGTGCGGAGCTGGGAGCGCTGGGCGGTGTTGCGCGCGTTGCGCACGACGGTCTGCTTGGCGCGCTTCTTGGCGGACTTGATGTTGGCCACGATGGAATCCTGGGGTTAACGAATCTGGGGTTTACGGTTGAAGTCGAACGGAACATGCAGGCGGGTGCCGCTGCCGCTCGACCGTTGAGGAAAAAGGGACAAACCGCCGCTATGCGGACAGTGAGACAGAAAATTATGGGCGATTCAGTGGGTTGGGTCAACCGGTGCGGCGCCGGGAGGTCGAAATGAGCGGTCCGGGCAGCGAAAAGGCCGGCGAAGAGGGGGGGCAGGGCACCCCGAAGTCCCCGGCGAAGGCCGGGCTGCTGCGTTCGACCACGGTCTTCAGCGCCATGACCCTGCTGTCGCGGATCGCAGGATTCGCCCGCGACGCCCTGCAGTCGCGCCTGTTCGGCAGCTCGGTGGCGATGGACGCTTTCGTCATCGCCTATCGAATCCCGAACTACCTGCGCCGGATCTTCGCCGAAGGTTCGATGCAGATGGCCTTCGTGCCGGTGCTGAACGAGTTGCGCGAGCGGGGTGACCAGGCGGCGCTGAAGGAATTCGTCGACCGCATGGCCGGGGCGCTGTTCTCGGTGGTCTTCGTGGTCGCCGGCATCGGCATGCTGGCGGCGCCGGTGATCGCCGGGCTGTTCGCGCCGGGCGCGGTGGACGAACCGGAGAAGTTCGGCCTGATCGTCGACATGCTGCGGATCACCTTCCCGTACCTGCTGTTCATTTCGATGATGGCCCTGGTGGCTTCGGTGCTGAACAGCTTCGGCAAGTTCGCCCTGCCGGCGGTCACGCCGGTGCTGCACAACCTGGTGATGATCGCGGCGATGGTCTGGCTGGCGCCGCGCTTCGCCGAGCCGGCCAAGGCGCTGGCCTGGGGCGTGCTGATCGCCGGCATCCTGCAGCTTGTGGTGCTGTGGCCGGCGCTGGGCCGGCTGGGGTTGCGGCCGACCTTCCGGCCCGGTTTCGGCCATCCCGATGTGCGCCGGGTCGCGAAGCTGATGATCCCGACGCTGTTCTCGTCCTCGGTCGCGCAGCTGAACCTGCTGGTCGGCACGATCTTCGCCTCGGTGCTGGTCACCGGCAGCCAGACCTGGCTGTACCTGTCGGACCGGCTGATCGAATTCCCGCTGGGCCTGTTCGGCGTGGCCATCGGCACGGTGATCCTGCCGCACCTCTCGCGCCGCCATGCCGCGACCGATGCCGAGGGCTATTCGGCGGCACTGGACTGGGGCCTGCGCCTCGCCCTGCTGGCCGGCGTGCCGGCGGGCCTGGGCCTGCTGCTGCTGGCCGAGCCGCTGACCGCGGTGGTCTACCAGGGCGGCAAGTTCACCGCGCACGACACCCGCATGGCCGCGCTCAGCCTCAGCGCGATGAGCCTGGGCGTGCCGGCCTTCATGCTGAGCAAGGTGCTGTCGCCGGCGTTCTACGCCCGCCAGGACACGAAGACGCCGATGAAAGCGGCGATCTGGACGGTGTTCGCGAATGTCGCGATGACCATCGCCTTCACGCTGCCGCTGTGGCTGAACGACATCGACGGCGCCCATGGCGGCATCGCCCTGGCCACCGGTCTGGCCGGCATCTTCAATGCCTGGCTGCTGTGGCGCTACCTGCGTCGCGACGGCCTGCTCAAGCCGCAGCCGGGGTGGGGCCGGCACCTGCTGCGGATCGCGGTGGCCTGCGCGGCGATGACCGCCGTCGTGCTCGGTATCTCGTACCGGGTCGGCGACTGGACCGCCATGGACATCTGGCATCGCACCCTGTGGCTGCTGGCGGCGGTCGCGGCCGGTGCGGCCGCCTACGGCGCGACCCTGCTGGCCATGGGGCTGCGCCCGCGCGACCTGCGCCACTGAGTTGCAGCGGTGAACACCGGATTCCGCAGGTCGGCGACGGGCGCTGCGGCTATACTCCGGGGTCCTTTCGTTGCACGTCCCCGGCGTTGCCAGCCGGGGCCTCCACCAACCCGATGACCGAACTCTTCCGCGACCTCGACGGCGGGCCGCTGTGCCCGGACGGCAGCGTGGTGTGCATCGGCGCCTTCGACGGCCTGCACCTGGGCCATCGCGCGCTGATCCGCCGCGCGGTGGAGCGTGCGCACGCGCTGGGCGTGCCGGCCGTGGTGCTGAGCTTCGAGCCCTTGCCGCGCGAGTTCTTCGCCCGCGACGGCAAGCCGCCGCGCCTGCAGCTGCCGCGCGCCAAGCTGTCGCAACTGCGCGAACTGGGCGTCGACAAGGTCGGCCTGCTGCGCTTCGGCGCGGCGCTGGCTGCGGTGTCGGCCGAGGATTTCGTGCAGCGCCAGCTCGTCGAGCGGCTCTCGGCGCGCGAAGTGTGGGTCGGTCCGGATTTCCGCTTCGGCCGTGCCCGCGCCGGCGATCTGAGCCTGCTGCAGCGCATGGGCGCCGAAGCCGGCTTCAGCGCGCAGACCATCGAGCCGGTGCTGGTCGACGGTGCGCCGGTGTCCAGCACGCGCATCCGCAGCGCGCTGCAGAGCGGCGATTTCGCCACGGCGTCGCGGTTGCTCGGGCGGCCGTACGCCATCGGCGGGTGCGTGGTGCGCGGCAAGCAACTCGGGCGCACGCTCGGCTATCCCACCGCGAACCTGCGCTATCCGAAGACGCCCGCGCTGCGCGGCATCTACGCCACCTGGGTGCATGGCATCGCCGAACAACCGTGGCCATCGGTGTCCAGCTTCGGCACGCGACCCACGGTCGGCGGCGTCGAGCCGCTGCTGGAAGCCCATCTCTTCGATTTCCAGGGCGACCTCTACGGCCGTCATGTCGAAGTGGAATTCGTCGCGCATCTGCGCGACGAGGAAAAATTCCCCGATCTTCCCAGCCTCGTCGCGCAGATGAACCGCGATGCCGAGCAGGCGAGGGCGATCCTTTCGAGCCCATCCGCATCGAACGCCGATGCCCCGGGCCCTGACACCCTTTCATTGCATTCGACAGAGCGAGCCCGCGCGTGAGCGACCAGGACAGCCAACGCTACAAGACCACCATCCACCTGCCCGCGACGGACTTCCCGATGCGCGGCGACCTGCCCAAGCGCGAGCCCGTCGCGCTCAAGCGCTGGGAGGACGAGAACCTCTATGCGCAGGTGCGCAAGCATGCGCAGGGCCGGCCGACTTTCATCCTGCACGACGGTCCGCCCTACGCGAACGGCCAGATCCACATCGGCCATGCGGTCAACAAGGTGCTCAAGGACATCGTGGTGAAGTCGAAGCTGATGGCCGGCTTCGACGCGCCGTACGTGCCCGGCTGGGACTGCCACGGCCTGCCGATCGAACTGCAGGTGGAGAAGAAGTTCGGCAAGGTCGGCGACAAGATCGACGCGGCGGAATTCCGCAAGCGCTGCCGCGAATACGCCGCAGAGCAGATCGACCTGCAGCGCCGCGATTTCAAGCGCCTCGGCGTGCTCGGCGACTGGGACAACCCGTACCGCACGATGGATTTCCGCTTCGAGGCGGACATGGTGCGCGCGCTGGCGAAGATCGTCGAACGCGGCCATCTGGCGCGCGGCGCGAAGCCGGTGCACTGGTGCTTCGACTGCGGCTCGTCGCTGGCGGAAGCCGAGATCGAATACGAGAACAAGATCTCGCCGGCGGTGGACGTGGCCTATGCTGCGCGCGATCCGCAGGCGCTGGCGGCGAAGTTCGGCGTGGTCGTCGATGCCGATGTCGAAGTGGCCGTGCCGATCTGGACCACCACGCCGTGGACGCTGCCGGCCTCGCTGGCGGTGAGCATCGGCCCGGAACTGGAATACGCCCTGGTCGAAGGCCCGGCGCGCGACGGCAAGCGTCGCCTGCTGGTGCTGGCCGAGGGTCTGGTACCGAAGGCGCTGAAGCGCTACGGCATCGAGGAACCCGAGGTGCTCGGTCGCGCGCTTGGCGCCGCGCTCGAAAACCGCGTGCTCGCGCATCCTTTCTACGCGGAACGCGACATCCCGCTGATCCTGGGCGACCACGTCAGCGCCGAGGACGGTACGGGTTCGGTCCACACCGCGCCGGGCCACGGCCAGGAGGACTATGCGGTCGGCCTGAAATACGGGCTGGTCGCGAAGTACACGGCCGCGCAGATGAATCCGGTCGACGGTCGCGGCGTGTACCTGCCGTCGACGCCGCCGCTGGGCGAGACCACGCTGGCCGGCCTGCACATCTGGAAGGCGAACGACGCCATCGTCGAGGCGCTGCGCGGCATCGGCGCGCTGCTCGCGTTCTTCAAGCTCGACCACAGCTATCCGCACTGCTGGCGCCACAAGACGCCTGTGGCGTTCCGCGCCACGCCGCAGTGGTTCATCTCGATGAGCCAGGCCAATCTGCGCGCCGATGCGCTGGACGCGATCAAGCAGGTCGAATGGTTTCCCGACTGGGGCCAGGCGCGCATCGCCGGCATGGTCGATGGCCGCCCCGACTGGACGATCTCGCGCCAGCGCACCTGGGGCGTGCCGATCGCGCTGTTCATCCATCGCGAAACCGGGTTGCCGCATCCGAATTCGCCGTCGCTGATGCGCCAGGTCGCCGAGCGCGTGGAGCAGGCCGGCGCGGATGCGTGGTATGCGCTCGATGCCGCGGACCTGCTCGGCGAGGAAGCGAAGGACTACGACAAGGTCACCGACATCCTCGATGTGTGGTTCGACTCCGGCGTCACCCACGACTGCGTGCTCGGCCAGCGCCCGCAGGATGGCCTGCGCAAGCCGGCCGACATGTACCTGGAAGGCTCCGACCAGCATCGCGGCTGGTTCCAGAGCTCGCTGCTCACCGGCGTGGCGATGGACGGCAAGGCGCCGTACCGGCAGGTGCTGACGCATGGCTTCACGGTCGACGAAAGCGGCCGCAAGATGTCGAAGTCGCTGGGCAACATCGTCGAGCCGCAGAAGGTGATCGACCAGATGGGCGCCGACGTGCTGCGCCTGTGGATCGCCTCGGCCGACTACCGCAACGAGATGTCGGTCTCCGACACCATCCTCAAGCGCAGCGGCGACGTCTATCGCCGCATCCGCAACACCGCGCGCTTCCTGCTCGGCAACCTGCACGGCTTCGACCCGGCGCGCGACCTGCTCGCGCACGAGGACATGCTGGCGCTGGATCGCTGGGCGGTGCATCGCGCCGACGCGCTGCAGCACGAGATCGCGAACGCCTACCGCAACTACGACTTCCCGGAAGTGGTGCAGGCGGTGATCAACTTCTGCAGCGTCGACCTCGGTGCGCTGTACCTCGACGTAACCAAGGACCGCCTGTACACGATGCGCGAGGACGCGCGCGGCCGGCGCAGCGCGCAGAGCGCGATGTATCGCATCGCCGAAGCCTTCGCGCGCTGGATCGCGCCGATCCTCACGTTCACGGCGGAAGAGATGTGGAGCCACCTGCCGGGCGAGCGCGAAGGCCATGTGCTGTTCGCGACCTGGTACGACGGGCTGGCGCCGCTGCCGGCGGATGCGGCCTTGAGTGCGGCTGACTTCGAATTTCTGATTAATCACGTCCGTGCGGCTGTTAGCAAGTCGCTAGAAGGTATGCGTGCCGATGGCCGCATCGGTGCAGCACTAGACGCAGAAGTGGAGCTTCATGTGAGTCCCGTTTGGGCGGCAAAGCTTGCGGTTGTGGCCGATGAACTTCGCTTTCTATTCATTAGCGGTGATGTGAAGCTCGTATCAGATGCGGGGCTGACGGGTAGCCAGATCGGTATAGCTCCAGTGGTCAGCGCCAAGCCCAAGTGCATCCGCTGCTGGCATCATCGCGACGATGTCGGCAGCCATCCCGACCATCCCGAGATCTGCGGCCGTTGCGTGAGCAATGTCGAAGGCCCGGGCGAGACGAGGCTGTTCTTCTGATGACTGCTGTTTCCCCCAAGCCCAACGCCTTGATCTGGCTGCTGCTGTCGGTGGTCGTGATCGGCCTCGACCAGTGGTCGAAGCAATGGGTGCTGACCAGCCTGCCCGAATACCAGCCGGTGGTCGTGATCGACGGCTTCTGGAACTGGTACCGCAGCTACAACACCGGTGCGGCCTTCAGCTTCCTCGCCGATGCCGGCGGCTGGCAGAAGTATTTCTTCGCCGTGCTGGCGATCGGCATCAGCGGCGTGCTCGCGTTCTGGCTGTCGCGCACCGCGCGCGGCGACTGGCGTAACGCGCTGCCGTTCTCGCTGGTGATCGGCGGCGCGCTGGGCAACCTGATCGATCGTTTCATGCACGGCCACGTGGTCGACTTCATCCAATGGCACTGGAAGGAGGCCTACTACTACCCGTCGTTCAACATCGCCGACTCGGCCATCGTCTGCGGCGCGGTCGCGCTGGTGGCGTTCGGCGTGTTCGGCAAGCATCCGTCCCCGGCAGCGAAGAAGGCAGACTGATCCCCATGGACATCATCCTCGCCAATCCGCGCGGCTTCTGCGCCGGCGTCGACCGCGCGATCGAGATCGTCAAGCGCGCCATCGAAACCCTGGGCGCGCCGATCTACGTGCGCCATGAAGTCGTGCACAACCGCTTCGTCGTCGAGGACCTGCGCCAGCGCGGCGCGATCTTCGTCGAGGAACTGGACGAAGTGCCGGACAACGCCACGGTCATCTTCAGCGCGCACGGCGTGTCGCAGGCGGTGCGCACCGAGGCGGGGCGACGGGGCCTGAAGGTCTTCGACGCGACCTGCCCGCTGGTCACCAAGGTCCACCTCGAAGTAGCCCGTCATTGCCGGGCCGGTCGCGACGTGGTGCTGATCGGCCACGCCGGTCATCCCGAGGTTGAAGGCACCATGGGCCAGTGGCAGGCCGAGGCCGGCACCGGTCGCATCCACTTGGTCGAGGACATCGACGATGTCGAGCGGCTGGTCGTGGGCCAGCCCGAAAACCTGGCCTACACCACCCAGACCACGCTGTCGGTGGACGACACCCGGGGCATCATCGAAGCGCTGCGCGTCAAATACCCGATGATGCTCGGGCCTCGCAACGACGACATCTGCTACGCCACCCAGAACCGCCAGGACGCCGTGCGCGAACTGGCCGAACACTGCGACCTGGTGCTGGTGGTCGGTTCGCCGAACAGCTCGAACTCCAACCGCCTGCGCGAGCTGGCCGAACGCGAGGGCGTGGAGGCCTACCTGATCGACGGCGCCGACGAGATCGACCCGCGCTGGGTGGAAGGGCGTCGGCACATCGGCGTCACCGCAGGCGCGTCGGCGCCCGACGTGCTGGTGCAGGGGGTGATCGCCCGCCTGCGCGAGCTGGGCGCCCACAGCCTCCGCGAGCTGGACGGCGAGCCCGAGGACGTGGTGTTCGCGCTGCCCAAGGAACTGCGCCTGCGCCTGGTCGATTGACCGGGCCTTGCCCAAGCCCCTAGAATTGCGCTCCTGCCGCGACAGTCATGTCCCGGCGCGACATCGCCGGAATAGCTCAGTTGGTAGAGCGCGTCATTCGTAATGATGAGGTCGTAGGTTCGATTCCTATTTCCGGCACCAGTTTTCCGACACATGATCGGGCAGAAGGCCACCTCCGGGTGGCCTTCCTGCTTTCCGGCCCCCGACTGCGCGGCCGGGGCGTTTCGCGCGTTTTCGAGACGAACTTCGCTTGCCGCTGCCGACCCGGCGTGCTTACTCTGGCATCTCGGGTCGGAGACGGCGCGTCGCGCATCTGATTCCGTACTGATACTGCGGGGGTGTCTGCAGCAGACGCAGACTGCGATGGCGATGCGGGTGCATCGCGACGGGCGCACTGTCGCCCGCGACACACGGACGTCAGGGGAATTCGATGCCGGGGATCATGGTTCCGATCACTGTCCAGCCGCTTCCGGGGCCGCCGTCTGGCCCTCACGGCGCGCATCGTCATGCCTGCATCTGCCATCCGTGCGACTGCCATGCACGTGCCCGTCGAGGCGTCCTCCGATGGCGATGCCCCGACGCGCACGCGGTGGGGATCATTCGGGGCATGTGATCGGAGCAGGGACATGGATGCGAATTCGCGGTTCGACCTCGTCGGCACGTCGCCCCCCTTCAGGAAGGTGGTGGCGCAGATCGAGCGCATGGCGGCGATCGACGCCACCGTGCTCATCGCGGGCGAGACCGGTACCGGCAAGGAAGTCGCGGCGCGCGCCATCCACTACCTCAGCGAACGCGCACACAAACCCTTCGTGCCGGTGAACTGCGGCGCACTGGCCGAGTCGCTGGTGGAAAGCGAACTGTTCGGTCACGAGCGCGGTGCCTTCACCGATGCCAAGACCGCATCGGTCGGACTGATCGGCCAGGCGGCCGGTGGCACCATCTTCCTCGACGAAATCGATGCGCTGACGCCGAAGGCGCAGGCGGCATTGCTGCGGTTCCTGCAGGACCGCACCTATCGCCGCGTCGGCGGCGGCGGGCTGCTGCAGGTGGACGTGCGCGTGCTGGTCGCCAGCAACGCCGATCTCGACGCGATGGCGCGCGAGCGCCGCTTCCGCCAGGACCTGCTGTACCGCCTGCGCGTGCTGTCGCTGCGGCTGCCGGCCCTGCGCGATCGCCCCGGCGACGGCGTGCTGCTGGCGCGCAACATGCTCAAGCGCCTCAGCCATCAATACCGCACCCATGCGCGGGACCTGCACGCGGAGGGCGAGGATTTCATCCGCCGCTACGACTGGCCCGGCAACGTGCGCGAACTGGAGAACGTGATCCATCGCGAATTCCTGATGAGCGACGACGAGACGCTGCGCCTGCAGGAGACGCGCGAGGAACTGATGCCGGATGACGCCGCCGTGGCGCTGTCCGCAGCCGCATGCGCGACGGGGGCATCGTCCGGATCGATGTCCGGAGCGATGCATGCAGCGATGCATGGTTCGGCACCGGCATCGCTGGATGCCGACTGCGCGCCGTTCAAGGATGCGAAGGCGAGGGCGGTCGCCGAGTTCGAGCGCAGCTACGTGCGCGAGATGCTGGCACGGGCCGGCGGCAACATTTCGCAGGCCGCGCGCCTGTCGAACCAAGAGCGCAGCGCCTTCGGCAAGCTGGTGCGCAAGTACCGGCTGGGCGGCGAAGGCCAGGTCGCCTGAACCTTCGAATCCTGCCGCGAGGCGGATTGTCCAAAAGGACATGACACGTTCTAGGATGTCCCGTCTTCCCATCTCCGACGGCTGCGCATGGATCGAGGATTGATCGAATTCGCCAAGGACGCCATCCGCCGATTCCTCGTGATGCGGCCCGATGCCGCCGACACCCTGGAAGGCATCCACCGCTGGTGGATCGACTGGCCCGGGCATCCGGAATCGCAGGTGGTGACCGAAGTCGCGCTGGAGCAACTGCACGCCGAGGGCGTGATCGAACCGCTGCGCATCGGCCACAACGTGCTGTGGCGACGCCGACGCTAGGGCGCGGCGGACTGAGATCCCGGACACGGTCGGAGGCTCCCGGCCTTCGCTGGGTGGGTGCATTTCCACCCAGTTGACCGGCAGGACGCGGGTCCATACGCGCAGGCGCAAGAAGAATCAGTCACTTGCGCGATGTTCCGGCGTGGCACGTGGATTGCTATCGATACGCTGCGGAGACCGGGTGCGCATCGCGACGCGTGCGCATGACCGGCAGGACTCCGTGTCCGGGCGTCGCCGACCAGGCGGCGTATCGGGCCCCGCGCACCGAGACACAGGAGAGTCCCGCCGATGAGTCATGCACGCGAACCGCAGGGCGGCTCGCCGCCGTCATCGCCCGAGCAGCAGCGGGTCGCGCGCGCGGTGACGCCGCCCTCGACACCGCGGTCGTCCGTGGCGCAGCCGTCTTCAGCGCTGATCACGCAGGCGCTGGACCGGACGGTCGCGCAGGCCAACGAATCGGTGTCGCCGCAATCCGTTCCGCGCCGTCCCAGCGTGCCGGCCTTGCCAGCCATCCCGCAGCGCGACGCCACGGCGCACACGCCGCTGCTGTCGGCACCGCAGCCATCGCCGCGCCTGAGCGTCCAGGACGATTCCGGTCTGCAGCGCGTGCCGCCCGGCCCCCTGCCCAAGTCCAGGCAGGCGGCGCAATACCTCGACCTCGCCGCTGCGGTCGCCAGCACGCCCGTGTTCAGCGGGAAGGCGAGTGCGGTGCGCGGCGCGGCGTCCGGAGTGCTGTGGTCCACCTCCGCAGGGCTCAGCGCCTACAACAACCAGCAGGACGTGAACGCACGCCATGAGCAAGGCCTGAGCACGGGGGCGATGGGCGTGTCGAACCGCGTTGCGGATACGTCCGGTTTCATTGCGGGGGCAAGCGACGCCGCGAGTTCGGTCTTCAACTATTTCGGGAGTTCGTCGAGTTGGGCAGCGACTGCGTCCACCGCCACGGCCTACGCGAGCAACGCGTTCTGGGGCGTGGCCGGCGCGGTTGGATTCGGGCAGGGCATCGCCAACTGGCGCGACGCCGGCAAGGACAAGCTGGCCAGCGGCCTGCAGGTCGCGGGTGGTTTTCTCAACATGGTGGGCGCAGGTTTCGGTGCGGCGGCGGCACAGCGGCAATCGGCCGATTCGAACGACCCCACCGCGACGTACTACGGTTACGCGTCCGCAGCCGCATGGACCCTGGGCAGCGTCGCCACGATCGCATCCAACCACCTGGCGCGGCGCGCCGAAAACACGCAATTCGCGCGGGATCTGGAGAGCGGAAGATGAGGCGTGCGTGCGGTTGCCGGCGCCGGCGCGATCGCGTGCGCCCGGTGGGGATGCGCTGAATGCTGGCGAGTTCCCGCCATGCCGTCGTCGATGCGCTGGCGATGCCGCGCGGCGACATCCCGATGGCGTCGGCATTGCGCAGTCTCGATGCCGCCGGCTGGAGACGCGATGTGGTCGAAGATGTCCTGCCGCAGGTCGCCGCCGCGCCCGGTGCGATCGATCCGCGCGAGCGTACGGCGTGGATGTGCGGGCTGCGCCAGGCGTTGCCGATGGTGTCGCGCCTGGACGGCGCGACGCGCGACGGCCTGCTCGCGCTGCTGCGCGCATGGTGCGACTGGCCGCTCTGGCTCGCCTTGCGCGATGCCGGGCGCGCCGGCGGCACCGATGTCGGGAGCGCCGATGTCGACAGCCGGATCGACAGCGAGATCGAGACCATCGACGTCCTGTTCCGGATGGGACACCAGCATGACGCCGAAACCCGGTGCCGGCGTCGCCTGTTCATGCATCCACGCGATCGCGCCACGGCGGGCATGCATGTGCAGTTGCAGGCATGGCGCGGATTCCTCGAAGCACGCGCCATGCCGATCGAAGGCGACGGCATGCGCCTGGAACCGCTGGGCCACCATCACTGCGCGGATTTCGCCTGGCAGTACTGGGATCCCGACATTGCCCGGTTGTGCTGCCTGCCGTCGTTCGGCGATGACGCGGCCTGGCATCGCTGGCTCGACGAATGCTGGGGCTACGGCGACCAGCACCTGTATGCGGTGATCCATCGCGAATGGGGATTCGTCGGCAGCGTCAGCCTGACCCTGCATGGCGATCTGGGCTTCTTCTACTACTGGATCGGCCGCGACTTCCAGGGACATGGCCTCGGCCCGGCGGCGGTCCGCCTGCTGCTGGACGATGCCTTCGCGCATCGCGGGATGCGCACGTGCTACGCGAAGGTGTTCGAGGACAACGCCCCGTCCCGGCGGGCGCTGGCGCGGATGGGATTCGAGGCGCTGGATTTCCGGCCGGCGCCGCCGCAAGACGACGAGATGCTCTACCGGCTGGGGCCGCCGCAGGCGCGATGGCACAGCGTCGAGGCCTTGCGCGGGCTGTTCGAGCGCATGGGTTCGGAAACGCGCGTGGCGGTGCCGCATGTGCCCGGGCGCCATGTCGACGAGCTCTCGATGGCCGTGCGGTAACCAGGCAATGACGATGCAATGACAACGCGAAAGGGACGCAGACAGGAGCAGGCTCAGCCATGAACAACAAGCGCAAGCGCAACGACAACGATCAACCCAATCCAAGCATCGGCATCAAGACGCAGAAAACCGGCACAGGCCAAAGGCCATCGACCACCGATTTCCACTACGACACCGGACGACAGACCGGCGGCCAATTGAGCCATCAGGTGAAGTACGGGCCGGGCATCGGTTTCAGCCCGATCGAGCGCGGCGTCCTGCACGGCCATTACAACGACAAGAAAGTGACGTCGCGCTTCACCCAGTACGACTCGAACCGCAACACCTACGTGCAGTCCGCCGTCGGCATGGGCCGCGGCCTGACACTGCAGGAGCGGGATGTGCAGAAGGGCCGGGACCCCGGCGCCACCTCGATCAACCACATCATCGCCAGCGGCACCGGGCAGCACGCGCTGAATCGGGCGACGCTGGAGTTCGTGTCCACCGGCAGTCCGATGCACCAGGCCGCCGCCATCGGGCGCATGCGCGGTTTCGCGCGCGAGATCATGCGCGAGGAAACCGGCGGCGAGGGCTACGGGAAGGTCGTGGACACCAGCAACATGACGCCGCAGCAGGCCTTCGTGGCCAAGCGCAACGCGATGTCGAAGGATCTGCTCAAGGCCTTCGAAGGCGGCAACGTCGGCGCCTACAAGCAGTACATGAAGCACACCTTCGATTCGACCGGCAATCTCAGGCTCGGGCACGGTTCCGGCAACTCGCGCGTCAGCACCGGCTTCGACATGCCGCTGGACAGTCAGTCGCAGCCGACGCAGCGGGGCCAGCGCCTGCTCAAGGCCTACGACATCTTCGGTTACCAGGACATGATGAAGGACGAGAAGATCGGCAAGCGCAACGCCGCTGGCCTGTTCACCACCAACCAGAAGGGCTCGAAGCTGTCGAGCAGCCGGCAGGTGAAGGACGACACCGTCGATCACCATCGACGGTTCTTCTGAGGTTTCTTGAAGGATCGATGCGCCGAAATCGCAGGCTGTGCGTCGTCGCCCGCCATCCACGCAATGCACAGGGAGTGCAGCCATGAGGACTGAGGCATGAACACCGGTGGTCCCGGATCGCAGGAACGGCAGGATGCGCTCGGCCATGCGGGCGGTGCGCAGCGACGCAACTCGATCGATCAGGCGCGCGCGCTGCATGGCGTGAACCCGAGCGGCCCGGCCGGCGGTCAGATGAATGCGGCGCAGTTCGAAGCACTGCGTCACGGCGGTCATGTCGGCCTGCCCCAATTGATGCAAGCGCTGCCGTCGGACAGCGAGCGGCACTGGGATCCGGCGCGGGGCGGCGGACGCGACCAGATCCGGACGGGCCGCAACTTCCAGGTGCCCGATGCCGGCGGCGGACGCCCCTTCGACGTGCGCGTGCACACCAACGACCTGAATCGCCCCGTCCACGAGAATGCGGGCAACAATGCGGTCCTGCGCGTGTCGCAGGGGCAGCGTGTGCTGATGGCGCAGGCGATGCCGCACCCCGATGCACGGATGGGCAACGTCGATTGGGCGAATCTCCGCGGCAACGATGCCGGCATGATCAATGCCGCGCACGTGCCCTTGCAGTTGCCGCCACCGGTGCCACCACCGCCGCCGCCGCGCGGTTTCATGCCGGCGATCGGCGATGCCGCGCGCGGTGTCGGCGCGTTCGCATGGGATGCGGTGGGCGGTTCGCACCTCGTCGGCGGCGTGCAACAGGCCTACGAGAACATGCAGGCAGGCGGCACCTGGGGTGGCGTCGCGACCGGCGTCGCGCGCGCGGCCGCCGGTGGCGCGATGATGGCCTCGCTCACCACCCTGACGCCGATGCGTGCCGCATCCGCTGCGGTCTTCGGCGGCGTCACCTCGGCGGGACGCTACTTCGGACTCTGGCGCTAGTCCTCCGCCAAAATCGTTCTTTCCCGACCACATCGACCGCGCCGGCCTCGTTCGCCGGCAGCGGTCGAGCGTCCGTGCGCCCATCCGGATGACCGGGTGGATTCCGACCCATGCGGGTTCGATTCCACCCACCGGCACATGTCGATCCCACGGAATGCGGAAGCTGCTGTTTCCATGATGTTTTCAAGCGAGAGACCCGTTGGTTCACCGGGCGATCACCGACCGTGCCGAGATCGCATGCCTGCCGGCGTTCCCTGCGTCATTCCTGAAAATCCAAGCGTGTTCAAGCATTTGCATTGCGGCCCGGACTTGGCACGCAATTTGTTTATGTCACTGCCGAAGCCTTGCACGATGGTGCGGTCGCGACGGTCGCGACATGGACAGCAGGGCAGCGAATGCCCGGTGGTCGCGACAGCATCGCGGCGCGGGCGCAAGGAACGACCAACCAACCCTGTGGGGCCAAGCGAATGAGCGAAAGCGCGCAAAAAAAGTTGCTGCGGGTGCGTCCTCCCCGTGTGCGAATCACGTATGACGTCCACACCAATGGTGCGATCGAGAAGCGCGAGCTGCCCTTCATCGTCGGCATCTTCGCGGACCTGACAGGCGATCGCGATCCGGAAGCCGCCGCGCCTGTGCCGGTGGAGATGAAGGAACGCCGCATCGTCGACATCGACCGCGACAACTTCAACGAGGTGCTCAGGCAGAGCGTCCCGCGCGTGGTGCTCAAGGACGTGGACAACGTCCTGCCCGGCGGCACGGGCAAGCTCGCCGGCGAAGTGGTGGTGTTCGAGTCGATCGCCGACTTCGATCCCATCGCCGTTGTGCGCAAGGTCAATGTGCTGAACGCGGTCTTCGAACAGCGCAAGGCGCTGCGCGATGCCCAGGCCCGCGCTGAGGTCAAGGATGACGTCGCCAAGGTGCTGGAAGACGCGGTCACCGCGATCGAAGGCAGCGGCGCTTGGTCGGCCGATGTCGGCACCAAGCTCAACGAGGGCTTCCCCGACAAGGACGACACGTTCAAGGCGACGCTGGCGAAAGCCTTCGAGGTCCACGTCGTGCCGGTCATCGCCGGCGAGAACGGCAAGGGACTGGGGGCGGCGCTGTCGATCGACTACGCGGTCGCCGCCATCGACAAGGCGCTGAGCAAGCAGCTGTCGCTGGTGATGCACAACGCGCGCTTCAAGGAGATGGAAGCGACCTGGCGCGCGCTGTACTACCTCGTGTCGCGTTCGGAAACCGGTCCGCAGCTGAAGCTGCGCGTGTTCAACGCCACGCTCAAGGAACTGCAGGACGACCTGTCCAAGGCGGTCGAGTTCGACCAGAGCCGCCTGTTCAAGCTGATCTACGAAGCCGAGTACGGCACCTACGGCGGTTCGCCGTACAGCCTGCTGATCGGCGGCTACGAGTTCGGTCCGTCGGCGTCGCACATGGGCTTCATCGAGGCCATGTCCGGCGTGGCCGCAGCCGCGCACGCGCCGTTCATCGCCGCGGCCTCGCCCGAGCTGTTCGGCCTGTCGGGTTTCGCCGACCTGGCCAAGCCGCGCGAGCTGTCGAAGGTGTTCGAAGGCGCCGACCTGGCGCAATGGGGCGACTTCCGCAACAGCGAGGATTCGCGCTACGTCTCGCTGGTGCTGCCGCGCGCGATGCTGCGTCTGCCGTACGGCGAGAAGACCCTGCCAGCGGACGGCTTCAACTACGACGAGTCGGTGCTGTCGGAGGCCGGACTGCCCGACAACGCCAATTTCCTCTGGGGCAACGCCGCGTACTTCCTGGCCGAGCGCATCACCAACGCCTTCTCGATCTACAGCTGGACCGCCGCGATCCGCGGCGTGGAAGGCGGTGGCCTGGTCGAAGGCCTGCCGATCTACACCTTCCGCAGCGGCGGCGACGACGGCATCAAGGAGCTGTTCTGCCCGACCGAAGTGGCGATCACCGATCGCCGCGAGAAGGAGCTGAACGACCTGGGCTTCATCTCGCTCTGCCACTGCAAGGGCACCGGCAAGGCCGCGTTCTTCGGCGGCCAGACCACCAACAAGCCGAAGAAGTACATCAACGCCGACGCCAACGCCAATGCGGCGCTGTCCTCGCGCCTGCCGTACATCCTGGCGGCCTCGCGCTTCGCGCACTACATCAAGGTGATCGTGCGCGAGAAGGTCGGCGGCTTCCTCACCCGCGGCAACGTCGAGTCGTTCCTCAACACCTGGATCTCGCAGTACGTGCTGCTCGACGACAACGCATCGCAGGAAGTGAAGTCGGCGTTCCCGCTGCGCGAGGCGTCGATCGTGGTGGTCGACGTGCCCGGCGAGCCGGGTGCGTACAAGGCGACCGTCTTCCTCAAGCCGCACTTCCAGCTCGAGGAACTCACGACCTCGATCCGGCTGGTGGCCGACCTTCCGAAGTGATGCCCGGGGCGGCGTGACCGCGCCGCACCGCGCCCGCATCGCGACCCGCACAGGCGGCGCACACCGCGCCGCATACCTCAAAACCAGGGCAGGCATCCATGGACCTCATCCTTCTGCAACCGGGCAACCCGGACCTCATCGGCGAGACCAGTTCGACCCACATCGACAACGTCTGGCGCCAGGACATCCTCAACTTCGGCAAGTGCATGGAGCTGGTCTCCATCCACCACGGCATGAAGCAGCAGATCACCACCGACGTGAGCAACAAGGCGCGCACCTCGGGCCGGCCGGTCATCACCGAGTTCACGTGCGTGAAGTACGTCGACCAGACGTCGGTGAAGCTGTACGACATCTGCCTGCGCGCCGCGCCGCTGGGCGCGGGCAAGGACAACCCGACCAAGATCTACATCGCGCGCAACAGCGGCGACAAGACCGCCAACATCATGACCCTTGCGCTGCGCGACGCGATCATCAGCGAGATCCAGTTCCAGTCGCATCCCAACGACATGCCGACCGAGCAGTTCAAGATCAGCTTCACCGAGATCCTCTGGACCTACACCATCCAGGAAGTCGATATGAGCACGCCCGGCAACGTCCACGCCGGCTGGAGCGTCATGCACAACCGTCCGATCGCCAACAGCTTCACCTGATCGTCGCGGTCCACCGCGCCGGCGCGATGCGCGATGCGCCGGCGCGACGCCTTCGTCGCGCGCCTTGCCATGGAGGCAGCATGCAGTACCTGTTCGAGCGCCTCAGCATCCTGCCGCGCGGCCTGGACGGCCGGCAGGAGCCGTTCGACCAGAACGCGGCGATCGTGGCCCAGATCCAGCGCATCGCATCCACCGGCCGGCTGGTCGGACAGGAGATCCCGGCCGTGCCCTGGGGCATGCCGTCGGTGGTCACGATGGGTGCGAGCGCGATCGGCATGATCGACGCCTACGCACGCGCGCTGCGCGAGGCCATCGTGCGCCACGAGCCACGCCTGCGCGAGGTGCGCGTGGAGACCGAACGCACGTCCGACGCCCTGTCGCCCTGGCGGCTGGTGGTGAGCGCCGTGTTCCCCGATGAAGACCAGCCTCGCAATGTCTGCGTGGCGGCACCGTTCTGAGGGACACGACAGCATGCGCACCGGCGATCGACTGAAGGATGCCTACCAGCAGGAACTGACCGCGCTGCGCGAGGAGGCGAGCGAGTTCGCCGCCGACCATCCCGCGCAGGCCGGCATGCTGGGCCTGCATCGCGGCCGTTCGCAGGATCCGCAGGTCGAACTGCTGATGCAGTCGTTCGCCTACCTCACCGGCCGCCTGCGCCACCAGCTCGAGCTCGACCAGGCCGAACTGCCGAACGCGCTGCTGGCCGATCTGTATCCGCACCTCGCCGCGCCGCTGCCGTCGATGATGGTGGCGCACATGGCCGTGCAGCCCGACGGCGTGGGTCGCGTCGAACGCGGGCGCAGCGTCCTGGGAACGGTGCCGATCCAGGGCGGCGGCGATGCGACCTGCCGCTTCCGCACCTGTTTCGATACCGCGCTGTGGCCGCTGGACGTGGTCGACCTGGCCATCGTCTCGCCCAAGGACTATCCGCAGCTGGCGACCGACCAGGACACGCGCAGCGTGCTGCGGGTGAGCCTGCGCAAGAACGGCCGCGCCCAGCTCAAGCAACTGCAGCCGACGAGGCTGCGCTTCCATCTCAACCCGGAAGGCGGGCCGGCGCATGCGCTGCACCAGCTGCTGGGCGCGCACCTGCGCGGCCTGGCGGTGGTCGAAACGCCCGGGCCGGGCGCGGCCTGCCGGCGCCTGCCGGTCGAGCACCTGCACTGGCTGGGGTTCGAGGACGAGGAGGGCGCATTGCCCGCGCATCCGCAGGCGCACCCGGCCTTCCGCATCCTGCAGGAATACTTCGCGTTCCCCGAGAAATTCCTGTTCTTCGAGATCGAAACGCTCGACCTGCAGCATGCGGAAGATGCGGTGGACCTGCTGTTCATGCTCGACGTGCCGCCGAATCCGGCGCTGCGCCTGGCGCCGTCGGTGCTGATGACCAACTGCGTGCCGCTGGTGAACCTGTATCCGCAGCGCATCGATCCGCTGAACCTCGACCACACCCGCTACGAATACCGCCTCACCGGCGACATCGGCCAGCACGCGAACTGCGAGATCTACCGGATCGAACGCCTCAACGCGGTGCGCGCCGGCGCCGCGCCGCGCGTGCTGGTGCCGTATTTCGCGATGGACGATTTCCAGCACATCGAAGGCCAGGACTACTTCTACATCACCCGCCGCGAGCCCAGCCAGCGCGCGCGCATCGGCGGGACCGAGCTGTACGTATCGTTCCTGGATGCGCAGTTCCGCCTGACCGACCCGGCCGACGACGTGATCGGCGGCAGCGCGCTGTGCACGAACCGGCGCATGCCGGAACGCCTGCGCGTCGGCGACGAGCTGCAGGTCGAAGGCGCATCGCCCATCGCCAGCACACGGGTGCTGGGCAAGCCGACCGCGCACCAGACGCCGCCGATGACCGGATCGCGGCCGTGGCTGCTGGTCTCGCAGCTGGCGCTGAACCATCTGTCGCTGTCCAGCGGTCCGCACGCAATGGCCGCGCTGAAGGACATCCTGCGCCAGCACGTCGGCCCGAGCAGCACGCTGGGCCATCGTGCCGTCGACGGCATCCTCGCGATCGATCCGCGTCCGCTGGTGCGTTGGCACGGCGAGCCGGGACGGCGCGGCTACGTGCAGGGCGTGGAGATCGACGTGACCCTGGACCACACCCGTTTCGAAGACACCAGTGCGGTGCTGTTCTGCACCGTGCTCCGACATTTCTTCGCGCTCTACGCCGCCGTGAACACGGTGGTGCAGGTGCGCCTGCGCATGCCTGACGTCAAGGGAGTTCTCAAGGAATGGCCACCGCTGGCGGGCAACCAGGTCCTTCTCTGATCGGCGCCGTCGTCGGGCAGTACGCCCGCTTCGACGTCCATCAGCTCGTGCGGCTGCTCCGGCACCGCAACGAAGGCCCGTGGCCGGTCGACGCGCGCCTGCGCTTCCGTGCGGATATCGGCGCGGCCTTCCCAGGCCACGAGATCACGCGGCTGAGCAAGGCGCCGTCGATGCCGCCGTTCCGCCTGGCCATGCGCGAGCGCGGCGAGATGCCCGTGCGCGTCGAGCTGCGCACGCCGAACTACTGCGTGGCCAGCGAACTGGGCTCGCTGCCCGAACCCTTCCTGGAATGGGTGCGGGAGCAGGAGCGCATGGGCGGCCACGCCATGGGCGCGTTCCTGGACGTGTTCAACCAGCGCGTGCACGTGCTGCGCCACGACCTGAAGAGCGCCGCGGTGCGCGCGCTCGATCCCGCGCCGCCGGAGGCCACGCGCTATGCCGCGCAGTTGGCGTCGCTGATGGGCCTGGGCCTGAAGGCGCAGCAGGCGCAGGTGCCGCTGCCGATGCGCGCCTGGCTCGGGCTGGCCGGCCTGATGATCAACACGCGCAAGAGCGGCGCGGTGGTGGCGCAGATCCTCGGCGCCTACCTCGGCGTGCCGTGCAGGCTGCGCATGCTGGTCGGGCGCTGGCGGCCGCTGGAGCCGCGCGATCGCATCTGCCTGGGACGCTGCGGGCACCGCCTGGGCGAAGGCGCGCTGCTGGGACGCAGCACCTGGGATGCGCGTGCGGCGGTCGCGCTGGACGTCGGCTTCGTGTCGTTCGATCGCCTGTGCGCGCTGCTGCCGCTGCGCGCGCAGCGCCCGGGCGAGAGCTGGCCTGCCGCGGGGCATCGCGGCCTGCTGTCGATGATCCGCCTGCTGCTGGACCGCCGTTTCGACTGCGACGTCAGCATCGCGGTCGATGCCGACACCGTGCCGCTGCCGGTGCTGCGCGGCACGCCGGACACCGGTGACGTGGGATTGCGTCTCGGCCAGACCGCCTGGCTGGGCCGGCCCACGGCGCCGCGCGTGCGCTTCCCGGTGGCGGCGTTCGATGACCCGACGGCCTTCGACGGCCGCGCAGGGGAGGCCGCATGACCGCGCTCGACAACGTGCCGCTCGACGATCCGATCGATGGTTCCGCGATCGAGCTGGTCGACCAGCCGCTGCTCTACCAGCACTGCCGCATCGCGATGCCGCAGGGCAAGGTGCTCGGCGAGAATGCCTTCAGCCTGGAACGCTTCCAGGGCCAGGACAGCGCGTCCGACCTGTTCGAGTACCAGCTGGAGCTGCATGGCGACACTGCGAGCGACGGCGTAGCGCTGGATTTCGCGACGGTGATCGGCCGGCCGGTAACGGTGGGCATCGGCACCACGCCCTACGTGGATCACGACGAAGGCCAGCTCGCGTTCCGGCAGGCGCTCGACGGCACGGGTCCGAAGGGCGCATTCGCGCTGTTCAACGGCATCGTCGCCGCGTTCGCGATCGAACTGCCGGGCGTGTACCGCATCACCATGCGTCCGGCGGCGTGGCGCATGGGCCTGACCAACCGCTATCGCGTGTTCACCCAGAAGAGCATCTGCGACGTGCTCGAACAGCTGTGCCGCGAGCATGGCGTCGAAGCCTCGTTCTCTGGCCTGAAGGGCAGCGACAACCTCGCGACCTGCCGCGTGCAGGACTGGTTCCAGGCCGGCGAGACCGACCTGGATTTCCTGCGCCGGCTGATGTCGAAGGCGCACGTCTATTTCTACTTCCGCCACGAGGCCGACCGCCACGTGATGGTGTTCGACAACCGGCCGACCTATCCGCCGGCGATTCCCGGCGATCGCGCGCTGCGCTACACCTGGACATCGACCGATGCGCTGGGCATGCACCAGGGCGACGTGGTGTCGCAGTACAGCTACCAGCAGTCGCTCGGCGTCAGCGGCGTGCAGGGCATCTTCACCCTGCAGACCGAAGCCTGGGACGTGGTGCAGCCGGGCGATCCGCTGGCCAGCTTCACCACCTTCCGCGCCGATAGCCGGCCCGATACCGGCGATCTGCCGTTCCGCCAGCACAAGGTGGTGCAGTATGGCTTCAGCACCACCCAGGTGCGCGAGTTCGCCCAGGCCACCGAATCGGCGATCCACAGCAGCCAACGCCAGTTCAGCGGCGCGAGCGTCTGCCCGCTGCTGCGCGCCGGCCATCGGTTCCGCATGGAAACCGACATGGACGACGTGCGGCCCGAACTGGACGGCGTCGAGTTCGTGCTGACCCAGGTGCAGCACGAATCGGTGCTCGACGGCGAATACAACAACCATTTCTCGGCGACCCCGGCCGAGGGCCTGATCACCGCCAGCGGACTGCAGGACACCCAGCAGGGCGTCGTGCTGGCGCACGTGGCCTCGCCCGAAGGCCAGGATGCCGTGCAGCACTGGCCCTATTACATCCCCGAGGATTTCAGCCTCGGCCGCAACTGGCTGGAAGACAGCCAGGGCGTGCACAAGCGCCTGCACGCCAAGGGCGTGTACGTGCGCTTCGCGACCGACGCACCGGGCACGAAGCCGGTCTGGGTGAAGCTGGCCGCGCACATGCAGACGATTCCCGAGGTCGGCGCCTGCGTCTGGGTGTCGCGAGCCAACGACGAATCGGAAATCCCGGAAATCCAGAACATGGTCCAGGCCGATGGCACGAAGACCATCACCGATTCGGGCTGGACCGCGCACAGCCAGGTCGGCAACAGCTTCTCGACCAGCTACGGCGACTCGCGCAGCATCCATTTCGGCCAGCCCTGGTCGCGCGCCGACGTCGATGCCGCGGTCAAGCTGGTCGAGGCTGCGTACGGTCGCAAGCTCTTCCGCGATGCCTCGTACTCGCGCGGCGGCAGCTACGGCTACTCCACCTCGGAGCAGCGCGCCGACGG
This sequence comes from Lysobacteraceae bacterium, assembly GCA_036404915.1. Lineage (GTDB taxonomy): Bacteria > Pseudomonadota > Gammaproteobacteria > Xanthomonadales > Xanthomonadaceae > Lysobacter_I. The sequence continues at coordinate 82,025 of DASWYO010000054.1, forward strand.
CATGCTCAGCGAGTCGTGGTCCTACGGTTCGACCTACGGCAACAGCTGGAGCAAGGAGCAGATCAGCTTCGGCGCCAGCGGCGCCAGCCGCCACCAGTCGGTGGTCGGCAAGTACGACCCGGACGCGATCAAGCCGGTCGTCGACGCCGACGCCAATGCCGCAGTGCAGTCCTCGATTTCCGAGGTCTGGGGCGACACGTACTCGAAGAGCACGAGCAACGGCAAGACCAAGTCGATCGCCACCTACACCGGTACGGTGAGCAACGAAAGCATCCACCAGGGCAAGGTCAGCAGCAAGACCGACATCTTCGCGGATTCGGAGAACATCTCGACGATCACCGGCACCTCGACCAACATCAGCACGCACAACATCGAGAACAACGTCAGCACGGTGACGACGCAGAGCAGCACCAGCACCGTCGGTACCAGCACCACCAGCCATGCTGCTGGCGCCAGCAACAGCAACAGCGCCATCGGCGCGCACAACAGCAACGACGCGATCGGCGTCAGCCAATCGAATTCCGCGACCGGCGTGTCCGAACGCAACAGCCTGCTCGGCGTCAGCGCCGAAGTGAGCCTGGTGGGCGCCACCAATGCGATGAACATCGTCGGCGCGGACAACCGCATGTCGGTCAGTGGGTCGACCAACCATCTCAGCGTCACGGGGGAATCCAGTTCGGTCAGCGTGACCGGCTCCAGCACGGTGGTCGAAGTGGCCGGCCCCGGCGTGCACGTCTCGGCGAAATCGCCGCAGGCGAAGATCGATCTCGATGGGCCGGTGATGCAGATCCCGGTCATCGTGCTGGTGCTGTGAGGTCGACCGGATGAAGATCGTCAAGCCGCTCACGCTCGGAGTCCTGCAGCAGCCGTACCGGTATCGCGGCGTGCATCGCCTGGCCGTGGCCACGCTCGGCTTCTTCGCGCTGGGCCGCGACGACGAGCGCCTGCTGGTGGAAAACCTGCAGTGGCCGAAGGTCCTCAAGCAGATCCCGGCCGGGCAGGCGCTTGACCATATCCTGCCCAAGGCCCATGCCGAGGTGATGCTCAGCGGCTGCGCTCACGCGCCGAAGCCGGTCCCGCGCATGCAGGTGCGCATGCAGTGCGGACCGATCGACAAGCGCGTCGACGTGATCGGCGACCGGCGCTGGGAGCGGATGTGGTACGGCCGCGTCTGCATCCACGCGCCCAAATCCTTCACGACGATGCCGCTGTCGGCCGATCGCGCCTACGGTGGCGAGGGCCATGACAATCCGCTGGGCACCGGCTATCTGCCGCGTTGGTGGGCGCTGCGCATGCGCGGAGGCGCCATGCCCAATCTGGAGCTGCCGGGAAAGATCGTGGTGCCTGGCCGGAACGACTTCGCCGTCGCAGGTTTCGCGCCGCAGGCATTGATGCATGCGCGCCGCCGCATGCGCGCCAGCGGCACCTACGACAAGCGTTGGCTGGCCGAGGATTTCCCGGGGCTGCCGCGGGATTTCGATTTCGCCCTGTACAACCTGTCGCCGCCCGACCAGCAGTTCGCCGGTCGCTTCGTGGGCGGCGAAGCCTATCGTCTCGAAGGCGTGCATGCCTCGGGCCAAGCCATCGCCGGCACCTTGCCGTCGATCCGCCCGCGCGCCTTCGTGCTCGACCAGGGCCGCGATGCAGCCGATGCGCGCGAACTCGCGCTGGCCTGCGACACCGTCTGGTTCTTCCCGGAGGTCGGTGTCGGCCTCATGGTCCATCGCGGCGAGATCGAAGTCCGCGACAGCGACGCGCTCGATGTCGCTGCGCTGATGGTCGGTTACGACGCCGCCGACCGCGTGCGCGATGCCGCGCACTACCGCAAGGTGTTTGCGCTGCGCCTCGACCCGGAGACCGCCGGCCTGCACGCCTTCGACGAAAGCCAGCTCGCGCCTGTGCGCAGCCCGCGCGCGCAGGCCGAACGCGAGGCGGCGCGCGAGCGCGCACGCGCGGCGCAGATGGCCAAGCGACAGGCGGTGCTGGACGCGACCATGGCCGAATTCTGGCACCGCAGTGGCATGAGTCCACCGCCGGGATACGTGCCGCCGGTGGCTGAACCGTCGTCGCTGCCGAGCCTGGACGAGGATGCGCTGGACAGCTGCGACTTCGATCTGGTCGAACTGCAGGCGCAGGCGAAGGCGCTGGCTGAACAGGCGAAGCGTGATGCAGGCGCGAAGCTCGCAACGCTGCAGCACAGCTTGAAGGCGCGTCTGCCCGAAGCGCCGCCCGTCGCCGCGAAATCCGTGGAGGCGCTGGTGCAGGAAGCGCTGGATCGTGCCGCGAAGCCTGCGCACGACCTCATCGGCGAGCCGACGCCGCTGCCGAAGCCATTGCAGGGCGCGTTCGCGCAAGCACGCGAAGCCGGCGTCGATCCCGCGCGTCTCGACGAAGCCGCTGCCACGCTCGCCACGCTGGCGCCCTTGCAACGCGCCGCGCGCACCGCGTCGCCGACGCCGACCACGCTCGACGCGCCGCCGCCCGATCCCGTTGCCCAGGCGCTGGGCGCGCAGCTGCTGTCGCTGCTGCGTGCCGGCACGCCGGTGATCGGCCGCGATTTCGCCGGTGCCTGCCTGCGCGGCGCCGACCTGCGCGGCGCCGACCTGCGCGAAGTGCAGCTCGAACGCGCCGATCTGAGCGGTGCCTGCCTGGCGGGCGCGGATCTGTCGAAAGCGGCGATGACCCAGGCCCGCCTGGATGGTGCCGATCTGTCCGGCGCGCGACTCGCCGGTGCGAATCTGTGCGGTAGTTCGGCGCGTGCGGCCACCTTCGCCGGCGCCGTGCTGCAGGGCGCGCATGCGATGGACGCGCGCTGGCAGGCGGCCGACCTGCACGGCGCCGTGTTCGACGATGCGCTGATGTTGCGCATCGACTTGTCCGATGCGCGCCTCGACGACACGTCGCTCGAGCGCACGATCCTGATGCATGCGATCGCGCCGCGCAGCCGCTGGGTCGGGTCGCGCTGGTCGATGTCGGTCGCGGCTTCGGCGGATTTCACCGGCGCCTGCTTCGACGGCGCCTCGCTCGCGCGCAGCGTGCTGATGGATGCCGTACTGGTGGGCAGCCACTGGCGGGGTGCGACCCTGCGCACGGTCTATGCCGGCGGGCGCGCCGACTGGCGCGGCGCGCAACTGTCGCTGCTGCGTGCGCAGAAGTGCGGCTGGCGCGGCAGCGATCTGCGCGATGCCTGCCTCGATGGCGCCACGTTGGCCAGCTGCGACTTCGGCGACGCCGACCTGAGCGGCGCATCGCTGCGCGGCGCGCAGCTGTATCGGTCGCTCTTCATGCGCAGCACGCTGTCGCGCGTCGACGCGACCGGTGCGAGCTTCTTCCAGGCCCTGTGCCGCAAGGCCGACTTCCGCGATGCCGACCTGCGCAATGCGGTGCTGGTCCAGGCCGACATGGCCGAAGCCGTGCTCGATGGCGCGCAACTTGCCGGTGCGCGTCGCGACCAGCCGGTGGGGGTGGCATGAGCACGACGACAGCCATCGTGTCCATTCCCGGGATGCCGCGCATCACGCCGCCGGCCATGCCCGCGCGCGGCCAGCCGGCCACGTCCGCACCGCCCGCCGAGTGGGCCTCGATCGAATCGACGCTGCTGCTGTCGCGTCCGGTCAGCGCGGTGTCGCTGCGTGCGCTGGACCTGCGCGGGCGCCGGCTGGCCGGCGCGGTGTTCGAGGGCTGCGATCTGCGCGCGATGGATCTGGACGGCTGCGACTTGTCGCGCGTCACCTTGCTCGATTGTGCGCTGGCGGGCGCCGACCTGCGCGGTGCGATGCTTTCCGAGACCACGTTCGTCCGCTGCGACCTGTCCGATGCGCGCATGCCGCAGGGCCTGCCGTCGCGGCTGGTCCTGGTCGACTGCACGCTCGCGCGCTCGCACTGGGCCGGCGCGCACCTCGATCGCAGCGCGGCGAGCCAGTGCGACTTCAGCGATGCCGATTTGCGCGCACTGCGCCTGGAACGCACGGTGCTGTGGAAGCCCGCGCTCGCTGGCGCCGACCTGCGCGGCGCGGTCTTCGACCAGGCCGCGCTGTGCGACACCGACCTGCGCGCGACGCGCATGGAAGGCGTGCAGGGCGACCATGCCGTGCTGATGAAGAACGACCTGCGCGGCCGTTCGCTCGCAGGCGCCACGCTGCGCCGCTGCCAGTTGCAGGGCAGCGACCTACGCGGTGCCGACCTGAGCGGCGTCGACCTGTCGGAGTCGGGCTGCATCCAGGTCGATTTCAGCGGCGCGACGCTCACCGGGCTGCGCGCGCCGCGCGCGATCTTCCTGTCGGCACGGTTCGACGGCGCGGTGCTGCGCGGCAGCGATCTGAGCGGCGCGATGTTCCACGCCGCCGTGGTCGAGAAGACCCACTTCGACGACTGCGCGATGCGCGAAAGCAGCTGGGAGAAGAGCCGCATGCGCGAGGTGGTCTTCGCCGGCTGCGACCTGCGCTGGGCGCGCTTCGACCATGCGCACATCGACGAGGGCACGATCGTCCGCTGCGAGATGCAGCACAGCCGCCTGCATGGCGCGCGCCTGGTCCATGTGCGCCAGCGCGGCGTGTCGCGACGCGGACAGACCGGCACCGACGATGCGCTGTTGTCGATCGAAGCACCCACCCTGGATCTCGAGGACCTGCCATGCGCACCCTGACCGACACGCATCCACTCGAATCGACGCCGCCACGGAGCGCCGCAGGCGGTGCTGCGGACGTGGTCCTGCACGACCTCCGCATCGCCGTGGTGTTCGACGACGGCGACTGCCTGCTCGGCAACGGCGCGCGCGCCGCGCGTGCGGTGAGCTGCCTGGTGGAACCGCTGGCCGGCGACCGCGTGCTCGCCAGCGCCGGTGCCGAGGGCCGCTGGCACGTGCTGCACATCCTCGCGCGCGAGGCGGGCGGCGCGGCGCATGTCAGCGTGCCCGGTGCCGGGGCGCTGGCACTGCGCCAGCAGCGCGTGTCGCTGCATGCGGTCGATGCGCTGGAGCTGGCCTGCGCCGGCGATGCCTCGCTGACCTCGGCGCGCACGCTGTCGATCAACGCCCGCACCCTGTTCTGCACCGTCGCCGGCACCCTGGTCGAACAGGCCGCGCAGTACGTCGGCCGCATGGGCCAGTACCTGCTCGACGCCCGCGAACTGCTGCGCCTGCACGGCCAGCACGCGCTCATCACCGCCGAACGCGACGTCAAGGTCGACGGCGAACGCATCAGCATGGGGTGACCGATGTTCGCGAACACCAATCTCTTCGTCATGAGCCTTGGATTCCCCGACGTGTGCATCGTCGGGATCATCCCGGTGCCGGAGGTGAACATCGATTTCTCGATCACCAACATCCCGACGGTCTTCAACGTGCTCTACGGCGGCGGCCTGGCCGAGAACCTGGCCACGATCAGCGTGCTGAGCACGGCGGATGTCGGCGTCGGCGTGGTCTCGGGCATGTGCATGGGCCAGAAACGTTCGTTCCTGGGCAGCTTCAAGCTGCTGGTCGGCGCGATCTTCGCGTCGCGGCTGACCTCGATCAACGGCCAGAACGGCATGCTGCCGAACACGGTCGGCATCAGCCTCACGCCCGCGCAGTTCCGCGTGCTGGTGCTGTCATGAGGAATGCCGTCATGAGGACTGCCGTCATGAAGACCTTCCAGAGCAGGCATCTTCGCATCGTCGCCGTGCTGCTGGCGCTGACGCTGCTGTCCGCCTGCGGCGTGAAGCGCATGCTGGGCATCGGCCCGCCGCGCCCGTCGGTGAAGACCGTCTCGGTCGGTGCCGACATCGATGCCAACCAGGGCAACGCCACCCGGCTGGACGTGGTGGTGGTCTACAGCGATGCGGCGAAGAACGCGATGCCGAAGACCGGGCCCGAGTGGTTCCGCGACCGCGATGCGCTGCGCAGCATGCTCGCCACCGATGTCGACGTGGTGTCGCTGGAAATGCCCACGCCCAGCCCGGTCTTCGAGGTGAAGCTGCCGCGCAAGGCGCGCAGCAAGGGTCTTGCGGTCTTCGCCTACGCCAATTACGTCGCGCCGACCGGCTGGCCCGTGGTCGCGCTCACGCCCTTCAAGCACCCGACGCTGCAACTGCAGGCCGCGAAGATCGCGGTCCAGGATCCATGAGGCCACCGGCATGTCCCAGACCTTTCCCACAGGCAATCCACCCTTCAGCGCTGCGATGAACGCGGACTTCCTGCCCGACGCCGTGCAGTGGTCCGAAGGCATGCTGCTGTCGCCGCAGCATTTCCAGCAGAACGACATCCACGCCCAGGCCCTGATGCACCAGCGCTTCACCGGTGCCGTGCCGTACGGCTGGGGCCTGCGCCACCTGCGCATCGACGAGGCGCGGATCGCCGACGGCATCGTCTGCGTGCAGGAATGCGATGCGGTGATGCCCGACGGCCTGCCGCTGGTCTATCGGGCCACGCATGCCGCCGTCCGCATGGCGGTGGACGTGAAGAAGCATTTCGAGGGCGATGCGAAGTCGGTCCGCGTGTACCTGGCGATCCCGCCGCGCGCCGGCGCGCTGGACGTGCCCAGCACGTCGATCCGCCGCTACGACAGCCTGCCGGGCCGGGCCACGCTGGACGAGACCGTCGGCATGGGCGACGTGGTGGTGGAACGCCAGCGCGTGCGCATGGAGTTGCATGTCGGTGCGCCGCCGGTGGGCCATCCCGCGCTGCCCTTGCTGGAGATCGTGCGCGACGCCAGCGAGACGCTGGTGCTCGGTGCCTACCATGGACCCATGCTGCGCATCGACGCTTCGCGCGGACTCGGTGCGAACGGGCTGCAGCAGCGTTTCGCCGAGCTGCGCGCGGCGATGTGGAAGAAGCTGCGCGAACTGTCCGGTGACATCGCCGACGACGCCCCGGAAACCGTCGCGGGCATGGGCGCGGAGGCGCGCAGCCACCTGCGTGCGGCGCGCGAGATCGGCGCCTGCCTGCCGCTGGTCGACACGGTGCTGTCCGATCCGCTGGTCTCGCCTGCGGTTGCGTGGTGGGCGATGTCGCAGGTGGTGGGGCGGATGGCGGCGATCGGCAGCAACCCGCGCCCGCTGGCCATGGACCCGTATCGCCACGAGGATTGCCAGCCGCAGTTCGAGGCGGCGATCGGCTATATCCGCCGCAAGCTGGCGATGCTCAACACCGACTGGGACGTGATGGCGTTCGAGCGCATCGCCGATGGCCAGTTCGCGCGTCACCTGCCGGCCGATGCCGGGAGCAGCGTGCTGGTCGAACTGCGGGCCAGCGAAGGCCAGAGCGCGCACGACCTGCATCGGTGGCTCTCCGAATCGCGCATCGCCAGCGAAGACCTGCTGCCGCTGCTGCGCCAGCGCCGCCTGCCGGGTGCGGAGGTGCGCGTGCTGGGCGCGCGCGAGGTCGCCGAACTCGGGCTGCGCCATGACGCCATGATCTGCGCGCTGCGCAGCCAGCCGCTCGAAACCGCAGGCGGCATCGGCGACAGTTTCCACGGCGGGCATCGTCTGGTGATCCAGGGCGAGCGTGCGCAGGCACCGGCCGCGATCATCCTGCACCACCGCAAGGGCGCGGACGCCGCGCCGCGCGCGAAGGGGGATTCGCATGCCTGAACGCGTCGGCGCCCCGTTGTTCCTGCTGGCCCGCTTCGCCGAATTCTTCGACGAGGTGGTGGCCATCAAGCTGGCCATCGCGGATGGGCGGCTGGGCGCGATGCTGGCCGTCGGCGACGAAGCGCCGCCGACCGACCCGGGCGATCTCGCGGCGCGCGTGAGCGCGCGCCTGGCCGCGACGCTGCAGGCGCAGCGCAACGACATCGCGCGCACCGGCACGCCGCGCGAGATGGACGCCTGCGAGCAGGCGCTGTACGTGATGACGGCGCTGACCGACGAACTGTTCATCCTCGAGATCGACTGGCCGGGCCGTGACGCGTGGATGGACACGCTGGTGGAGCACCGCATCTTCCGCAGCCGCAACGCCGGCGTGCGCGTGTTCGAGATGGCCGACGCGCTGTTGGCCGAACCGGCGATCGATCGTCTGCAGGCCGATGTCGCCGCAGTCTTCGTGCTGGCGCTGCGCCTGGGCTTCAAGGGCCGCTATCGCGGCGAACACGGCGAGCCCGAGCTGCGCCGCCTGCGCGCGCGCCTGTATCGCGTCGTCGAGCGCGAGCACGACGGCGGCCTGCAACTGCCCACCTTCCCGCAGGCGGGCGAACAGACCCAATCGGGCGGCACGCCGGCGCGACTCGCGCCGCTGACGCCCTGGTACATCGGCGCGGGCATCGCGCTGGTCGCCTACCTGCTGCTGTCCAGCGCGGTGTGGCTGATGTTGATCGAACCTTTCAGGCAGGCGGTGGGGGCACACTGATGGATCTGGCGAGCGTCACGGCATCCTTGGCCAAGCTCGATGTCGCGAAGACATCGGGACTGACCGTGGCGATCGTCATCGGCCTGGTGCTGCTGGCCTGGTGGCTGCGCCGGATGCTGCGCAAGCCGAAGATCGTCGGCATCGCGGTGCCGGGCGACGGTTGCGTGTTCTGCGCCAGCGTGCGCAGCCGCTTCGCGCGTCTGCTGGATGCCCTGGACTACCTCGCGACGCGGCGCGAGTGGCGCTATGCGCAGCCCTGGGTGCTGGTGCTGGGCGGGAAGGGCGCGGGCAAGAGCAGCCTGGTGGCATCGGTGTCGGCGAACGAGCGGCATCCGAAGCCCGGCAAGGCCGATGAGTTGAAGGCCGACGGCATGCAGTGGAGCTTCCTGCGCCGCGGCGTGCTGATCGATGCCGACGGCGCGCTGGCCAATGCCAGCGAAGGCAGCGACGGCGCGCGCGCCTGGGCGAAGGGACTGGACATGCTCGATGCGCTGCGCCCGGAGCGCGCGCTCGACGGCATCGTGCTGTGCGTGTCCGCGCGCAGCCTGCGCAGCGCGAAGCGGTCCGAGCGCGCCGCGCTCGCGGCCGAGGCCAATCACCAGCTCGGGCAGTTGCAGTCGGCGGTCGAATTCATGCTGCCTGTGTACGTGGTGGTGACCCAGTGCGACGACGTGCCGGGGTTCGGCGCGTTCTGGCGCAACCTCGAACCCGGGCACCGGCGCGAGATGTTCGGCTATTCGGCGGTCTCGCAGGACCTGAGCCACGCGCCGGCCGAGTGGGCCGAGGCCGCGTTCGACCGCATCGGCGAGCGCCTGCGCGAAGTGCAGGTCAACGTGGCTGCCGCGAGCGAGCGCGTCGAGGACGTGGACGGTTTCTTCCTGTTCCCGGCGCGCTTCCGGGAGCTGCGCGAACCGCTGTCGGACTGGCTGGAGACGGTGTTCCGCACCACCGCCTGGCAGAGTGGGCACCTGTTCCGCGGCCTCTACTTCAGCGGTGCGGTCGACGGCGCCGGCGAGCAGCGCAGCGGCGCGCGTGCCGATGTCGCCTTCGTCGATGCCCTGGTCACCGACAAGGTGCTGTGCGAGACCGCGCTGGCGCGGCCCACCCGGCAGGGCGCGTGGTCGCGCAACGACGTGATCCGCCGCGTGCAGTACGCCTCCATCGCTGGCCTGGCTGCGTTGCTGGTGGCGCTGGGCGTGGCCGGTGTGCGTGTCTCGCGCCAGGTCGACACGCTGGTGACCGGCATGCGCACGCTGCAGGAAGTGGTGCCGCGCGTGCCGCCGCCGGAGAGCGGCGAATGCCTCGCCAGCGAGGACGTGTATCCGCTGCTGGCCCACGTGTCGCGCGTCGACACGCGGTCGAGTCGCCTGGCGATCCCCCTGTCCTGGTTCGACAGCCGCCTGACCACGCGCAGCGCGAAGGTCGTCGGCAGCAGCACCGTCGAAGGCGTGCTGCTGCCCACGCTGTCGTGCCTGCTGGAGAAGCGCGCACGCGACCTGCTCGGTGCCAGCCGCCTGACCACGGCCGCGGAAGGCGCCGCCTATTCCGTGCAGCGCAGCGAATTCCGCCGGCTGCTGGCCGAGGCGCGCGCGCTCGAAGACAACCTCAAGCGCTACGAAAGCCTGTCCAAGCGCGCGCCGATGATGCCCGAAAGCGAGGTGCTGGCCACGCTCGGTCAGCTGTCGCAATACGCCTTCGGCGAGCCGGTGCCGCGCATCGTGCTGCGCCGTGGCGGCGTGGTCGATGACGCGTTCCGCAACATCGACGCCAAACCGCCGCAGCCGGTGATGCCCAACGGCCTGCAGGCGCGACTGACCACCGCGATCGACGCGCGCGCGGCGAGCCTGCGCACCGCGCTGGGCCGCGAGGTCGCGGCCGGATCGAACCTCCTGAGCGCCCTGGACCAGGGCCGCCAGCCCATCCTCGACAATACCTGGCGCATGGGCAAATGGCTGGCGTGGGTGCAGGGCCAATGGCTGGGCTCGTCGCCCGAGCGCAATCCCTGCCAGGAAATCGTCGAGGCCAACAAGGCCGACGTCGAAGCGCTGATCGCCTACTACGGCAGCAACGACACGCTCGAACGCCTGCTGCGCAAGTTCAACGAAACGCAGTGCTACCAGCCCGAGCTGCGCGTGCTGGCCGGCATGGAGATCGCGCCGTACGGGCCACTGTTCCTGCCCGGCAAGGACGGGCTGGTGCTGTCGCCGGCGGTGCAGGTCGAACTGGGCGGCATGCCGGCGCTGGTCGCGCTGCCGTTCATGCAATTGCGCTCGGCCGCGCCGTTCCGCTGCATGGGCGGCGCCGCGCGCTGGCGCGCGAGCGAAATCGCCGAAGCGGCGGGTTACCTCGACCAGTACGAAGCCTTCGCCAAGGCACGCAAGCTGCCGACCCTGCCCGAAGGCGGGCAGCCGCTGTACGACCGCCTGGCGCGCGCTTCGCTGGCGCATGCGATGGATGATGCGCTGCGCCGCGCGCAGCAGGCGTCGGCCGACATCGAGGCCGAAACCACGGCGGCCACGCGCAGCGACGCCGCATTGGCCGAGGTCGGCAACGAACTGGCGCGCGGCCTGCCTTCGCTGCAGCGCGTGCTCACCGCGTACGCGCAGCTGGGCTTCGCTGACGACGGCGCGAAGGTGCGCCAGTGCGCACGCGATTTCGCCGCGGACAACCTCGGCGGGGTCGATGCGCTGGCCGATGCCAGCCGCCTCTACTCGCCGACCGTGCCGGCTGGCGGCGATGCCCTGTATGCGCTGGGCAGCGTGCCGGTGGCCAAGGATTTCCTGGCACGGCAGGTGGCGCGCGCCGAAGTCCTGGCCGGCTACGCCGATCCCTTCCTGTCGCTGCTGTCGGGCAGCACCGGCGTGGACGACGCCTGGCGCGACACGCCGCAGACGGATGCGTTCTGGCGCAACACGCGCACCGAAATCGCCAGCTACACCAAGGGCAAGGAGCCGAGCGGGCAGGTGGCGAACCTCGATGCGCTGGTCATCGGCCAGCTCACCGGCATGACCTATCAGAACTGCGGCGGCCTGCTCGCGGCGTACAAGTCGCCGGAGTTCGGCAACGACCTGTTCTCCGAGCGTCGGCGCAGGCTGGAGCGCCAGGTGCAGTTGCGCTGCACCGATCGCCGCGCCGCGGATGCCGAGGACATCTACGGCACCCTGGCCACGCGCTTCAACCGCGACCTGGCCGGCCGCTATCCGTTCGGGCCACTGGGCGCGCGCGACGCCAGCCCGGCGCTGGTGCGCGAATTCTTCCTCGACTTCGCACGCGACCGCGCGCGCATCGGCGATGCGCTGCGCGACCTGCAGGGCGCGCGCTGGCGCGAGGCGAGCGTGTTCGTGGCCGGTCTCGATCGCGCCGCGGCCTTCCTCGATGCGAACGTCGCGGCGCCCGAGGGCATGGGCGTGATCGGCCTGGAGGCGACGTTCCCGGCCGAGGCCACGCGCGCCAGCGGCGCCACCGAGGTCACCACCTGGCGCCTGCGCGTGGACGACATGGTGTCGGAGTTCCCGAATGCGCAGAAGGCGCTGTCGTGGCTGCCCGAGGACGGTGTGGCCCTCGAACTGCAATGGGCCGAGCGTTCCGGCTGGCGGCCGCTGGCCGATGCCTTGCAGCCGCAGCTGCAGGCGCAGGGCGCCGGCGCGCGCTTCGCCTTCGACGGCCCGTGGGCGTTGCTGCGCATGATCGACACGCATTGCCCGACCGGCGCCGGCGGCCGGACCGCCACGCCGCTGCTGCTGCGCTTCAACGTGCCGGTGCAGTCGGTCGCGCCCGGCGCCGATGGCAAGCCCGAGCGCAGCGAGACCCGGGTATTCATGCAGTGGCGCCTGACCGGCACCGACCCGGCGAGCAAGGCGGTGAAGCCGCTGGCGCTGCCGTCGCAGTTCCCGCACAGCGCGCCAACGGAGTGACGCATGCGCAGCCTCATGCAACCAGATCCATGGCATTCGATCGATGACACCGACGCGCCCGGACGTGATCCGGACGACCTTGCCGGAGAGGGCAGATGAACGTACAACCGCAGGATCACGACCGCTACTTCCGCGCCACAGTGGGGCAGGCTTGGGATGCGCTGGTCGCGCCGTTGCCCGGTGGATCGCCCACCGGGCATCCCGCAGGCGAGGATGAGGACTACCGCCGCATCCGCCACGAGCGCACCGAAGAGGATCCGACATTGCCGCAGGGTCCGTGGGAGCGCGAACTCAAGCGCGCCGACTGGCATGCGGTGGGCGAGCTCTCGGCGCGCGCCCTGGCCACGCGCAGCAAGGATCTGCAGTTCGCGGCCTGGCTGTTCGAATCGCTGATCGTGCGCACCGGCTTCCAGGCGCTGGCGCCCTGCCTGTCGCTGATGGAGGCGCTTCTGCACGGCTTCGGTCGCGACCTGCATCCGCGATCGGAAGACCATGCCGCGAACCTCTGGTCGTGGATCGCGAACAAACTGCTGCTGCCGCTGCGCAAGGTGCCGCTCACCGCGACCGGCGGCGAACGCGACTATGCCTGGAACGACTGGGAACAGGCGCAGCGCAACGAGCAGCTGCGCGCCAGCCTCGGACGCCAGCGCGAATCGGAGATCGAGGGTGCGAGCCTGGGCGACGTCGGCGCCGCGCTGGCCTGCACGCCGAACGAACGGCTCGCCTTCCTGCACCGCTGCATCGCCGATGGCCTGCAGGCGCTGGAACGGCTGGAAGCGGTGCGCGACGCGGCATGGGACGACAGCCTGCCGAGCCTGCATCCGATGGGCGAACTGCTGGAGCAGATCGACATCCTGCTGACCGGCGAAGCGCGCCGTCGCGGGCTGCTGTCGCCACCACCGCAGGAAGACCACACGCCCGAAGCGGAAGACGAGGACACACTGCACCCGCATGCGCAGGCGAGCGCCGCAGGCAACCCGGACCGCCGCCAGGTGTATGCCGCGCTTGCCGACATCGCGCACGCGCTGGAGGTGATCGAACCGCACAGCCCGGTGCCGTATCTCATCCGCCGCGCCGTCGCCTGGGGCGGGTTGAACACCGCACAGCTCTACAACGAAGTGTTCGTGCGCTGCGGCGGTCAGATCAACATCTTCGAACTGCTCGGCCTGGGCGACCCGGTCGGCGGTCAGGAGCGGCCGGCCTCGGGTTGACGGTCCGATGGCACGCATCAGGTTCCGCACAGTCGCGCAGACGGAGGCATGACATGTCCAGCACGCCGAAACGCAGTCCTGTCCAGAAGCCCGTGGCGATCCTGATCGCCGCGCAGATGCGCGTGCCTGCCGGCGGCGTGAAGCCGAACAAACCGGTGAACGTCGACAAGACGCTGCGCAAGGCGATGAACAGCTCGCCGCAGGCCAATGCCGCGTTCAAGCAGAACAAGACCGCCGTCAACCAGGCGAAGCCGCATCTGCAGGCCCTGGCCAATCGCCAGGGGCAGGGGCTCATGTCTTCGCTGAAGCATGGCGTGTCGGCGATGCGTTCGCTCAAGCAGGTCACGCGCGACATGGCGAAGCAGCCGGGCGCGAACAAGATGAAGGTCGAATCGAACGTGCCGCTGAATGCGAAGGCGCAGAAGCACATGGACGGCATCACCCAGGCGATGGAAGGACCGAAGCCGAAATTGTTTTCCGCGCTGGGCCAGGGCATCGGCCTGATGCGCGAACTGCGCAAGACGACGCGTCAGATGAAGCAGGAGTCGATGCGCGCGCCGCATCAGGACGGCGCGCCATCCCACGGGGATGCACGCGCGCTGTCGCCCATGCCACAGAAGGGTGGCGACGCCGGAAAGCCCGGCGGCAAATCCTCCACCAAGCCCTTCGCCGAAACCGCCGACCTGCTGCGCAGTCTCGGCCAGGGCGTGCGGATGATGCATGGCCTCAAGCAGGTGACGCAGGCGATGAAGACCGCCGAAACGCAGGGCACGCCGATGGGCATGTCGATGGGGACGCCGATGAGCGCGCCGATGCTCGGGCAGCTCGTGTCGAACTCGCGCCGCAACGGCGACAGCCCGCTGGCGATCATGCTGATCGCGCGGCGGCGCGGGCCCGCGCCCGGCGACGAATCTCCGGGGGACTGAGGCGATGTCCGCCGATCCCGGTCATTTCGCGGGCCTCGCGAAGCCGCACGATGCGCAACCGCACGTCGGGCCGCTGCGCGCGGCCGGGCAGGCCGGTCGTTTGCGGTCATCGCGCGAAGCCGAGGACGACGCCCGCGCCGTGCTGGCTTTCGTGGAGGCCGGCATGCGCGGCCGGAGCATCCATCCCGAGCATGCGGTGTGGATCATCGATCTCTCGCCCGGCGACGGTGAGCGCGCCTGGCGCATGCTGCGGATCTTCGACGGCGAGGCGCCGCGGGGGCCGCCGCTTCGCTATCTCGCATGCTGTCCCGATGCGGCGCAGCACGATGCACTGGCCGTGCATGCATGGTTTGCGCGATGGCGTGCCGATGGTCGCTTCTGCCTCGATCGCAACGACTGCGGGTTGCCCGTGCATCCCCTGCGCAACCCCGTGGTCGTCCTCGCGCACGAGGCCTTCTCCGCGCGTGCGCAGCATCTGTTCCGGACACGTGGCGGCGATCGCACGGGCGAGATCGTGCAGGCCTGGCGCGATGCGAAGGGATGGATCCACTGGCGAGACCTGCGCCGACGCGACGGGGTCTGTCGCCTGCTGTCCGTGCCGCGCGGCGCGCGTGACGGACTGATCCTGACCCTGCCGCATGCGGGCATGGCGCTGCTCGACGCGATCCTGCGCGCCAGTGGCGGGCGCATGCTGCTGCGCGCGACCGACGATGGCCTGTACGAACCCGAGCGCATCGCGGCCGACGGGCTGCGCGCCGACGAAGACCTGCCGCCGCAGGTGAACTTCAATGCGCTGTCGCGCTGGCATCGTGCCAATGGCGGGCAGTCGTTCCAGTCGCGCGGTCCGATCGATGGCCGGGTGCTGCACATCGCGCTGCATGACGTCGAAGGCGGTCGACTCCGCGAGTGCCTGCCCGAGGTGCTGGCGCTGCCGCATCCGGACGAGCACGTCCAGCTCTTGAAGGCCATGGCGATGCTGGAATCGCCGTCCGAGGCGTTGAGTCGCGCCTTGTTCCGCGCGACGGGCCATGATCCGCGCGCCCGAACGGTCCTGTCGCATGTTGCCTGTGCGGCGGTTTTCGCCGAAACGGGCGACCACTGGGGCGTGTCGCCGGCCTGCGCAGGAAGTGCGCGCGCGACATCGACGATGCATCTGGAGAACGGCGATGGATGAGCAGCGATTCACCCTGTTGGGCGGTGGCTTCGACAGTTACGCGCCGCCACGGGCCAAGACACTGAACCAGGGCATTTCCCTGGTCCAGCAGGGGCAGACCTTGAACGTGAAGCCGGGATCCTCCTCCCATGGCTTCCTCGAAGGCCCCACTACCCAGTTCCAGTACAAGCACGGGAACGTCTGGGGGCAGATGATCGGAGAAAGCGAGTCCGGCATCAGCACGAAGTATCGCGAGTTGGTGAACGATTACTCGGTCCAGCAGCTGACCCGCGCGAACAAGGCGCTGATCAAGGGCGGCAGCGACATGCTGGTGGGATCCACCAATTCGTGGCGAGGCAAGTCCTACACGACCTCTGCGATGACCACCGCGTCGCTGATTCGCCTCAACGAAACGACGACGGCGTTCGGCGATACCGGCTTCAACCAGACCCACACCGATGTGGGGACCGGCATCATGGCGGAGGCACTGAGCCAGAAATGGTCGGAAAAGTCGGCGGGAACGCAGCACGACGCCAAGCGCCTGCTCTCAACGCTCGAGTCCAAGTTCCCGCAGTTGGTGTCCGTCAAAGGCATGCAGAAGCAGGGCCAGGAAGCCCTGATGTCGCAGGTGGAGGAGTCGCGCATGTCGGCCGCCATTTCCGCGGGCATCCGCGGCTTCGAGAAAGGCAAGTCCAACTGGGAGGTCAACGAGTACGTCCAGAAGAAGTTCGCCAAGCATGGCCTGGGGCCGGTGCCGCGCGGCTGGATGGACGCCGTCATGGAGCGGCCGTCGCGGGATAGCGGAAGTCATTCGATGGACTTCACGGTCGAAGAGCCGTCCAGGGTGTACAGCGGCGCATTCCACAATTACCGGCCGACCCAGGTACAGAGCCTCTCCCAGGGGATCGAGTCGATCGGCAAGCAGGAAACGTTCGAGATCAAGCCGGAGGGGGCGAAGTACGGCTTCATGGAGGGGCCGACGACCCAGTTCCAGTACACCAAGGGCGATGTCTGGGGACAGATGTACGGGGAAAGCCGGTCGGGCCAGAGCACGAAGTACACCGAACTGTTCAAGAAAACCCGGTCGGTCGCCGAACTGACCCGTGCGAACAAGGCACTGGTCAAGGGCGGGCGGGACATGGAGGGCTCCACCAAGCCCAACGCATGGCACGAGAAGACGTACAGCCCTTCGGCATTGACCGCAGCGACCTTGCTCCGCCTCAACGAAACCACCACCGCGTTCGGCGATGCCGGATTCAACAGGACCGACACCAATGTGGGCGCCGGCATCATGGCCGAAACGCTGCACCAGAAATGGTCGGCGCGCAACGAGAGCAGGGGATTCGGGATGAAGGGCCTGCAGAACGTGCTCGAATCCGCCTATCCGCAGCTCAAGAGCGCCGATGACATGCGCAAGCAGGGGGAGGTTCCCCTGAAGAACCAGGTCATGCAGTCGCGCATGTCTGCTGCGGTGTCCGCCGCGCAGCGCGCACAGCAGAAGGGCCATGAAGATGTCGGCGCCTATGTGCAGCACAAGTTCGAGAAACACGGATTGGGCGAGGTGCCGCAGGGCTGGGCCGACGCATTGAAACAAAAGAAGTAGCGCTGTGCCGCATTCCGTGGGCCGGACTGCGATGCCCGGGGCGGCGACGGATGCGATCCACACACCCGACACAGACCAGGAGATCGCCATGTCATGGTTCACAGGGAAGACGGCGCCGAAGCCGCCGCCGATGGAAATCGAAATGCAGGAACTGCCGCCGAAGCGGTCCGTGGTGGAAACGCCGCGCGGGCGCAGCGGCAGCTTCAGCGGCCAGCTGGTCACGCACAGCGGCTGGACCCACACCGGGACGACCGATTACTCCTTTTCGGCGACCCGCCGCGAGATGGATGTGCAGAACATCCAGTCGCATGCGCCGGGGGCGGGCTCGCAGATGATGCAGGCCGTGGAATCGCGGGCGCGCGACGTCGGCGCCACCAGCATGGTCACCGCGACCAGCCGGCCCGGCTTCTTCAAGAAGATGGGCTTCGACTACACCGAGCAGCAGAAGCGGACCAATACCTTGAAGGAGGCGCGCGATCCCGGCCTGGTCGCGCGCGACGAGAGCAACAAGGGCGAACAAGGCGGCGGTGGCTACGGCATGTTCAAGCCTCTGTGAGCGCCGTATCTCGAACCCCGGCGATGCCGCCCGGAGGCCGCCGGCTTTGCGTCACGAGGAGAGGATGATGAACGACGTACCGAAGCAGCGCAGGAATTCGTTCGCGGCGCCGGAAACCAACCGTACCGCGACCGTGCACACCGCGCAGAACGCGCACGACGTGAGCGAGAACCCGACCCGCACGGTGACCGCGCAGGAAGTGCGCGGCTTCACCCAGGCGTCGCCGAACCAGCACCCGACCATCTACCTGCGCAACGCGACGACCAAGGACCCGGCGGGCCGGATCACCCAGGAACACAACCATCCCGAGAACGTCGGCGCGCATCCGCAGCATGGCACGGAGTGGTACTTCCAGAATGTCTCCCGGCAGCTGATCAACCAGGCATACACGGCGTCTTCGACCAAGAAGCCCAAGGACTACCTGGTCGATGCCGCCTCGACCGCGATCCGCAACCCGGACAGGAATGTCGCACCGCGCCAGCTGGTCGAGGTGTTTCTCAACGACAAGCTCGATGTCTCCTCCACCCACACGTCGCGCGCGGAATTCCGCGACCTGAGCGGGCCGGGCATGCAGGAGTCCCGCGATCGCATGGTCAAGCTGCTCAAGAAAGGCCCGACCAGCGTGGACAGCCTGTCGAAGATGCCGATGGGGTCGAAGGACGACTGGCATGTGCTGTGACGCGTCGAATGACGGGCGCGGCCGCTGAGGCCGGCAACGACCATCACGTCCGGGGCGCGAAGCGGCCGGGCAACAAGGGAGCAAGACGATGTCGAACCAGGGAAGGAAAAGCGTCGATCCGTTCCGCCAGCTGTTGATCGGCGAAGTCGACAAGCTCGGCACGCCCCAGGGGCAGGCGTGGGGGGATCGGTTGCGGACCGAGCACGTTTCGGACCAGAGGATGGTGATGGGGGCCATGGCGCCCAATGGCGGCATCACGCCCCAGATGCTGTCGCAGCAGCGCAACCAGCTCAAGAAGGTGATGTCCGTGGGCACGCCCTGGGCGAACAACCTGGAGATCGTGCGCGACGGCACCCATGCGACGCACGCGTCCGGTGCCGAATTCACCGACTTCGTGCAGCAGACCCGTGCGCATCTGAGCACGATCGCGTCGACGGGCTCGGGCCAGGATCTCTTCCGGCAGATCGGGAATGCGGACAAGCGCAAGGTCACGATCCAGGATGCAGGTTCGCAGTCGGGGCTCCGGCAGAACATGGTGCCGAAGGATCTTTCCGGCGCGACCCTGGTGTCGAGCGCGTTCCAGCTGTCCGGCACGGGCTCCGATGCCACGGTGTCGCACCACACCGATGTCGGTCAGCGCGTGCCTGCCGTGGCGCTCTCGAAGATGAATCTGACGCGCGGCGACTTGAAAAAGCAGACGGCCGATGGCGCGGTCGCGCTCGGGCACGAACTCATCCATGCGATGCACGCGGTCCACGGCACGATCCAGCCGGACGACAGCAGCGCTTCGATCAGGCCGGAGGAGCGCGCGACGATCGGCCCGTCGGATGGCAGCCAGCCGCACGGCATGCCGACGGAGAACAGCCTGCGCCGCGATCTCAACGCCGGCCTCTACCAAGGGGCGGGATTCCTCAAGCCGCTGCCGATGCGCACGGCCTACGCGAAGAAAGCGCTGTGAGCCGCCTTCAGAGCTTCAGGTCGAGTTCGATGCCGTGCTTGCGCGACGACGGGCTGGCGTCGGTGACATCGCCGTTGATCGCGCGGCGCACGTTCTCGGGCACGCGATGCGACAGGATGGTCTGCGTGCGCGTCGGCAGCGGTTCCTCGATGGCCGCTGCGGGTTCCTGCCGGGTCTGGTGTTCGACCAGACCCCACAAGGCAGGCAGGTCGGCACGACGCGTGTCTTCGCCGGGATGCGCCGTGCCCAGTTCGGGATGCGGCTGGTCGACGCGCTGGATCACGCGGACGCGTTCGCGCTCGTTGCGCAGTTCCAGCAGCAGTTCCACGCGCATCGGAAGCATCATCGTCCGCAGTCCTTGGGGGAGATGTCCCGAGTATGCGAGCGCGTGCATGCGTGGACAACCCGACATGCGGAACAACTGACGAATGGCGCGCATCTACCAGGCGCCGACGATGGGCGAGGCGCACATCCGCGCGGCGATGGTCTCCGCACGCGGCATGGCCGATCTGCTGGTGCACCGCGTCGGCACCTGGGGCCAGGCGCACGGTGATGGCCTCTGGTACATCACCCGCGACAAGCAGGAGGCCACCGCATGGGTGCACTTCTGCAGCATCGGCATGGCCGAGGTGCGGATCTTCTTCGTCGACAATTATTCGGAAGCCGGCTGGCGCAACGCGTCGCATCGACTGCGCGGCCGCTTCGGTTGATACGACCGGGCCGGCTGCTCTTTGCTGAAACGTATACCGCTGCATTTCGCAAAACGCGACCTGCGACGCTCGCGGCCCGTCATCTGCATACGCTAAGGTACGGATCCCGCATCCAGATCCGTGCGCATGTCCTCCCGCCTTCTCACTGTCGTTCTCTTCGTCGCCGTACTCGCCGCCATCGCCGGCGCCATGCTCGGCGGCTCCGCCCTCTGGCTGCACTACATCGGCAAGCCACTGGCGACCCTGCTGCTGTGCTGGCAGGTGGTGCGCACGTCGCAGCCCGTGTCTCCCCGCTACCGGCATGCCGTCGCTATCGGCATGGTGTTGTCGCTGGTCGGCGATGTCTGCCTGATGCTGCCCGGCGACCTGTTCGTGCCCGGTCTGGTGGCTTTCCTGCTCGCGCACATCGGCTACATCGTCGCGTTCGCGCCGGGGTCGGCCGCGAAGGCGAGGGTGCCGGCCTTCGCGCTGGTCGCATTGATCGGTGCGGCGAATCTCTACGGCCTGCTGCCGCGCGTGGCGCCCGATCTGAAGATCCCGGTCGTCGCCTACACCGTCGTGCTCGCGGCGATGGCCGCATTCGCGCTGGCCCGGGCATGGACGCCCACCGTTTCCTCCTTGCTGCCGCGCAGCGCCCGCTGGGCTGCGATCGGTGCGGTGCTGTTCATGGCCAGCGACAGCCTGCTGGCCTGGGACCGCTTCGGCGGCGGCATCCCGATGAGTGCACTGCTCGTGCTCGGCACCTATTACGCCGCGCAGTGGTGCATCGCGCGTTCGGTCGAGAGGCGCTGATCCGCCATGCCTTCGGCCGAGACGATCATGCTGTTCGCGATCCCGATGTTCTTCGTCCTGATGGGTGTGGAGCTGTTCGTGGCGCGGATCATGCGCCGCCGCGTCTACCGGCTCAACGACGCCATCAACAGCATCGGCCTGGGCGTGCTGTCGCAGGTGGTCGGCGTGTTCAGCAAGCTGCTGACCGTCGGCATCTATGCCTGGGTGGTCGAATGCGTGGCGCTGTTCGACCTGCCGACGGACAGCGTGTGGGTGTGGATCGTCGCCTTGCTGCTCTATGACCTCTGCTACTACTGGCTGCATCGCTGCGGGCACGAGGTCGGCATCCTCTGGGCGGCGCACGTCGTGCATCACCAGAGCGAGCGCTACAACCTCAGTACCGCCTTGCGCCAGACCGGCAGCGGCGTGCTGCTGGGCTGGGTCTTCTACCTGCCGATGGCGCTGCTGGGCGTGCCGGTCGAGGTGTTCGCGGTGGTCGCGGTGATCGACCTGCTGTACCAGTACTGGATCCACACCGAACTGGTGCCGAAGCTCGGCTGGTTCGACCGCGTGTTCGCATCGCCCTCGAACCACCGCGTGCACCACGCCGTGAACGACCGCTACCTCGACAGGAATTACGGCGGCATCTTCATCCTCTGGGACCGCCTGTTCGGCACCTTCGCCGAGGAGCGCGACGACGAGCCGGTGGTGTACGGCACGCGTGCGCCGCTGCGCAGCTGGAACCCGCTGTGGGCGAACATCGAGGTCTACTGGGCGCTGGCCAAGGACGCGTGGCATGCGCGACGCTGGCGCGACAAGCTGCGCGTCTGGTTCGCGCGACCGGGCTGGCGGCCCGCCGACGTGGCCGAACGCTTCCCGAAGCCGGCGTTCGACATCGCCCGCAACGAATACGACCCGCCCGTGCCTGCCGCGTTGCGCGCCTACTGTTTCCTGCAGTTCCTCGTCCTGCTCGGACTGGGCACCGTGTTCCTGCAGAACGCTGCGCGCCTGTCGCCGTGGGCGGCGCTGCAATCGGCGCTGTTCCTCACGCTGGGGCTCATGACCATCGGTGCGCTGCTCGAACGTCGCCGCTGGGCGATCGTCGGCGAGGCCGTGCGATTGCTGTGGCTCGCGCTCTGGCCGACGCTCACCGCGGCGTGGCCCGGGCACGAGGCGCTGTCGCGCGACTTCGGGATCGGCTTCCCGGTGTTCGCGCTCACCTCGGCCGCATGGCTGCTCGTCGCGACGCTGTGGCTGGCCCGATCCGCGCACCTGCCTTCGATGGCGTCGTTGAAGGACTGACCGGCGGCGCCGATCTCGCCGATTGAGACCGGCGGCGGCTACAGTACGCCGTCGCGTCGCCCACATTCCTTCGCATCGAGATCTCCGTGAGCAAAACCCCCGGCAAATCCTCCGCCAAGAGCCGCACCGCCTACGTCTGCGGCGAATGCGGCGCCGAGTACAGCAAGTGGCAGGGGCAATGCGGCGAGTGCGGGGCCTGGAACACGCTGAGCCAGGTGGTGGTTGAAAGTGCTTCCGATGCGCCGGCCGCCGCGCGTCGCGGCAGCTGGGCGGGCAAGATCGATCCGCCGAAGGTCACCGCGCTCAAGGACGTGCTGCATCGCGAGGACGTGCGCACCAGCACCGGCATCGGCGAGTTCGACCGCGTGCTCGGCGGCGGCCTGGTCGAAGGCGCGGTGGTGCTGATCGGCGGCGACCCGGGCATCGGCAAGTCCACGCTGCTGCTGCAGGCGCTGGCGAGCATGGCCGGCCGCCTGCCGGCCTTGTACGTCACCGGCGAGGAATCGCTGGCCCAGGTGGCCGGGCGCGCCTCGCGGCTCGGGCTGCCGCTCGACGGCCTCAGCGCGCTGGCCGAGACCGGTGTCGAACGCATCCTCGAGCAGGCCGTGCAGACGCAGCCGAAACTGCTCGTCGCCGATTCCGTGCAGACGCTGTGGACCGAATCCCTGACCGCCGCGCCCGGCTCGGTCAGCCAGGTCCGTGAGAGCGCCGCGCGGCTCGTGCGCTATGCCAAGGAAACCGGTACCGCGATCTTCCTCGTCGGCCACGTCACCAAGGAAGGCGGCATCGCCGGCCCGCGCGTGCTCGAGCACATGGTCGACGCCGTGCTGTATTTCGAAGGCGACAGCGGCAGCCGCTTCCGCGTGCTGCGCGCCTTCAAGAACCGCTTCGGCGCGGTGAACGAACTGGGCGTGTTCGCGATGAGCGACAAGGGACTGCGCGAGGTGCCGAATCCGTCGGCGATCTTCCTCTCCGGCACCGGCCGCCAGCCCGGCAGCTGCGTGATGGTCACCCGCGAAGGCACGCGTCCATTGATGGTGGAAGTCCAGGCACTGGTCGACGCCTCGCCGCTGTCGAACCCGCGCCGCGTCGCCGTCGGCCTGGAACAGAACCGCCTCGCGATGCTGCTCGCGGTGCTGCATCGCCACGGCGGGGTGATGGTCGGCGACCAGGACGTGTTCGTGAACGTGGTCGGCGGCATCCGCGTGCAGGAAACCGCCGCCGACCTGCCGGTGCTGCTCGCGGTGCTGTCCTCGCTGCGCGACCGGCCGCTCCCGGAAAAGACGATCGCCTTCGGTGAGATTGGCCTCTCCGGCGAAATCAGGCCCGTGCCCAACGGCGAGGAGCGCCTGAAGGAAGCCGCGACGCACGGTTTCCTGCGCGCCATCGTGCCCAAGGCCAATGCACCGAAGGCGGGCAGCTACAAGGGCATGGAAGTCGTCGCGGTCGAACGGCTCGCGGATGCGCTGGAGGCTGCGGCAGAGTGAGGCGCAGGATGCCGACGGGCCTCGGGATCAAAGCGGATTCTGCTGCCTGATCGTGCTGCCTGACCCTGCCGTATCCCCTGGGAATCGTGGAATCCAGCGGGCGCCGGACATCGACCATCGCTGTGCCTGCCGCTCGTCGCAACACGTCATCTTTCGCGTGACATCCGGAAGTGCCTGGCCTACGGTCGTGGCACATTTCGACATGGAGGATGCGTCATGCGTGCGATCTGTCTGGCGGCGATGTTCTGCCTCATCCCGATGATCAGCCTGGCCCAGGGCGGCAACCCGGGCGCCAACGATCCGCAGCCCCAGGCCAAGTCACCTGCCGATGATTCGAAACTCGTCTGCGAGCGCAAGAAGGCCCTTGGCAGCAACCGTCCCGAGCGCGTCTGCAAGACCCAGGCCGAATGGGATGCCGAACGCGCCAAGGCACAGGCCGACCTGCAGCGCTATGGCCGCTGCAGCGGCAACGACAATCCCTGCGTGGCGCAGCCCTGAGAGCTGCCGCGTGAGCGGCTGGTGCCGGGGCAGGACCAACGCAGCAAGGCTCGCCAGCCCTCCCGGTTGGGAGGGCTGGCGAGCACATGACATGACCTGACAGCTTGCCGGGTTGCGTTCCCGCGCCCGAACAGCAACATTGCGGATCGTCGATCGACAAGCCTTCCCTTCCTGACGCTCCGGAGTTTCCATGCCTGGCATCCTGTCTTCCCTGCGTTCGCTGTTTGGCGGCAAGTCCGAACCGGCCATGGATCCCGCTGCATTCACCGAGCATGTCGCGAAAAAGGTCCGCGCCGCAGTTCCGGGCCTGGAGGTCACGATCGTCGGCGACCTCGAACTCGCGATCCGCACGGGCGACGACGGCAACAATCGCGCATTCCTCAACAACGCGTACCAGATGTTTCTCGGCGAATCGCCGAAGCATCGCGATGCGCTGGTGGACCGCTTCGTGCAGTCGTTCGCGGAAGCCGCAAAGGGGCTGGAGCGCAGCGCCGACGCGATCATCCCGGTCATCAAGGATCGCGCCTGGCTTGCGGAAACCCGCGAATCGATGCGGAAGATGGGCAACGATGCGCAGGAGGACCACGTCCACGAAGACCTCAACGATGAGCTCGTCGTCGTGTACGCCATCGATACGCCCAGCAACATCGCCTACCTCAATCCCGATGAACTCGACACGCTCGGCGTGAAGCGGGAGGACCTGCGCGCGCTTGCCGTGCGCAACCTGCGCGGCCTCCTGCCCGGCATCGACGTGCAGCGCGGCGAGAAGCTGTCGATGGTGACTGCCGACGGCAACTACGAGGCATCGCTGCTGCTGTTCGCCGACTTGTGGGAGCGCGAGTCGGCGCGCATGCGCGGCGCGCCCGTCGCTGCGGTGCCGGCACGCGACCTGCTGCTGTTCGCCGATTCCGCCGATGCCGACGCCGTGGCGCAATTGCGCCAGGCGGCAGTCCAGGCGCGCGCGGAAGCGACCTACGGCCTCACCGACCGCATCTTCGTGCGGAACGAATCGAGCTGGCAGCCGATCTGAGCGACGGACGGGGATTCAGGGTGCTTGCCAGGACAGGGCAAGCGCGCCGATCGCGAGCATCACGATCCACGACAGGTGTCGACCGCGCGTGATGACCAGCGGCAGCAGCGCCGAGGCGATGGCCGTCCAGCCGATCACGCTAACCGCCGTGGTGGCCGATAGTTCGCCGCGCTCCGCTTGCAGCAGCAGGATCGCGAAGCCCCACCATGCCACCGTGGTCACATGCCATGCGAAGCGCAGCGTCTGCTTCGTGAAATCGGTCCCGCCCAGCAGTTTCGGCAGATTGTCGCGGCGCAGCAGTCGCGATAGCAGGTAGCGCTCGCCGAGGTACGAATGCGCGGCGCCGAGGGCGAAGATCAATCCGGCGGCGATCGTGAGCATCATGGCGCGTCTCGACGGGTCGGTGGTCGAGGATGGCTTGCGGCAATATCCAGTTCGACGATGCGCGCGCTTGCCTGCCCTTGATCGATGTCCATGATGGCAACCGAGATCGGCAGCTTGAATCTCCGCGGGCCCGCACTGCCGGGATTCAGATGGAGGACGCCGATGCGTTCCTCGAGATGCGGACGATGCGAGTGTCCTGAAACGATCACGCGAATCCCGGCGGCCTGCGGATCCACGTCCAGATCGGCAATATCGTGAAGCAGATGGATCAGCACGGCATCGAGATCGATCCATTCCGTTTCCGGAAGTTGCGAAGCCCAGTCGCCCTTGTCGTTGTTGCCCCGCACGGCGGTGGTCGGTGCGATGCTGCTGAGCTGCGCCAGGATGTCGGCCGATCCGATGTCGCCTGCATGGAGGATCGCGTCGCAGCCTTGCAGTGCAGCCACAGCTTCGGGCCGGAGCAGGCCGTGGGTGTCGGAAATCACGCCGATGCGCATCACGATCAGTGGATTCTTATCTGCGGGAAGCGACTTTCGAGCATGGCCCTCTGCTCCGGAGTCAGCGTGACGCCATCGAGCCACGCGTTCTTCAGCATCGGCATCGACATCAGGATCGGGACGATCCGGTCTCCCGGAAGTGGCGAGTTCTTCCAGTCGCCGACCGAGATCCACTCCAGCGCAGGCGCCTCCCGCAGCAATTCGAGATCATCCGTGGAGAGTGCGGTCGCCCAGACGTCCAGCCGGCGCAGATTCGGCATGCGCACCAGGGATTCGAGTCCCCGGCGGGTGATGCGCGTCGCGCCGATTTCGAGGGATGTCAGCGTGCCGGAGCGGGCGAATTTGCTCGCCATCCTGTCGTCGAACGCAGCGCCTTCCAGGTCGAGGGACTGCAGGGAAGGCAGCGACAGCAGTGCATCCAGCGCTTTCCTGTCGAGCCTCGCGCTCTGAAGACCCAGTTCGCGAAGCGCAGCGCAGCGTGCGATCGCGTGGACGTCTTCAGCGGTCAGCCGGCAGTTCGCGCGGAGCGTGTGCAACGAGGTCGCATGCTCGAAGCCCGACAAACGGCCCGGTCTGCAAACGTCGAGGCTATCCAGCACTTCCAGTCCGGGAATCCTCAGGAGATGGTTCAGCGCGATTCGACTGACATCGCACCCAAGCCACAGGCGCCGCGTTGGCGGCAATTCGAGCAGACGCTTCGCGATGGCGGTGGTGATTCTCGGGCTCTTGACGACGGACAGTTGGTTGATGTCCTGCAAGCCGCAAAGAAATTGAAACACGTCATCCGTGAGTGGCCCGTCGACGCGGTAGTCGCCCTCCGCGCTTCGGGTGATCCTGGGATGGTGATGCTCCGTTCTCGTCATTCGTCTTCTGTCTCGTCCGCGAAGGTCAGAGCGACCGCCCGTCGTAGCGATGCACCGGAATCGCATCGAGATCGACGCCTTCGACGCAGCGCAGGTTGATCGCGGCCATCGCATTGCCGTCCGGCGCGGTGCCTTCGCCGTAGGGATGGATGCCGCAGGTCAGGCAGAAGCGGTGCTGGATCAGGTGCTTGTTGAAGGTGTAGGTGGCTGCGGCGGATTCGGGCGTGGTCAGGCGCAGCGAGGCGCGCGGCACGAACCAGAGCAGCGAGCCGCGTCGTCCGCACATCGAACAGTTGCAGGCCAGGGCGCTGTCGATCTCGCCGTCGACTTCGAAGGCGACGCTGCCGCAGTGACAGGAACCGGTGTGGGTGGTCATGGAGCTGCTCCTTGAAGGACGTGGACGCAAGCCTAACCCAACTTTGCCGTGCGGATGGCGGCTCAGGAAAGGCCCGGGTTGTAGATCGTCGGCATCCGTCCGCGCCAGGTCTGCCAGAGCTCCTCGCGCGTCGCCAGTTCGGCCATGAAATGCGCGACGTTGATCCGGCTGGTCTTGCCGGCATTGAAGATCGGGCTGCGCGTCGGCGAGGGATGCACGTCGTAGGCGGTGACGATCTCTTCCTCGATCAGCGTATCGGGTCTTACGATCGCCCATTCGACGGCGGTATCGCCCTGGGTGACGTTCCGGTGCAGCCATGCGGCCGCCTGTTCGTTGTCGGCGTGCGGCGGCAGCAGGGTGCGGATCAGGCCGACCATGCAGCGCTCCGCGAAGGAAAATGCCTGTTCCCGTGCCTGGTCGCGCACGCCGGCGGTGCTCATCAGGACGAAGCGCACCGGCATTCCGGGCGAACTCGCGCGCGCTGCGTCGCACAGGCGTCGCGTCGCATCCGTCACCAGCCGGCGCGGCGGGCCGTAGATGCCCTTGAGATTCATGGGATGACCGAGACAGGACGCGATCGCGCTGCAGTCGACGACGGTACGCTGCAGCGCGCTGTCGTCGAGGTCGAGCAGGTTCGCATGCACGAGTTCGAGCGAGGGATGCGCGCGCAGGGCGCCAGGCAACTTGTCGGGCGATCGCACCACGGCGCGGACCCGCTGGCCGCGTTCGAGCAGTTGCGATGCCAGTCGCTGTCCCGTCGCACCCGTCGCACCCACCACCAGAATCGTCATTCCCTTGTCCTTGTCGTGTCATCTGTGCGCGCGAATCGCAGCGTGAACCGATCCGCGATCTGCCCCGTGCAGGGCGCGCAGAGGCTGACATGCAGGTCCAGGTGCGTCAATCGAAACGACCCTGCAAGAAGCAACGGGGTGGCGTGGTGTTCAGGTCATCTGATCGATGGCGACCGATGCGCGACCTGATGATGATCCTGAGCATGCACCGGCATGTGCGCTGTGGTCGGAAAACCCCTACGGCAACACGCGGTCTGGCCCGACATCGTGCCTGTCGCGAACACGACACCCTGTCTCGATCCACGGCAGGAATCCCGACGATGTCCGTTCTCGACGCTTCATCCCGCTGCGCACGCGACACATACGCGGGCGCATGCGCATGACGATCCTCTCCGCGGCGGCATGGCTGATCGCCGGCATCGGTCTGTGCCTGTGTCTTCCGGCGCCGCCGGATGTCGTGCTGCTGTCGATCACCGCTGCGCTGGCGGCCGCGTCGCTGCTTCGCCCCCGGTGGCGACCGCTGGCCGTGTTGTCCGCAGGCGTCCTGCTCGCCGGCCTGCAGGCGTCATGGTCGCTGTCGAGGCAGTTGCCGGTGTCGATGGAGCACGGGGTCTTCGCATTGAGCGGTCGTGTCTCGGGCATGCCGATGCACGAGACACGGCGTACGCGCTTCTCTTTCGTGGTCGATGACATCGACGCGATGCCGGAGGCGCTGCGCGGTGCCACGCTGCGACTGGCGTGGTACGACGATTTCGATGTCGAAGCACCGGCGCCCGATGCGCCGAGGTTGCGCCTGGCGGCGGGCAGTCGCTGGATGCTCTCGGCCAAGCTGCGCGCGCCGCGCGGACTGCGCAATCCCGGTGGTGTGGATGGCGAGAAGCACGCCTTCGTCGATCGCATCGTCGCGACCGGCTACCTGCGCGCGCCGGAGACGGCGCGCGAACTCCGCAGTGCCCGCGGGATCGACGCCTGGCGCGAGGCGATGTCGCGGCGCATCGAACGCGCCGTGCCGGATGCATCCTCGCGTTTCCTGCGCGCGCTCGCGCTCGGCGATACGCGCGGCCTCGGCGACGAAGACTGGGCGGTGCTGCGTGCGAACGGCCTGACCCATCTGATCGCGATCTCGGGCTTCCACGTCGGTCTCGTCGCCGGTTTCTTCGCCTTGCTGGCCAGCGCGATGTGGTGGGCCTTCCCGCTGCTCGGGCGGATCGCGCCACGCGTGCAGGCCGCTGCGATCGCGGCACTGGCCGGCGCCGCGATCTACGCGGCCATGGCCGGTTTCGCGCTGCCGACGGTGCGCACGCTGCTGATGATCGCGGTCGTCGCCATCGCGCGGCTGTCGCGGCGCGCGTGGCGGCCATGGTCGGCGGTGGCGATGTCGGTGGTCGCGATGCTGGTCGTCGATCCGCTCGCGGTGCTGACGGCGGGCTTCTGGCTGAGCTTCGGCGGCGTGGCCTGGCTGCTGTGGTGCCTGCCGGATGGCGGTGGGCGTCCGGTGCGCGATTTCCTGTCGGCGCAGGCGGTGGCGACGGTGGGCCTGCTGCCGTTGACGGTGGCGCTGTTCGGCCAGGCCTCGCTGGCCGGTCCTTTCGCGAACCTGCTGGCGATCCCGTGGTGGAGCCTGGTGGTGGTGCCGCTGTCGCTGCTTGGGTTGGCGCTCGAAGCGCTGCAGCCGGGCTGGGGCGGGTGGGCGTGGCGCCTGGCGGCCTGGGCCTTCGAGCCGAGCTGGTCGCTGTTCGATTGGCTGGCCGGAAGCCCGCTGGCCCTGTGGTGGCTGCCCGAGGCGCGCTGGTACGCGCTGCCGCTGGCCCTGCTGTCGGCGTTCTGGTGCCTGCTGCCGCAGGCGCTGCCCGGCAAGCCGCTCGCGCTGTTGCTGTGGCTGCCCTTGCTGTGGCCGGACCGCGCGGCGCCGGACGCGGGCGAGGTCGAGATCGTCGTGCTCGACGTGGGGCAGGGGCTGTCGGTGCTGGTCAGGACGGCGAACCACCACCTGCTGTACGACATGGGACCCGCGATCCCGGAAGGCTTCGATGCCGGCGAGCGCGCCGTGGTGCCGGCCCTGCGTGCGCTGGGCGTGCGCACGGTGGATGCGGCCGTGATGAGCCATGGCGACAACGACCACGCGGGCGGTTTCGAATCGGTGGCGGCCGCCTTCCCGATGCGGCAGGTCTTCGCGCCCGAAGGCAGCGGACTGTCGGTGCGCGTGCCCGGGCTGCGCGACTGTCGAGCGGGAGATGCCTGGGCCTGGGATGGCGTGCGCTTCCGCGTCCTGCACCCGATGCCGCACTTTCCCTACCTGCGCAACGAATCGAGCTGCGTGCTGCGCATCGAGACCGCGCATGGTGCGGCCCTGCTGACCGGCGACATCGGCCACGTCATCGAGCGTGGCCTGCTGCGCCACGACCCGGCTGCGGTGCGTGCCGACATCGTGCTGATGGCCCACCACGGCAGCGACAGCTCGTCCGATCCCGGTTTCGTCGCCGCTTCGGGCGCGCGCTTCGCCCCGGTATCGGCTGGTTACGGCAACCGCTTCCGGCATCCCAAGCCGGCGGTGGTCGAGCGCTGGCGCTATCGCGGCGCACGCACGCCAGTGACCGCCGACACCGGGGCCCAGCGCCTGCGCCTGACGGCAGCAGGTGTGGTGTACGAGGATGAGCGCGGGCGACGCCGACGGCTGTGGGATGCGGTGACGCGGCGGGCGAGGGCGGAATGACGGGCGGTTCGCACGGCTCGTGATGCCGGTCGCGTTGCATTCCCGCGCGCAGCCCCCATCCGGACGGCGAGAGCGTGTCATGCCCTTTTTCGTGTGCCGCGAAGGTCGTCCGGGGGCGTGAGCCAAGGCGCGCGCCGCCGCCAAGGCTGGCCGCCTTGGCAAGGTGCGCAACGCCGGATCGCGCCCCCGGACGACCTTCCCTTCGGGTTGCGCCCCTGTGGCGGCGATCCTGCGGCCCGTGGCTTGCCTTGGCCACCAGCCAAGGACTGCGCCACGGAACCTTGTCTCGCCGCCACAGGTTGCGCAACGCGGCACACGAAAAAGGGCATGACACGCTCTAGGCTATGCTATGTGCCTGAATCAACACGGCCCCGGGCCGGAGGACGCGACGTGCTGGAACTGGTCAAGTCGGGCGGATGGCCGATGATTCCCCTGCTGCTGCTCACCGTGGCGGCCCTGGCGATCATCCTCGAACGATTCTGGACCCTGCGCCGCAAGACCGTGCTGCCTCCCGGACTGGGCGACGAAGTCCGCGCCTGGGCATCCCGCGGCAACCTCGACCCCACGCACATCGACTCCCTCCGCCGCACCTCGCCCCTGGGCAGCCTGCTGGCCGCCGCGCTGGACGTGCGCAACCGTCCCCGCGACCAGATCCGTGAACGCATCGAGGACGTGGGCCGGCATCTGGTCCACCGGATGGAGAAATTCCTGAACACCCTCGGCACGATCGCCGCTGCGGGCCCGCTGCTGGGCCTGTTCGGCACCGTGGTCGGCATGATCCAGATGTTCATCACCATTTCCGACGGCAGCATCGGCGACGTCAACGAACTGGCCGGCGGCATCGGCAAGGCGCTGGTCTGCACCGCGACCGGCATGATCGTGGCGATCCCGGCCCTGATGTTCCACCGCTATTTCCGCGGGCGCATCGCCGGCTACATCGTCGAGATGGAGCATGAAGCGATCCAGCTGCTCGACACCCTCGATGCGCCGCGCGCTTCTGCCCCGACCGCATCCGGCGCGCGCGGCATCACCCCGCCGGTGGCGAGCAGCTGAGCCATGCGCATCCGCGATTTCCGCAGCGACGACGAGCCCGAGATCAACCTCGTGCCGCTGATCGACGTCATCCTGGTGCTGATCATCTTCTTTGTGGTCACCACCACCTTCGATGCGCGTTCGGTGCTGAAACTGCAGTTGCCGAAGGCCGACGGCACGCCGACCGAGGCCACGTCGAAGGCGCTGAGCGTGCTGGTGAATGCCGACGGCCGCTATTTCGTGCAGGACCGCGAGGCCTTGCGCACCGACCTGGAATCGCTCAAGCGGACCATCGTCGAAGTGGCCGGCGACGACCGCAAGCGCCCGGTCCTGCTGCGCGCCGACGCGCGCACGCCGCACCAGGCCGTGGTCACCGCGCTCGATGCGCTTGGACAGCTCGGTTTCCGCCAGATCAGCATCGCCACCGCACCCGAGCAGAAGGCCGGGGGAGCGACCAAGCGGTGAGCAAGCGCGACACCACACCCACCTGGCCGATCTACCGCCGCGTCCTCGGCTTCGCGCTGCCGTATCGCGGCCTGCTCGCGCTGGCCCTGGTCGGCATGCTGATCGAAGCCGCCGCCGGCGGCGCCTTCACCTTCATGATGAAGCCGATCACCGACGGCCTGGCCAATCCGTCGCCCGACATGCTGTGGCGCATGCCGCTCATCATCGTCGGCATCTTCGTGGTGCGCGGCCTCGCCGGCTACATGTCCGACGTGTTCATGGCCCGCTCCGCGCGCAGCATCGCCCGCGACCTGCGCGTGCGCGTGTTCGGCAAGTTCCTGCGCATGCCGGGCCTGCATTTCGACAGCGAGCCGGTCAGCAACATGCAGATGCGGCTGGGCTCGGACAGTGACCAGGTCGCGCAGGCGGCGGTGGATGCGGCCAAGGTCATGCTGCAGCAGTCGCTGCAGGTCATCGCGATGCTGTCGGTGATGCTCTACACCAGCTGGCGTGTCACCCTGGCCGTGCTGCTCATCGCGCCGATCATGGCGTGGATGATGGACACCGTGGGCAAGCGCTACCGGCGCTACGGCCATCGCATCCAGGAAAGCGGCGGGCGCCTGCTTCAGGCCGCCGACCAGGCGCTGGGTGGGCAACAGGAAGTGAAGGTCTACGGCGCGCAGCCGGCCGAACTGGCGCGCTATCGCGGGCTGGCCGACGAGAACCTGCGGCTGTCGATGAAGGTCGAAGCCACGCGCAGCATCACCTCGGCGGTGATCCAGCTGATGGGCTCGATCTGCCTGGCGCTGCTGCTGTTCTTCGCCGGCGGCGAAGCGATGAAGGGTCGCCTGACCGCAGGCGAGTTCGTCGCGCTGATGACCTCGATGATGGCGATGATCCCGGCGCTCAAGCAGCTGACCAACGTGCAGAACATGCTGCAGAAGGGCGTGGCCTCGGCCGAACGCCTGTTCTCGGTGCTGGACGCTGACGAAGAGCGCGACACCGGCACCCGCGAGCTGGCGCGCGCGCGTGGCGAGATCGAATTCCGCGCCGTCGGCGTGCGCTATCCGGGCCAGACACAGGCGGCGCTGGCGGGGGTGTCCTTCGTCGCGCGACCGGGCACGGTCACCGCGATCGTCGGCCGTTCGGGTAGCGGCAAGTCCTCGCTGATCAAGCTGATCCCGCGCTTCTACGAACCCGAGTCGGGCCAGATCCTGCTCGACGGCCACGCCATCGACGAGTATCGCCTGACCGACCTGCGCCGGCAGATCGCGCTGGTCGGGCAGCAGGTGATGCTGATCGACGGCACCGTGTCCACCAACGTGGCCTACGGCGAGATGGGCGAAGCTGGCGGAGATCAGGTGCGTAGCGCACTCGACGCCGCCAATGCCAGTGAATTCGTCGAACGCCTGCCCGAAGGCGCCGACACCCACATCGGCACCAAGGGCGGTCGCTTGTCGGGCGGCCAGCGCCAGCGCCTCGCGATCGCGCGCGCGATCCTCAAGGACGCGCCGATCCTCATCCTCGACGAGGCCACGGCCGCGCTCGACACCGAATCCGAACGGCTGGTGCAGGATGCCCTGAACCGGCTGATGCCCGACCGCACCACGCTGGTCATCGCGCATCGTCTGTCGACCATCGAGCATGCCGACCAGGTGCTGGTGCTCGACCAGGGCCATCTGGTCGAGCAGGGCACGCATGCCGAGCTGCTCGCGCGCGGCGGCCTGTACGCCCATCTGCATCGCATGCAGTTCCGCGAGCCGGATGCCGCCGATGGCGTGGCCTGAGCGTCGCCGATGACGACAGCGCGCACGCCGACGCCACGCTCGAACCACCCGCAGACGCCGCCCTACTGGTTCGACGGCAGCGTGCCGCCCTGGCCCGCTCGCCTGCTCTCGCACGTGTACGCGGGCGCGGTCGCCGCGCGCGCGGCGCTGTTCCGGCATGGCGTGCTGCGAAGCAGCCATCCGGGCAAGCCGGTGATCGTGGTCGGCAATCTCATCGCCGGCGGCAGCGGCAAGACGCCGCTGGTGATCGCGCTGGTCGAGCGCCTGCGCGAGGAAGGCTGGGTGCCCGGCGTGGCCAGTCGCGGCTACGGCCGCCAGGAGGCGACCTCGCCGCGCTGGGTCGAAGCCGACACGTCGCCCGAACTGGCCGGCGACGAACCCCTGCTGATCGCCCGCGAGGCCGTGGTGCCGGTGCGCGTGGACCGCGACCGGGCCGCCGCCGCGCGTGCGCTGGTCGAGCGTGGCTGCGACGTGGTGGTCTGCGACGACGGCCTGCAGCACTACCGACTCTCGCGCGACATCGAGATCGAGGTGATCGACGGCCGTCGTCGCTACGGCAACGGCCTGCTCCTGCCGGCCGGCCCCCTGCGCGAGCCGCTGGCACGCCGCGCGCGCTGCGATTTCCATGTGGTCAACGCCGGCAACGAACCCGGCGACGCATCGGCGAATGCCGGGGGTATCGACGATGTCGCCGGATTCGGTGAATGGCGGATGCGCCTGCTGCCCGGCGATGCGCAGG
Organism: Lysobacteraceae bacterium; assembly: GCA_036404915.1. Classification (GTDB taxonomy): domain Bacteria; phylum Pseudomonadota; class Gammaproteobacteria; order Xanthomonadales; family Xanthomonadaceae; genus Lysobacter_I. The sequence continues at coordinate 116,769 of DASWYO010000054.1, forward strand.
CACTGCGCGGCGCGCGCGCGCTGCCGCTGTCGGCGTTCGTCGGCCAGCGCGTGCACGCGGTCGCGGGCATCGGTCATCCCGAGCGCTTCTTCTCGCTGCTGCGCGGGCTGGGCATCGCCGTCGTGCCGCATGCGTTTCCCGATCACCATCGCTACTCCCGCGACGATCTCGCGTTCGGCAGCGACCTGCCGGTGCTGATGACCGCGAAGGATGCGGTCAAATGCTCGCCATTCGCGGGCGAGCGGTGTTACAGCGTGCCGATCCGCACGGAACTGCCCGAAGCTTTCTGGGTCATGCTGCTCGATCGCCTGCGCGAATGCGCACAAGGACAACAGGTTTGAGGATGGAACGCTTGCAGATGACGGACTCGAAGATGCCTGACGCGAAGATGGCAGGGTGGTTGCGCGGACTGGTCGCGCTGGCGTCCGCTGGCTGGGTCGTGCCGATGTGGCTCGGCTTCTGGACGGTGCTGCAGTTCGCCGAGCTGGAGCTGATGCCGGCGCTGATGCAGCAGCCGCGCCTGAACTCCTTCCCGTTCCTCGATTTCGCGGTCGACTGCCTGGTCATCGGCTTCCTCTGGCTCGGCGCGGTGATCGCGGGCTGGACCTGGGTCGCCACCGGTCGCCGCCGGAGCGTCTGAATGCCCGATCTCGATTTCGTCGTCGCCATCCCCGCGCGCTACGCGGCATCGCGCCTGCCGGGTAAACCGCTGCGCCTGCTGGGCGGCGAGCCGCTGGTGCTGCACGTGGCCCGGCGTGCGCTGGAAGCCGGCGCGCGCGAAGCCTGGGTGGCCACCGACGATGCGCGCATCGCCGACGCGCTGGCCGGCAGCGGCGTGCGCATCGCGATGACCTCGCCCGATCACGTCTCGGGCACCGACCGCCTCGCGGAATGCGCGGCGATCGCCGGCTGGTCCGACGACACGGTCGTGGTGAACCTGCAGGGCGACGAGCCCTTCGCGCCGGCCGAAGGCATCCGCGCCGTTGCCGGGACGCTGGTCGACAGCGGCGCGCCGATGAGCACCCTGGCCGCGCCGATCGACGACGTGGACACCCTGTTCGATCCCAATGCGGTCAAGCTGGTGCGCGCCGCGAACGGCGATGCCCTGTATTTCAGCCGCGCACCGATTCCCTGGCCGCGCGACGCCTTCGCCGCCGACCGCGGGACGATGCCGCCCGGCGGCCACTGGCTGCGCCACATCGGCATCTACGGCTATCGCGCCGGCTTCCTGCCGCGTTTCGCGGCGATGCCGCCCGCCACGCTGGAGCGGATCGAGTCGCTGGAGCAACTGCGGGTGCTGGAAGCCGGGCACCGGATCGCGGTCCGCCTTACCCCGGCGCCGTTCCCGCCGGGCGTGGATACCCCCGAAGACCTCGAACGCGCCGAGCGCCACCTCGCCGCGCTGCGCGACGCGGGGCGCTGAGCCATGGGGTCCTCATGCGCCTTCTGATGGTCTGCCTGGGCAACATCTGCCGGTCGCCGCTGGCCGAGGGCGCGGTGCGCGCACACCTGGACCGGCAAGGCCTGGACTGGGTCGAAGTCGATTCGGCCGGCACCGGTGGCTGGCATGCCGGCGAGCCGCCGGACCCGCGCAGCATCGCGGTGGCCGCCGCAGCGGGCGTCGACATCCGTTCGCAGCGCGCGCGCAAGCTGCGCCAGGCCGATTTCGCACACTTCGACTGGCTGCTCTGCGCCGACCGCAGCGTGCTGCGCGACGTGCGCGCAGTTGCGCCGGCCGGCGCGCAGGATCGCGCCGTGCTGCTGCTGGAATGGGCCGGGCAGGGCGCCGGGACGGACATCCCCGACCCCTACACCGGCGGCCCGGAGGATTTCCGGCGCGTCTGGGCGATGGTGGACGCCGCTGCGGCCGGCATCGTCGCGCGGATCGCGCGACGCGCTTCCGGTAGCATTCCGGGTTGACGCTCGTCTCCGGACTACGGATGCTGCACAGGTTATGGAACCCTCTCCCGCTCCCGAATTCCCGTCCAGCCTCGAATGGCTGAACCTCGCCCGCCCGCTGCGCATGGCGCAACTGCGGGGCAAGATCACCGCCATCGCCTTCGTCAACGCCGGTTCGGCGTGGTGCCAGCAGCGACTCGCGGACCTGGTGACCCTGCGCAAACGCCATGGCGAACACCTGCATGTCGTCGCCATCCACGTGCCGCGCTTCGACCATGAGCGCGACGCGCGCCGGGTGATGAAGCGCCTGCATCGCCAGACCCTGGATTTCCCGATCGCGCACGACGCCGACTGGGCCATGTGGCAGCACTACGGCATCGACGCCTGGCCGACCGTGGTCATGCTCGACGGCCAGGGCCGCATCCGCGAACGCGTCGTCGGCGACAGCCCGATCCGCGACCTCGACAGCCTGTTCAGCAAGCTCCGCGCCGAAGAAACGCCGCAGTCGATCAATCCCGAGCCGATCGAGCTGCGCCGCAGCCGCGAGCCCGACCTGCCGCTGCGGTTCCCGATCGGCATCGCCGCCAACCAGCAGTACCTCTACGTGGTCGATTCCGGCCACCACCGGGTGCTCGAATGCACCCATGCCGGGCGCATCCACCGCCAGTTCGGCAGCGGCGGCGCCGGCTTCATCGACGGCCCGATGGAACTGGCCGCGTTCCAGAACCCGCAGGGCCTCTGGCTGCAGCGCGACGCCCTCTACGTCGCCGACACCGGCAACCATGCCGTCCGGCGGATCAAGCTCAGCACCGGCGATGTCGACACGCTCTGCGGCGCCGGCCGCGCGGGAACCCCGACCGAAGGCCCGGTCCCGGATCCGCGCGCGGTCGCGCTGGACCAGCCGCGCGCCGTCGCGGTCTCGCCTTCGAACATCGTCTGCATCGCCACCGCCGGCGACAACCGGATCTGGGCCTACGACCTGGGCGAGCGTTCGATCCGCTTGCTGGCCGGCTCGGGCCGCATGGAACTGACCGATGGCGAAGGCCCGGCCGCCGCGTTCGCCGGCCCCAGCGCCCTGGCCATCGTCCAGCAGATCCTCTACGTCTGCGACGAGGCCGGCTCGGCGATCCGCAGCGTCCACCTGCGCACCCGCCAGGTCACCACCCTGGTCGGGCTGGGCGCCTGGCAGTTCGGCAACGTCGAAGGCTCCCGTGCCGATGCCCTGCTGCAGCAGCCGCAGGCGATCTCGCTGGACGGCGCCTCGCCGGTGCTGTGGGTGGCCGACAGCGGCAACGACCAGCTGCGCACCCTGCGCCTGGGCGGCGGCGAAGTCAGCACGATCAGCCTGCCGCAGCGCCTGCACGCGCCTGCCGGCCTCGCGGTGGTGAACGGCATCGTCTGGATCGCCGATACCGATGCCCACGCCGTGCTGCGCTTCGACCCGGCCGACGGCAACCTGCGGCAGATCCCCATCGGGGATTGAGCGCGCGGCAACCGGTTTTGAAGCGATAGATTCCGACATGGTCGGCCACGATCCCGACACGGCCGGCAGCGCCGCCGACGAGCCCTTCGACGGCCGCGCCTATGCGCGCGACCTGACGCCCGCGCCGGGCGTCTATCGCATGTACGCCGCCGACGACAGCCTGCTGTACGTCGGCAAGGCGGCATCGCTGAAGAAGCGCGTCGCCAGCTACTTCACCAAGGCGCTGCCCACGCGCACCGCGCTGATGGTGTCGCAGATCGCGCGCATGGACGTCACGGTCACGCGCACGCCCGCAGAAGCGCTGCTCCTCGAAAACCAGCTGATCAAGTCGCTGCGCCCGCGCTACAACGTGCTGCTGCGCGACGACAAGAGCTACCCGTTCGTGGTGCTGACCCGTGAAGCCTGGCCGCGGATCGCGTTCCATCGCGGCGCGCGGTCGCTCCCGGGGCGGTATTTCGGCCCGTATCCCAGCGTGCTCGCGGTGCGCGAGACGCTGAACCTGATGCAGAAGATCTTCCGCCTGCGCAGCTGCGAGGACAGCGTGTTCCGCAACCGCTCGCGGCCCTGCCTGCAGCACCAGATCGGCCGTTGCAGCGCGCCCTGCGTGGGCTTGGTGCAGGCCCGCGACTACGCAGACACCGTGCGCCAGGCGTCGATGTTCCTCGACGGACGCAGCGACGACCTCACCGCCGAACTGACCACGTCGATGGAGCAGGCGAGCGAACGCCTGGATTTCGAGGACGCCGCACGCCTGCGCGACCTGGTGTCCTCGATCCGCAAGCTGCAGTCGCGCCAGTACGTCGACGGCAGCGCCGCCGACCTAGACGTGCTGGCGGTGGCGATGAAGGGGGCGCAGGCCTGCGTGCTGCTGCTGATGTTCCGCGACGGTCGCAACCTCGGCACCCGCAGTTTCTTCCCGAAGACCAACGGCGAGGACAGCGCGGAGGAAGTGCTGGGCGCGTTCGTGTCGCAGTACTACGCCGAACAGCCGCCGCCGCGCGAGATCGTGCTCGATCGCGATATCCCCGAGCGCGAGATGATCGAGGACGCGCTGGGCATCTCCGCCGGGCGCAAGGTGCAGATCAAGACCAGCGTGCGCGGCGAACGCGCCGGCTATCTCGACCTGGTCCGCCGCAACGCGGAGATGGCGCTGGCCACCGAACTGGGCAGCAACGCCGCGCAGCGCGCCCGCGCCGAGGCCCTGCGCGACATGCTGGGCCTGGACGAGGTGCCGCAGCGTATCGAGTGCTTCGACATCAGCCACACCATGGGCGAGGCGACGGTGGCCTCCTGCGTGGTGTTCGACGCCGACGGCCCGGTGCGCGGCCAGTACCGGCGCTACAACATCGAAGGCATCGAGCCGGGCGACGACTACGCCGCGATGCACCAGGCGCTGGAGCGCCGCTTCCGGCGCGCCATTGACGCCCGCCAGGACGCGGAGGAGGGCGCCGAAGGACCGAGTGCCTTGGGGCAGGGCGACGACGCCGGATCCGGGCGCACCCGCACCGGAGCCGGCGTGCTGCCGGACGTTCTGCTGATCGACGGCGGCGCCGGCCAGGTGGCCCAAGCCCAGGCCGTGCTCGCCGATCTCGGCGTGACCGGTGTGGTGATCGTCGGCGTGGCCAAGGGCGAGGCGCGCCGCGCCGGCGACGAGACCCTGCTGCTGCCCGATGGCCGCGAACTGCATCCCGGCGCGGCTTCGCCCGGGCTGCAACTGGTCCAGCAGGTGCGCGACGAGGCGCATCGTTTCGCCATCACCGGTCATCGCGGCCGGCGCCAGAAAGCGAGGACGACCAGCAAACTGGAGGACATTCCCGGCATCGGACCGCGCCGACGCGCTAATCTGTTGCGGCATTTTGGCGGGCTCGGCGGGCTGAAAGCGGCGGGCATCGAGGAAATCGCCCGCGTCGACGGCATCAACGCGGCGCTCGCCGAGAGGATCTACGCCAGCCTCCACGGCATCGACACGCAGCAAGGACTCCCATGAAGTTGACGGTACCCACCCTCCTCACCCTCGCGCGGATCGTGATGATTCCCGTGCTGGTGCTGGTGTTCTACCTGCCGTACGCATGGACGAACTTCGCGTGTGCCGGCCTCTTCGCGCTGGCCGCCTTCACCGACTGGCTCGATGGCTGGATCGCGCGGCGCTACCACCAGTTCTCCGCGTTCGGCGCCTTCCTCGATCCGGTCGCCGACAAGCTGATGGTCGCGGTGGCGCTGTTCCTGATCGTGCAGGGCCATCCCACGCGCTGGATGACGCTGTGGGCGCTGGTGATCGTGGGTCGCGAAATCGCGGTGTCGGCGCTGCGCGAATGGATGGCGGAGATCGGCCAGCGCGCGACGGTGAAGGTCGCTTTCATCGGAAAAATCAAGACTGTTGCGCAAATGGTCGCGCTGCTATGCTTGCTTTATTCGGTGACACCGGACACGCCTCCGCGTGCGATGCCATGGATGGGTCAGCCCGTCTTCCACATCGGCGAATGGATGCTGGCGGCCGCCGCGATCCTGACCCTCTGGTCTGGAGCGCAGTACCTCAAGGCGGCCTGGCCCGCCCTGATGGCGGACGAAGGCAAACGAGTGGAGAGTGTTGACAGCGCCGAATAACGTTGTAAAATTTCAATCTCTTCTGCGGGAATAGCTCAGTTGGTAGAGCGCAACCTTGCCAAGGTTGAGGTCGCGAGTTCGAGTCTCGTTTCCCGCTCCAGATTCAAGCAGACCCCGGTTCGCCGGGGTTTGTTGTTTCAAGAGGGTCAATCAGGAAGATTGATCACGAGGATTGATTCTGTCATCGAATCACCCTCACAATGCGGTCACCGGCCTGGTGGCAGAGTGGTTATGCAGCGGATTGCAAATCCGTCAATGCCGGTTCGATTCCGACCCAGGCCTCCAGCTTCAACGAAAGCGTTTCCATCGAAGCGCTTCAACAGAAACCCGCCCCCAGGCGGGTTTTTTGTTGCCTTTTCCTGGCCGCATCCTATGGTTTCCATTCTGCCTGATGCTCAGGCACGCTATGTCCGCAGCCCGGGTGGCGAAACGGTAGACGCAGGGGACTTAAAATCCCTCCGCCGCGAGGCGATGTGGGTTCGACTCCCACCCCGGGCACCAGACAGCAAAGATGCGATGCGTCGATGCGGCCTGCATTCCGCTGGCCTGCGCTCGCAAGCCCTTGGCGCATCCCGTCGCCACGTGATGAGATGGCGCCGCATCCGTTCGAGCGGGGAGTCTCCATGTCGCGCTACGCCACCTATGTCGCCACCCTTGTGCTGACCGCGCTGTCGGTCGCCGCCACCGTTGCCTGGGGGACGGGGTGGGCATGGACGATCGGCCTGTTCGGTGCGTTCTCGGTGCTGGGAACGCTGGACCTGCTGCAGGCGCGCAGCACGCTGCGGCGCAACTATCCGATCCTCGCGCATTTCCGCTACGGGCTGGAGTCCATCGGCCCGGAGATGCGCCAGTACTTCATCGAGTCCGACACGGCCGAGGTGCCGTATTCGCGGCAGCAGCGTGCGCTGATCTACCAGCGCTCCAAGGGCGTGAACGACACGCGTCCGTTCGGCACGCAGCAGGATGTCTACGGCGACGAGTACGAGTGGGTGAACCACTCGATGCTGCCGGCGCAGGTGGCATCGGAAGACTTCCGCATCCGCATCGGCGGCGCATCGGCACAGCCCTACGATGCCAGCGTCTTCAACATCTCGGCGATGAGTTTCGGCTCGCTGTCGGCGAACGCGATCCGTGCGCTGAATGCCGGCGCGAAGCGGGGTGGTTTCTATCACGACACCGGCGAGGGTTCGATCTCGCCGTACCACCGCGAGCATGGCGGCGACCTGGTGTGGGAGATCGGCAGCGGCTACTTCGGTTGTCGCGACGACGCTGGCGGTTTCAGCGAGGAACGCTTCGTCGCCAACGCGCGCGATCCGCAGGTGAAGATGATCGAGCTGAAGCTGTCGCAGGGCGCCAAGCCGGGCCACGGCGGCGTGCTGCCGGCGGCGAAGGTGAGCGCCGAAATCTCGGTGACGCGCGGCGTGCCGATGGGTGTGGACTGCGTGTCGCCTGCGCGGCATTCGGCGTTCTCCACGCCGATCGGGCTGCTGGAATTCGTCGAACGCATGCGCGCGCTGTCCGGCGGCAAGCCGACGGGCTTCAAGCTCGCCATCGGCCATCCCTGGGAATGGTTCGGTATCGCCAAGGCGATGCGCGAGACCGGGATCGTGCCGGATTTCATCGTCGTCGACGGCGGCGAGGGCGGCACCGGCGCGGCGCCGGCGGAGTTCATCGACCACGTCGGCGTGCCGATGCACGAGGCGTTGATGCTGGTGCACAACACCCTCGTCGGCCTGGATCTGCGCGATCGGGTGAAGATCGGCGCGGCGGGGCGCATCGCCAGCGCGTTCGACATCGCACGCACGCTGGCGATGGGCGCGGACTGGTGCAATGCCGCGCGCGGATTCATGTTCGCTCTAGGCTGCATCCAGGCGCACAGTTGCCACACCAGCCGCTGCCCGACCGGGATCGCGACCCAGGATCCATCGCGCTGGCGCAACCTGGATGTCGACGACAAGTCGATGCGCGTGTACCGGTTCCATCGCCACACGCTGCATGCGCTGAAGGAACTGCTTTGTGCCGCCGGACTGGAGCATCCCTCGCAATTGGGCCCGGAACACATCCTGCGTCGCGTCACGCCGACCGAAGTGCGTTCGCTCGCGGCCTTGTATCGCTTCCTCGAACCCGGCGAGCTGCTCGCGGGCGGCATCAGCGAACACGCCGTGTTCCGCGATTACTGGACGATGGCGCGCAGCGATGCCTTCACGCCGCCGGATGGCCTGCTGCGGATGCGCGGCAGCAAGTCGCGCTGATCAGCGCATGCATTGCCCCGTGCGATCGGCCGCTTCCGGAATCGGGTGCCCAGCGGTTTCGACGTGATAGTAGAGGGAGATGATCTTCCAGCCCGCGTCGTCGCGGTACAACTGCAGACTGTTCACGCCGGTGAAATCCGGTGTGCTTGCGGACGGGTCGGTCCTGGACTCGACCACGCTGTAGACCGTTGCGAAGCGGTCGTACGCTTCGATACTGCGCGCGATCTCGCATTCGTGGAAGCCGGCTTCGCCGACCGGTTCGAAGGCCTTGAGGAAATCGTTGATCGCCGTGCGCTTCAGAGAGGGGCGACCGTCACGCAGGCGACTCCCGAAGACGACGGCATCCGCATGGAAAATCGCGCGCAGCGTTGCGGTGTCGGCCGCGACGCCGGCCTCGTGCGACATCGCGCGCCACAGGGCGGACACCGTTTGTCCGGGATCGACGGGGACGCCGGTGTCCGCTGCGCGCGCGCCGGGCACGAACAACAGGGCCGCCAGCAAGGCGGCCCCGATGGATGCGCGGATGCACGGGAGCATCAGGCCTTCTTCGACGCGATCCAGCGATCGACCTTCGCTTCCAGCACCGACAGCGGCACCGCGCCGTCCCTCAGTACTTCGGCATGGAACTCGCGGACATCGAATTTCGTGCCCAGTGCCTTCTGCGCCCGCTGTTTCAGTTCCTGGATCTTCAGCTCCCCAATCTTGTACGCCAGCGCCTGCGCCGGCCAGGCGATGTAACGCTCGGCTTCGGCGGTGGACTGGGTCTCGCTCTCGGCGGAATTGTCGAGCATGTACTTGATGACCTGTTCGCGGCTCCAGCCCTTGCTGTGCAGGCCGGTGTCGGTGACCAGGCGGATCGCGCGCCACAGCTCGTTCTGCAGGTAGCCGAAGTAGTCGTAGGGGTTCTCGTACACGCCCAGCGACTTGCCCAGCGATTCGGCGTACAGGCCCCAGCCTTCGCCGAAGGCGGTTTCGCCGCCGAAGCGACGGAACGCCGGCACGCCCTTGAGTTCCTGCTGCAGCGCAAGCTGGAAGTGGTGGCCCGGGACGGCTTCGTGCAGGTAGAGATCCTCGGCATCCCAGGTCTTGCGCGTCGGCAGGTCGTAGGTGTTCACGTAGAAGATGCCCGGACGCGAGCCGTCCTCGCTCGGCGACTGGTAGGAGCCGCCTGCGGCGGACTTGGCGCGGAAGGCTTCCACCGGGCGGATCTCGAAGCCGGCCCTCGGCATCAGCGAGAACTGTTCGCCGATGCGCGCGTTCACCTTCGCTTCGAGACCGCGGTAGTGCTTGAGCAGCGCTTCTTCGGACGGGTACTGGAACTGCTTGTCCTCGCGCATGAACTTGAAGAAGTCCTGCAGCGAGCCCTTGAAGCCGACCTCGGCCATGATCTTGCGGATCTCGCCGTGGATGCGCGCGACCTCGTCCAGGCCGATCTGGTGGATCTGCGCGGGCGACAGGTCGGTGGTGGTGCTCTGGCGCACGTTGAACGCGTACCACTCGGCGCCGCCGGGCAGCTTGTCCATGCCGACGGTGTCGCGCGTGGCCGGCATGTATTCATCGGCGAGGAAGGCGCGCAGCTTGCGGAACGAAGGCATGATCTGCTTGCCGATCATGTCGCGATAGGCTGCGGTGAGGCGGGCCTTGTCGGCTTCGCTGAAATCGGCGGGCATCGACTGGATCGGCCCCCAGAACAGGGTCTTGGTCGGATCGTCGTTGGTCAGCGCGTCGATCTGCGGCACCACCTTCACCATCAGCGCGCGCGGCTGCACGACGCCGGCCTTCATGCCTTCGCGCATGTTGCCGATCATGCTGTCGAACAGCACCGGCATGCGGTTGCCGCGCGCCAGCCAGTTCTCGTAGTCCTTCACGGTCTTGAAGGGTTGCGGGCCGGTGCCGGAACCGAACATCGCGGCATAGGTCACCAGGCTGCCCATCTGGTTCACCGGCAGCATCCAGCCCGGGTACTTGTCGGCTTCGAGCGCGTCGCGGATGTCCTCGACGAAGATCTCGTAGCTCAGCAGGTCCTGGCCCTTCAGGCCGGCGGGGCCGATGGCTTCGACCTTCTTCAGCCAGCGCTCGCTGAAGGCGCGGGCTTCGGCGCGGACGGCGGCGGAATAGAAATCGGGCATCAGGTCGTTGTAGCGGGCATCGCCCTGCAGCGTGGCCTGGACCGGGTTGAGCTTGAGGGTTTCTTCCCAGTATTCGGCGTAGAGGCGGTCCAGGCGCTGCCCCTTGGATTCGGTGGTGCTGGCGGTGGCCGGCGACGCGGCGCGGGTTTCGGCGACGGGGGCCGCGGCGATCAGGCTCGCGACAACGGCGAGCGCGAGCAGGGATTGGCGGGTGAAGGCGGGCATGCGGGGCTCCGGGGGCGGTCGGTCGGGGCCGTCCGGGGCGTGGCCGCCGGGCGGGACGACGGCAAGCGTCCCCCGGATGCGGGATCGCGGCATCGGCCAAAGGTCACGCGCCGGCGCGGCGCGTGCACGATCAGTGCGCGGCGTCGTGCCGCAGCTGTGCGGCGCGTTCGGCGCCGAGATAGGCGGTGATGCCGCGGCGGATCAGGTAGATCAGCGGGATCATCGCGATCGCGGCGGCCATCTTGTAGCCGTAATTGACCGAACTGACCGCCAGGAACAGCGAGGTCGGCCACTGCTGCGGTCCGAGCACGAAGGCGATGTAGAGCACCACGAAACTGTCGATCAGCTGCGACACGGCGGTGGAACCGGTGGCGCGCAGCCAGACGTGCTTCTCGCCGGTGGCGCGGCGGATGCGGTGGAAGATCGACACGTCGATCAGCTGGCCGAGCAGGAACGCCACCACCGAGCCGGCGATGGTCCACAGTCCTTGCCCGAACACCGCAGCGAACGCCTTCTGGTAATCCGGCACGCCCTGGTCCTGCGCGGCGCCGACCCACCAGCCGGCGGGCGCGAGGTGGATCGCGGCGAAGGCGAAGGCGAAGCCGTAGAGGATCAGCGCGACCGCGATCCACGAGATCATGCGCACGCCGCGCTTGCCGTAGAACTCGTTGATGACGTCGGTGAACACGAACACGATCGGCCACAGCAGCGTGCCTGCGGTGAAGCTGAGCGAACCGCTCTGGCCGAACAGGTTCCACTCCATGGGCGCGATGCCGAGCGTGTCTTCCAGCGCGAAGATCTTCACGCCGATGAACTCGGCCAGCACGGCGTTGACGCAGAAGAACGCGGCGAGAACGATGAACAGGCGGGTGGCGCGATCGTCGAACAGTCGGATGCTCATGGCGTCGGGCTCGTGGACGTGTCGTTCGAAGACGTGTCGCCTGGCGGCGTGACGCCTTGCGACGCGGGTGCGGAGAAGGGAATGGAATCGGGCGCGACCGCGCCGCCGCTGATGATGAAGCTCATCGCCTGGTCGACGGTCCAGTCGGTGGGCGTCATCTTTTCGACCGGTACGATTTCGAGATAACCGGACGTCGGATTCGGCGTGGTCGGCACGTACACGGCGGCGAGTTCGCGGCCGGTACCCTGTTCGCGCATCACCCGGGTGACGAAGCCCAGCGTCTTCATCTCGGTGTGCGGAAAGTCGATCAGCACCACGCGCTGGGTGCCGTCGGGCTTGGTCTGCAGGATGTCCAGCAGCTTGCGGGCGCTGCCGTAGATGGTGTTCGCCAGCGGGATGCGCCGGATGAGCGATTCGAACCAGCCGAGCAGGCGGCGGCCGATCACGCGGCGCGCCATGAACCCCGACAGCAGGATCACGCCGATCGTGGCCAGCACGCCAAGCGCGCCGCGTACCCAGGGCTGCGCAAGCCAGGCCAGGTTGGCCGCCACGGCAAGGTTCGCCAGCATCGGCTCGATGACTGGCCGGCTGATCTCCGACAGCAGCACGAACACGAACTTGACCACGACCCAGGTCAGCCAGATCGGCAACAGGGTGAGAAGGCCGGTGATGAACAGCCGCTGCAGCCGGCGATTGAACGAAGTGGGCGAAGACATGCCGCGATTGTAAGTGCTGCGCCCCGCGATTCGGCCCGGCATGGCGGAACGCTCCGGGCCGCTTCGACGCTACATCTCCCGCACGAGGCGGAAGCCGACGTCGTCGTAGCCGCGTTCTGCCTCCAGCGGCCGGCCACCGCCCGCGCCGCGCCAGCTGCGGCCCGCGGTCATGCGGCGCCCGCAATTGCCGCCGCTGCACTCGCCCAGCCATTCCGAGACCTGCTTGCCGCTGCTGTTGCGCGACGCCGCCTGGGCCTCGGCCGACGTCGGCAGGCGGTAACGATGGCCGCTGCGCTGGCTCTGCCAGCGGGCGAAGGCATCGGCATCCTGCCAGGACACGCAGACCACCGAAGCGCCGCCGCTCTGCTCGAAACCCGGCGTCTCCCAGGTCCGCGGCGCCAGCACGCGCAGCAGCGAGGCCTTCTCCCGGCACAGCGCTGGCTTGCGCTGGGTGAGCTTGGCGAATGCGGCGTATTCGTCGCGGGACACCGTGCCGCGTGCGATCGCCACCAGCTTGTTGCCGCCGGACTGGATCAGGGTCATCTCGCCCAGCGCATCGGCGACGCGATCGCCGGGTTGCGCGATGCTGCCGGCGCGCGCCTGCAGCGCGGAGACCTGGCTGCGGTCGAGCCCCAGCTTTTTCGCGGAAGCCACGACCCGCTGCGCGGCATCGCGATCGAATCCCGCTTCGGCCTCGGCCATTTCGGACGACAGCGATTCGCCCATGCGCTTGCGCAACTGCACCATCGCCGGCAAGCCGCGCGCGCGATCCTGTTCGGCAAGGCGCTGCATGCGGCTGACCAAATCACGGACCGCGTCATCTTCACCGTTGCGCAGGCGACGCTCGGCTTCGTTGCCCAGTGCGGCCAGCAGCTTGCTGCTGGCGCCCGGCAGCGCGATGTGGCTGGGGTCGGTGCGCCAGGCCAGCATCACGCTGTCGTAGGCGTTGTCGCCGGCGGGGCTGGTCAGGCGGCCGCTGCGCAGTTGCGTCTCGGCAGCGGCGATGTACTTCTGCGCTGCGGATTCCGGCGCGCCGCGCAGGATCCCGTCGGACGGATCGGGAAGCGGTGCGCTGCGACTGAGATCGACGCCCGGTGCCTCCGATCCGTTCTCCGCCGGCGCCGCGCCGGTCATCATCCGGGCGAACGCTTCTTCGGTATTGCGCTGGTCGATGCGGTAGAGCACCGCGATGCCGCCGGCCACGACCGCGCAGATCACGGCTGCGATCGCCAGTTGCTTCGCACCGAAGCGCGAGCGGATGCGCGCGATCGCGGCGCGCATGGGCTGCTGCTGCGCATGCGGCACCTTGTGCATCGTCTGCAGCATGTCCTGCGCGTCGCTGTAGCGATCGTTCGGCTGCTTGGCCAGTGCGCGATCGAAGAAGCGCTGCCAGTGCGCCAGATGGGGCGGCAGCCTCGGAATGGGGTCCTGCGCGTGCTTGAGCACCATCGACAGGCCGTCGTCCGCCTGGTACGGCAGGCTGCCCGTGAGCATCTCCCAGGCCATGACCCCCAGGCTGTACAGATCCGCGCGCAGGTCGACCTCGGTGCCGCGCGCCTGTTCCGGGGCCATGTACGCCGTGCTGCCGACCGCCATGCCGGCGGTGGTCACGCGCGAGCCGTAGCCGCGCCGCAGTGCGATGCCGAAGTCGGTGAGCATCGGCCGCTCGGCTTCGTCGAACAGCACGTTCTCGGCCTTCACGTCGCGATGCACCACGCCGCGGCTGTGGGCGTAGGCCAGTGCCGACAGCAGCGCTTCGAGGATCTGGCGGATCCGCGCTTCGTCGCGGGTCAGGTTGCGCTTGCCCAGGTGCCCGCGCGGGAACACCGGCATCACGTGGTACGACTGCCCGTCCTTCGTGCGCCCGAAATCGTGGATGCGCACGATGTGCGGATGGTCCAGGCGCGCGACGGTACGCGCCTCGTTGTCGAAGCGCCGCCGCCCGACATCGTCGGTGACGACATCCGAGCGCATGATCTTGATGGCGACGTTCCGGCCCAGCGACAGCTGCTGGCCCAGGTAGACCGTCGACATGCCGCCATGCCCGAGCACCCGCACGAGTTTGTAGCCGACGATTTCCGGCAACGCCTCCTGCGGGTGCTCCTTGTCCTTCTGTATGGAACCCATGTAGCACTCCCCCTGCTTACCCAGCGAGAATACCCAAGGTGGCAGGGGGAGTGAATCGGCGCTGGTCGGCCGATCCATGACGGCGTTCTCACGAAAACCGGACGGGATGCGTAATGGGGCGATTCTTTCGTGGGCTGGTGTTGGCGATCTGCCTCCCGATGGTGATTCTGGTGCTTGCCTGGGGTATTTCGCGGGCGCTGGGGCCGACCGACGGCCAGGCGCGGACCCTCGCCGCGATGCGCGCGTTGCCGCCGCTCGCGGGGAGTGATGCCTTCGGTACGCTGTGGCTGCTGCCTTACGACATTCCCGAGGCCGCGCAGGCGGCCGTGCTGGCGGAGGACATCCGCCTGCATGCCCGGCAGGACCGGGTGCAGGATGATGAGGAGGGGCAGGACGGACTCCGTACCAGTTCCGCGGAGGGCCGCTTCCCGCAATCCAGACCCACTCCGGAGGAGCTGGATCGATTCTGCGGAGGCTACGGGGGCGATTGCCTGGCCAAGGTCGCCGCCGACCGGGCCGCCTACGCAGTACTGCTCGCGAAGTACGCCGGGCTGATCGAGCGTGCCGAAGGTCTGTCGCGCCATGATGGCCTGCGCCATCCCTGGCAGGCTGCATCGGGCGGCGTGGGGTTCATGGCCCCGCCTTACCACCTGTCGAAGCTGACTGCGACCCGGCGCGCCTTCGATTTCCTCGAGGGCCGCCAAGCGGATGCCCTCGCCGGCACGTGCAGGGATGTGGACACCTGGCGGCGTCTGGGTGCCGAGAGCGATCTGCTCGTTTCACGGATGGTCGGGGTTGCCTATGCCGACATCCACGTGGGGCTGGTCGCCGACATGCTGGCCCGGATCCCGCGCGATTTCCCCATGCCGACGGAATGCGAACGCGCTTTCGCCCCACCGGCGGGGAAGGAATTGTCGATGTGCCAGGCGATGCAGGGCGAAGTCCTGTGGGTCGAACGGGACGTGGCATCCGCATTCGGCGAGGCGCGGGGACGATGGGCGCGTCTGCAGCAAACCGTCTTGCTCAGCCAGGAAATGTCGCTGGCGGATCTGGCGCAGGTCCATGCCATCCATTGCGAACCAGACGCGATCAGGCAGCTCGGCGAGGATCTGCCCTGGCGGGACACGCGCCCGCTCCCGGGGTGGCTGCGCTTCCAGTGCATCGGCAACCCGCTGGGATGCCGGATGGGCAGCCTGGCGCAACCGGCATACGGCAACTACGTCGGTCGCATCCAGGACAGCAATGCGCGCATCCGTCTCGTCGGCATGCTGTTGCAACTGCGGGCAGACATGGACGATGCGAAGCCGTTCGAACAGCGGCTTCGGGAGGCATCTCCGCAGGTCGGGCATCCATCCCGCAATGTGCACCTCGGCAGTGACGGACGCAGCGTGCGCATGCAGATGCGCCAGCATCGCGACGGCAGTGCGATCGTATGGATCGTCCCGCTGCCGCCTTACTTCCAGGCCGAGCCGCCGCGCGTGCCTTCAGGCTGAACCGCGCTCCCGCTTCCGCCGGATATACAGCTGCTTGCGGACGCGGGCGACGATCTCGCCCTGCGCGTCGATCACCTCGGTCTGCATCCAGCGCAGGTGCTTGTCGCCGCCGGCGGTGGCGGCGCTGATCTCGTCCAGCGTCGCGTCGTCCAGCGAGAAGCGGGCGACCACCAGACCCTTGCCGGGCTTGAGGAATTCGATCTCGCCGGCCTTGTCCCAGACGATGTAGCCCTCGCCGAGCGCGTTCAGGGTCAGCAGCATCCAGAACGGATCGGTCATCGAGAACAGATTGCCGCCGAAATGCACGCCGACGTAGTTGCGATTCCACGGGCGGGAACGCAGGTGGACTTCGGCGGATCGCCAGTCGTCGGCGATCCGCTGGACATGGACGCCGCTGAACAGGAACGGCGGCCACAGGTTCATGACGCGGCGCAACGTGCGCGCGCCCAGTGCGCGGGGCATGCGCGATCAGACCAGCAGCAGGGCCGACATCTTGCGGCGGTACTGGCCGACCAGGTCTTCGTCCTCGACCACGCGGAAGGCATCGATCAGGGTCTTGCGCGGCAGCCCGTCCTCGAACTGCTTGTTCCGGCGGAGCATCTCGATGAATTGCTCCAGCCCCTCCTGCGAGCGGCCGCCGACGATGTGGTGCACGCCGAGCAGGTGACGGGCGCGCAGGTCGTTCTCGTCCGCGGCGATCGCGGCCTGCAGTGCGTCGATGCCGGGCGCGTCCTTGAGCAGGGCCGCGAAGCCGAGGCGGGCACGGGCGCGCACGGCGCGGTCGTCGGTTTCCAGATTGGCGGGCAGGGCGTCGAGCAGGCGCCCGGCTTCCTGCGCTTCGCCGGCCTGCAGCAAGGCCAGTGCGAGGTCGAGCTTGAGTTCGGCCTTGTCGGGCTCGGCGGCGACGGCCTCGCGCAGGCGGGCGACTTCGGCCATCGGATCCACTGCAGCCGGTGCCGCGTCTTCTTCCGGCGCCACTGCCTGCGCGGCTTCGCCCGGCTCGATGCCGTGATGCTTCAGGAACTCGCGCAACTGGCCCTCGGGCAGGGCGCCCTGGAAGCCGTCCGCCAGTTGACCGTCCTTGACCAGTACGACGGTCGGGATCGAGCGAATCTGGAAGGCCGCGCCGAGCTCCTGCTGGGCCTCGACGTCGACCTTGGCCAGCACGAAAGCGCCGTTGTACTCGGCCGCCAGCTTTTCGAGGATCGGGCCCAGGGTCTTGCAGGGGCCGCACCATTCCGCCCAGAAATCGAGCAGGACCGGCGTCTCCATCGAGCGCTTCAGGACATCGGTTTCGAACCCTTCGGCGGTCGCATCGAAGACGTGGGGCGTGGTGGCGGACATGTGCGGGGCTTCCTGGATGTGATCGGCCGGAGATTGTGCCAGTCACGGGCATTTCCAAGGCCGAGCGGACCGATTCCAACCGTCTGTCGGTCATCGATGTCTGGTGTACTTGACATGGTGAAAGTCAAATGTAATCTCTGCATTACATTTCGTCCGCTTGGAGTGACACATGAAAGGCTGGGAAGGCTGGCGTTGGGGATTGATCGTTCTGGCAGGCGTGGCGCTGTGGCTGCTGCTGGCCGGGCCGGGGCAGTTGATGGGCTGGGATACGGGCAAGCTCGGGATGGCCCTGCTGGCCGGCAGCGCCTGGGGCCTGCTCTACGCCGTGTCGCGCCTGCCGCGCGAGACGATCGCCCGGTCGGCCTCTCCGGCGGAATGGAAGGCGCGGGTCGGCGCCGGCTTCACCCTGGTCGCGATCGCGTATTTCCTGTCGCACATGCACGTCTTCAACGACGCCGCATTCCCGCACAACCACGGCGCCAGCGCGGTCGGACGCAACCTCGTGCTGCTGCTGATCGCGTGGACGATCCTGTCGCAGGTGCTGGCATCGCGGCTGAAGGGCGTGGTCGAGGCCGACGAGCGCGACCGCGAGATCGCCGTCGAAGCCGCCGGCTGGGGGCGCGGCGCGCTGATCTTCTGCGTCATCGGCATCGCGGTGATGCTCAGCTTCACGCCTGCAGCGCGGCTGGACTGGGCCACGCCGCTGATGATCGGCAACCTGCTGGTGTTCGCGCTGATGTGGGGCTGGCTGTGCGAGTACGTGGCGACGCTGGTGTATTACGTCCGCGACAGGAGGTCGCTGGCATGAGCAAGCATGAGATTTCTGCGTGGTGGCGCTTGGGTTTGTCTGGTGGTTATGGCGCTTATCTGCTCTGGGTGCTGTTCCTTGCGGGCCAGGAAGCCATCAGCACAGCCATGTATTACCGAACGGCTTCAATGCTTTTTTTCATCGTCTTGATCTGGCTGTCAGCATGGTATTTGCAGCGACGCAAGGGGATCGATCAGGATGAGCGTGATCGTGCGATCACCATGACCGCGACCCGGGTTGCGCTCATCGCGGTGGTTGCGATTGTCGTCATGACTCCGATCGTACTCTTCGAGACCATATTGGGCGCGAAAGAGGCGGTCACGTTACGCCTGGATTGGGCGGAGTTCTACATCAACGCATGCCTCACGTTAGCGATCTGGGTGGAAGCCGCCACCACCGTGTTCCTTCACCTGCGTGACCGGAGGCAGGTCGAATGAACAAGCACGAACAGGCGGCATGGTGGCGTCTTGGCTTGGGTATGGCGTTTCTTGCCTATCTCTGCTGGCAGCTGTTCTCGTCAGAACAGATGTTTGGCGAAGAGGGCTGGGATGGGATTCGCGGGATGCTGAATGTCTTCGTCGCACTGTTTCTTCTGATGCACGGACTGGTGCGTCGACGCAAGGGCATCGAGGAGGATGAACGCGACCGGGTCATTTCCGGAGTTGCGGCGAGAAATGCGCTTTTTGCATTGATCGTGATCGTGCTGGTCAGCCCCATGATCATGAGCGGTACCGCTGTCCCCAAGGGGCTGGTCTCGCGCGAGGCTGACTGGCTGACGTTCTACGCGGTGGCGTGCGTAATGTTCGCCATGTCGGTCGATGCGGCAGTGACCGTGTTCCATCACTGGCAGGATCGCCGATGACGGCCGCCCCCATCGCCAACCACATCCGCCGTTTTCGCTTCGAACGTGGCGAGATGACCCAGGAAGCCCTGGCGCAGGCCTGCAGCGTGACCCGGCAGACCATCATCGCGCTGGAAGCAGGCAGGTATGCGCCGTCGCTGGAACTGGCGTTCCGCATCGCGCGCGCGTTCGGGGTCGGCGTCGAGGACGTGTTCCAGTGGAAGGAGACTGAATGATGCGCGGATCGATCCTGCCCGGCGCCCTCGCGCTGGCGTTCCATCTCGGCGCCGCAATCGTGTTCGCGCTGCTGCTCGACGGCTATTCGCACCGCGAATTCCCGCTCGCGCTGCTCGGTGCGGAGGGCGTGCCGCGCGCGCTGTCGTTCAATCTCTGCGCGTTCGTGCTGCCCGGCATGTTGGCGGTGGTGGCGATGTGGCGCCTGCGCTCGGCCTTGCCGGCGGATGCGCGCTGGCCGGCACGCATCGGCACCCAGCTCATGACCCTGGCCGGCATCGCTTTCGCCGCGCAGGGCCTGCTGCCGTTGGATCCGGATGATGTCGGCGCCGCATCGAACGGCTTGCATGCGCTGGCGTGGACCCTATGGTGGATCGCCGGCACCAGCGGCGCAGCCTTGCTGGCATGGACTGCACCTGCGCGCCCTGTGCGCGTGCTTGCGGCCGTGGTAGCGGTCGCCGTGCCGTTGCTCGCCTTGCCGCCGTGGCCGGGCCCGCTCGCGGCGTTCGCACCGCGGGCGGCCTTCGTGGCCTGGCTGCTGTGGGTCGCGCTCGCGCCGCGCTTCAGCCGTGCTTGAGCTTCAGGCCCAGGATCGTCGCCGAAAGAAGGAAGGTGACGATGTTGGACAGGATCATCGGCATCGAATCCAGCGCGATGCCGTAGACCAGCCACATCGCGATGCCGGCGGTGAACACCACGTACATGCCCAGCGAGATGCTGCGCGTGTCCTTCGTGCGGATGGTCTTCCATGCCTGCGGCACGAAGGCGAGGGTGGTCATCGCTGCCGCGGTGTAGCCGGCCCACTCCATCGACATGCTCATGGCTCCTGGCCGGGACGGCGGTAGATCGCGCCGTCCTTCATCACGAAGTCGACGCGCTGCGTCGCGGTGATGTCGGACAGCGGGTCGCCGGGCATCGCGACGATGTCGGCGCGCTTGCCGGCCTCGATCACGCCCTGGTCGCTGACGCCCAGCACGTCGGCGGCATGGATCGTCGCCGATTGCAGCGCGTACGCGGCAGGGATGCCGGCTTCCACCATCAGCACGAATTCGCGGGCGTTGTCGCCGTGCGGGCCGACGCCGGCATCGGTGCCGAAGGCGATCTTCACGCCGTTGCGGTGGGCCTTGCCGGCGGTCTGCTGGATCAGCGCGCCGATCCTCGCGGCCTTGGGGCGTACGACATCGGGGAAATAACCGTCGATCTTCGCCTTGTCGGCCACGAATCGACCGGCCGAGATCGTCGGCACGTACCACGTGCCCTTCTGCTTCATCAGCGTCATGATCTCCTCGTCCATGTAGGTGCCGTGTTCGATCGACGTCACGCCGCCGAGCACCGCGCGCTTCATGCCTTCGGCGCCGTGCGCGTGCGCGGCGACGCGGTAGCCGTAATCCTTCGCGGTGTCGACCACCGAACGGATCTCGTCGACGGTGAACTGCGGCGCGTCGCCGGAGCGCGCATAACTCAGCACGCCGCCGGTCGCGGTGATCTTGATGACGTCGCTGCCTTCCTTGTAGCGCTGGCGCACGGCCTGGCGCGCATCCTCGACCGAGTTGATCACGCCCTCGGTCGGGCCCGGCGGGCCGACCAGGTGTTGCAGCGCGGAATTCATGCCATTGGTGGGATCGGCGTGGCCGCCGGTGGTGGCGATGGACTTGCCTGCTGCCCAGATGCGCGGGCCGTCGATCAGGCCCTGGTTGATCGCATCGCGCAGGTGCGGCGCTTCGTTGCCGCCGAGGTCGCGCACGCTGGTGAAACCGGCCCTCAGGGTCTTGCGTGCGTAGCTCACGCCGCGCAGGGCAAAATCGACGTCGTTGAGTCGGAAGCCTTCCTCGTAGCTGCGCGGGCTGGACTGGCTGCCGAAATGCACGTGCAGGTCGGTCCAGCCCGGGCTGCAGGTGTGGGTCGACAGATCGACGGCAGTCGTGCCTGCCGGTGCTTCGACGCGACCGGCCAGCACTTCGGCGATCTTGCCGTCGCGAACGACGATCGTGCGCGCATCCAGCATCTTGCCGCTGCGGCTGTCGAAGACGCGTCCGCAATTGAGGGCGTAATCCGCCGCGGAGGCGCCCAGCGGTGCGAGGCAGGCGAGTGCGAGTGCGGCGGAAAGCGCGTGTCGGGTCATGGCGGGAGTCCTCGAAGGTCGTTCCTCGATCATAGGGCGAGCCGCCCGCGTTTACACCGACCTCGTGCCGGCCGCCCCGCTGCGGCCACGACGCGCACAGGTCGTGTGCCGCGTCGTGCTGCGCATCCCCTGCTGCTGTCCGGCCTTCGTCAGACCTTGATGTCCATCGGCTCGACCTTGGCCGCCGGCATCAGCCGCTGGGTGAAGTACTTGTCCTGGAAATACTTGATCTTGTCGCACAGCACCGGGTGCGGGATGCCTTCGTAGAAGAAGATCTCCTTGTCGAAGCCGATCGCCTTGAGCTCCTGAGGCAGCATCAGCGCGCGGCGCTCTTCGGACTCGCTGCGGCTGAACTCGCGTCCGCGCGTGAAGCTGTCCTTCTTGACCGTGGTGTAGCCGAGCATCTCGGAGTAGTCGTTGGCGTCCTGCTGCTCGCGCGGCGCATAGACGATCTGCATCGCGTGGTTGGTGATCATCGTCCGCGACAGGTCCTTGCCGTAGGTCGCGTCGAGCTGCGACATGCTCTGGATGATCGGCAGCAGGCGGATGTTGTAGCCGGCCATGTACGACACCGCCGTGGCGATGATGTCGACCTTGCCGATGGCGGTGAATTCGTCCATCAGCAGCAGGCACTGGTGCTTCAGCTCCTTGTTGTTCTGCGGCAGCTCCTTGGTGTTGAGGTTGATGAGCTGGCTGAAGAACAGGTTGATGATCAGCCGGCTTTCGGCCAGCTTGTTCGGCTGGATGCCGATGTAGATCGTCATCTTCTTCTTGCGCACGTCGGTGAGCAGGAAGTCGTCGGCGCTGGTCACCGCATCGAGGATCGGGTTGATGAAGCCGTTCAACGGCTCCTTGAAGGTGCCGAGGATCGAGGCGAAGGTCTCGTCGGCCTGGGACAGCATGCCGGCGAAGGCGGTCTTGGCGTGGCTGCTCAGGAACGGGCGCTGCGACAGGTCCTTGAGGAAGGGCTTGAGCTCGCTCTGGCCGTCGCCCGACGACAGGCGGTACACCGCGCCCAGCGACGGCGGCTTCGAGAACGGGAAGCCGATCTTCTGGTCGTCGTCGTACTTCTCGAAGAGATAGAGCGTGAAGGCCATGAACGCGTTGCGCGCCTGGCTGACCCAGAACTTCTGGTCCTCGGCGCCGTCCGGATAGAGCATGGCCGCGATGCTCATCAGGTCGGATACGCGGAATGCCGGGTCGCTGGACACGTAGGTCAGCGGGTTCCAGCGGTGGCTGCGGCGGTCCTCGGCGAACGGGTTGAACAGATAGATCTCGTGACCCTGGCTCTGGCGCCAGCCGCTGGTCAGGTCGAAGTTTTCCTGCTTGATGTCCAGGACCACCATCGATTCCTGGTAGTCGAGCAGGTTCGGGATCACGATGCCCACGCCCTTGCCCGAGCGGGTCGGCGCGGCGAGGATCACGAACTGCTGGCCGCCCAGCCGCAGCAGCTTGCCGCCGAACTTGCCGACCACGATGCCGTTGGCGGGCGACTTGAAGAACCCTTTCTCGGACAGGTCGCCGCCGGAGGCGAAGCGGGCGTCGCCGTGCAGCGACTTCGGCTTGGGCTTCAGCGCCAGGATCAGCAGGGCCAGCCAGGTGACGAGCGGAATGCCGAAGCCGAACGCGCCACTGGTCTTGATCTTCTTGACGTAGGGCGCGACCTGCGGGAGGTCGATCACCTTCCAGTAGCTCAGCCAGGTATCCCAGGCCAGCGGTGGCGACTGCGGCAGCTTCAGCCGCATCAGCAGGATGTAGCCGGAGAGGTACAGCCCGGCGACGACGGCGGCCAGCAGCAGCGCGCCGAGGAAGATCAGTTTGGCTTTGGTGTTCTGTTGGCTCACGTGGCGGCGTCCTGCGGTGAACGGGCGGTCCGGACATGGCCCGGGAGCGGGCGCGCGGACCGGCGAAGGGAAGGGCGGGTATGGAACGCAGTGCCGACGGTACGGCGTCGGGCATCGTACCGGAGTGTTCCGTCGAGGTCTCCCGGGCACGGCATGGTGCGCGGTTCGGATGGCTGGGCTGGATGTGACGTGCCTGCAGATTGTTTCAAATGAAACCGCAGCGCCTGATATCCCTGCATGCCAGCCTCCTGATCGACGATCTGGATCTTAGAGCCTGTTCTCTATCTTTTCGAGACATGCTGCTCGCCTTGCGATCGTGTTCGCGGCACGCTGGAACGGAGTACCATGCGCGGGCGCATAGTCGAACGGCCACCACGGTTCCGTTCTGCGACGGAATGCGCGATTTAGGGTATGATCAGCTTGCCCTTTTCGTTGACATGCAAAGCGGCCCTGTGGATATTGGGTCGGGCAATTTGGAGGACAGGGGATGGCCCACATTGCTGGCATTGAAGGCGCGACGCAGACCGTCGCCCTGTATGGGAGGGCAGTACATTGTTGCCCGGTATGGAATTGATGGGCTGCCAGGGACTGGCCGTACCCTCCGAAGTGATGCACCACGTGGTTCGGGTCGAGTCCTCCTACAACCGATACGCCATCGGCGTCGTAGGCGGCCGCCTTGTGCGCCAGCCCAAGACTCTTCCCGAAGCCCTTGCGACCGTCCGCATGCTGGAGGGGCGCGGCTTCAATTTCTCGATCGGCCTTGCGCAGGTCAATCGGTACAACCTCGACAAGTACGGCCTTGGCTCCTACGAGGAAGCCTTCGAGCCCTGCGCCAACCTGCGCGCGGGTTCGAAGATCCTGGCCGAGTGCTACCACCGTGCCGGCCGTGACTGGGGCAAGTCCTTCAGCTGCTACTACTCCGGCAACTTCTCCACCGGTTTCCGCCACGGCTACGTCCAGAAGATCTACGCCTCGCTGCGGAAGGAGCGGCAATCCAGCGAGCCCGCGACCGGTGAGCCGGCGATCGAGGTGGTCAGCCGAGAGTCGCGCCGCAGCATGCCGGTGGCCCGACATCCGCTCTATCGCGGAGCCGAGGAGGGCGTTGCTGGGCCGACGTCGCCGGATTCGCTTCAGTCCGCTCCCGCATCGCGTCCCCGCTGGGCTGCGCGCATCGTGTCCGACACGTCGCGTGCCGAACCTGTCGGTCCAACTGCGGTGGCGCCGATCGAGCAAGTCTTGGAGGCCGCCGCGCGCCAACCCGAACCTGTCGCCATGCCGGCTCCGGCCGTCGCGGCCGCCGACGTGCCTGCGCGGGCGATCGTGATGCCTGCTGCAAGCGCATCCGGCCGCGCCGTTCCCGCTGGCGCAGTCACGCTGGCACCAGCGACTGGCGCGCCCCCGAAGGTCGCACAACCGGTGCCGGCGTCTCAGGTGCCGACACAGGACCGGGCGATGATCCTGAATGCACCTGCGCAGGATCGAGCCTTCGTCTTCTGAATCCCGTTCCGACGTTTTCTTCTCAACCCCCGAGCCGGCCCGGGCCGGTGATGCAAGCCCCAAGGTTCCACCCCACCAACACCCCTAAGGAGTAATCCCATGAAGATCAACCACAACGCCAAGCGCCACCTCTCCGCCGCGATGACGGCCCTTGTCTTCGTCGCCGCTCTGGCCCTGCCGAATCTCGCGTTCGCCGGGTTCGCGGAAGAAGGCGGCAAGGCATGCGGTTTCATGCAGAACATCACCGGCATCCTGAACATCATCTCGCTGGCCGTGGTAACCATCGCGATCATCTTCGCCGGCTACCAGATCG
Source organism: Lysobacteraceae bacterium (assembly GCA_036404915.1). GTDB lineage: Bacteria > Pseudomonadota > Gammaproteobacteria > Xanthomonadales > Xanthomonadaceae > Lysobacter_I. The sequence continues at coordinate 141,601 of DASWYO010000054.1, forward strand.
CGTTCGCCAACAAGCGCATTTCCGACGTTGCCCCGGTCCTGATCGGCGGCCTGCTGATCGGCGCTGCCGGCCAGATCGCCAAGATGCTGCTCGGCGACAGCGCCGACGCTGGCTGCACCGGTGAAGGCGACATCTTCGCCATCGTGAACACCGTCCTGCCGCTGTATGCATAAGAACGTCCTGTTCCGCGGCTGCACCCGCCCGGCGATGTTCATGGGCGTGCCCTACGTGCCGTTCTTCGTCGGTGCGGGCGGGTCGCTGCTGCTCGCGATGTACTTCGGACTGCAGTTCCTGCTGCTGATTCCGATCGTCATCTTCGTGATGCGGCACATGGCGCGGCGGGACGAGATGATCTTCCGTCTGCTCGGCCTCAGTCTCCAGTTCCGGATGAAGGCCAAGAACCAGCAGGCGCATGGTGGCATGTGGGTGTTCAGCCCGCATAACCACCGCAACACGGCGCCTGGCGCACCGCGTCGTTTCACGGGTCCGTTCTACCTGTCCGGTCGCATGACCGGGCCGGCGAACCCGAAGTCGGGGATGTCCAGGAACAGGTGAATCGCCTGCGGCGTTGCATGACGCCGCAAGCCGTTCCCTGACGCGACGACCCGGCCTCGCTTTCCGAGGCCGGGTTGCCTCGTCTCAACAGTAGTTTCGTTCCAAGATGAAATCGGGGGCTGCCTTATGTGCTGGCAATCCCCAGCTTTCCCATCCGATGCCACTCCGGCATTGGCCGCTTGTCCTCAGCTCCGACCGCGAAGACCGCATGTTCACGTCCGATACGCCGATCAGCGAATTCATCCCGTTTTCCTCGCACGTCTCGCCCACGGTCATCAAGACCAAGGATGGCGACTACCTGTTGTCCTGGCATCTCGAAGGGCTGCCGTTCGTGGGTCGCGAAGAATGGGAGATCGAGCACCGCCACAACACCTTCAACCGGTTGCTGCAGACCCTGCGCGCGCCGGATTTCGTCAACGTGGCCTTCTGGGTGCACGACATTCGTCGTCGTCGCCGGATCAACGTCAAGAGCCAGTTCCGCCACCGCTTCAACCAGGAGATGTCCGACGCCTACTACGGCGCGCTCTCCTCGCAGAAGATCATGCAGAACGACCTCTACATGACCATGATCTACCGCCCGATCGTGGGGGGTAAGCGCTTTGTCGAGAAGACCACCGACCACGCCAAACTGAAGGCGGAAGAAGAACAGGCGATCACCAAGCTGATCGAACTCGCCGGAAACGTCGAGGCGGTCATCAAGGATTACTCGCCCTATCGTCTGGGCATGTACGAAGGCGCCAACGGCGTCGTCTTCTCCGAAACGCTCGAATTCCTCGGCTACCTGCTGAATCGCATCGAAGAGCCGGTGCCGGTGTTGCATGCGCCGATCTACAACTACCTGCCGGTGAGCCGGCACATGTTCTCGGCCAAGAGCGGCGACTTCGTGGTGACCACGCCGAATGGCGTGAACCACTACGGTGCCGTCCTCAACGTCAAGGAATATTGCGACGCGACCTTCCCGGGCATCCTCAACGGTCTGAAATACATGGACTTCGAGTATGTCATCACGCACTCGTTCAGCCCGATGGGCCGTCAGGATGCGCTGAAGGTGCTGGATCGCACCAAGGGCATGATGATTTCCTCGGGCGACAAGGCCGTCAGCCAGATCGTCGAGCTCGACTACGCCATGGATCAGCTGTCCTCGGGCAACTTCATCCTCGGCGAGTACCACTTCATCATCGCGATCTACGCCGACAGTCAGGATGTCCTCAGCCAGCGTGTCGCCGCGACGCGCGCGGAACTGTCCAACGGCGGTTTCGTCTCGGCCAAGGAAGACCTGGCGATCTCCTCGTCGTTCTATTCGCAATTGCCGACCAACTGGAAATTCCGCTCCCGCATCGCCAACGTCAGCTCGCTGAACTTCCTCGGCCTGTCGCCGCTGCACAACTTCGCCTCCGGCAAGCGCGAGAACAACCCGTGGGGCCAGTGCGTCACCACCCTGCAGACCACGAACGGCCAGCCGTACTACTTCAATTTCCACGCGACGCATCCGGCCGAGAACTCGCTGGGCGAGAAGGCGATCGCCAATACCATGGTCATCGGCAAATCCGGTACCGGCAAGACGGCGCTGATCAACTTCCTGCTCAGCCAGGTGCAGAAATACGACCCTTGCCCGACGATCTTCTTCTTCGACAAGGATCGCGGTGCCGAGATCTTCGTCCGCGCCTGCGGTGGCAACTATCTCGCCCTCGAGAACGGTCAGCCCACCGGTTTCAACCCGTTCCAGTGCGAGCGCAACGAAGCCAATGTCCAATTCCTCGCCGACCTGATCAAGGTGCTCGCCGGCAAGAAGGAATACACCTCACGTGACGAGGAAGACATCTTCCGCGCGGTCGAGAACATGCTCGACACGCCGATGCACCTGCGCAGCATGACCAACTTCCAGAAGAGCCTGCCCAACATGGGCGACGACGGGCTCTTCGCGCGCATGCGCAAGTGGACGAACGCCGGTTCGCTGGGCTGGGTGTTCGACAATCCGCAGGACACCATCGACCTGCAGAAGGCCAACATCATCGGCTTCGACTACACCGATGTGATCGATAATCCCGAAGTCCGCGTGCCGGTGATCAATTACCTGCTGCACCGACTGGAGGAACTGATCGACGGCCGTCCGCTGATCTACGTCATGGACGAATTCTGGAAGATCCTCGACGGCGAGGGTGGCCTGAAGGAATTCGCCAAGAACAAGCAGAAGACCATCCGTAAGCAGAACGGCCTCGGCATCTTCGCGACCCAGAGCCCGGAGGACGCACTCAAGAGCTCGATCGCCGCCGCGCTGATCGAACAGACCGCGACCATGATCCTGCTGCCCAACCCGAACGCCAACCGCGACGACTACGTGGAGGGCCTGAAATTGACCGAGGCCGAGTACCAGGTCGTCAAGAGTCTCGACGAACGCTCGCGTTGCTTCCTGGTGAAGCAGGGCCATGCGTCCAGCGTCTGCCAGCTCAACCTGCGCGGCATGGACGACTCCCTCGCGGTGATCTCGGCGTCGACCGACAACATCGAGATCCTGCACCAGGTCGTGGCCCGCAATGCCGAGCGGAAGGGCGTGGCGGTCGGTGCGCTGCATCCCGATGACTGGCTGGATGATTTCTACGAGAACCGGAAGGGTTCGGGCAAGCGTGCCGCCCAGACCTCCGGCGGCAGCCGTCAGGCGGCCGGCGCTTGACTCATGGCCTGAATCGCGCTTTAACACGTTTCAAATATCAAGGGAAACAGCCCGCAAGGCTGACCCGACCCCACCCAAGACTCTCGATCTGACTGGAACGCACTGGAGGTGCCCCGTGAAGACTGAACACAAAACCCGCTCTTCCTTCCGCAAGACCCCGATCATGGCCGGCCTCGTCCTCGCCTGTGGTCTCTTCACCGGCAACTCCAGCGCCCAGTGGGTGGTTACCGACCCGGGCCATACCGCCGGCACCATCGCCGACATGGCGCAGAGCTGGGGCGAATTCATGGAGCAGTACAGCCGCTGGCAGCGGCAGCTGTCGGAGTTTCAGGATGCGCTCACGAAGGCGGCCATGATCATCCAGAATCCGAGCATGATTGCGGCGAATTTCACGCCGGATATGACGGTCGTGGCAGAGGATCGGGGTGCGGATATGCAATGCCCGGCGCCGTCTGGTTTCAGTTTTGATAGCCCTGCCAGCCTTTTTGCATCCTTCGTTCCCTCGATGAACGACGATGCGGTCAAGAAGCAGTGGGAGTTGTGCAATCAGATCGTGAGGTTGAAGAACAAGAAATACAACGAGATCGTTCGCTTCGTTGAGTCATCGAAGCAGCGAAAGAATGAAGTCGGCGACCTCATCAGTAGTGCGCGAGGTGATTCTACGGAAGGCGCCCATAGAGCCACCATGACTCGCGCTCAGGGCCTCATGAATGACCAGATGTCCGAGATGCAATATGTCCAAGCGCGGATCATGGGATTTGACGCCACGATCGAGCGGTTGCAGCGCGAGTCCAATGGCTATGCGACGCAGATGCTGAATGGCAAGAAAAGCCTCTTGGGTCAGGCCGTATCGCTGGCCGCTCTCAAGGGCGCACTTGAGATCACGGATTGATCGTCATTCGGCAGACTGGCCTGACATCGCGTGCGTGAATTCTTGATCGGATCGTATTGAGTAGGTAGGGGCACAATGGATTATCAAATAGTGAGCAGTGTTGGCGATGCCGTGGCATCCGGTCTGGACATGTTGTTGAATCCGTTGGCTCAGTCGTGGGCGGAGGCTGGTTACTTCACTCTCATCTATGACTTCCTCCACGATCAGATCAACGATTTCCGGGATGAGGTGTTGGGACGAGCCTCCGCGCTGATCGGAGGCATCGCGCTGATCGTGATGATGTGCTGGGTCTTCTTCCAGGGCTTGCGTCTGGTGACTGGCCAAAGCCGTGATTCGATGATGGCCTTGGTGATGAACTCTCTGAAGGCGACCCTCATCATTGCGGCGGCCACGTCGATGGGTGTGGCCGGTTCTGAAGTCAATGAGGTCTTGACGGAAGGCTTGCAGTCGACAATCACGGAATTGGTGACAGGGGAAGACGATACTTCGCCTAAAGAGCAGATTGATGAAAATCTGCTCTACATGCACCTTGCGATGACAAGCATCGACGCTGTGCAAATTGTCAACAACGATCAGATCTTGAATGACAAAAAGCAGCAGGCACTCATGCTTGCCGGTCTCGGTACGGCTGGTCCAGCCATGACCGGTGCTGCCATGCTGCTGTTGTATGAGGTTGCCATGGCCATGTTCATCGGCTTTGGCCCCATTTTCATACTGTGCCTTCTGTTTGATGCGACGAAGTCGCTTTTCCAGCGCTGGTTGCTCTACGGGATCGGCACGCTGTTCTCTATGGCTGTGCTTTCTGCGATGGTTGCAATCGCTACCAAGGTGGTTGTGGCCGTGGCTGGTGCGTTCTGGGCTACTGCGGCGGCAGGCAGCTTGCTGGGTTTGAATTTCAATGATGGCTTTGTAGGGATTGCGGTCCAGCAGGGCGGCATAGGCTTGCTTTTGACGATTCTCTTGATCAGCACGCCGCCAATGGCCGCATCATTCTTCCAGGGCACCCTTGGCAGCTTCATGCATTACTCCGCATTGGGCACAGGGCCTGGTTCTGGCGTCGGTACGCATCAGGATCGTAATGTCTATCGTTCCCCTAATATGGGAGGCGGTGGCTCGCAGGTTCCGCCGAATAGCACCGAGGGGCGGATGAACGCGGCGGCTGGCGGTGCTGACTATGGTCGACCTAACTATACAAATCAGGTCACCAATCCCTACCAAAGTGCAAGTGCTCCTGTTCAGGCGCAAACAGGCAGGATGGGCGCCGCGATTCCTCCAAAAGAATAGGGCTTAGCCGATGTCTTTGCGTAAATGGATAGTTGCCTTATTGCCTCTTGCTATTTCGGGCGGCGCACTCGCTTGCCCGCCTGGCTACGTTCCTTGGCAAGGCATCGGCGTTACTGGTTGCGCGCCAACTGGCTCGGGAGGTGAATCTGGTGGCGTCTTGCAGCCCGCTGATCCAGGTCCTCAATGGCAAACCCGTTGGGGTGCTATTGCTATTGGGAATGGAGGCGGGTTCGGTGCTGTTGGAGATTTGATCAGCAAGCGACAAGCAGAGAAGCACGCGATGAAACAGTGCAAGGTGCGTGCAAAGAATGCCAAGACATGTCAGGTTTTTTCTTACTACAACCAGTGTGCGGTTGTGGCATGGGGTTCCACGAACTATACAGTCCAAGGCGCGGCTAACATCGACAGAGCGACACAGCTTGCCATGAGCGACTGCAGCCAGCGGACTTCAGATTGCCAAGTTTTCTATACAAATTGCAGCTACCCGCAGCCCGTGCGCTAGATGCTGGATCCTTCCTGTAACCCTTCTTCTCCTAATATTTTTTGACCGACCTTCATTCTGTGTATGTTGTTCGATGCCATCACCTAAGCTCTCCCACCGCTGACTGCTTTACAGGATCGGCACCTTGAAACTCGCCGCGCTTCGCAAGCATCCATTCGCCAGTCTTCTTGCTTCGATTTTCCTGTCCCTGCATGCCGATGCTGTAATGGCGCAGGCCTATCCTTGTCCGCAAGGTCCCGGAGCTGGGCAGCAGCAAGTCGGTGTGTCAGGTGGGTCACATGGTGTCGCGGCGGTGCCGATGTGCGTGAATACCAGCGCTGGTGGTGCCGTTGCCTATCAAAATGGTCCTGCGCCTATCCATGCCGCGCATTGGGTGTTGGCAATCGGTGTGGGACGTGATGGTCGTTCCGCCTACGTGCTTGCCGCGGATCCGGTGTTCGCAGAGGACGCGGAGGCATTGGTCTTCCGGCGATGCAAGGTGACCGGTATTCGCGATTGTCAGGTCGTGCGCAGATTCGATGCCGGGGTATTTGCTCTCGCGGAAGCAGCGGATGGTGGGTTCGTCCATGCGCTCTATCCGTATCCGCAATCGACGTCCGAGATACGTCAGGCCAAGAAAGCTTTGAAACTCGCTGAAAAGGCGATCATGGACGCGTGCGTCCAGCAGACCGGTGGGTCTTGCACGGTGAAGGAGATCAGGCCGAGCAACGAATGGAGCGGTTACGATCAGTAGCCAGCGTCCATCGCGTGCGCGATCCACACGTTTCAGGTCGTGAAAACAGAAAAGCCCGGATTGCTCCGGGCTTTTTGTGACTTGGTGGGCGGTGCAGGGTTCGAACCTGCGACCCTTGCCGTGTGAAGGCAATGCTCTACCGCTGAGCTAACCGCCCGATGTCGCGGGCGGCCATTGTACGGAGGACGTGGCAGGGAGGCAAGCGGTCGTGTGCGGCTGAGACGCTCACCCTGATTACTCGATTTCCGATCTGGCGTAGGCGGCGTCCAGAGCCTCCATCGCATCCTGGGGTTTGCTGCCGGCGGCTTTCTCGTAGGCGGCTGCGGCATCGTCCTCTTTCTTGTCGCCGTGCAGGAGCATCAGCACGTTGCCGTATTCGACCAGGGCGATGGGGGAGGCGGGCGTCAGCTTGAGGGCTTCCTTGATGTGCTTCTCGGCATCAGCCGCCTTGGCGCCGTAGGTCAGTCCGCCGATCATCGCGCCGATCTTGGAGATGATCTCGGCGTGGTACAGGGCCATGGCGGTGTGGGCCTCGGCGTGCGTTGGCGCCAGTTCGAGCGCGGTTTGCAGCGACGCCCGGACCTTGCCGGCGATGCCTTCCTTCAGCGCCTTGGTGATCGACAGCCCCTGGCTGTAGCGGCCGAGTGCGAAGGCGTGGCGGTAATGGCTGTTGGGCTCGTCCGGAAGCGCCTTGATCGCGGTTTCGGCCAGCTTGGCCGCCTGTTCGAAGCGCTTGAGTTTCTCGGCATCTGAATCGACCAGGTAAGTGGCATGGATGCCGAGCGCCTTGATCGCCACGGAGGCCCCGACAGGCCCCAGCGCTTCCCCAGCCTCGAACGCGGCTTTGAAGTTGCCTTGATGGAAGCTGCGCCAGGCGTCCTGCAGCGCTTCGGCCAGCGCGTCTGCATCGAGCCCCTTGGGCGCCGCCTTACCGGCAGCCTTGATCAGCGCAGCAGCGCGCTTGGCGTCCGGGAAGGGCTCGCAATCGCCTGCGTGCAGCTTCGGCCAGGCTTTCTTGAGGGCATCGCCGGCATAGGCGAAGGCTTTTGCGTCATGCGGGAAAGGGGCCCAGGCGAATTTGGCCATCGTTCGTATCCTCCGAAATGTGCATTGAGCATCCCGCGAGACGGACCGACAGGCAAGCCCCGAGGATGGATCCGTTCGGGCTTTGCCGGCGCGGGGTGCGTAGTGTGTTTGCTCTGACCATACGGTGCAGTCTGTTGGCATCCCGAGCCGGGTTTTCCGGCGTCCCACGCAACGGAGTCCATCCATGGCACGCAAGACCTCTCCCCGTATCGTCCCGACCGCGACCCCGCGCCATGTCTGGCTGGCCGGTCTCGGTTTCGTTTCCATCGCCACCCGCCGCACCGTGGCCAGCGTCGGCGCTGCAGCCGGACGCGCTGCACGCGCACGACAGGATGCGCTGGCCACCGTGCGTCATGCCGGGGCGCAAGCGACTGCGGCCACGACCGAGCTGCGGGACCGCATCGAGGCCACGGCAGACCGCGTGAATGCGGCGCTCGAACAGGCGATCTCGCCGCTGGTCGCCCGGCTGAAGCCTGCGCGCAAGACCAAGCGCGTGACGCGCCGTGGACGCAAGCCGATCGCGAAGAAGGCGCGTCGTGCTGCGCCGAAGCCGAAGGTGGCGAAGCGTACGCGTCGCGTTTGATCCGAACGCGTTCGCGTCATCCATGAAGAAAGGGCGCCGATGGCGCCCTTTCGTTATTTCGATTCCACCGACATCGTTTCAACGGACATCAGCTTTTGTGGAATCGATGCGGCGCGCTCAGTCGGGCTTGTTGCCGGCACCGGTGACGGGCATCGCCTTTGCCGGGATCTGCATGCCGCGGCACGAATAGTATTCGACTTCGCAGTACCAGGAGTCGCCGCCATAAGCGAGGCAATCCTGGTATTGCTGATAGCAGTACCAGTGCGAGGATGCATTGGCCTTGGCGCTCGGCAGCGCGAACAGCACGGCGATGGAGATGACGAGCGCGCTTGTCTTCAACACTGTGTTCATGAACATATCCTTGTCGTATGGGTCCCCTGTGGCATCGAGCGTCCATCACGGCCCGGGTGGACGCAATCGGGTGTCGTGGATGACGGTATGGACGGTCATGATTTCGCGACCGACGGCATGAGGCATGCGGCTGGTCCCGCATTGCAACAAGCGTTCGATGGGCGCGCATCAAAGGCGATGTGCTCGGGGACGTCTGCGTGCGGCAAGCATCGCGTTGCATGCGTGCCTGCCAGATGAGGAAAGGGCGCCGAGGGCGCCCTTTCCTTCCGGATGCACCGTGGATCCGGCGCGCTCAGTCGGGCTTGTTGCCGGGGACGGCCGGGCTTTTCACGGGAATCTGCATGCCGCGGCACGCGTAGTACTCCACCTCGCATTGCCATTCATCGCCGCCTGAGGCGATGCAGGCCTGGTACTGCTGGAAGCAATACCGGTGCGTCGAAGCATTGGCCTTGGCGCCGGGCAGCGCGAACAGGATGGCGATGGAGATGACGAGCGCACTGGTCTTCAGCACTGTGTTCATGAACATATCCTTGTCGTATGAGTCCCCTGCATGGTCGAGCGTCCATCATGGCCCGGGGGCATGCAATCGCGGGTTGTGGATGACGGCGTGGACGGCCGCGATTCCACGACGGGCGGCGTCATGCATCTGGATGTGCACTGCGTTGCAGCAATCATCGGTCGCTCCGCCTCGCCAGACACCATGCGGTCAGTGCGTGGCGAAGGGGCGTAGCGCCTGGGCGATCGGGCGACTCCATGGTGCTCCAGACAACAAGGGTGCCCATTGGCACCCTTGTCGGGCCATGGATCAGGAGGCCATGCAGGCATTCCCGGCCATGCATTCTTCATACCGCGCATAGCAGACGGTTTCGTCGACGAGACCGGCGCGAACGCAGCGGAGATACTCCCAGGAGCAGGCGCCGGAAGAGTAGGAAGGCTGTGCCAGTGCGGCAGTCGAGGTGAGCAGCATCGTTGCAGCGAATGCGGACAGCGTGAGGCGGAAGTGTTTCATGTGAAGATTCCTTTCTTGAGAGAAAAATGCCCGTTTGAGGCAGGGCAGGGTCCACGGAATGGTGCAGCCGAAGCATGGCCGGACAGTCCTTGTGGCGGAATGGCAGTCGCACCGCACGCCGCCGCTTGCGCGACATGGAGACTGTGCAGGTTCGACTGGCAGCGAGGACGAGTCGGAAGCGGGCGTCGACGAAAGCATCCTGTTCCCTCATCCATGGGCATGAATCCGGGATGCTTGTCAGTGGCTTCAACTTCCGGCAGGTCTGCTGCAGCGCGCACTCTAGCGCGGCGAGTCTCGCGATTCTGCAGGCTGGCGCACGCTTTCGACGGCCCGCAGCCGTGCGTGGTCACTCGAAGTAGGCGCGGATCAGGGTGTTGAGATGCACGCGCTCGGCATCGCGCAGGAACGGGGCGAGCAGCATCATGACCTGGACGATGCCCTGACGGATCGCGACCTGCTCATCGCGATCGCCTCGTGCCGAAGAATAGTTGAGCCAGAACGTCGACAGGACCAGAACGTTGGTCGATGCGGCATCGAGCTCGTCCGCGGAGGCGCGCATCACGCCCGCCTGGCACAGACCCCGCATCACGATGTGCGCGCGGTCGTCGGCCCGCTTGAGGATGCGCGCGAAGCGCATGCGCATGCGGCGGTTGCGGCTGAGGATCTCGACCAGGTCGCGATAGAGGAAGCGGTAATCCCAGATGCATTCGAAGACCAGGTGCAGCTGCAGCCAGATGTCTTCGAGTTCCGGCAGCCGGCCGGACGGCGAGGCGAGAGCGTTGTCCATGCGCTCTTCGTAGCGGGCGAAGAGCTGCTCGATGATGTCGTCCTTGTTGCGGAAGTGGTAGTACAGATTACCCGGGCTGATCTCCAGCTCGTCCGCGATGTGGTTCGTGGTGACATTGGGCTCGCCCTGCGCGTTGAACATCGCAAGCGAGGCATCGAGGATGCGCTGTCGCGTCTGCTTCGCCATCGAGACGGGCTTCAGGACGGAGCGAGCGGGCGGGGCGAGCGGATCAGCCGGCCAGCTTCTTGACCAGGTCCACGTACTTCTTCATGGCGTCGTCCTTCGCCGTGCCCTTGAGCTTGGCCCATGCTTCGTACTTGGCCGTGCCGACGAAATCGAAGAACCCGGGCTTGTCGCCATGCACGTCGCCCTCGGCACCCTGCTTGTAGAGGGCGTACAGGCGCAGCAGGGTGTCGTTGTCGGGACGTTCGGACAGGCCCTGGACGTCCTTGGCGGCTTGCTCGAACAGCTTCTGCAGATCGGACATGGTTTCGATTCCTCCGTCGATGCGGCATGACAGCATGGGCCGGGCCGGCGGGTCAATACGATGCCGTCCGGCGATCCGGCGGCGCGCGCTGGGAGGTCTCGCCAGGCCCTACGGCGGCGGATTGTTCTTGCCCGCCGGCTCTGGCAACTTAACCGCTTCGGACCGCGCCGCGGGCCTGATCCCATGAGGGCAAGGATATGAGCTATTTCGTGACTGGCGCTACCGGATTCATCGGTCGCTACCTCGTCGGCAACCTGCTCCGGCGCAAGGGCACGATCTACGTGCTGGTGCGCAAGGATTCGCAGAAGAAGTTCGATGCGCTGGCGAAGAAGCTCGGCTGGGATCCCAAGCGCGTCGTCGCGGTGCATGGCGACATGACCGCAGAGAAGTGCGGGGTGTCCGCCGCCCAGCTCAAGACACTGACGGGCAAGATCAAGCACTTCTTCCACCTGGCCGCGATCTACGACCTCACCGCCAGCGCCGACACCCAGCGCAAGGCCAATGTCGACGGCACCCAGAACGCGCTCGACCTCGCGGCTGCCGTCGGTGCCGGCTGCTTCCATCACACCAGTTCGATCGCGGCGGCGGGCTTGTACCCGGGCATCTTCCGCGAGGACATGTTCGACGAGGCCGAGGGCCTGGACGATCCCTACCTGCGCACCAAGCATGACTCCGAGGGACTGGTGCGCCGCGAGAAGCGCATCAAGTGGCGGATCTACCGCCCGGGCATGGTCGTCGGTCATTCGCAGACCGGCGAGATCGACAAGATCGACGGCCCGTACTACTTCTTCACGCTGCTCAAGAAGATGCGCGAGATGCTGCCGCCGTGGATGCCGATGCTGGGCATCGAAGGCGGACGGATCAACGTGGTGCCGGTGGATTTCGTCGCCGATGCCATGGACCACATCGCGCACAAGCCGAAGCTCGACGGGCACTGCTTCCACCTGGTCGATCCCGAACCGATGCGCGTCGGCGAGGTGCTGAACACCTTCGCCCGCGCTGGCCATGCGCCGGAAATGACCATGCGCCTGGACGCACGCATGTTCGCCTTCGTGCCCAGCGGCATCCGCGGCGCGGTCGGCAGCCTGCCGCCGGTGAAGCGCTTCGTCGGCATGCTGCTGCGCGACTTCAAGATTCCGAAGGAAGTGCTCAAGTTCATCACGTATCCGACCCGGTTCGACAACCGCGAGACCGAACGCGCGCTCAAGGGCAGCGGGATCGCGGTGCCGAAGCTGGACACCTATGCCTGGCGCCTGTGGGACTACTGGGAGCGCCACCTCGATCCTGACCTGTTCATCGATCGCAGCCTCAAGGGGCGCGTGAAGGGCAAGGTCGTGGTCATCACCGGCGGCTCGTCGGGCATCGGCCTGTCCAGCGCGCAGCGCGTGGCCGAGGCCGGCGCGACCACGATCATCGTCGCGCGCGGCGAGGAAGAACTGTTCAAGGCCCGCGACGAGATGAAAGCCAAGGGCGGCAAGGTCTTCGCCTACACCGCCGACCTCGCTGACATGGCCGACTGCGATCGCCTGGTGGCGACCATCCTCAAGGAGCATGGGCACGTCGACATCCTGGTCAACAACGCCGGCCGTTCGATCCGGCGTTCGATCGAGCTGAGCTACGATCGCTTCCATGATTTCGAGCGCACGATGCAGCTGAACTATTTCGGCTGCCTGCGCCTGATCATGGGCGTCATGCCGACGATGATCCAGCGCCGCAAGGGGCACATCATCAACATCAGCTCGATCGGCGTGCTGGCCAGTTCGCCGCGATTCTCGGCCTACGTGGCCTCGAAGGCAGCACTGGACGCGTTCAGCCGCTGCGCGCAGGGCGAGCTGTCGGGGAAGGGCATCAGCTTCACCACGATCAACATGCCGCTGGTGCGCACGCCGATGATCGCGCCGACCAAGATGTACGAAAGCGTGCCCACACTCAGCCCGGACGAGGCGGCCGACCTGGTCGTCAAGGGCATCATCGAAAAGCCCAGCCGAATCGCCACCCGTCTCGGCATCTTCTCGGCGCTGCTCAATGCGGTCGCGCCGAAGGCCTACGAGGTCATCATGAGCACGGCGTTCGAACTGTTCCCCGATTCGGCCGCGGCCAAGGGTGACCGGAAGGCGTTGAAGGAAGAACAGCCCAGCCAGGAGCAGATCGCCTTCGCAGCGCTGATGCGGGGCGTGCACTGGTAAGCGCGGGAATTCCTGCCGCAGGAACGCGAAAGGCAGCCGCGAGGCTGCCTTTCGTTTTGCCGCAAATGCTGCGCGGCGAATAAAAGAAACCCGTCGATCGGAAGCCGTGAGGGGAGGGGAGCTTACGGACTTCGTGCTGGATCGACGGGTCAAGCGGCAGGATCGCTGCCGAAGGGACGTCGCTTGCGCGACGAGAGAGAGCTGGGGGAGGTGCGTGGTATTCGGGGGTGTCCGACGACTCAGGCGTCCTGGGACTCGGCGGCGGCCTTGGTCTTGCGCGGTGCGCGCTTGGCGGCCTTCTTCACCGGGACCTTGGCGGATTTCGTCGCCTTCGCGGCCTTGGAGGCGGGCTTGCGCGTCGCGGCCGGCTTGCCGCCACCCTGGCGACGCAGTTCGGCGGTCAACCCTTCGACGCGATCACTGAGGTCGTTGAGGTCTTCGCGGCTGGGAACGCCGAGCTTGACCAGCGCGCGCTGGACGCGGTCTTCGAACACTTTTTCAAGCTTGTCCCAGGTGTCGGTGGCGCGCTCGCGGGCCTGGCCGACGCGGTTCTCGACGGCGTCGCGGACCACTTCGGCGCGGCCGCCGGCGAACTTGCGCATGGTCTGCTCCAGACCCATGCCTTCCTTGACCAAGCCTTCGAACAGCTTGGTGCCTTCGGCCTGTGCGCGGGAGAAGGCGCCGACGCCGGCGAGCCAGATCTGCTGGGCGGATTCGCTCAGCGACTTCGACAGGCGCTCGGCATCGGCCTGCGATCCAGCGGTCTTTGCGGTGGTCTTCTTCGACGCGGTCTTCTTGAACTTGGCCATGTGCCCTCCGAGCGGGCAGGTGATCGATTGCGCAACAGAATGCGCGTCGTGTCTAGAGTATTCACACGAGGTTGCGCGCATGCGACAGCCCCCGCACCCGCCGACGATGTGCGCGCGAGTGCGGCTGCGGCGGGATGGCTCAGCCGCGTCCGCGCTTGCGGATCAGGTGTTCGGTTTCGTCCAGCGCGCGTCGCAGTTTCGCGGTGGTGTCCGTACTGCGCGGCGGCGCGGCGCCGAGACCGGTGAGCACGGTGCGATGACGGTCTTCGAGGATGTCGTGGCGCAGGCGGATGCCGTGCGCGGCGAGCAGCGGTTCCAGAGATTCGGCACGCTGCCTCAGGTCCTGGAGCGTGTTGCGGTAGCCCAACTGGCACAGCCGGCGCCGGTTGCCGAAGCTGAAGGCGTTGGTGAAGAACATTTCGCCGTCGTTCGCGTTGGGTTCGAAGATCAGCTGGTCGATGTCCGGATACTGCTGCGCGTACTTGGCCAGCCCGACCTGCATGCGCGATTGCAGGAGGGTGCGGAAGGTCTGCGACATGACCGCCGGCAGGCCGCCCTGCCAGATGCGGTGCGGGTCGATGTCGCCATGGCGCCCGGCGTCGCTGTCGACCTTCGTCGAATCGAAGGGCACCAGCGGGTTGATGCCGAGCAGCAGGTCGACGCCGCGTTCCAGCAGCACCGAGGCATGCATGGTGCGGCGCAGGGCGCCGTCGACGTAGTGCCGGCCGCGCACTTCGACGGGCGGGTAGAGGCCGGGCAGGGCGGCGCTGGCCTGCACCGCCTTGGAGATCGGGATGTCGCGCCAGTCGTCGCCGCCGAAGCGCACGGCCTCGCCGCTGTCGAGGTCCACCGCGACCACGAACAGGTCGCGGTCGAGCTTGCGGAAGTCGTTGGTGCGGCCGCGACGGGAGAAGATCTCGCGCAGGAAGCGCTCGACTTCGCTGTTGTCGAACAGGCCGGTGGGCACGACGCTGCCGAAGCGGACCATGAAATCGGACAGCCGCGATTCGCGCGGGCTGAGCAGGCTGGCCCACCAGTCGAAGGTCAGCCGCGGCAGGGCCGAAGCGCGGCGCAGGTATTCGAAGACCGCCGGGCGCAGGAAGGTCTCGGGCCGGAACCGCACGTCGTCGCTGTCGCCGGTGATGAAGATCCGGCACATCTCGGCGGTGGTCATGCGGTTGACCAGCCCGGCGGCGAGGAAGGCGCCGCTGCTGACGCCGACGTAGCAGTCCATCCGGGTCAGGTCGACGCCGTCCAGGGCTTCGTCGAGGGCGCGCAGGGCTCCGAGCTCGTACATGGCGCCGATCGGGCCACCGCCCGCGATGGCCAGGCCGATGCGGGCGGAGGACGGGGCGGGTTTGGCGGATGTGCGACGACCGTTGCGGGCCGGGGCGGTGCGCCGGGTGGCGGCGTGGAGTGAGAGCATGCAGGCAATACGGTAGGGTCCGGTCGAGTGTAGCCCAAAGCCCGTTCGCGGACCGTTGCGCTGCATCAAGGCATGGCATCGACGCGCCGCATCGGACGGCCGGCCTTGTCCCCGCGCCTGGCTGCCCCGATCATCAGGACGGATGAAGATCGTCACACCCGACCTGGCCCATGGCCGCCGCAGACTCGACAAGGCAACGGTGGCCGCTGCACTGAGCCGCCGGCTCGTCTGGCACCAGCGCGTGCATGACCGCAAGGTCGATCCGCGCAACGACCTGCGCTGGCTGCCGGTCGTGCGCCGCTGGCAGGCGGCGCGGCTGGCCGCGAGTTTCGACGGCTTCATGACCGATCCCAAGCGGCGCGGAGCGGCGGAATTCTTCCTCACCGATCTGTATGGCGACCAGGATTTCAGTCGGCGCGATGCAGACATCGCCCGCGTGGTGCCGAAGATGCAGCGCCTGCTGCCGCAGACCCTGCTCGAAACCCTGGCCGATGCGATCGAGCTGGGAGCGCTGAGCCATGCCTTCGACCTGCGCATCGCCGAAACCCTCCAGCGCCTGGCGCCGCGCCGCACGACCCTCGATGACGCCTTGTATGGTCGCGCGTACCGTGAGGTGGGCCTGCCGCGCCTGCGTGCGCACCAGATCGACCTGATCGTGGTGGCCGGCTACGGCCTGGGCCATGCGCTGCGGACCCGGGGCGTGTCCACGCTGCTCGCGGTGCTGCGAGGCCCCGCGCGCGCGGCGGGGCTGGGCGAACTGCAATCGTTCCTGGAGCGGGGGTTCGGCGCCTACGCAAAGCTCGACGACATCGCGGGCTTCATCGCCGACATCGAGCGCAGCGAGCGCGAGGTCTCGCGTCGCCTGTTCGCGGACCATCCCCGGCCGTTCGATCCCTTGCCGGACGCGCACCCGCCGACGGGGGCGGGACGCAGCACGCGGCGGATGCGCAGCCGCTGAAGCCGGGATCGCCGAAGCGTGTCCTCAGCTGAAGCGTTCGCCCAGCACGCGGCGGATTTCCTGCTCGATCGAGTCCTTGAACATCGCCACGAGGAAGCCGAGCTTGGCGGTGACGTGAAGTTCCTTGGGCGCGAGCGCGATGCGCCCGTCCACGCCGGAGCGACTGAAGTGCAGGGTGTCGCCGTTCCACTCCCATTCGAATTCGAAGCGTTCGGCCAGCTTTTCCGCGACCTCCTCGATCGCCTTGCGCGCTTTGGGCAGCGGCAGCGAATGCGGGTGGCGGATGTCGATACCGGACATGGATTCTCCTGAGGTGGCGCGCAGCGGGTGGTTCGCGAGTCTACCGTGACGCGCCTTGTCGGATCGACCTGTCGATCGTCCCGACGGCGCTTCCGGGACTTCAACCGTGCAGCCTGCATGTTAGATTGCGTGCCGATGGAAGGCCTGAAGCTCCGGTTCCCCGAACACCACCACCCCGAAATGCCGCTGGGTCCCGGCGTGCATGGCATCGGGCGCATCGGCGATACGGTCGGGCTGGTGGGCACGGGCGATGACGATGCGCCGGCGATCCGGCTGTACGTGGATCGACGTGGCGTGTGGATGACGGTGGCCGACGGCGCGCGCGGCATCCACGTCAACGGCCGCCCCGTGCAGCGCATGGCGATGCTGCGCCTGGGCGATGCGATCTACCTGGATGGCGTCGAAATGGTGCTGGCGTCCGTGCGCCGCGTCGAACCGCTGCCCGATGCCCTGCGCCATGTGCCGGGCGAATTCCGCGGCGACTGCCGCGTGGTCGTGCGCGGGGTGGGGGGGCGGCATCATGGCCGCAGCTTCACCCTGGAAGCGCCGCGTCTGGTCGGACGCAGCGACGAGGCCGACATCCGCATCGACGATCCGGATTTCGCCGAGCGCCATGCCCGCATCGAGATGATCGGCAACCGCATCGTGCTGCGCGACCTGGGCAGCGGCGACGGCAGCCTGGTCAATGGCGAAGCGGTGCGCGACGCCGTGCTGTTGCCGGGCGACCAGATCGTGTTCGACCTGCACCATCGTTTCGTGATCGAGGCGCCGTCGGTGACGACACCGCCGCCACCAAAGCCGGCCGAGGCGCCGGACGGCATCGAACTGCCGCTGGTGCCGCCGCGGCGCCGCGGTCATCGCCTGCCGTGGTTGCTGCTCGCGGCCCTGATGCTGGCCGGGGCGATCTCGGCCTTGTTGCTGCTCGGCGGCGACTGAATCGCCGCTCAGGCCCGCCGTTTCTCGGGCGTTTTCCGCCATCGCCACCACACGCGCCAGCCCAGCAGCAGGCCGAGGATGGCTGCGTACAGCGCCGGCTCGCGGATATCCGACTTCACCAGCCACCAGAAATGCAGCACCGCAAGCACGGCGATGGCGTAGACCAGCTTGTGCAGCAGTGCCCAGCGCTTGCCGAGCCGGCGGATCCAGCCGGTGGTCGATGTCACTGCCAGCGGCACCAGCAGCAGCCAGGCGGCAAACCCGACGGTGATGTAGGGGCGCTTCACGATCTCCTCGAAGATCTGCAGCCAGTAGCCGCGCAGGTCCAGCACCAGATAGGCCGTCAGGTGCAGGGTGGCGTAAGCGAACGCGTACAGGCCGAGCATGCGCCGGAAGCGGATCAATACCGCCTGGCCGGTGAGCTGGCGCAGCGGCGTGACCGCCAGCGCGATGAGCAGGAAGCGCAGCGCCCACAGGCCGAGGCGATGTTCGATCTCGGCCACGGGATCGGCGCCGAGAGCGTCACTGCCGCTGCGGTACACGTCCCAGAATTGCCAGGAGAGAATCGCCAGCGGCGTCAGGCACAGGGCATGGACGAGGGTCTTGGCGGCGGCGAGGCGGCCGGACGTGCGTGCACTCAAAACCACTTCCTCAGATCCAGCCCCTTGTACATCCCCGCCACCTGCGGCGCATAGCCATTGAACAGTCGCGTCGGGACCCGTTCGGCGAACAGCTTGCTGGCGCTGCCGCTGATCCGGCGTTCGGTCTTCTGGCTCCAGCGCGGGTGGTCGACATCGGGATTGACGTTGCTGAAGAATCCGTATTCCTCCGGCTGCAGGTCGTTCCATGCGGTCTTAGGCATGGTTTCGACGAAGCGGATTTCCACGATCGACTTGATGCTCTTGAAGCCGTATTTCCACGGTACGACCAGGCGCAGCGGCGCGCCGTTCTGCTGCGGCAGCGGCTTGCCGTACAGGCCGGTGGCCAGCAGGGCCAGCGGGTGCATGGCTTCGTCGATGCGCAGGCCCTCGCGGTAGGGCCAGTTGATCGAATCCACGCGCACGCCGGGCATCTGCTTGGGGTCGGCCAGGGTGGTGAAAGCGACGTATTTCGCCTTCGAGGTCGGCTCGAAGCGCTTGAGCACGTCGCCCAGGGGCACGCCCAGCCACGGGATCACCATCGACCAGCCCTCCACGCAGCGCAGCCGGTAGACGCGCTCCTCGGGCTTGAGGCCCTTGAGCAGGTCGGCGAGGTCGAGCTTGCCGGGCTTCGCGCATTCCCCGCCGACGGCCACGGTCCAGGGCTTGGTGATCAGGGTCTTGCGCGCCCGCGACGGGTCGGCCTTGTCGGTGCCGAACTCGTAGAAGTTGTTGTAGGTCGTGACGTCCTCGTAGCGGGTGAGCGCTTCGTCGGTGCGGAAGCCCGTTTTCGCCTGTTGCTTTGCCTGTGCCGGCGTGAGCGCTGTCTTCGGCGGTGGCGGCGGCTCGGCCTCGGCGCAGCCGGACAGGGCCAGCGTCGGCGTGGCGGCGAGCAGGCCGAGCAGGCGCCGTCGGTCGTGGTAGACCGCTTCGTCGGTGATCTCGCTGGCGGGGATGCGCAGGGCATCGCGAAGGGAGCGGGACAGGGGCATGGGAACTCCGGGGTGGTGGGTGCCGGCCGAACTGCAGGAAGCAGCATCGCATGGCGTCACGGTGGATTGGAGGCGGGAACGATGGCTTCGGTTGCGTGCCTCATGCGAGCCATTGCAGTCATCGTTCATGTCGCTGTCTTGAGGCGTCGCTGGCTTGGTTGCGTGTGAAACGGTTGCGTATGGAACTGTTGCGCAAACCACCGTTTACATCGATTCCGCATCGTTTCCGGCATGAGCAGGGACGGTCTCCCGCTCCAAAAGGATGCGCGTGATCGGCAAATGCCGATTCGGCATTGGCCTGATGCACACAACGATGGTGCGCTGCGGCATACTCGGGGGCCCTTCGCCAGCCCATGGATTCCCGATGTCGCGCGCGTTCAACTTCAGTGCCGGTCCCGCCACCCTGCCCGAGAGCGTCCTGCGCCAGGCCCAGGACGAGATGCTGGAGTGGCGTGGTTCCGGCGCGTCGATCGTCGAACACAGCCATCGCGGCCCGGAGTTCATCCAGGTCGCCGCCGAGGCCGAAGCCGACCTGCGCACGCTGATGTCGATTCCCGAGGATTACGCGGTGCTGTTCCTGTCCGGTGGCGCCACCACGCAGCAGGCGCTGATCCCGCTGAACTTCGCCGCCGCCGGCCAGGCCGCCGATTACGTGGTCAGCGGCCACTGGGGCAAGACCGCGATCAAGCAGGCCAAACCGTATGTCGCCGTGAACACCGTCGCCAGCAGCGAAGCCGGCGGCTTCCGCGACATCCCCGCGCGCGGCGACTGGCAGATGTCGAAGGACGCGGCCTACGTGCACATCACCGCGAACGAAACCATCCACGGCGTCGAATTTCGCGACACGCCGGATACCGGCGACGTGCCGCTGGTCGCCGACTTCAGCTCCAGCATCGCCTCGGAACCGGTCGACGTGTCGAAGTACGGCGTCATCTACGCGGGCGCGCAGAAGAACCTCGGTCCCGTCGGCATCACCGTCGTCATCGTGCGCCGCGACCTGCTGGAACGTGCGGGGCAGAGCCGCGCCGACATCTTCAACTACGCCTCGCACCTCAAGGGCGAGTCGATGCTCAACACGCCGCCGACCTGGAACTGGTACATGCTCGGCCTCAACGTGAAATGGATGCTGGCCGAAGGTGGCGTCGCCGAGTTCGCGCGCCGCAACGCCGAGAAGGCCGCGCTGCTGTATTCGATCATCGACGGTTCCGGCGGCTATTACCGCAACGAAGTCGCCGCCGCCGTGCGCTCGCGCATGAACGTGCCGTTCTTCCTGCACGACGAAGCGCTCGACAAACCCTTCCTGTCCGAGGCGAAGGCGGCCGGGTTGATCGCGCTCAAGGGCCACCGTGCGCTCGGCGGCATGCGTGCGTCGATCTACAACGCGATGCCGGTCGAAGGCGTGAAAGCGCTCGCCGGTTTCATGCAGGATTTCCAGCAACGCCACGGCTGATCGGTCGCACGACCGGTGCGCGGCATGCGCACCGGTCCCGACCACGCAGCGGTGGATCGACGAGCGGAATGCCGCGTCCACCCTGGCGACGGCGGTCCGCACCCACGACGAATCCATTCGATCATTCGTTCAACCGAGGGGCGCCGTCAGCAACGCCGGCGCAGCATAGCGATGACCACCAACAAGCGCCGGACACCGGCCAAGGCCGCAAGCAGCACCACGGGCAAGACCCGCAGCACCGCGAAGACGTCCGCGAAGGCCAAACCGGCCGCAGCAACGACGGAAAAGAAGAAGGTCGACATCCCGGTCGATGCGCAGGGCAAACCCGATCTGTTGTCGGTGCGTGCGCAGATCGACGGCATCGACCACGAGATCCAGTCGCTGATCGCCGAACGCGCCTTGTGGGCGCACCAGGTCGGCAAGGCCAAGGGCAAGCTCGCCGCGGCCGTCGACTATTACCGGCCCGAACGCGAGGCGCAGGTGCTGCGCCGCGTGGTCGACCGCAACGAAGGCCCGCTGTCCGACGAAGTGCTGGTGCGTCTGTTCCGCGAGATCATGTCCGCCTGCCTCGCGCAGCAGGAACCGCTGAAGATCGGCTTCCTCGGCCCGGAAGGCACCTTCTCGCAGCAGGCGGTCTACAAGCACTTCGGTCACTCCGCCAAGGCGTTGCCCTTGGCGACGGTGGAAGAGGTGTTCGACGAAGTCGCCGCCGGGCATGCCGACTTCGGCGTGGTGCCCGTGGAGAACTCCGGCACCGGCACCATCCAGTCCACCCTCGACCTGTTCCTGACCTCGCCGCTGATGATCTGCGGCGAAGTCGAACTGCGCGTGCACCAGTACCTGCTCTCGCGCACCGGCCACATCGAGGACATCGAGCGCGTCTACTCGCATGCGCTGTCGCTCGCGCAGTGCAAGGCGTGGCTGCGCCAGAACCTGCCGAAGGTCGAGAAGCACGCGATGGTGAGCAATGCGGAGGGTGCGCGCCGCGCGCGCAATTCCGACGATGCCGCCGCCATCGCCGGCGAGAACGCCGCGCATGCCTACGGCCTCAAGGTGGTCGCCGGCCCGATCGAGGATCGCGACGACAACACCACGCGCTTCCTGGTCATCGGCCGCAGTTCGTTCCCGCCCTCGGGCAACGACCGCACCTCGCTGCTCGTCTTCATCCGCGACCAGCCCGGCGCGCTGTATCGCATCCTCGAACCGCTGGCGCGGCGGCAGATCAGCATGAACCGCATCGAGTCGCGTCCCGCCCACGGCAAGCTCTGGCAGTACGCCTTCTTCATCGATGTCTCCGGCCATGCCGAGGAAGCGCCGTTGAAGGACGCGCTGGCGGAGATCGACGAGTTCGCAGGCGAAGTGCGCGTGCTCGGTTCGTATCCGCTGGCGGTGCCCTGACATCCGGCGGAGCACGCCCGTCATCCTCGCGCCAGCGGGGATCCATGCAAGGCCGTGATGCGCATGGGTTCCCGCTTTCGCCGGAATGGCGACAACGAAAATGACGACGATCCAAGCGCCTTCTTTCCTGCAGCGACACCTGCGAACGACACCATGTCATCGACGCATCCAGACGACGCCTTTTTCTCCGCCCTTGCCCGACCCGGCATCCAGCGCCTGCGCGCCTACGACCCGGGGCACGACCTCGTGGCGTTCCGTCGCCGATTCGAAGGGCGTTTCCTGGTCGAACTGGGGTCGAACGAGAATCCTTACGGTCCGAGCGCCAAGGCGAAGGAAGCCGTGCTCGGCACGATCCACGACAGCTTCCGTTATCCCGATCCGCTGGGTGGCGACCTCAAGCGCGCGCTGGCGGCGAAGCATGGTGTCGAGGTCGCGTCGATCCTGCTCGGCAACGGCTCCCACGAACTGCTGATGCAGTTCGCGCAGGTGTTCGCCGGTCCCGACGCTGACGTCGTGGCCTCGAAGTATGGCTTCGCGGTGTACGCGATCGCCGCGCAGGCCGCAGGCGCGGCGCTGCACGTCGCGCCGTGCAATGCCGACGATCACGCGATGCCGCGCGGCCACGATCTCGACGCCATTGCTGCGACGATCACGCCGACCACGCGACTGGTCTACATCGCAAATCCGAACAATCCCACCGGCACCTGGTTCGGTGCGGAGGCCTTCGCGGACTTCATGGCGAAGGTGCCGGCGGACGTGCTGGTGGTGGTCGACGAGGCCTATGCCGAATTCGTCGACGCGCCGGAATGGGCGTCCGCGCTGAGTCTGGTCGCGACGCATCCGAACCTGGTCGTGACCCGCACCTTCAGCAAGGCCTATGCGCTGGCCGGTCTGCGCGTGGGCTACGCGGTCGCGCATCCCGGCCTGATCGCGGTGATGGAGCGCGTGCGCGAGAGTTTCAACGTCAACAGCGCCGGGCTGGCTGCCGCCGAAGCCGCGCTGGGCGACGACGAACACCTGCGCTGGGTGGTCGCGCGCAATGCCGAACAGCGCGCGGCGCTGGCCGAGGCGCTGCGCGCGCGCGGCCTGGCCGTGTTCCCGTCGCAGACCAATTTCCTGCTGGTGAAGTTCGCCGAGCCGGGCGACGAAGCGCGGGTCACGCGCATCGACGCCGCGCTGATCGATGCCGGCGTCGTGCTGCGGCCGATGGGTGGCTACGGCCTCGGCCACTGCCTGCGGATCACGGTCGGCACCGCCGACGAGAATCGCCGCCTGCTGGCGGAACTGGACAAGGTGCTGGCATGAGCGGTGGTGAGCAAGTGAAGGACGCAGGGATGAAAGATTGGATCGTCGCGCAGGGCGCGCCGCTGTCGGGGCGCATCCGCGTGCCCGGCGACAAGTCGGTGTCGCATCGCGCGATCATGCTGGCCTCGCTGGCCAATGGCGTCTCGCGCATCGACGGCTTCCTCGAAGGCGAGGACACCCGCGCGACCGCGGCGGTGTTCCAGCGCCTTGGTGTGAAGATCGAAGCGCCCTCGGCGCAGTCGCGGATCGTGCATGGCGTCGGCCTGCGTGGTTTGCGCGCCAGTGCCGACGTGCTCGACTGCGGCAACGCCGGCACCGGCATGCGCCTCCTCGCCGGCGTGCTGGCCGGGCAGGCGTTCGATACCACGCTGATCGGCGATGCCTCGCTGTCGAAGCGGCCGATGCGGCGCGTGATCGATCCGCTCTCGAAGATGGGCGCGCGCATCGACAGCGAGGACGGCGGCCTGCCGCCGCTGCGCATCCGTGGCGGTCAGGCGCTGACCGGCATCGATTACACGCTGCCGGTGGCGAGCGCGCAGGTGAAGTCGGCGCTGCTGCTGGCCGGGTTGTATGCCGACGGCGAGACGATTGTCCGCGAGCCGCATCCCACTCGCGACTACACCGAACGCATGCTGTCCGCGTTCGGCTGGCCGATCGAATTCGAGCCCGGCTTCGCGCGCGTGCGCGGCGGCGCCGACGGTCGGCACGCGCTGCGCGCGACCGATGTGTCGGTGCCGGCCGACTTTTCCTCGGCGGCGTTCTTCCTGGTCGCGGCCAGCGTGATTCCCGGATCCGACCTCGTACTCGAAGCCGTCGGCATGAATCCGCGCCGCACCGGCCTGCTGCAGGCGCTTCGACTGATGGGTGCCGATATCGAGGAATCGAACGCGCGCAAGGCCGGCGGCGAAGCCGTGGCCGACCTGCGCGTGCGCCATGCGCCGCTGCGCGGCATCGACGTGCCCGAAACCGTCGTGCCGGACATGATCGACGAATTCCCGGCCCTGTTCATCGCCGCGGCCTGCGCCGAGGGCATCACCCGCGTGCGCGGCGCGGCCGAACTGCGGGTGAAGGAATCCGACCGACTCGCCACGATGTCCGCCGGCCTGCGCCAGCTCGGCATCCGCGTCGACGAAACGCCGGACGGTGCCGACATTCATCCAGGTCCGCTGCAGCCTGCGGCCGATGGCAGTACGCGCATCGACAGCCACGGCGACCACCGCATCGCGATGTCGTTCGCGATCGCCGCGCAGCGTGCCGGGATGGCGTTCGTGGTCGGCGACATCGCGAACGTCGCGACCTCGTTTCCTGGCTTCGATGCCCTGGCGCGAGGTGTGGGTTTCGGTCTGCGCGACGCCTGAGGCCGCGCAGACCGGGTGACGTCAGCGCCTCAGCGCTTGGCGTCCGCCTGTTTCAGCACTTCGCCGATCGCCGGCGACCAGACTGTCCAGGTGTGGCCGCCCTCGCGGACCAGCACCTGGTCCGCCGGCAGGGCCGGCGCGAGCAGCGGCACCGCGTTGCGCAGGCGGTCCTTGTCGCCGTAGGCCAGCCAGAAGCGCTTCGACTGCGCGGGATCGCGCGACACCTTCTGGATGTGGCGCCAGATCTCGCGCTGCCAGGTGTCGTCGTTGACCTCCTGCGGCGGGCCGGCATCCCACTTGGCGATGCCGCCGGCATCCCCGATCTCGCGCAGCAGCTTGCGGTCGCCGAGGTAGGGCGCCAGCAGCACCAGGCCGTCCATCTCGCCCGGGTGCAGGCGATCGTAGAGCAGCACGCCCATCCCGCCCATCGACGCGCCAGCCAGCCAGACCTCGCGGTAGCCGCGCTGCCGGGCGGGGACGACGACTTCGGCGTGCAGGCGTTCCGGCGCGCGGCCCTGCATGTAGTAGCCCAGCGTGAGTTCGGCGAACAGTACGTCGGCATCCGGCCACGTGCCCTGGATGGCGGCGGCCATGCCGCTGTCGCGCAGTGCGGGCAGGCCGTCGGCGCGACCGGGCAGCACGATCACCAGGCGCTTCGCCGGCTGCGGCGCCGGCACCAGCAGGGTCGGAATGGTCTTCGAGGGATCGCTCGGCGGGAGGCAGCCGGCGAGGGTCAGGAGCATGGCGATCAGGGCGAGCAGGGCGAACGGCTTGTATCGCATGGGGTACTCCTGGGAGGGGTCAGCACTCGTTACGGTCCCGGTCGCGGGACGGATGCGCTCAACCCCCGGCCGGGCGCCGCAGCACCTCGGGCGGCAGCAGGTCGCTGATTTCGCGGATGAACACCGGCAGGCTCTCCTCGGAGTAGCCACGATGCACGTGGGCGACCTTGCCCTCGCGGTCGATGATGAACATGTTCGGTAGCGCGTCCACACCATAGCGTGCGCTGGTGGCGCCGCTGCTGTCGTGCACCCAGGTCAGGCCGAGGTCCTTGTTCGCGCGGATCACGCCGAGATAGTCGTTGCGCGGCTCCTTGACGTTGATCGCGATCACTTCCAGCGCGTCCTTGCCGACCGCGCGCTGGAACTGGCCCAGCACCGGCAGCTCGCGGCGGCAGGGGGCGCACCATGAGGCCCAGAAGGTCACGATCACCACCTTGCCGCGATGCTGGCTGACGGTCTGCTCGTTGCCTGCGCGATCCTTGCCCAGGGCGTCCGGCGGCAGTTCGCCGGGTCCGGGCTGCGGGTACTTGCCTGCGGAGGCGGCGGTGGCGGCGAAGGCAAGGAGCAGCGTGGCGAGCAGGCCACGGAAGCGGAAGCGCATGGACGGTCCGGCGTCGGTCGCTGCGGCATGCAGCCGCGCCAGTCTATGCGAGCGCAGGTCTCCTGCGAGAGCGGTGGCCGGCGAGCGGCCTCACTTCTCGACGAAGGCGCGCTCGAACACGTATTCGCCGGCGGTGCCGATGCGCGGCGAGGCGGTGAAGCCGCGGCCATCGAGGATCCGGCGGAAGTCGGCCAGCATCTGCGGGCTGCCGCAGATCATGGCGCGGTCGTGCGCGGCATCCAGGGGATCCAAGCCGAGGTCGGCGGCGATGCGACCGCTGTCGAGCAGGTCGGTGACGCGGCCCCGCTGAAGGCGACCGTGGAAGAAGAAATCCTCGCGGCTCACTGCCGGGTAGTACAGCAGCTTGCGGCTGATGTCCTCGCCGAGGAATTCGTGGTGCGGCAGCTCGCGTTCGATGTAGTCGCGATAGGCCAGGTCCGGTTCGCCGCGCACGCCGTGGACGATGATCACCTTCTCGAAGCGCTCGTAGGTCGCCGGATCCTTCACCACCGACATCCACGGCGCCAGGCCGGTGCCGGTGGACAGCAGGTAGAGATTGCGGCCGGGATGCACGTCGGAGATCAGCAGCGTGCCAGTGGGCTTGCGGCCGATCAGGATGGTGTCGCCCGGTTTGATGTGCTGCAGGCGCGAGGTCAGCGGCCCGTCCTGGACCTTGATGCTGAAGAACTCCAGCTGTTCTTCCCAGTTCGCGCTGGCGATCGAATAGGCGCGCATCAGCGGCTTGGTCGAACCGTCGGGTTGCTGCACCTCCAGCCCGATCATCACGAACTGGCCGTTGTCGAACCGGAAGCCGTCGTCGCGGGTGGTGGTGAAGCTGAAGTAGGCGTCGGTCCAGTGACGGACGTCCAGCACGGTTTCGGTGCCGTAGGGGGAAGCCATGTCGTCGGGGAAGAGGCGAGGCGGAGCGGGCGCGCATTGTACCGGACCGCCAGCGCGGGACCGTCCGGTGCGTGGCCGTCAGAGCATCAGGGTATGCACGACCTGGGTGCGGTCGCCGGGATCCGGCGCGCTGCTGAAGCCCAGGCGATGGGCGAGGTGGGCCATGTCCTTGTTCTCGGCGAAGTCCAGCGACACCATCCGCTGCAGGCCGCGCTCGCGGGCGGCGTCGATCAGCCGGCGCATCAGGGCCGTACCCAGCCCCAGTCCCTGCCAGGCATCGAGCACGGTCACCGCGATCTCGCAGCTCAGCGGATCGCTGCCCACCGCATAGCGGGAGACGCCGACGATGGCGCCGCGTTCGTCGGCATCGGCCAACGCCACGAAGGCCTCGTCGTTGACGTGGTCCACGTTCACCAGCTTCTCGATCATGTCAGGCGCGGGTTCGCGGAGCTGTTCCTGGAACCGGTAGCGGCGCGCCTGCGGCGAGAGCGCGAGGATGAAGGCGCGTTCGGCCTCGGCGTCGCCGGGATTCATCGGGCGGATCAGGACCTTGCGGCCATCGCCCAGGGTTTCGACGGTGTAGGGCAGGAAGGACGGGGTTTCGGGCGCGGACGGACGATCGGTGGCGCTGTGCATGGCGGGCTCCGGGAGGGGGCGATCTGCGCGGGACGACGACGCGGGAGTGACGTCGATTGTGCGAAGCGCCCTCCCGGCGCGTATTGACCCCGGTCAAACCTGCCCGCAGGCGCCGCGTCAGCGCGCGGCCGCGCCCTGCATGTTCGCCAGGCCCTGCTCGAAGTCCTTGCCGATCATCCTGTCCATCCCGACCACGGTATCCATCAGCTTGGAGACGTACGGCATCGGGCCCTCCATCGCCCAGCGGACCTCGGTGCCGCCGTCCCTGGGCACCAGCGTGAAGGTGGTGACGTTGCTGGATTCGAAGGGGTCGATGAAATCGAGCTTGATGACGACCTTGCCGGGCGGGGCGGCCTCGGTGATTTCCATGCGCCCCTCGCCGACATCGCTGTTGCCCTTCCAGGCATAGGTGGCGCCAAGGCCCTTCGCCACGCCGCCGTGGGTGCGGGTCATGGCCGGGTCGAGCTTCTCCCACGGCGACCATTCGCCCCAGCGGTGGAAATCCTCGATCAGCGCGTAGACCTTCTCCGGCGGCGCCGGGATGACCGCCTTGCGTTCGACCCGGAAGGTGTCGGGCTTCGTGGCGGCATAACCCAGCACGCCCAGGACCACGACCAGCAGCACGAGGAGGATCTTCTTGACCATGGCCTTGCCCCCGGGGATTGGATGTCCGGGCATTGTCGGCCGATCCATCCAGTTCGCAAGTGCAGGCGATTCGCAAGGCGGGGCGGGGCATGTCGCCCCCGCTGCGCGGTAAAATCGCGCTTCCACACGCCACGACGGTTCCTTCCGTGTCCGCAGCCTCCGCCTCCAACGCCATGCCCGCCGACCGCCGCCCGGTCTCGATCAAGCAGGAAGACCTCATCCAGTCGATCGCCGACGGCCTGCAGTACATCAGCTACTACCACCCGGTCGACTACATCAAGAACCTCGCCGCCGCCTACGAGCGCGAGGAAAGCCCGGCAGCCAAGGACGCCATCGCCCAGATCCTGATCAACTCGCGCATGTGCGCCGAGGGCCATCGCCCCATCTGCCAGGACACCGGCATCGTCACCGTGTTCCTCGAAATCGGCATGGACGTGCGCTGGGACGACGCGACGATGAGCGTCGAGGACATGGTCCACGAGGGCGTGCGTCGCGCCTACAACCATCCGGACAACAAGCTGCGCGCCAGCGTGCTGGCCGATCCGGCCGGGAAGCGCACCAACACGAAGGACAACACGCCCGGCGTGGTCAATGTGAAGATCGTCCCGGGCAACACGGTCGACGTGATCCTCGCCGCGAAGGGCGGTGGCTCGGAAGCGAAGTCGAAGTTCGCGATGCTCAATCCGTCCGATTCCATCGTCGACTGGGTGCTGAAGACAGTGCCGACCATGGGCGCCGGCTGGTGCCCGCCCGGCATGCTGGGCATCGGCATCGGCGGCACCGCCGAAAAGGCGATGCTGATGGCGAAAGAGTCGCTGATGGAAGACATCGACATGTACGAACTCAAGCAGCGCGGCCCGCAGAACAAGCTCGAAGAGCTGCGGATCGAACTGTGCGACAAGATCAATGCGCTCGGCATCGGCGCCCAGGGCCTGGGCGGCCTGACGACCGTGCTGGACGACCCCATCTTCGCCCGCAAAAACACCAAGGACAACACGCCCGCCGTCGTGCAGATGGAGGTGGTGCCCGGCAACACGGTCGACGTCATCGTCGCGGCCAAGGGTGGCGGCAGCGAGAACAAGAGCAAGGTCTACATGCTCAACCCCAGCGACGACATCGTCGACTGGGTGCTGAAGACCGTGCCGACGATGGGCGCCGGCTGGTGCCCGCCCGGCATGCTGGGCATCGGCGTCGGCGGCACGGCCGAGAAGGCCGCAC
>DASWYO010000055.1:0-46599 GCA_036404915.1 Lysobacteraceae bacterium
TCGACCACCCGCGCGCGTCACGAGATCGCCGCAGCCCTGCTCCGCCAGACCGCAGCGCTGCTGGTCGGCCGCGCGCCGCCCGACGGCCCGGTGCACGCCCTGCTCGCCGACGTATGGAAGCCCGCCGACGACGGCTTCGCCGACCTCGTCCGCGCCGCGCTGGTGCTGTGCGCCGACCACGAACTCAACGTGTCCGCCTTCGCCGCACGCGTGGTCGCGTCCACCGGCGCGCACCTGCACGCGACCGTCTGCGCCGGCCTCGCCGCGCTCTCCGGGCCGCGCCACGGCGGCGCCACCGCGCGTGCCTATGCCCTCATCGCCGACGCCTGCACATCCGCATCGCCGCGCGATTTCATCGAAGAGCGCCTGCAGCGCGGCGACGACCTGCCCGGCTTCGGCCACGCGCTGTATCCGCACGGCGACCCGCGCGCCGCCGAACTGCTCGCACGCCTGCGCACGCGACACGCCGACGAACCCGCGATGCATGAACTCGACGCACTGGTCGCCGCCACCGAAGACGTCAGCGGTCAGCATCCCAACATCGACTTCATGCTCGCCGCGATCTGCCACGCGAACGCATTGCCCGCCACGCCCGCACTGGTGATGTTCGCCGCGGGACGGCTCGCGGGATGGCTCGCGCATGCGCTGGAACAGCAGGCGGAAGGGAAACTGATCCGGCCGAGGGCGAGGTATACGGGGGTGGAGCCGGGAGTCGAGCCATGAGCAGGCGTCGACAGCAGAACGTGCAGCAGCAGTCCAGCAGCCGGCTTGAAGCCATGCTGGACACCGCGCACGCATTCGCACGCCATCCCGAGCGATACGAGTGGCTGCGCGCCATGCTTGCCACGTACGCGCTCGACCAGCATGACGGCATCCTGGTCGAACTGAGGTCGGTACCGGATCAAGGCTGCTGGGTTCATGATGGCCTTTGGTTGACAGCAGCAGGACGATTCATCAGCTTCGTAGCAGATGAAGCCTATGGCGCACTCCCGCTCGATGGCTCCGGGCGCCTCGAATACTCGAGCATCGAAGACGTCACGGCGTCGACATCAGTCAGCGAACACATTCCGGGCGTGGGGCGTTCTTCCGGATGGCTGGCGCTTGAAGCATTGAAAGTTGTACGCAAAACGAGCGAGGCACCCTGATGCACGGATTCGGACTCCTCCTGCCCTGGCTCGACATCGCCGGACTCGCCGTCTTCGCGGTCTCCGGCGTCCTTGTCGCCGTGCGCAAGCGCGTCGATGTCGTCGGCGCATGCTTCTTCGCGATCGTCACGGCGGTCGGCGGCGGCACGCTGCGGGACATCCTCATCGGCGCACCGGTGTTCTGGATGGAACACCCTGCGCCGATCATCCTGTGCGTGGCCGTCGCGCTCGTCGCGTGGCTCGTGCCGCTGCGCTGGTGGCCGGAACGCGCGCTGGAATGGTTCGATGCCGCCGGTCTGGCGGCCTATGCCGTGTATGGCGCGAGCAAGGCGCTGAGCTTCGGCGTGTCTCCCGTCCCGGCGATCGCGGCCGGCGTCATCACCGCGTGCATCGGCGGGGTCATCCGCGACATCACGGTCGGCGTGCCTTCCATCCTGATGCGGCACGAGTTGTACGTGACTGCAGCACTCATTGCATCCGCGCTGTTCGTCGGGCTGACGAGCGCCGGGCTTCCCGCGCCCTGGCCGGCTGCGCTCGGCGTCATCGCCGGCTTCGCACTGCGCGGCGCGGCGATTCGCTGGAAACTGAGTCTCCCTGCGCATCGGGGCAGCTGAAGCCGTGACTCCAGGACAACCCATGCCCCGCTACATCGCCCTGCTCCGAGGCGTCAGCCCGATGAACGCCAGGATGCCTGCGCTCAAGGCATGCTTCGAGGCTGCGGGCTTTTCGAACGTGCGCACGCTGCTGTCCAGCGGCAACGTGGCCTTCGATGCGCGGGCATCGTCGCCATCCACGCTCGAGCGTCGCGCCGAGGAAGCGATGCAGTCCGGGCTCGGGCGCAGCTTCGTCACCATCGTGCGGCCGCAGGCGGCGTTGCAGGCGCTCGTGGCATCGGAGCCGTTCGCGGCATTCGCGCTTTCACCGTCATCGAAACCGCTGGTCCTGTTCCTGCGCAAACCCGCCGAACTCGATCTCGACCTGCCGATCCATCGAGGCGACGCCAGCATCCTCGCCTTCAAAGGCACCGAGGGCCTGTGCGCCTACGTGCCCGGCCCCGATGCCTCCGGCTTCATGAGCCTCCTGGAGCGCACCTTCGGCAAGACCATCACGACGCGGACGCTGGACACGGTGCGCAAGTGCGCGGCGGGATAGAAGCCGCCACGCAACGGTCACCTGCAATCCATGCCATCAAGATGTGCTGCCCCCCGACATCCTCGTGTTGCATTAGGACGCGGCAATGCTGTCGCTCGATTCGGGCGAAGCGATCGCCCTTTCGCAACTCGATGCAGCGCCCAGGTCCTGCCGGGAAGCGTGATCCATGCGCGGGAACTCGCTCCGACAAGACTGGCCGCATCGGTGCGCTGTTCACGATTCTGATCCCGTTCTGATCCCGTCGTACCGAACCGATTCCGTACCATTCCGGCATGGACTGTCGTCGCGCGGACACGCGTTGCGTCGGCATGGGAACACTGGCGATCGCATGACATGCATGGACTGCAGGTCGATCGCTGTGATGTGTCTGATGTCTGCGAAGCATCGCCAGGGACAGCCCGGTCATCCCAACCCAGCAAGGAGTGCTCGACCATGCAGATCCCCACCTTCCCGACCCCGCCGTATCCGGAATACACCGATGCGGTGCTGGACCAGCCCGCGAACTACGGCATCCTGGAGCAGCTGTTCGGCACCTGGGTCAATGTCAATCCGAACAACGAGAGCACGTGCCTGGGCTTGCATACCACCTGCATGCCGTCGCCGGGCACGAATTCCGAAACGATCTTCGGCATCTTCCACTTCCTGTGCGAAGACTATGTCGAGGAACTGACGTTCGCGCCGGTCGAAGGCGGCGTGCGCAATCGCGGCGGCGCCAACGAGCAGTTCGCGGGTGCGGTCGAATACCGGCAGAGCATCCAGCGCGCCAGCGATGGCGTGGGTCTGCATGAAGAAGTCGGGATGTACCTGTGGTTCGACCAGATGTACAACCACGCCGCGACCGAGCAATCGGTGATCGAGGACAACGGCTATCCCGGCATTTCGATCGGCGCCGGCGCCAATGGCCCGAATTTCGTGCCGCCCTATCCGATCACGCGCAGCGGCACCATTCCGCATGGCAGCACGATCATGCTGATGGGCAGCTTCGCGCAGGACGTGGCCGGCAAGCCGCCGTTCCCGACCGGCACCGACAGCTGGACGAATCCGTTCGTCGCCTCGTGGCCCGCGCTGCAGGTCGCCAACGCACCGCAGCTGGCCGCGTCGCCGCTGGCGATCTCGCCGAGCATGGGCGCGACGGCGCTGCTGACCGCACCGGGCAGCTCGACGCCCGCACCACTCAACCTCGACGAACCTGCACCGGCCTGGGCCTTCGACAAGGCGCTGCCGGTGACCGACCCCGACGGCAACCTCACCTACTTCCAGCGCATCGTCGCCGACCCGCACTATCCCTACTCGGTGCGGCCCGACCTGCGCCTGCGCGACGTCATCAAGGACCAGAACATCAGCAAGTACACGCTGATCCAGCTGTCGAGCAAGCAGGATGGCGGCCCGCAGGGCGGGATCCTCAATACGCCCTTCGTGACGCAGTTCGCCAAGCCGACCGAAATGACGATGAACATGTGGCTGGAGACCGTGGTCGAGGAAGACGGTACGGAAGTGCTGCAACTGCAGTACGAGCAGATCATCTTCTTCGAGTTCATGTTCGGCTCGAACGGCCAGACCACGCGCTGGCCGCACATCCAGGTCAACACGCTGCGCAAGAGGGCCTGAGCCACGGACAGCGGTATCGCCGGCACAAGCAGCCGGGATGCGCGGACAGCATCCCGGCTGCTTCAATCGGCGGACATGGTGTCGTCGCCGATCTGCGCGCGGAAGCTCTGCCAGTTGTCGTCGCCGATCAGATGGCTGGCCTGCACGATCCGCGCGGAGTCGACGAAAATGTAGAACGGCGCGGAGAATTTCGGATTGAGCCTACGCAGCGCGCCCTGATCCACGCGCAGCACGCGCGGCATGAGGCCGGTCGATTCGAAGTAATCGCGCAGCCGCCGTTGCGGGCCGTGGGCGATCACCCACAGCGCGACGCCTGCCTCTTCCATGTGCGGCTGCATGCGCACGAGTTCCGGCAGGCGCTGCAGGCAGGCCTGGCAGCCCGGACTCAGGAAGACCAGCACGGCCGCCTGGTCGCCGAGCAGGGTCTCGGCAGCGACGCGATGCCCGTCCTGCAGCGTTCGCGCATGGAATCCCGGCAGCGGCGCGCCGATCGGCACGGTGTCGGGC
Source organism: Lysobacteraceae bacterium (assembly GCA_036404915.1). Lineage (GTDB taxonomy): Bacteria > Pseudomonadota > Gammaproteobacteria > Xanthomonadales > Xanthomonadaceae > Lysobacter_I. The sequence continues at coordinate 4,413 of DASWYO010000055.1, forward strand.
AGCCTTGCCTGCGCCAGCGCATTGACCAGCCGCGTCAGGCGCAGGCTGAGGAACAGGTTGAACGCGAGCAGCGCGGCCAGCGCGACAAGCAGCGCACCCAGCAATATCGGATCGATCGTCATCGGCCTGGTTCGCGATCAGCGGACACGCCCACGGACCTCACAGGTCCTCCGCGCGCACCTGCATCAGCTGGGCGAGGTCGCGCAGATGCAGGCTGAGGTGCAGGCACATCAGCGCGATCGCGACGATGACCATGACGGCGACAAGCGGCAGTCCGCCCATCGGGTCGATGACTGCCGTGACCGGTGCCGCTAGCAGCGCCACGCCGGCCGCGGTGATGAAAAGCAGGTTGCGGACCAGATCGAATCCGGTAATGCGCTGCTGCGAAGCGCCGAAGCAGTTGCAGCGGACGGACAGGCCCCTGGTCACCACCGTGACGACCACCAGCGTGAGCGAGACGAACAGCGCCAGGGCAAGCTGCAGGCCGATGCGCGACAGCGTGCCGCCCGCCAGGATCAAGACACCGGCGAGCCATTCTCCGCAGAGGATGATCGCGGCAATCGTGGTCGCGCCGACGCGCCCGAGCATCGGGAATCCAGTGTCGAGACTCTCGCGAAAGCGCGCGAAGCGAAAGCTCTTGCCGGCCGCCGCAGCCAGCAGGGCCAGGAGCACGAACCATCGGCAGGCTTCCGCGAGACAGGCTTCGAGGCTCACGAGGCCACCTCGAACACGTGCCAGTCGCCGGGCAGCATGTCCTGCTGGCGCGTGCGCACCAGGCCGCCCTCGCGGGTGGCGATCAGCGCATCGCACCAGACCCCGGGTTGGGCCTTGCGCGTTTCCGGCCCCATGCGCGTGCGCAGTTCGCGCGCGATCGCCCAGGCCGCCTCCTCCAGCGCAGGATCGCTGCGCACGTTCAGGCCCATCGCCCGCAGGTCGTCTCCGGTCAGCGTGTAGTCGTGCGCGTGGTAGCCGAACAGCAGCGTCTCGACGATGGCGCTGCGCTGCGCCACGTGCGACTGCGACATGTGCAGGGCCAGCAGTTCCTCGCCGATCTGGCGCACCGCCAGCGTGCTGCGATAGAACGTGGTCAGCGCGGCCGGCGCGATGCTCTCGCACAACAGCGACAGCGCGCGTTCGCGCGCGGCGGCTTCGTCCAGGCCGAACCAGTCCTGCGCCAGTGCAGGGAACATGCGGATGTCCAGCGCCGACATCGCGGTCGGCTGGCCGCTGGCATCGCTGCCGGTCAGGTGCGGATCGATCGGCGAGAACATCGCCAGCGGTCCGGCCACGATCTCGTGCGCGCACAGCGCCATCACCGTCCCCGCCGACTGGCAGTGATGCGGCACCACCAGGCGCACGCGATCGGCGAAGCGGTGCAGCAGCAGGCCGATGCGGCGCGCGACGGCGACCTCGCCGCCACGGCAATAGGCGATCACGTCGAGGCGCTGCACACGGCCCATCCGCTGCAGCGCATCGTGCAAGGGCGGCAGCAGCTCGGACTCCAGGTGGGTGGCGCCGAGCACGAGTGCACGGGTGCGATCGTCGATTTCGAACTGGGCCAGGCCGGGGAATGCCGACATCGCGTCAACCTCTGCGTCGTGCGCCGTCGACCAGGCAGTCGGCCACCGCATCCAGCATGCGCAGCTCCGGCACCAGTTGTTCGACGAACAGGAATTGCCCGGCGGGATTGTTCTCCAGGAACACGTACTCGCCGTCGGGCGTGAAGATCAGGTCGATGGCGCCGAAGGTCAGGCCATAGCCATGCACGAATGCCAGGCAACGACGCTCGATCGCCTCGGGCAGGCGTTCGGCCCGGTATTCGACTTCGGCGGAGAAATCGCGATAGTCGATGCGCGTGCGTGCGTCGCCCTGGGATTCGATCCGGGCCGCGAAGACGCGATCGCCGATGACGGTCGCGCGGATTTCGTGGCGCTTCGCGATGTACTGCTGGAAGAAGCCGGGGAGTTCGCACACGGCGTCGAGCATGGCGTCGTGCTCATCCGTGATCAGGGTCGTGGCCAGGTTGGGCACGATGCGATCGGCCGGCGCCACTTCGTCCGCACCCAGGCTCGGCGACGACAGCGGCTTGAAGATGATGTCGCCGAATGCGGCCCGGAAGCGGCGCACCGCGTCGCCGTCGTTGCTCGCCAGCGAGGGCGGCACGCGGAAGCCCATGCGCGACGCCCGGCGCAGTTGCTCGCCCTTCCACTTCGCGCCGTTCGACGTCATCGGATGGTTCATCCAGTACGCGTCCAGGGACAGCAGCAGGCCGGTGAGGATGTGCTGGGTTTCGGCGATGGCATAGGCACGTTCCTGCGGACCGAATTCGTCATCGCTGGGGAAGCGGAAATCGCCGGCCTTGCGCGTCCAGACCGCGCCGATCGTGGCGAGCGCGACCTCGGCACCCGAAGGCAGGTGGCGCAGGGTGCCGATGGGCGCACCGTCGTGCGGCCTCGTATCGAGCTGCGTCACATCGAGCTGCTTCACATCGATGCGATAGTCGACGGGAAAGCGATCGAGATCGAGGCGGAACGCACGCGCATGCCGCGCGCGCAGCCGCTCGATGACCAGGTCGGCGTGCAGATCGCCGCTATGCGTGACGATCAGGATGTCGTTGTTCATGCACTGCAGGGTGTGGTGCGCGACACGGGCGCGGAGGATGCGCCGCGAACGCGATGGAAAAGCGCAGGCCCCGCGATGCGGGGCCTGGCGTCGACATGCGACATCAGTCGGGCTGCATCGGCAGCATCAGCAATAGATGCCTGCATCGCGACCATAGGGGAATTGACGGTTGGCGCGTGCATCGGGACCGGTGCAGCCGGCGACGGCGACGCCATCGCGCACCTGCCATGCGGTCTTCTTGTCGTCGTTCGTGCGTGCATCGGTCGCCAGCTTGAAGGCGAAGGATTTGGGCGTGTCCTGCTTCTGCATGTCTTGCTCCTTGATTTGACCTGGGCGTCTTCGCGCCCGTGGCGCGAAGGGAACCGCTGCGTGCAGCAACGGGTCAGTGCGTTGTCGCGGGGATCAGCACCAGTAGCCGTTGTCGCGGCCGCGATAGTTGCCCCAGATGTCGATGTCGGCGCGCGCGTCGGGACCGGTGCAACCGGCGACCGCGACGCCGTCGCGCACCTGCCACTGCTTGTCTTCCGTCTTCTCTGCGGTCTGCTGCGCCGATGCCTGCGTCGAGGCCAACTGGAATGCGAACGTCTTCTTGCTTTGCATGACGATGGTCCTTTTCCTTGTCGATGGGATATGACGTTTCAAGAATGCGGCGAGAGAGACGCTCCTGTGGCTGCGATCCGTTGCCGTTGCCGCCGCCGGCAACTCTCGTGCGTTGATAGCACGCACCACGTGACAGGGCAACCCGATGCCGGCGTGCCGCGTTTGGCGGATGAACGATGGAGCCTCTGCAACGGTCGTGCGGGCTCGCATCTTCGGCGTGCGCCTCACTTCGGCACCACACTGCGTCACGGTTTCAAGTGATCGCGCCGATTGCCTTCCTGAACACCGCCGCGCGCCATGGCTGTACGAACCGCGGGTGCTGCAGGGCAGCATGCATTCCGGCCACAGCTTGAATGCCCCTGCAGACCACGCCACACTCCGCTCTCCCATGGCCAGCGCTGGATGCGATGACCAACGACGACAACCGCACGGCGCGCAAGGCCCCGCCCGCTGCGAAGGCCGGCCTGCGCATGCTGTGGCCACTGATCGGCGCGCATCCGTGGCTGTTCACGATCTGGCTGGTCTCGTTCGTGGTGGCGACCGCTGCGGCCTTGATCGTGCCGACGGCGACGGCGAACCTGATCGACGGCGGCTTCGCGCAAGGCGATCCGTCACGGATCGACCGCGATTTCCTCGGCATGCTCGGCATCACCCTGTTGCTGGCGCTGGCCGGCACTGCGCGCTACATCTTCTCCGCGCTGCTGGGCGAACGCGTGGTCGCCAGCCTGCGCGAACGCCTCTACATGCGATTGCTCACGCTGGATGCCGCCTTCCACGACGGCAATCGCAGCGGCGAACTGATGTCCAGGCTGACCACGGACGTGGAATTCCTGCGCTATTCGCTGACCTTCGCGATCTCGGGGCTGCTGTCGGGCGTGACGATGACGATCGGCGCGATCACGATGCTGTTCGTCACCAACGCGCAGCTGGCCTTGTACGCACTGCTCGCGATTCCGCTCGGCGTGCTGCCCAGCGTCCTGGGCGGGCGACGCCTGCGCGGCCTCGCGCGCGCGGGCCAGGATCGCATCGCCGATGCCAATGCGCTGGCCAACGAAACCCTGGCTGCGGTGCGCACGGTGCAGGCGCACGTGCGCGAACCGCATGAACATCGCCGTTTCACCGCGGCGCTGGATGCGACGCTGTCCGCCGCGCGTCGCCGGATCAACGCTCAGGCCACGCTGAATGCGACGGCAGTCGTGCTGGGCGGCGGTGCCGTCGTGTTCCTGCTGTGGCAGGGCGCGCACCATGTCGCGGCCGGGCACATGAGCCCGGGCACGCTCGCGCAATTCGTGATGTACGCCCTGCTGGGCGGCAATGCCGCCACCGGCCTGGCCGAAGTGTGGAACGACCTGCAGCGCGCCACGGGCGGCGTGAGCCGGATCACCGAACTGCTTGCGCAGCATCCGTCGATCCACGCACCGACGAATCCCGAGCATCTGCCGCAGCCGATCCGTGGCGACATCGTGTTCGAGGATGTGGGCTTTCATTATCCGCAGCGCCCCGATACACCGGCGCTGGTGCATTTCGATCTGCGCGTGCGTCCGGGCGAAACCGTCGCGCTGGTCGGCCCCTCCGGCGCCGGCAAGAGCACCGTGTTTTCGCTGCTGCTGCGCTTCCACGACCCGGATCACGGGACCGTGCGCATCGATGGCGTGCCGCTGACGCGCCTGGATCCGGCGGAACTCCGCGCGGCGGTGGGCCTGGTACCGCAGCAGCCCACGCTGTTCTCGGTATCGGCGCGCGAGAACATCCGCTACGGCAATCTCGACGCCGACGACGCCTCGCTCGACGCCGCCACGAAGGCCGCGCAGGCCGCCGACTTCCTGAGCGCCCTGCCGCAAGGCCTGGATACCGACCTCGGCGAACGCGGCACCCGGCTCTCCGGCGGTCAGCAGCAACGCGTGGCGATCGCGCGTGCCTTGCTCAAGGATGCGCCCATCCTGCTGCTGGACGAAGCGACGAGCGCGCTCGACGCGCACAGCGAACACGCGGTGCAGCGCGCGCTGGAATCGCTGATGCGCGGACGCACCACGCTGGTGATCGCGCACCGGCTCGCGACGGTACTGAAGGCCGATCGCATCGTGGTGATGGATCGCGGCCGCATCGTCGCCGAAGGCACGCACCAGAGCCTGATGGCGCAGGGCGGCCTGTACGAGGAACTGGCGCGACTGCAGTTCATCGACAGCGGCAGGGACGCAGCCCCGAGGCCTGTCGATGTAGAAACGGTCGCATGACGCGGCCGCCCGGCCCGGGCAATCGTGACCGGGCACTGAAACGATCACGCGCGACCTGATCCTGCGCTGAGCCGCGTGCGCCCTGCGGCCTCCGAACAGTCAAACACGGGCCATACAATCCACCCGGGCCATGATGGCCCCTGCGCTCCGGCATGCAGCCTGCGCGCGCTGCGGATGGACGGCGCCTGCACCCGGCATGGGTGGGCACACGTCCGGTCGACGTGACATCGCACTGCATGGAAGAGCCCGTTCCCTCAACACGGAACCCAGCAGGTTCCGATCAAGGAGATTTCAGGAATGAAGTCAGACGTCGCAAGGAAACCGCAGACACGCATCCAGATCGCTGCCGGCACGGTGGCACTCGTCCTCATGGCGGCCTGCTCTGTCGCAATGGCCGCAGGTCCGCAAACCCGGGCCGGCGCATGGAAGGCCAGCCAGCCGTTCGGCAAGCAGCGCAGCGGCCGCATCGTCGGCGGCATCGGCGCCGTGGGCGACCGTTCGTTCACCGTGCGCACCTCCGGTTGCGGCGGCACGATCATCGCCGACAGCTGGGTGCTGACCGCCGCGCATTGCGGCAACCAGAGCACGGTCTGGGCGGGTTCGAACAACACCGGCAGCCAGACGGCCTATTCCGTCGCGCAGTACATCCAGCACCCGAACTACAGCGTCAATTCCGCCGCCGGCAGCTACAGCAACGACTTCGCCCTGCTCCGCATCAACGGCACGTTCCCGGCGAACCTGATCCGCGCCAGGCTGCCCGACGCCGCGATCATGCAGGCCATCGCCAAGCCGGGCGACCCGGTGACCACGCTGGGCTGGGGCGCGACCTCCGAAGGCGGCGGCGGCACCAGCAGCCTGCGCGAAGTGACTGTTCCGGTCGTGTCCGACACGACCTGCGCGGCGTCCTACAACGGCAGTGCCGCAGCCAGCGGCCTCAAGCTGAACCCGGCGGTCTCGATCTGCGCCGGCCTCGCGGCCGGCGGCCAGGACTCCTGCCAGGGCGACAGCGGCGGTCCGCTGATCGCGCCGTACAACGGCTCGATCTACAGCATCGGCGTGGTCAGCTACGGCCTGGGCTGCGCGCGCCCGAACTACTACGGCGTGTATTCCGAAACCGCTGCGGTGCTGGGCTGGATCAACGGCCACATCGGCAGCGGTGGCGGCACCGGCACCGTCATCACCGACGTCGTTCTGGTCGCCTCGAATAGTTCGACCGCACCGGCCGGCCCTGCCGGCTACTCGCTGGTCGGCTACTGGGACGTCGACAAGGGCGGCGCTCAGGGCACGTACGGCTCCACCGGAAGCTTCATGACCGCGCTGTACGTGCGGCGGCAGCTCCCCGCGGAAACCAGCACCTGCGTCGGCGGGCTCGGCCTGTACGCCTCGGCCGGAAGCACCGTGCCGGGCAGCATCGCGCCCAGCTGGAGCTACCGCGGCATGTGGGACGTGGACAAGGGCGGTGGCCTGGGCAACCTCAACGGCCAATTGCAGTCCTACATGATGGGGCTGTACACGACACCGGCCGCGACCGGCCAGGGCAGCTGCCTCACCGATGTCGCCCTGTACGCCTCGAACGGTTCGACGCCCGTCACGCCGTCCGGCTTCAACCAGGTCGGCTGGTGGGACGTCGATGCCGGCGGCGCCTTCGGTACGCAGGGCACCAGCGGGTCCTACGTGGCGACGCTGTCCACCAAGGGCGAGTGATGCTCGCTCGTTGAAGCAACGCAGTCCGGCCGCCGCGGAGGCGGCCGGACTGCGTTGTCGATCATGGCGCCTTCGTTTCGCGCGGCGGCGCGTTCTTCACCCAGCGGTCGAACCACATCAGCATTTCAGCGGCGAAGTGTTCGTTGGTTTCCTTCGCGGTGTACCAGTGCGGCTCGAAAGGCAGCATCACCAGGCGCGCGGTGCCTCCGTTGCCGCGAATGGCCTGGAAAAGCTTCGGCGACTGCACCGGTTCGGTGCCGGGGTTGGCGTCGTCCTCGCCGTGCACGATCAGCAGCGGCTCGTTCACCTTGTCGGCGTAGTAATAGGTCGAGGCTTCCTCGTACACGCGCTTGGCGTTCCACAGCGAGCGGCGCTCGTTCTGGAAACCGAAGGGCGTGAGCGTCTTGTTGTAGCCGCCGCTGCTGGCGACGCCGGCCCGGAACAGGTCGGAGTGCGCGAGCAGGTTCGCGGTCATCAGCGCGCCGTGGCTGTGCCCGGTGACGCCGATGCGCTCACGATCGACCACGCCCAGCTCGACGGCCTTGTCGACCGCCGCCTGCGCGTTGTCGACCAGCTGCTGCAGGTAGGTGTCGTACGCGGTGCGCGGGTCGCCGACGATCGGGAACGCGGTGTTGTCGATGATCGCGTAGCCGGCGAGCAGCAGCAGGCGGTATTCGGGGAAGCGGGTGAAACTCTGCTGCGACCCGGTGACCTGCCCGGCCTTGCTCGGATCGGCGTAGTCGGCGGGATAGGCGTAGAGCACGGCGGGCACGCGGGTGCCGGCCTTGTAGCCCAGCGGCAGGTAGAGCGTGAACGACAGGTCGACGCCGTCCTTGCGCTTGTAGGTCACCAGCTGGCGCTGGATGCCGCGCACTTCCGGCGTCGGGTCGACGTAGTTCGTGACCTGCTTCGGCGCCGAGGCGACGACCGCTTCGCCTGCAGCCGCGTCGGCGACCGGCGCGCCCAGCGTGCGCACGAACAGGTTCGGCGGATCCTTCGGCGTTTCGCGCAGCGTGTACAGGCGCTGGCCGTCGTCGGAGACGGTGGCGACGCGCTCGAAGGCATCCGGTGCGCTGCGGAACAGGCGGCGGGTCTCGCCGGTCTTCAGGTCATGGCGATCGAGGAACGGGCGGTCGCCCTTCTCGGTCGCGCCGCTGCCGCGCAGGAACACCGCATCGCCATCGCGGCGCACGACCACGCCACCATTCGGCAACTGCTTGAACAGCGGCGAGCCGGGATTGCGGTAGCGCTCGTCCATCGAGTACTCCCACACCGTCACCGGCGGCGTCGACGGCGCGGCCAGATCCATCCGCGCGATGCGGATCCAGCGCTTGTTGGCGTCGAATTCGGTGAGCAGCGCTTCACTGGACGCCTCCAGCGGCATCAGCCCGCCGAACCGCTGCGCGGTGCGCGCGATCTCCTCGGGCGTGCCGGTGAACGGCGCACGCAGGCGCATCAGCTTGTCGCGCTGCGGCACCTCGACCTTCCAGTCGCCCTTGTCCAGCGCCTCGGGCCAGACCAGCGTGGCCGGCTCGCTGCCGACCCAGCCGAAATCGCGCGGACCTTCGGGCACGCCGCGAACGGGCACGCGGTCGGCGACGGGCAGTTTCGCGATGTTCGTCGCGCGGCCGCTGTCGATGTCCAGCACGTCCACGCTGCGCGCGAAGCGCTGGTACGTGGTCACGTAGGAATACGGGCGCTGCAGGGTTTCGACCAGCGCGTGCACGCCATCGGGCGCCATCGCCACATCGGCGATCGGGCCGGGCTTGCCCAGCGGTACGACCTTGCCGGACGGCAGGTCGACGCGCACCAGCTGCGCGGTGACGTAATGGTCGAACAGCGCCTCGTCGTACGGGTTGCCGAGCGTGTCGCGCGCCTCGTAGGTGCTGCTCTCGCCCTTGCCGGCGATGGCCTCGCTGATCTTCGGGCCAGCGACGGCCGGCGACTGCTTAGGCGCCGGGCCGAGGTTTGCCGGCAACGCCTTCACCAGCAAGCGCGCGCTGCCGCCGGCCCACTGCAGGGTGTCGCCGAGAATGGTGTTGAGGCGCACGCCCTGGATCTGCCGGACCTTGCCTGTGTCGACATCGCCCACCCACAGCTGCACGTGGTCGTCGACGGTGGTGTCGAAGGCGAAGCGTTTGCCGTCCGGGGACCATGCGGCACCGCCGACGCAACCCTTCGCCGGCAGCGCGACCTTGCGCTCCTTGCGGGTCTCCACGTCGACCAGGCGATAGCCGGCGACGCAGGTACGGATGCCGTAGCCGCTGGACACGTCGTGACGCGCGTGGGTGCGCGGCTCGATGCGCACGCCACCGAGCTTGAGGTAGGGCTCAGCGACGCGCTCGATGCCCGGGTAGGGGTCGCTGTCGATCAGCAGCAACGTGCGCCCGGTCGGATCGAGCGCGGCGCCCGGCGGCGGCGGCGCGCGCATCACCTTCAGCAACGGCGCCGGCGGCGTCAGGTAACCACCGTCCAGGGCCACGACCTGGCCGCTCAGCAACAACCCACCCCACACCCACAGCAACGACTGGCGCATCACGTTCTCCCCGGACGGACTGGACCGCCAGCCTAGTCGGCGACGCGCCGCCGGGACGCCTGCCGAAGGTCACCCGGGCACGGCCCGATGCCCTGACGGCCCGTCTCAGAACGGCGCGGGCGACACCCATTCCTGCCACGCGCCGGTCGCCGGATGCGTGAGCCCGAGCCGGGCCGCATGCAGGCAAACCCTCAGCCCCGGTGCCGCACCGTAGAAATCATCGCCGACGATGGGGTGGCCGATGCTGGCCAGATGCACGCGCAGCTGATGGGTGCGCCCGGTCACAGGCTCCAGCGCCAGGCGCGTGCGCGACGCGACCACGTCGCGCGCCAGGACACGCCAGCGTGTGAGCGAGGGCTTGCCGATCTCGACATCCACCTTCTGCCGGGGCCGGTTCGGCCAGTCGCGGATCAGGGGCAAATCGATCTCGCCGACGTCATCCGCGACCAGACCTTCCACCAGCGCCTCGTAGCCCTTCGCCACCTGCCGCTGCTCGAACTGCATCGACAGCGCGCGCTGCATCGCGGCGCCACGCGCGATCACCACCAGACCGCTGGTGACCTGGTCCAGCCGATGCACGGTCAGCGCATCGGGATATTCGATCTGGATGCGCAGGATCAGGCAGTCGGCGAGCTCCGGCGATCGTCCTGGCACCGACAGCAGACCGGCGGGCTTCTCGACGATGAGCAGGTGGTCGTCTGCGTGATGGAGCGTGAAGGATGGCATGAGCGACATCATCGCAACGAACACCCTCTCGACCCAACAGTCCCTGACATGACGAACAAGACGAACAACCACGTCATCCTCGCGCAAGCGAGGACCCATGCATGGTCGCAGCTGATGTTTGGGTCCTCGCTTGCGCGAGGATGACGGTTGCTTTTCGCATCGTCATTCCAAACGAAAACGGGAAGGCCGAAGCCTTCCCGTCGTTCTCGCGCATCAGTCGCCGATCAAATGGCGATCAGAGCAGGTGTGCCACGCCGGCACGCTCTTCTTCCAGCTCGGCGAGGGTCTTGTCCATCGCGGCGCGGCTGAAGTCGTCGACCGGCAGGCCTTCGATGCGGGTGTATTCGCCGTTGGCGCAGGTCACCGGCACACCGTACATCACGGTTTCCGGGATGCCGTAGCTGCCGTCGGACGGCACGCCCATGGTCACCCACTTGCCGTCGGTGCCCAACGCCCAGTCGCGCATGTGGTCGATGGCAGCGTTGGCGGCCGAGGCAGCCGAGGACAGGCCGCGGGCTTCGATGATCGCGGCGCCGCGCTTGCCGACCTTCGGGATGAAGTCGTTGGCATTCCAGTCGGCGTCGTTGATCCTGTCCTTCAGCGACTCGCCCTTGACGGTGGCGAAGCGGTAGTCGGGATACATGGTCGGGCTGTGGTTGCCCCACACGACCAGCTTCTCGATGTCGGCGACGGCCACGCCGGCCTTGCTGGCCAGCTGCGACAGCGCGCGGTTGTGGTCGAGGCGCAGCATCGCGGTGAAGTTCTTCGCCGGCAGGTCCGGCGCCGACTTCATGGCGATGTAGGCATTGGTGTTGGCCGGGTTGCCGACCACCAGCACCTTCACGTTGCGGCTGGCGACGGCGTTCAGCGCCTTGCCCTGCACGGTGAAGATCTCGGCGTTCTTGAGCAGCAGATCCTTGCGCTCCATGCCGGGGCCGCGCGGCATCGCGCCGACCAGCAGGGCGTAGTCGGCGTCCTTGAACGCGACGTTCGGATCGTCGGTGCCGACCATGCCGGCGAGCAGCGGGAAGGCACAGTCTTCCAGTTCCATCATCACGCCCTTCAGCGCGGCCTGTGCCTTCTCCAGCGGCAGTTCCAGCATCTGCAGGATGACCGGCTGGTCCTTGCCGAGCATTTCGCCGGAGGCGATGCGGAACAGGAGGGCATAGCCGATCTGGCCGGCGGCGCCGGTGACTGCGACTCGAACGGGTGCTTTCATGGGGATGTCCTTCACGGAAAAGTCTGGTCGGGTGGAGCGTGTGTGGTGTGGATGGTGTGTCGGGATGTCGTGCCGATATGAACCGTCAGAAGACCCGATAACCCAGCGGCGCGAGCAGTTCGCGGGTGCGGGTCTCGTCGTAGCCGTGGACGGGCGTGCGCCCGACCACCAGCACCGGGATGCCGCGCGCCTTGAGCGCCATCATCGCGCGCGCACCGGCTTCGGTGTCGACATCGATGGCGTGGTAGCGCACGCCCTTGCGGTCGAACTCGGCCTGCAGCTTGCGGCAGTAGCCGCACCAGTCGGCGCGCAGCACCGAGATGCTGCGCTGGTGGCCCGGATCGCCGGCATCGCGCGTCGCCGAAGCGGCGCGGATCGCGGCGATCTGGTCATCGCCCAAACCCGGCACACGCGTCCACGTCGCGGACAGCAAATGGTGCAGTCCGCCGACGAGGGCCAGCGCGAGCAGGATCCAGACGAGTCGGTTCATCGGGAAAGGTCCGGTCCACCGGGCGGAAAGGCCGCCCGATGGACATGCAGGGTCATTTCAATTCGGAGAAGAACTCGACGATGCGCTGCAGGCCCGGCGCCAGCTGCGGCGTCGGGCAGGTGTAGCTGATACGCAGCGCGCGCGGCTCGCCGAAAGCCGAACCCGGCACGCAGGCCACGCCCTTGGCATCGAGCAGCACGTTGCACAGGTCCATGTCGTTGGCGATCGTCTGGCCGGTCGGGCCGTGGGTCTTGCCGAAGTAGGCGCTGACGTCCGGGAAGACGTAGAACGCGCCCTGCGGCTTCGGGCAGACCACGCCGGGGATCGAGGTCATCGCCGCCATCACCTGATCGCGCTTGGCCTGGAACTCCTCGTTCTTCTGCGTCGGCACGTCCTGCGGGCCGGTCAGCGCGGCGATCGCGGCGGCGGTGGTCAGCTCGGGGATGTTGGTGATGTGGTTCGAGTTCATCGTCACCACGGCATTGGCCACCGACTCCGGGCCGACCATGAAGCCGACGCGCCAGCCGGGCATGCCGTAGGTCTTCGACAACGAGTCCAGGAAGATCACGCGGTCGCGCAGTTCCGGGCGGAAATGCACGAAGTTGTGGTAGCCCAGGCCGTCGAACACCATGCGGTTGTAGATGTCGTCGGTGATGATCCAGGTGTCCGGATGCTTCGCGACCACGTCGGCCAGCGCGGCGATCTCTTCCTTCGTGTACACCATGCCCGTCGGGTTGGACGGGTTGTTGAACAGGAAGACCTTCGGCTTCTTCGCAAGGGCGGCGTCGAGCTGCTCTGGAGTGACCTTGTAGTTCTGCTCCGCCGGGCACGGCAGCAGGTCGACCTTGGCATCGACGATCTCGGCGATGTCCATGTAGCTGGTCCAGTACGGGGTCGGGAAGGCGATGGTGTCGCCCTCGTCCAGCAGGACTTCGGCCAGGTTGTAGATGATGTGCTTGGCGCCGATGCCGGTGGCGACGTTGCCGCGTTTGTAGCCGGTCAGCCCGATGGCTTCGATGTGTTTCAGGAAGGCATCCAGCAGCGCGTCCGCACCGCGGTTGCTGCCGTACTGGCCCGAGTCCTTGCTCAGGGCCTCGCGGACCGCGTCGTAGACGTGGCCGCCGGGCAGGAAATTCGGGACGCCGATCGAGAAACTGATGATGTCGCGCCCTTCGGCCTTGAGACGCTTGGCCTTTTCGGCGACAACCATGATGGCACTGGGCTTGGCGCGACCAACGCGCCGGGCAAGCTGCAGCATCGCGGAACCTGTCGTTTGTGGAATGGGGTATGGGGACCTGCGGGGGGCAGGAGATGGATGCCCGCAGCACGAACCTGTAAAACAACACCCGTCTAAACCGGATGCTAGGCTGTCGATTACAGGTCGGGAGGGAGCACGAAATGCTAACACAGGGCATGGTCGGGGCCGTTGCCGGAACGCTGTTTTTCCGGGCTTCGCGGCATTCCAGCTCGTTATGGCCGCGTCACCTGCTGCTGGTGTTCGCCTGCCTGCTGCTGAGCGCCTGCGCATCCACACAGGTACGTACGGTCAAGGACGAGAGCGGGAAACCGGTCAGCCTGACCGGCAGCGTGGTGCTGGTCGAGCCGGACATCGAGCTGTACGAAATCCTGGCCGGCGGCGCGCAGGAACCGCGCAAGGCCTGGACCGACAGCGCCCGCCGCCTCTACCCGCAGATGGCCCGCGAAACCCTGACCCGTCGCGGCCTGACCATGGCACCGGACTTCGCCCTGCCGCCGGCCGACAGCAACGATGACCGCCTGCGACAGCTCTACCTGCTCAATCAGGCGGTGTCGATCAGCATCCTGCAGTACTCGCGCGCCGGCACCAGCCCGAACGCCGGCCTGCGCAACAAGCACGGCCGCTTCGACTGGACCCTCGGCCCGGGCGTGTCGGCGATGCGCGAGGCCACCGGCGCCGACTACGCGCTCTTCACCTACATCCGCGACAGCTACACCAGCGGCGGCCGCGCCGCGATGCGGGTGATCGGCTTCCTGCTGCTGGGCGGCGACATCGGCGGCGGCTACCAGGTCGGCGTGGCCTCGCTGGTCGACCTGCGCACCGGCCAAGTGGTCTGGCACAACCTGCTGTTCGACCAGGCCGGCGACCTGCGCGACCCGGCTGGCGCGCGCGAGACCGCCGATGACCTGCTGCGCGGCCTGAACGCGCAGCGCGGAGAGCGGCCATGAGGCCTCGCCCCACCCTGCGACTGGCGGTCGCGGCTGCGGTCTTCGCCATCCTGGCCGGCTGCGCCACCAGCCAGCCGCTCCGCGAACACCGTCCGGGCGACGCGCCTGTCGCCGGCACCGACGAAGACGAACTCTGGTACGCGATGCAGCGCGCCGAGGCGGAGCTGCAGCGCTCGCCGCAGCGCGTGCGTGATCCTGCGCTCAATGCCTACGTGCGCGAGCTCGCATGCAAGGTCGCCGCCGAACACTGCCGCGACCTGCGCGTCTACATCATGGACGTGCCGGAATTCAACGCGTCGATGGCGCCGAACGGGATGATGCTGGTCTGGACCGGGGCCCTGCTCCGCGCCCGCGACGAGGCCGAACTGGGCTTCGTGCTCGGTCACGAGGCCGGCCATTTCCGCGCGCAGCATTCGCTGAAGCAGTGGCGACGGCTGAAAGACACCAGCGCCGTGCTCAGCGCGTTCCAGCTGGTCGCCTACGGCGCGGGCGTGCCGGACGCGGCCTTGCTCGGCCTGCTCGGCGCCTACGCGGGCATCTTCAAGTTCAGCCGCGACCAGGAGCGCGAGGCCGACCGCCTCGGTTTCGAAGCTGCGGTGTCGCGCGGCTACGACCCGGCGGCGGGCGGCGACCTGTGGGCGCGGCTCAAGCGCGAGGAAGAGACCCGCAAGTACGAACGTCGCGGCGTGGTGTTCGCCACGCATCCCGCCACTGAAGAACGGCTCGAAGACATCCGCAGCGCAGCGGCATCGCTGGCGTCGCCGCCGCGTGAACGCAACCGCGACGCCTACCGCGCGGCGATGCGGCCGTTCCTCGAACACTGGCTCGCGGAAGAAGTCTCGCGCCGCCGCTACGCCAGCTCGCTGCTGGTGATCGGCGACCTGCTCGCGGATTCGCCGCAGGACGATCATGCGCTGCTGACGTTCTATCTGGGCGAAACCCATCGCCGCCGCAATGCCGCCGGCGACCGCGCAAAGGCGGCCGAACTCTATGCGCGCGCCGTCGCCCTGCCCGGCGCACCGGTGGCGGCCTGGCGCGAACACGGCTTCGCGCTGCGCGATGCAGGACGCAGGGCCGATGCCGCCGCCGCGCTGCGCCGCTATCTCGACACCGCCACGCAGGCCGACGATCGCGCCTTCGTGCAACGCGAACTCGATCGACTGGGAGGCACGCCATGATCGTCCGCACACTGCGCATCCTCGCGCTCGCCGCACTGCTGTGCACCCTGGCCGCCTGCGCCAGCGGCGGACGCCTGGTGAAGCCCGGCCCGAATCCGGCCGGCGGCAAGCTGACGATCGACAGCGAAATGGAATGGACGCGGATGAGCGCGTCGCGCTACCAGCTGTGGACGATGGACGGCGAACTGCTCAACCGCCTCTATCTGATTCCGCGCGTGCGCGAACGCGAATTCATCTTCCTCGGCCAGCGCCAGACGAAGCGTCGGCCCGATGGTGCCTTCTATCATCGCGGCCTGCGCGCCGACGAACTGCGCGACCTGATCCTCGACGGCCTGCGCGCCTCCGGCACCGCGAATGTGGAAGCGACGAACCTGCGCCCCGCGCGCTTCGGCAACCGCGACGGCCTGCGCTTCGAGTTCTCGCTCGCCAATCCCGAAGGCCTGCGCTACCGCGGCATGGCCGCCGCGTTCGAGCACGAGAAAGGCCTCGCGCTCGCGATCTTCCTCGCACCCGGCGAGCACTACTACCCGCGCGACGCGGAGAAGGTGTCGAAGATGCTGGAGACGCTGCGGTTGAAATGAGGAAATGCGTGCGCTCAGTCTCCGCTGCTGTCGCCGTCGCCGCTACAATCCCCGCCGCCGTCACTGCCACTGTCGCCCGTATCGCAAGCGTTGTCGCTGCCACCGCCATCCGACGACGACCACGAGGACGAACTCCCATCCGCGATGAAAACCTCGTCGCGGATCGTACTGCCGCTGCCGGTGTTGCGTGCAGCGAAGGCCAGCACGCCGAAGACTGCGGCCAGCAAGGCCGGCACCAGATAGCCGGATAGCAGCAGCGCACCCGCCGCAAGCAGGATCGCGACTGCGAACATTCGATTCGGTTGCATGGCATCTCCTCATCTTGAGCTGGTCGATCATGCCATGGGCTTGCACCACGAATGGGGGCGCAAACGGAGGCAGGACGCTTTTGCCATGGGTCGACGCGGAGTGCGCGGATCGCAGAGCGACGCCCTGCGATGAATCGGTCGCTCTCGTCCGTGAGATCCGGGTCGATCTGCAGCCGAAGGCACAGGTCGGCCAAACGAAAAAACGCGGCCGATGGCCGCGTTTTTGTTCAAGCCTTTGGCAGACCGATCAGGCCGCGAGGATCTTGTTCCACTCCGCGACGCGATCGGCCTTGGCGTCGAGCGCGGCCTGTGCGTCGCCTTCGATCTTGACCGACTTGATGGCATCGCCCTGGCGGATGCTGTCGACCACGTCCAGGCCTTCGATCACCTTGCCGAAGACGGTGTGCTTGCCGTCGAGCCAGCCGCAGGGGACGTGGGTGATGAAGAACTGGCTGCCGTTGGTGTTCGGGCCGGCATTGGCCATGGACAGCACGCCGCGCTCGTGGCGCACGCCGTTGCTGGCTTCGTCCTCGAAGCGGTAGCCCGGGCCGCCGGTGCCGCGACCCTGCGGGCAGCCGCCCTGGACCATGAAGTCGGCGATCACGCGGTGGAAGACCAGACCGTCATAGAAACCGCGCTGGACCAGGTTGACGAAGTTGGCGACGGTCAGCGGCGCCTTGTCGGCGTGCAGTTCGATGCGGATCGGGCCGCGGTCGGTGTCGAAATGGGCGATGAGGCTCATGCTCGGGCTCCGGAAGGGGGAAGAAAAAGGGGGCCACACCGTACCACGCGGGCCGGCGGATTGCCCCTGCGAGCAGCCCGTTCAGCCGGCGCGTCGGCGGCGCCGGGTGTGGTCCAGCACCGACCCCGTCAGCAGCGCCCAGCAGACCGCGAACAGGCCACCGCCGACCACCAGCACCGCCAGGCGGGCGGGCTCGGGCAGGCTCCGGGCCAGGGGGCTTTCCGGGTCGAACCGCATCCAAAGTCCCAGGCCGAGCAGGACCATGGCGATGACGTCCAGGCCGATCAGCCAGGCGGGCGGCTTCCAGGGGGCGTTCGGGGGCGTGATTCCGGTCATCGGGAGTCCTTGGGAGTGCGGTTCGGGATGCCACAGGTCGGGCGGAAGGGCGTCCGGCAGGCGTATGGAGCCATTGCTCCGCCCCGACCGCTATACTAGTGGGCTTCCTTCACGAAAATCTCAGCGCCCGACCTCCCCGGGTGCCCATCGCCATGTCCGCATCCAATTCCGTCGAACGCCTCCGCAACATCGCCATCGTCGCCCACGTCGACCATGGCAAGACCACCCTCGTCGACCAGCTGCTCAAGCAGTCCGGCACCCTGAACGAGCGCGCCGTGGTCCCCGACCGCGTGATGGACAGCAACGATCTGGAAAAGGAACGCGGCATCACGATCCTCTCCAAGAACACCGCGATCCGCTGGACGAACCCGAAGACGGGCGAGGACTGGCGCATCAACATCGTCGACACCCCCGGACACGCCGACTTCGGCGGCGAAGTCGAGCGCGTGCTGTCGATGGTCGACTCGGTGCTGATCCTGGTCGACGCGATGGACGGCCCGATGCCGCAGACGCGCTTCGTGACCCAGAAGGCGTTCGCGATGGGCTTCAAGCCGATCGTCGTCATCAACAAGGTCGACCGCCCGGGCGCGCGCCCGAGCTGGGTGCTGGACCAGACGTTCGACCTGTTCGACCGCCTCGGCGCCAACGACGACCAGCTCGACTTCACCACCGTCTACGCCTCGGGCCTGCAGGGCTTCGCCGGCATGACCGAAGACGTGCGCGACGGCGACATGACCGCGCTGTTCGAAACCATCTGCGAGCACGTGCCGGCGCCGCCGGTCGATCCGGACGGCCCGTTCCAGATGCGCGTGACCTCGCTGGACTACAACAACTACGTCGGCATCATCGGCGTCGGCCGCATCCAGCGCGGCAAGGTCAAGACCAACCAGCAGGTCGTCGTGATCGACCGCGAAGGCAAGACCCGCAACGGCAAGGTGCTGCAGGTGCTCGGCTTCATGGGCCTGGAGCGCATCGAAGTGCCCGAGGCGCAGGCCGGCGACATCATCGCGTTCAGCGGCATCGAAGGCATCGGCATCTCCGACACCCTCTGCGCGCCGGACGCCGTCGAACAGCTGCCGGTGCTGGCCGTCGACGAACCCACCATCTCGATGACCTTCCAGGTGAACGATTCGCCGTTCGCCGGCGTGAAGGATCGTTCGGGCGGCAAGTTCCTGACCTCGCGCCAGCTGCGCGACCGCCTCACCCGCGAAACCCAGCACAACGTCGCGCTGAAGGTCGAGGACACGCAGGACGCCGACAAATTCAAGGTCAGCGGCCGCGGCGAACTGCATCTGTCGATCCTGATCGAAACCATGCGTCGCGAAGGCTACGAACTGGCCGTCTCGCGCCCGGAAGTGATCATCAAGGAAATCGACGGCGTGATGCAGGAGCCGATCGAATCGCTGGTCGTCGACATGGAAGAACAGTTCCAGGGCGGCGTGATGGGCCGTCTGGGCGAGCGCAAGGCGCTGCTGCAGAACATGGAACCCGACGGCAAGGGTCGCGTGCGCCTCGACTACATGATCCCGGCGCGCGGCCTGATCGGCTTCCAGACCGAATTCCGCACGCTTACCGCCGGCACCGGCCTGCTGTTCCACGTGTTCGACCACTACGGCCCGAAGGCCGATGGCGCGATCGGCCAGCGCCAGAACGGCGTGCTGATCTCCAACGGCACCGGCCCGTCCCCGGCCTACGCGCAGATCGCGATGCAGGAACGCGGCCGCCTGTTCATCGAGCCGGGCGAGGAAATCTACGAAGGCCAGATCGTCGGCATCAACAGCAAGGACAACGACCTCACGGTCAATGCCCTGCGCGGCAAGCAGCTGACCAACTTCCGCGCGTCGGGCAAGGACGACGACGAAGGCCTGATCCCGGCGATCAAGTTCTCGCTGGAACAGGCGCTGGAATTCATCGACGACGACGAACTGGTCGAAGTCACGCCCAAGCAGATCCGCCTGCGCAAGAAGTTCCGTCTCGAAACCGACCGCAAGCGCGCTTCGCGCTCGGCGTAAGCGGGAACGCGCGTCGCGATGACACCCGACGCGCACGAGACGCCCGTCCCGCAAGCCCCTGCCGGGCTGCGGGCCGCGCGGGCGGCTCGCGTGATTGCCCTGTTCGAACTGGCCAAGGGCGGCTTCGCCCTGATGGCCGCCAGCGGCCTGGAAATCCTCGGGCCGGTGCCGATCCGGCACTTCGTGCACTGGCTGATCGACATCTTCCGATTCGACGCCCACCACAGCGCACTGGCCAGCTTCACCCGGCGCATCGATCCCGAATCCGTGCACCTGGCGGCCGCCGTGGCCGCCGCCTACGGCGCGCTGCATGTCGTCGAAGCCTGGGGCTTGTGGCGCAGCCGGCGCTGGGCTTCATGGCTGGGCTGCGTCGGCGCCGCGCTCTACCTGCCGTTCGAAGGCTTCGCCCTGGCGCGCGACCCGGGCTGGGTGCCGCTGGTAGTGGTCGCAATCAACTTGAGCATCGTCTGGATCCTCGCCCGCGACCTGCTCGTCCGCCACCGCGCGGACCTCGCCGCTACGACACGCTGAAAGCCAAACGCCGCGCTTGTCCGGCGCCGGATGGCGGGCAATGCTAGTCGCCCGTCGATTCCCGGCCGCCACCGCATGTCCCGGCTCCGCATGTTCCAGCCCCGCATGTCCAGGCACGTCCCGCTCGTCCTGCTCTGCCTCCTCCCGCTCGCCGGCTGCAGCGGTGGCGACGCCCCGCCGAAAGACACGCGCACCGCAGCGACCGCCTTCGCCTTCGAGGAAGCCACCGTCGACGACCTGCAGGCGCGGATGCGCGCAGGCACGCTCGACAGCGCCACGCTGACCCGCGCCTATCTCGAGCGCATCGCTGCCATCGACGATGCCGGGCCGACACTCGGCGCGGTGATCGAACTCAATCCCGATGCGCTGCGCGACGCCGAGGCGCGCGACGCGGAACGCAAGGCCGGCAAGCTGCGCGGCCCGCTGCACGGCATCCCGGTACTGCTGAAGGACAACATCGACGCCACGCCGATGGTCAACTCCGCCGGCTCGCTGGCGCTGGCCGAGCATCGTCCGAAGCAGGATGCCTTCCTCGTCGCAAGACTGCGCGCGGCCGGCGCTGTGGTCCTGGGCAAGACCAACCTCAGCGAATGGGCGAATTTCCGCTCCACGCGCTCGATCTCGGGCTGGAGCGCGCGCGGCGGACAGACGAAGAACCCGTACGTGCTCGATCGCTCGCCCTGCGGCTCCAGTTCGGGCAGCGGCAGCGCGATCGCTGCCAACCTCGCCGCCATCGCCATCGGCACCGAGACCGACGGCAGCATCCTGTGTCCGTCGGCAGTGAGCGGCCTGGTCGGCCTGAAACCCACCGTCGGCCTGGTCAGTCGCAGCGGCATCATTCCGATCTCGGCCACGCAGGACACCGCCGGCCCGATGGCGCGCAGCGTCGCCGATGCCGCGCACCTGCTCGATGCGATCGCAGGCGCCGACCCGGCCGATGCCGCGACCGCGCAGGCGCGCGTAACGCCGTATGCCGCCGCGCTCAAACCCGGCGCGCTGAAAGGCGCGCGCATCGGCGTGCTGCGCGCCGCCACCGGCTACCAGCCGGGCGTGGATGCCGCATTCGAGCGCGCCCTGCAGGCCTTGCGCGATGCCGGCGCGGACGTGCAGGACGCGAGCATCGCGAATGCCGGCAGCTGGGGGGACGCCGAGTTCGAGGTGCTGCTGCACGAGTTCAAGGACGGCCTGAACCGCTACCTCGTCGACAGCGGCGCACCGGTGACATCGCTGTCCGCGCTGATCGAATACAACCAGGTGCACACCGGCCAGGAGATGCCGTGGTTCGCGCAGGAACTGTTCGTGATGGCCCAGGAAAAAGGGGCGCTGTCCGACAAGGCCTATCTCGACGCACGCGCCAAGGCGCATCGGCTCGCCGCGACCGAAGGCATCGAGGCGACGCTGAAGGCCGGTGGTTTCGACGCACTGGTCGCACCGACCACCTCGCCCGCATGGCCGATCGACCCGCTCAACGGCGACCATTTCACCGGTGCCGGCTACGGTGTCGCGGCGGTCGCCGGCACGCCCAGCCTGACCGTGCCGATGGGCGATGTCTCCGGCCTGCCGGTGGGCATCGCCTTCCTCGGCGGCGCGTGGAGCGAAGCGCGCCTGATCGCACTGGCCTACGACTACGAACGGGCCACGCGGCATCGCAAGCGGCCGACGTTCCGGCCGACGCTGTCGTCGAAGTAAGCCGCAGCGCGCATGTCCCTCGAACTCGATGCCACGCTGTGGCTGCTCACCGCGCTCGCCGGTTTCGCCGCCGGGCTGATCGACAGCATCGTCGGCGGCGGCGGGCTGGTGCTGACCCCGGCGATGCTCAACCTGCATCCGCAACTGCACATCCTGCAGGCCATCGGCACGCAGCGCACCAGTTCGATCTTCGGCACCAGCGTCGCGGCGTGGAACTACCTGCGCCGCATCCGCGTGGAGCGCCGCATCCTCGTGCCGGCCTGCATCGCCGCGCTGAGCGCATCGGCGGTCGGCGTGCAGCTGGCCAAGCGCATCGATGGCGAGGTGCTGAAGTGGACGGTGCTGGCGATCTGCGTCGTTTTGGCGATCTACACCGTGTTCCGCAAGGACCTCGGCCTGCGCGAGGACCGTCGTTTCCATCCGAAGCACGAAACACTCGCCGCCGTCGCGATCGGCGGCGCCACCGGCTTCTACAACGGACTGATCGGCCCGGGCACCGGCACGATCATGGTCTTCGCCTTCGTCAGCTTCCTCGGCCTGGATTTCCTCAAGTCCTCAGCGGTGTCGAAAACGACGAACGTCGCCGCCGACCTCAGCTCCTGGACCGTGCTCGCGATGGGCGGCTTCGTGCTGTGGACGCTGGCCATCCCGCTGATCATCGGCAACGTGATCGGCAGCTACATCGGCAGCCACCTGGCGATCAAGCGCGGCCAGGGCTTCGTCCGCGCCGTCTTCCTGGTCATCGTGCTGTCGCTGATCGCCCGCCAGGCCTGGCAACTGGCGACGCAGCCCTGAGCCCGCCGCTCCTGCCGTGACCTGTGGGGCTTGCCGCAGCCCGGGCTTCGGCGATGATGGGCGCCCCTGCCATCGGTCATGGTCACATGTCCGGCCCCGGCCTCGTCGTGGTGGCATGAGGATCCGGCGCCGTGCCGGCCCCCCGCTCCTGGAGTCGTTCCGCAAATGAAGCGCCACACCGCCCCCCTGCTCGTGCCGGCCCTGTCCGTCGCGCTCACCACTGCATTCGCGGCGCAGGCCGCCCCTGCCACCACGCAGGCCGCCGACCCCAAGCCGAAGGACACCTTTGCCGTCGTCTGGGAGCGCCTGCAGAACAGCGGCTTCAAGGGTGAGCACGAGGGTCTGGACTGGGCGGCACTGAAGGCCGAACACCAGCCCGAGATCGAAGCCTCCGCCGACATCAAGCAACTGCGGAAGGAAATCAACGAACTGCTGGAAGACCTCAAGGCCTCGCATTTCGCCCTGATCCCGTCCGAAGCCATGCCGGAATCGGGCAAGTCCGCCGCACCGGGCCTGGCCGACACCGGCCTGCGCTTCGCCCTCGCGGGCAAGCAACTGCTGGTCGAACGCGTACTGCCCGGCACGCCCGCGGAGAAGGCCGGCATCAAGGCCGGCTGGTCGGTCGACGGCATCGACGACACCGACATCGCCGCCGCGCTCAAGGCCCTGGTCGAGCTCGACGACAACGCGCGCCGGCAGAGCGAAGCCATCCTGCTGTCCCGTGCCAACAAGCACGTGATGGGCATCGCCACCGATACCCGGGTCGCGCTGCGCCTGCGCGATGGCGCCGGCAAGCCGCGCACGCTCGAGGTCGCGGCGGCTGCCGACCCGGCGCTGCAGAGCATCGCCCTGCCCGGCCTGCCGCCGATGCCGCTGCGGATTGCCTACCGCCGCATCGACCGCGCTGGTGCCGGCTGCGCCCTCCATTTCGAATTCAACCAGTGGGCAATGCCGGTCTACGAGCGCCTGTCCGACGCCCTACGCGACAACCCCGGCTGCGATGGCGTGGTGCTGGACCTGCGCGGCAACAGCGGCGGCCTGGTCCCCAGCCTCACCGCCGTCAGCGGCCTGTTCTTCGAGAAGCCGACCTCGCTGGGCACGATGACCCTGGGCGACGGCCAGTCGCTGCAGCTCATGGCCCTGCCCCGGCAGGTCAGCGACGACGGCCGCGAAATCCGCCGCCACACCGGCAAGCTGGCGATCCTCACCGACCGGGGTTCGATCAGCTGCTCCGACATCTTCCCGGCCAGCCTCCAAGCCGTCGGACGCGCCCGCATCTTCGGCAGCACCAGCGCCGGCATGGCCCTGCCCGCCGCCGCGGTGCCGCTGCCCTCCGGCGACCGCCTGATGTACCCCACCGCCGATTTCGTCGACCCGCTCAAGCGCCGCATCGAAGGCGTGGGCGTGATCCCCGACCAGCCAGTCGCGCCCAGCGCGGCCAGCCTGGCCAAGGGTGGCGACCCGGTGCTCGACGCCGCCATCGACTGGCTGGGCACGGGTAGCTGACATCCCTTTTTCCCGAAGATCCCCGCACAATCGACTCCCCGCTTCCCCCGACACCACAGGAACCGACATGACCCACCGTTTCGCACTCGCAGCCCTCGCGCTCGCCCTGCCGTTCACCGCATCCGCCGCCGACCTGCCCAAGCCGCAGGCCCTGTTCGACGCCCACATCAAGGCCATCGGTGGCCGCAAGGCGGTCGAGAAGGAAAGCGACGGCACCATCACCGGTTCGATGGAAATCGTCGAGAACGGCATGAAGGCCGACATGCGCATGGCCAGCCTCGGCAAGAACCGCGCCCTGACGATGGCGATCCCCAACGTCGGCGAGTTCCGCAGCGGCCGCAACGGCGATGTCGTCTGGTCGATGGATCCGATGAGCGGCCCGCGCATCCTCGAAGGCAAGGAACGCCAGGACCAGGTCGAACCCTTCGAGCCCAAGTACGTGATGCGCGACGCCAGCCTGATCGAATCCGCGACCACGACCGGCCTGTCCGACTCCGAGGGCCGCGCCTGTCACCGCGTCGAGATCTCGTGGAAGAGCGGCAAGAAGACCGCCGACTGCTACGGCGTCGAGGACAAGATGCTGCTGTCGACCGAGTCCACGGTCACCACGCCGATGGGCGAGATCAAGCAGACCTCGCACTTCCACGACTACAAGCCGTTCGGCCCGGTGAAGGCCGCCACGCTGACCCGCGCCAAGGCCGGCGGCATGACCCAGGTCTTCCGCCTCGCTGCCTTCGATGCCACGCCGCCGTCGGCCGACGCCGTGGCCCTGCCGGCCGCCATCCAGACCCTGGTGAACAAGGCCGCCGCACCGAAGGCCGGCGATGCCCCGAAGGCCAGCGAAGCCCAGCCCGCCAGCAGCCAGGCCAGCGAGTCCAAGTAAGCCGGGGGATGACGGAGATGACGGGCCGCCGGTCGGCCCGTTCTCCGTCAGCCGTTCTCCGCGCAAAAAAGAAACCCGCGTCGCCGCGGGTTTCTTTTTGCCTGAGAGGCGAGCGTTCGCCAGGACGGCTACATCAGAACGCGGCCGGCGCGTTGATCTGCGCCTGCTTGCGCACGATCAGCATCGCGATCTCCAGCGCCTGCTCGTAGTTCAGGCGCGGATCGACCGTCGTGCGGTAGGCGCGCTCCAGATCCTTGTCGGTCAGCTCGCGCGCACCACCGGTGCATTCGGTCACGTCCTCGCCGGTCAGTTCCAGATGCGCACCGCCCAGACGCGTGCCCGCTGCGGCATGGATCTCGAACGCCTGCTCCAGCTCGCTGCGGATGTTCTCGAAGCGACGGGTCTTGTAGCCGTTGCTGGTCGACTCGGTATTGCCATGCATCGGATCGCAGATCCACAGCACGCGACGCCCTTCGCGCTTCACCGCATCCAGCAGCGGCGGCAGCTTGTCGGCGATCGACGTCGCGCTCATGCGGTGGATCAGGCTGATGCGGCCCGGCTCCTCCTGCGGATTGAGCGCATCGATCAGGCGCAGCAACTGGTCGGGCGCCACCGACGGACCGATCTTGATCGCCACCGGGTTGCGGATGCCGCGGAAGTATTCGACGTGCGCGCCATCCACCGCCGCCGTGCGCATCCCGATCCACGGGAAATGCGTGCCCAGATTGAACCAGCCGGACTGACGCGGCACCTGGCGAGTCACGCCTTCCTCGTAGGGCAGCAGCAGCGCTTCGTGCGAGGTGTAGAACTCGACGCTGCGCAGGTTGTGGATCGGCTCGCCCGACAGCGTTTCCATGAAGCGCACGGCATCACCGATGCCTGAAACCATCTTCTGGTACTCGGCCGCCAGCGGCGAATGACCGACCCAGTTGAGGTTCCAGTATTCCGGGTGATGCAGGTCGGCGAAACCGTCGTCGATCAGCGCGCGAATGAAGTTCATCGTCATCGCCGAACGCGCGTGGCCCTTGATCATCCGGCGCGGGTCCGGGATGCGGGCATCGGCGGTGAACGCAGGACCATTGACCAGGTCGCCGCGGTAGCTGGGCAGGGTCACGCCATCCTTCGTCTCGGTGTCGGCGGAGCGCGGTTTGGCGTACTGGCCAGCGAAGCGACCCACGCGCACCACCGGCAGGCGCATGCCGTGCACGAGCACCAGGCTCATCTGCAGCAGCACCTTCAGGCGATTGGAGATCACTTCCGGCGTGCAGTCGTCGAAGATCTCGGCGCAGTCGCCGCCCTGCAGCAGGAAGCGCTTGCCTTCCTGCGCTTCTGCCAGCTGCTGGCGCAGGTTCATGACTTCGCGCGAAGTCACGAGCGGTGGCAGCGCATGCAATTCGTTCAGGACGCCTTCGAGCTCCTCCGCGTTGCCGTAGGTCGGCTGCTGCATCGCCTGATAGCCGCGCCAGCTGGCGGGCGTCCAGCCTTCCGGGGGGGTGATCACGGCTTGCAGGTGTTCGGGGCGGGACATGGCGTGTTTCCTGGACGAATTCATGGTCGTGTCATCGTGGCTTGAAGGCGGCGTACAGGGCGAAGAGGGTGAGAAGGACGTACCAGACCAGGCTCCACGCCGGCATCGAGAGTCCGAGGAAGGTCCAGTCGACCTTCGCGCACTCGCCGGAACCGTTGAGCACGGTGCTGAAGGTCTGCAGGAAGGAGTTGTTCTCCAGCAGCCAGCTCAGCGTGGGACCGCAGGCCGGCACTTGGTCCGGGGGCAGCGTGGTCAGCCAGACATGCTTGCCGGCGATGTAGGCACCCGCAGAGCCCGCGACGAGTGCCAGCGTGCCGAAGGTGCCACGCCCGAACCGACCCTTCGGCGCGAACGCGGCACCGAACAGGAACACCAAGCCCAGCGCCGCGAAGGCGATGCGCTGGAAGATGCACAGCGGACAGGGCACCAAGCCCCACACTTCCTGGGAGAACAGGGCGAAGCCGATCAGCGCCGCGCAGATCACGAAGCCGAGCAGGAACTGGAGGCGGAAGGACCAGCGGAGTGGATTGGCTTGCATGGGCATGGAATCAACGATGGACGGAATGACGGACTGACCGGCGCGTGCATTGCGAAGTTCCGGCGCCTCGACCCCGCAGGGTCGCGCCCCGATGCCGGTCCGTCAACCATGTTGCGGTGCCACAATAGCAAAAACCCCGGCATAGGCCGGGGTCTTGCTTAGAACGTTTGCGCATCTTGATCTGCGCTGGGCCGGCGAGTCGCCCGGCCGGCCCCGGACGCTCAGGCTGCGACTTCGGGGCGGTCGACCAGCTCGACGTAAGCCATCGGAGCATTGTCGCCGTCACGGAAACCGCACTTCAGGATGCGCAGATAACCGCCCGGACGCTCGCGATAACGCGGGCCGAGGGTGGTGAACAGCGTGCCGACGGCTTCCTTGTCGCGCAGACGGGAGAACGCGAGGCGACGGTTGGCCACGCCGTCGATCTTCGACAGGGTGATCAGCGGCTCGGCGACGCGACGGAGTTCCTTCGCCTTCGGCAGCGTGGTGCGGATCAGGCCGTGCTTGATCAGCGAGGCCGCCATGTTGCGGAACATCGCTTCGCGATGGGCGCTGGTGCGGCTGAATTTGCGTCCGGACTTCTGGTGGCGCATGGTCGTGTTTCCTGGGTTATCCCCGACAGCCTGTGCCGGGATCGATGTTCAAAGTGGGAACGAACTCAGCCCAGCATGCCGTGGGTGGCGATGCCGGCCGGCGGCCAGTTTTCGAGCTTCATGCCGAGGGAAAGACCACGCTGGGCGAGGACTTCCTTGATCTCGGTGAGCGACTTCTTGCCGAGGTTCGGGGTCTTGAGCAGCTCGACCTCGGTCTTCTGGATCAGGTCGCCGTCGTAGTAGATGCTCTCGGCCTTGAGGCAGTTGGCCGAACGCACGGTCAGCTCCAGATCGTCGATCGGGCGGAGCAGGATCGGATCCACACCGGTGGTCGCCGGCTTGGAAGCGCCGCGATCACGGTGGGTGAAGTCGCCGAAGACCGACAGCTGGTCGGTGAGGATGTCGGCGGCGGTGCGCACGGCTTCCTCGGCGTCGATGGTGCCGTTGGTTTCGATGTCGAGCACGAGCTTGTCGAGATCGGTGCGCTGTTCGACGCGGGCCGCTTCGACTTCATAGGCCACGCGGCGGACCGGCGAGAACGACGCGTCGATCATCAGGCGACCGATCGCGCGGGTTTCCTCATCCGGACGACGACGCGCAGCTGCCGGCTGGTAGCCGAAGCCACGCTCGATCTTCAGGCGCATGTTGAGCGCGGCATCCTTGGTGAGATGCGCGATCACGTGCTCCGGATTCAGGATCTCGACGTTGTGGTCGGTCCGGATGTCGCCGGCGATGACCACGCCCGGACCCTGCTTGCTCAGGCTCAGGGTCGAGGACTCACCCGTGCCCATGCGGATCGCGACGTCCTTGAGGTTCAACAGCACTTCCAGCACATCTTCCTGCAGGCCTTCGACCGTGGTGTACTCATGCAGCACGCCGTCGATCTCGACCTCGGTGATCGCGTAACCCGGGATCGACGACAGCAGCACGCGGCGCAGCGCATTGCCGAGGGTGTGGCCGTAGCCACGTTCCAGCGGCTCGATCACCACCTTGGCGCGATTGCCGGCAAGGCGCTCGATCTGCGGAGCGCGCGGACGCAGGACCTGATTGGCGGATACCGTCATCTTGTGGTGTCTCCTGGAGCCGGGGCCTCGCGGCCGCGGCGGTGTTTCTGGGGGCCTCCCCGGGCAAGGGAGGCGACCGGGGCGACAGGCGCCACGGCCGTGGGGGTCTGGAGCAACGCCCCCGCACAAGGCGGAGGCGTTTCACCGTCGCTTACTTCGAGTACAACTCGACGATCAGCGCTTCGTTGATGTCGGCCGGCAGGTCGCTGCGATCCGGAACGGCCTTGAACACGCCGCTGAACTTCTTGCTGTCGACTTCGATCCAGCCCGGGGCCAGATCCATCGTCGAAGAGACGTTGAGGGCTTCCTGGACACGAAGCTGCTTCTGCGCCTTCTCGGACAGGGTGATCGCGTCGCCGGCCTTGACCTGGTACGACGGCAGGTTCACCGACTTGCCGTTGACCAGCACGCCGCGATGCGACACCAGCTGGCGCGCGGCCGGGCGGGTGACGGCGAAGCCCATGCGGTAGACGACGTTGTCGAGGCGGGTTTCCAGCATCTGCAGGAGGTTCTCGCCGGTGTTGCCTTTCTTGGTCGAGGCCTTCTTGTAGTAGTTGCGGAACTGGCGTTCCAGCAGACCGTAGATGCGCTTGACCTTCTGCTTCTCGCGAAGCTGGGTGGCGTAGTCGGACAGCTTGCCCTTGCGCGCCGCGCCGTGCTGGCCGGGCTTCTGCTCCAGCTTGCACTTCGAGTCGAGCGCGCGCGCCGGCGACTTCAGACTGAGGTCTGCGCCCTCGCGACGGGCGAGTTTGCAGGTGGGACCGATATAACGAGCCATGGTGTTCTCTGCTCCTCAGGCCGCGTCAGACGCGACGCTTCTTCGGCGGACGGCACCCGTTGTGCGGGATCGGCGTCACGTCGATGATGTTGGTGATCTTGTAGCCGACGCTGTTGAGCGAGCGGACGGCGGATTCGCGACCCGGACCAGGGCCCTTGATGCGCACTTCGAGCGCCTTCAGGCCGTAGTCGAGCGCGGCCTTGCCGGCCTTCTCGGCGGCGACCTGCGCGGCGAACGGAGTCGACTTGCGCGAACCGCGGAAACCCGCGCCGCCCGAAGTCGCCCACGACAGCGCATTGCCCTGACGGTCGGTGATGGTCACGATGGTGTTGTTGAACGAAGCGTGGACGTGCGCGATGCCGTCGGTGACGACGCGCTTGATCTTCTTCTTCGTCTTGGCTGCTGCCGGCTTGGCCATGGTCTATGCCCCTTACTTCTTGATGGCCTTGCGCGGACCCTTGCGGGTACGGGCATTGGTCCGGGTGCGCTGGCCGCGGAGCGGCAGGCCGCGACGATGACGGAGGCCGCGGTAGCAGCCCAGGTCCATCAGACGCTTGATGGCGATGCCGACTTCACGGCGGAGGTCGCCTTCGACCGTGTACTTGCCGACTTCGGCGCGGAGGCGCTCGACATCTGCTTCGGACAGGTCGCGGATCTTGATGTTCGAGGCCACGCCTGCGGCATCGCAGACGAGTTTCGAACGGGTACGGCCGATGCCGTAGATGCTTTGCAGCCCGACCCAGACGTGCTTCTGGGCAGGCAGGTTGACACCTGCAATACGCGCCATGCGCGGATCTCCAACTGGTTTGACGGCCGGGTCACCCCGGCTCATGGGGCACTTGGTCTAAGTGAACTCGAAATTCTAGCAAGGTCTCGTTCAACAAGGAAGGGGGTTCAGCCGTAGCCAAACGCCGCCGGCCCCCTTTCGGGCGCCAGCGGACCTTCCTGGCATGGGGAGAGTGCCCATGCTCCGGCGATGGACCCGGGCTGACATGACCAGCACATCGCGAAGATGCCCTGATCACACCGACCAACACTCCTCAGGTGTCGGCACTACCCTTGGCCCACCCGGACGCGAGACCGCCGCCCGGGTCGCCCCTGCCCCGGTTTCCGACCGGGGCTCGCAAAGCCGCTCGAGGTGAGTGGCTTTCCGTTGCGCGATCCGGCGTGATGCATCGGGACCGCGCGGCGGAATGGCATCGAAGCCATCCCACCCGCTAAGTTTACCGCGTCAGGCCGCGATTGCCGCCTTTCAGATTCGCCTTCTTGAGCAGGCTTTCATACTGATGCGACATCAGGTGAGCCTGGATCTGCGCGATGAAGTCCATCACCACGACCACGACGATCAGCAGCGATGTGCCACCGAAATAGAACGACGTGCCCAGCTCGGTCTGCATGATCGTCGGCAGCAGGCAGACGATGACCAGATAGACGGCGCCTGCGCCGGTGAGGCGGGTCAACACGCCATCGATGTAGTCGGCGGTGGCCTTGCCCGGACGAATACCGGGAATCAGGGCACCGGATTTCTTCAGATTCTCGGCGGTTTCCTGCGAGTTGAAGACCAACGCGGTGTAGAAGAAGGCGAAACCGATGATCAGCGCCGCGAACAGGATCATGTAAAGCGGCTCGCCCGGCGACAGGGCCTGCGAGATCTTCTGCAGCGTGCTGACGTTGCCGGTCTGGCTGAACCAGGTCGACGCCGTGGCCGGGAACATGATGATCGAGGAGGCGAAGATCGCCGGAATCACACCTGCCATGTTGAGCTTGAGCGGCAGGAACGAACTCTGGTTCATGTAAGCGTTGCGACCGCCCTGGCGGCGCGCGTAGTTGACCGTGATCCGGCGCTGCCCGCGCTCGACGAACACCACGAAATACGTGAAGACCAGAACGATAGCGAGGATCAGGATGACCGTGATCCATTGCATGTCGCCGCTGCTCGCTTGCTGCAGCGTGTTGAGCACGGCGCCAGGCAGACCGGCCACGATGCCGGCGAAGATGATCAGCGAGACACCGTTGCCGATGCCGCGCTCGGTGATCTGCTCACCCAGCCACATCAGGAACATCGTGCCGGCGGTCAGGGAAACCACCGCCGTCAGAATGAATCCCATGCCGGGCGCGTAAACCACGGAAATGCCGTTGCTCGCGCCCTGGGCCTGCAGCGCGGTCGCGATGCCGGCCGCCTGGAAAACCGCCAGGGGGATCGCGCCGATGCGCGACCACTGGGTAATCCTGCGGCGACCGGACTCGCCTTCCTTCTGGATCGCCTTGAGGCTGGGCACGATCTGCACCAGCAACTGGACGATGATCGACGCGGAGATATACGGGACGACGTTGAGCGCGAACAGGCTGAAGCGTTCCAGTGCGCCACCCGAGAACATGTTGAACATGTCCACGATGGTGCCTTCCTGGGACTTCATCAGCTCCAGCATCGCCTCGGGGTTGACGCCCGGCACCGGGATGTAGCACCCGATGCGGTAGACGATCAGCGCCCCGAGCACGAACAACAGCCGCTGACGCAACTCGGTGAATTTGCCGAGACCGCCGAGGCCACCCATTGCGTTCGCGCTTGCCGCCATGCCCGGATTACTCCTGCCTTATGCTTCGATGCTGCCGCCGGCCGCTTCGATCGCGGCCTTTGCGCCAGCGGTCGTCGCGATGCCCTTGATCACGAGCTTCTTGGTCAGCTCGCCCTTCTTCACGATCTTGACCTTCTTCGCGGTGCTGTGCACCAGCTTGGCGGCACGCAGCGCGGCGAGGTCGACCGTGCCGTCCAGCTTGTCCAGCTGGTACAGCAGCACTTCCGCGGTGTCCTTCGCGATCGGCGAACGGAAACCGATCTTCGGCAGACGACGCTGCATCGGCATCTGGCCGCCTTCGAAGCCGGCCTTGATCTTGCCCTTGCCGGCACGTGCGAACGAGCCCTTGTGGCCGCGACCCGCGGTCTTGCCGAGGCCGGAACCGATACCACGACCGACGCGGGTGCGCTCCTTGCGGGCGCCGTCGGCAGGCTTGAGAGTATTGAGACGCATGTGATTACTCCTCCACGCGAACGAGGTAGTGCAGCTGCGTGATCAGGCCACGCACCTGCGGGCTGTCCTTCAGCTCGCGGACATCATTGAGTTTGTTCAGGCCGAGCGCCTTGACCGACAGGCGATGACGCGCCTGGGTGCCGCGCAGACCCTTGACGAGGCGGACCTTGACGGTGCCGTTCTTGGAATCAGCCATTGAGGATCTCCTCGGTCTTCTTGCCACGCTTGGCCGCGATGCGGGCCGGCGACTGCATGGACTCGAGGCCCTTCAGCGTCGCGCGGACCAGGTTGATCGGGTTGCGCGAACCGGTGGCCTTGGCCAGCACGTTCTTGACGCCAACCGCTTCGAGCACGGCGCGCATCGCACCGCCGGCGATCACGCCGGTACCTTCCGACGCGGGCTGCATGAACACATGCGCTGCGCCATGACCGGACTTCACGGCATGCCACAGCGTGCCGTTGTTGAGGTCGACGTTGCGCATGTTCTTGCGCGCACCTTCCATCGACTTCTGGATCGCGACGGGCACTTCACGCGCCTTGCCGTAGCCGAAACCCACCTTGCCCGAGCCGTCGCCCACCACCGTCAGCGCGGTGAAGGTGAACTGACGACCACCCTTGACGGTCTTGCTGACGCGGTTGACCGCGATCAGCTTCTCGATCATGCCGTCATCGACTTCTTCGCGGTTGCGATCACGATCGCGGCCGCGCGATTCACGTTGTTCTGCCATTTCGATATCTCTGTTGTTTGAGGGATTTGCGGCGTGGCCGCTTATCGTTGTGGTGTGTTTCGGGTGCACCGCGCATGCCGGAAACGGCATACACGCCCGGCGCAGACCGCGCCGGCGGCAGAGGGGACTCGATGTGGACCGCAGCGGCCCGCATCAAGTTCCCGGCAGTCGCCCGGATGTCGATCGACATCGCGGACGGGGAACGGCAAGGCCCGGGCAAACGCCCGGGCCTCCTGGGTCAGAACTGCAGGCCGCCCTCGCGAGCGGCTTCGGCCAGCGCCTTGATGCGGCCGTGGTAGCGGTAACCCGAGCGGTCGAACGCGACCTTCTCGACACCCGCAGCCTTGGCCAGCTCGGCGATGGCGCGACCCACCTTGGCGGCGGCATCGCTGTTCTTCTTGCTCTTCAGCCCTTCACCCACGGCGGCCTGCATGGTGTTGGCGGCAGCCAGCACCTTGGAACCGTCGGCGGTGAACACCTGGGCGTAGAGATGCTGACCGGTGCGGAGCACGGTCAGGCGCGGCACGCCGAGTTCGCGAATGTGTGCGCGCGTGGACTTGGCGCGACGCAGGCGGGCGGTGTTCTTGATGCTGCTCATGATCTTGATCCTCAAGAAGCGGATAAGCCTGATTAGGCCTTCTTGGCTTCTTTGCGAATGATGGTTTCGTCGGAGTACTTCACGCCCTTGCCCTTGTAGGGTTCCGGCGGACGGAAGCCACGGATCTTGGCGGCAACTTCACCGACGCGCTGCTTGTCGGCGCCCGAGATGAGGATCTCGGTCTGCGTCGGCGTAGCGATGGTGATGCCTTCCGGAGCCGGGAACAGGACCGGATGAGAGAAGCCCAGCGACAGGCTGAGATCCTTGCCCTGCATGGCGGCACGGTAACCGACGCCGACGAGCTCGAGCTTGCGCTCGAAGCCCTGGCTGACGCCGTGGACCATGTTCGACAGGATGGCGCGCAGGGTGCCGGTCAGCGGAACCAGCGAATCGTCGTTGGCCGAGAGCAGCGCATTGCCGTCTTCGATCTTGACTTCGATGCCGGCCGGCTTGGCGATCGACAGGGTGCCCTTCGGGCCCTTGACGCTCACGTTGTCGGACTGGATGTTGAATTCGACACCCTTCGGGAGGGCGATCGGCTTTTTGGCGACGCGAGACATGGGATCGTTCTCCTTACGCCACGAAGCACAGGACTTCACCGCCGACGCCCTGCTGGCGCGCCTGCGCATCGGTCATGATGCCCTTCG
Organism: Lysobacteraceae bacterium; assembly: GCA_036404915.1. GTDB lineage: Bacteria > Pseudomonadota > Gammaproteobacteria > Xanthomonadales > Xanthomonadaceae > Lysobacter_I. Next base: position 38,813 of record DASWYO010000055.1, read on the forward strand.
AGGTGGAAATGATGGCGACGCCGAGACCGCCGAGAACCTTCGGCAGCGCGTCCTTGCCACGGTACTGGCGCAGGCCCGAACGCGACACGCGATGCAGGCGCTCGATGACCGGCTTGCCTTCGTAATACTTCAGGACGATCTCGAGCTCGGCCTTGGCGCCGTTCTCGGTCACGCGGATGTCACCGACGTAGCCTTCGTCCTTGAGGACGTTGGCGATTGCGACCTTGATCTTGGACGACGGCATTTTCACCGTCTGCTTGCCGACGGCGGCCGCATTCTTGATGCGGACCAGCATGTCGGCGATGGGATCAGTCATGCTCATTAGAGAGTCACCTTGATGAGTAGCACCGATATCCGCTTTCGCGAAATCTGTCTTGGTTGTGAGCCGGGCCAGGCCCGGATGACGCCCGGCGAGCCGGGCATGCCGTCGGAGACGGCTACAGGCCGGACAAGCCGGCCTGCAGTTACCGCATGTAGCAGCCGCCTAGTCTATCAGCCCCGAAGGGTCGATTACCAGCTGGCCTTGCGCAGGCCCGGCACGTCGCCACGCATGGTGGCTTCGCGCAGCTTGTTGCGGCCGAGGCCGAACTTGCGGTAGACACCGCGCGGACGGCCGGTCAGGGCACAGCGCAGGGTCTGACGGGACGGCGAGGAGTCGCGCGGCAGCTTCTGAAGCTTGGCCGCAGCAGCCATCTTCTCGTCGAAGTCGCCATCCTGGCTGTTGATGATCTTCTTCAACGCTTCGCGCTTGGCGGCGTACTTCTTCGCCAGCTTGGCCCGCTTGACTTCGCGGTTCACCATCGAGGTCTTTGCCATGGAATGCGTGTCCTGATTAGTTGCGGAACGGGAAGCGGAACGCTTCCAGCAAGGCCTTCGCTTCGGCGTCGGTCTTTGCGGTGGTGGTGATGGCGACATCCATGCCGCGGATCGCGTCGACGGCGTCGAAGTCGATTTCCGGGAAGATGATCTGTTCCTTCAGGCCCATGTTGTAGTTGCCGCGGCCGTCGAAGGAGCGGCCCGAGACGCCGCGGAAGTCGCGTACGCGGGGCAGCGAGATGTTCACCAGACGGTCGAGGAACTCGAACATCTTGGCGCGACGCAGGGTCACCTTGCAGCCGATCGGCCAGCCATCACGGATCTTGAACGAGGCGACCGAGACGCGGGCCTTGGTCACCACCGGCTTCTGGCCGGTGATCTTGGCCAGGTCGGCGACGGCGTTCTCCAGCACCTTCTTGTTCGCAGCGGCTTCGCCCACGCCCATGTTGAGCGTGATCTTCACCAGCTTCGGCACTTCCATCGGATTGGTGTAGCCGAACTGCTTCATCAGCTTCGGCACCACTTCATCCTTGTAGAACTGTTCCAGACGAGTCGTCATTTTTGCATTCCTCAGGCGTCGACCGCCTCACCGCTGGAGCGGAACACACGCAGTTTGCGTCCATCCTCCAGCTTCTTGATACCGATGCGCTCGCCCTTGCCCGAGGCAGGGTTGAACAGCATGACGTTGGAGATGTGGATCGAGGCTTCGCGCTCGATCACGCCACCGGGCTGGCCCGCCTGCGGGTTGGGCTTGGTGTGGCGCTTGATGATGTTGATGTTGGAGACGACCACTCGGTCGCCCGCAACGTTCACCACGTCGCCCTGCTTGCCCTTGTCCTTGCCGGCGATGACCAGAACGCGGTCGCCTTTCTTGATGCGATTCATGTCTTTTCCTCCGCTCAGAGCACTTCAGGCGCGAGCGAGACGATCTTCATGAACTTCTCGGAGCGCAGTTCGCGCGTCACCGGTCCGAAGATGCGGGTGCCGATCGGCTCATGCTTGTTGTTGAGCAGCACGGCGGCGTTGGCGTCGAAGCGGATCAGCGAACCGTCGGCACGGCGCACGCCCTTGCGGGTACGCACCACGACGGCGTTGTAGACCTCGCCCTTCTTCACCTTGCCGCGCGGAATGGCGTCCTTGATGGACACCTTGATGATGTCGCCAATGTGCGCGTAGCGGCGCTTGGAGCCGCCGAGCACCTTGATGCACATCACTTCCTTCGCACCGGAATTGTCGGCCACCTCGAGGTGGCTCTGCATCTGGATCATGACTCAGCCTCCTCGTTATTCAGCCGCGCGTTCGACGATTTCGACGACGCGCCAGTTCTTGGTTTTGGACAGCGGGGCGCACTCGGCCACGCGCACGACATCGCCTTCGTTGCAGCTGTTGTCGGCGTCATGGGCGTGCAGCTTCGTCGAGCGGCGGATGTACTTGCCGTAGAGCTCGTGCTTGACAAGACGCTCGACCAGTACGGTGACGGTCTTGTCCATCTTGTTGCTGACGACGCGGCCCTGGACCGTTCGCTGCTTCTTTTCGTTGTTGTTCATTGTCGTCAGTCCTTACTTCTGCTGACCGAGCAACATGTTGACGCGGGCGATTTCACGGCGCACGCGACGGATGTCGTGGGTCTTGGCGAGCTGGCCGGTGGCCTTCTGCATGCGGAGCGAGAACTGCTCCTTCTGCAGATCGGTCAGATGGGCCTTCAGCTCGTCGGCCGACTTGGCTTTGAGTTGCTTGAGTTCCATCAGCGCACCGTCCGGGTCACGAAAGTGGTGGTGACCGAGAGCTTGGCGGCGGCCAGACGGAACGCCTCGCGCGCGGTCGCCTCGTCGACGCCCTCGATTTCATAGATCATGCGGCCGGGCTGGATCTGTGCGACCCAGTACTCGACGTTGCCCTTGCCGGAGCCCATTCGGACTTCGATCGGCTTCTGCGTGATCGGCTTGTCGGGGAACACGCGGATCCACATCTTGCCGCCGCGCTTGACGTAGCGGCTGATGGTGCGGCGCGCGGCCTCGATCTGACGGGCGGTCAGGCGGCCCGTCATGGTGGCCTTGAGGCCGTACTCGCCGAAGCTGACCTGGTTGGCGTTCCAGCTCAGGCCTTCATTGCGGCCCTTGAAGACCTTGCGGTATTTGGTTCGCTTGGGTTGCAACATGATTAGTCCCTCGCTTCACGGTCGCGGCGCGGGCCGCGCGGGCGGTCGGCACGATCGTTACGGTCGCCACGCTCACCGCGCTCGCGCGGCGTGTCGTCCTGCTTCTCCTGGCCGACCATGGAGAAATCGAAGATTTCGCCCTTGTAGATCCAGGTCTTGATGCCGATGACGCCGTAGGTGGTGTGGGCTTCGGCGAAGCCGTAATCGACGTCGGCGCGGAGGGTGTGCAGCGGCACGCGGCCTTCGCGATACCACTCCGAGCGGGCGATTTCGGCGCCGTTGAGGCGGCCGGCGACGTTGACCTTGATGCCGAGCGCACCGAGGCGCATCGCGTTGCCGACCGCACGCTTCATGGCGCGGCGGAACATGATGCGGCGCTCGAGCTGCTGGGCGATCGATTCAGCCACGAGCTGGGCGTCGAGTTCCGGCTTGCGGACTTCGGTGACATTGATGTGGGCGGGGACGCCCATCAGGTCACTGATTTCCTTGCGCAGCTTCTCGATGTCCTCGCCGCGCTTGCCGATGACCACGCCCGGACGGGCGGTGTGCACGGTGACGCGGGCGGTCTTCGCCGGACGCTCGATCAGGATCTTGCTGATCCCGGCCGCAGCCAGCTTCTTGCGCAGCATCTCGCGGACCTTGAGGTCGGCGGCCAGGTACTCGGCGTATTCCTTCTTGCCGGCGTACCACTTGGAGTTCCAGTCCTTGGCGATGCCGAGGCGGATACCGGTCGGATGTACTTTGTGACCCATACTTATTTGCCCTCGCCCACGACCACGGTGATGTGGCTGGTGCGCTTCAGAATGCGGGTACCGCGGCCTTTGGCGCGGGCCATGAAACGCTTCAGGGACGGGCCTTCGTCGACCGTGATGGTCTTGACCTTGAGCAGGTCGATGTCGGCGCCCTGGTTGTTCTCGGCATTGGCGATGGCGGACTCCACGACCTTGCGGATCATGGCGGCGGCCTTCTTGTCCGAGAAGCGGAGCAGATTCACGGCACGCTCGGCGGAGAGACCGCGCACCTGGTCGGCGACCAGACGGGCCTTCTGCGGGGAGATGCGGGCCGTGCGCAGGATGGCTTTGGCCTCATTACCATTTTTCATCGTGGTCATCTCGTTACCTGCCCTTCTTGTCGCCGCCGTGACCCTTGAAGGTCCGGGTGAGGGCGAACTCGCCGAGCTTGTGGCCGACCATGTTCTCGTTGACGAGCACCGGGATGTGGTTCTTCCCGTTGTGCACGGCGATCGTGAACCCGATCATTTCCGGCAGGATGGTGGAACGACGCGACCAGGTCTTGATCGGCTTCTTGTTGTTGCCCGCAGTCTCCACCTTCTTGATGAGGTGGTGGTCGACGAACGGACCCTTCTTGAGTGAACGTGCCATGGTCGATTAGCTCCTGCGGTCACGCACGATGAACTTCTGCGTGCGCTTGTTCTTGCGGGTCTTGTAACCCTTGGTGGGGACGCCCCACGGGGTGACCGGGTGCGGATTGCCCTGACCGGCCTTCGCTTCACCACCGCCGTGCGGATGGTCGACCGGGTTCATGGCGGCACCGCGGACGGTCGGCTTCACGCCGCGCCAGCGAGCGGCGCCGGCCTTGCCGAGCTTCTCGAGGTTGTGTTCGGTGTTGCCGACTTCGCCGATGGTGGCGCGGCACTCGGCCGGCACCTTGCGCATTTCGCCCGAACGCAGGCGCAGCATCGCGTAGATGCCTTCGCGGGCGACCAGCTGCACGCCGGCGCCGGCGGCGCGGGCGATCTGTGCGCCCTTGCCCGGCTTCATCTCGATGCAATGCACCGTCGAACCGACCGGGATATTGCGCAGCGGCAGGGTGTTGCCGGCCTTGATCGGCGCATCGTTGCCCGAGATCACCTGATCGCCGGCCTTGAGGCCCTTCGGCGCGATGATGTAGCGGCGCTCGCCGTCGACGTAGCACAGCAGCGCGATGTGCGCGGTGCGATTCGGATCGTATTCGATCCGCTCGACCTTCGCCGGAATGCCTTCCTTGTCGCGCTTGAAGTCGATGATGCGGTAATGCTGCTTGTGACCACCGCCGATGTGGCGGGTGGTGATGCGACCGTGGTGGTTACGACCACCGGTCTTGCTCTGCTTCTCGACCAGCGCGGCATGCGGGGCGCCCTTGTGCAGGCCCGGCGTGACCACGCGGACCGCGCTGCGGCGGCCCGGGGAAGTCGGCTTGAAAGTCATCAATGGCATCGGTGATTCCTCAGACCTTGACCGCGGTGACGTCGATCGACTGGCCTTCGGCCAGGGTCACGTACGCCTTGCGCGAGTCGCCGCGGCGACCATTGCGGTGACGGAACGCCTTGTTCTTGCCCTTGACGTTGAGCACGTTGACCGACTTGACCTGCACGTCGAAGATTTTTTCGACGGCCGTCTTGATGTCGGCCTTCGTGGCGTCGGTGGCGACTTCGAAGGCGTATTGATTGTGTTCCTGGCCGCGCACGGTCTTTTCGGACACGCGGGGCGCACGGATCACGCTATAGAGCTTGGCGTCGTTCATGCCAGCCACTCCTCGATCTTCTTGACCGCATCGGCGGTCATCAGGACGCTGTCGGCGCCGACCAGAGACACCGGATCCAGGCCCTGCACGTCGCGGACCTGCACGTACGGCAGGTTGCGCGAGGACAGGAACAGGTTCTCGGAAGCGTCTTCGGTGACGATCAGCGGACGCTTGCCGAGCTCGAAACCCTTGAGCTTGGCGATCAGGCCACTGGTCTTCGGGGCGTCGACATCGAACGCTTCGACGATCGTGATGCGGCCCTGGCGGTTCAGTTCCGACAGGATCGCGGCGATCGCGGCGCGGTACATCTTGCGGTTGACCTTCTGCGCGAAACTGCGCGGCTTGGCCGCGAAGGCGCGACCGCCGCCGACGAAGATCGGAGCCGTGAGGGCGCCGTGACGGGCGCCGCCGCCCTTCTGCTTCTTCGACTTCTTGGTGGTGCCGTTGACTTCGGCGCGGGTCTTCTGCGCCTTGGTGCCGGCGCGACCGGCATTGCGATAGGCAACGACGACCTGATGCACCAGGTTTTCATTGAATTCGCGACCGAAGATCTCGTCGGAGACGGTGATCTTGTTGCTGCTGTTGTTGATGGCGAGTTCCATTGTCGTCTCCCTTACTTCGTGGTCGGACGGACAATGACGTCGCCGCCCGGCGCGCCGGGGACCGCGCCCTTGATCGCGATCAGGCCGCGCTCGGCGTCGACCTTGACCACTTCCAGGCGCTGCGTCGTCTGCTGCTCGGCACCCATGTGACCGGACATCTTCTTGCCCGGGAACACGCGGCCCGGCGTCTGGCGCTGGCCGATCGAACCGGGCGAACGGTGCGACAGCGAGTTACCGTGCGTCGCGTCGCCCATGCGGAAGTTCCAGCGCTTGATCGTGCCCTGGAAGCCCTTGCCCTTGGTGACGCCCTGGACGTCGACGATCTGGCCGACTTCGAAGATGTCGGCCTTGATTTCGCCGCCCACCTGGAAATCGCCGATCTTGTCGGCTTCGACACGGAGTTCCCACAGGCCGCGACCGGCTTCGACCTTCGCTTTGGCGAGGTGACCGGCTTCCGGCTTGTTGATCAGCGCGGCGCGCTTGACGCCGGCGGTGACCTGGACGGCGCTGTAGCCGTCGGTGTCCGGGGTCTTGACCTGGACGATGCGGTTCGGGGTGGCTTCGATCAGGGTCACCGGGATCGACTTACCGTCCTCGGTGAACATGCGGCTCATGCCGGCCTTGCGGCCGACGATGCCCAACGAATATTTCTTCGCGGTCATGGTCCGGGCCTCAGGTCAGCTTGATCTGGACGTCGACGCCGGCAGCCAGTTCGAGCTTCATCAGCGCGTCCACGGTCTTGTCGTTGGGGTCGACGATGTCGAGCACGCGCTTGTGCGTGCGGGTCTCGTACTGGTCGCGCGCGTCCTTGTCGACGTGCGGCGACACCAGGACGGTGTAGCGTTCGATTTTGGTCGGCAGCGGGATCGGGCCGCGCACTTGGGCGCCCGTCCGCTTTGCCGTCTCGACGATCTCGCTGGCCGAACGGTCGATCAGACGATGATCGAACGCTTTCAGCCGGATCCGGATTTTTTGATCCGCCATGACGGAAATTCCTCGTAGAAAGAGCGACAGGTCCGGCGGCTAGGTGCGCCGAACCCCCTTTTGTACTGCTGGTTACCGCAACTCGTTGACGCCTCAGACTTTCCGGAAAGAGTCAGCCCCCGGGAAGACGCCGAAAACACTGCATTCGGCAAGCAGAACATCAAGACTGGATCGGCCAAAACAAAGGCAGGCCGGTTGCCCGGCCCGCCAGAATGAAATCCGCAAACGCGACAACCTGCCCCGCCTCTGATGCCCCGAACAATTTCGGGACGGGCGGAGCGATGCCATCGCGACGATTCCATGTCCGGCGAAGACGAGCCGCATCCTGCGCCTCATTTCGCTTTTTCTCGCCGAACCCATGACAGGCCCGGCGCGAAAGGCCGTGCATTATAGGAGGCGCCGGGCAGGCTTGCAAGCAAACCCACCCGAGCCCCATCTCCTCCTGCCCCACCAGCCGATGGGCGGCAAGGCCGGGAGAATTGCCCCGGCGAGGCCGGGGCTGCACCTCTCATCAAGCAGCAGCCCGACCTGCGCCGGGAGGATCGATCGCCCGAGGGCGATCAATCACTTGATGATCTTGGCAACGACGCCGGCGCCGACCGTGCGGCCGCCTTCGCGGATCGCGAAGCGCAGGCCTTCATCCATCGCCACCGGGTTGATCAGCTGCACCGTCATCTTCACGTTGTCGCCCGGCATCACCATCT
>DASWYO010000056.1:0-171516 GCA_036404915.1 Lysobacteraceae bacterium
CGCCGCAACTGGCGTGCCGCGCGTTACGCGGCGGTGGCCGACCACGCGGCGTCTCGCGGTTGGCGCATCGTGCTCTGCGGCGGCCGCAGCGAGCTCGAGCGCAGCACGGGCGACGCGATCCTCGCGGCGATGGCGCACCCGGCGCTCGACCTGATCGGCAGGGACACGCTCAAGCAGCTGCCTGCGCTGCTCGCGCGCGCCGATCTCGTGATGACGCCCGATTCCGGGCCCATGCATATCGCCAACGCGATGGGCACGAAGGTGCTGGGCCTGCACGCGGCGAGCAATCCCGCGCGCAGCGGGCCGTACAGCGACCGCCGCTACTGCGCGGACCGCTACGACGACGCGGCGCGTCGCTACCTGAAGTGCCCGGCGTCCGAACTCAAATGGGGCACGAAGATCGAATTCGACGGAGTCATGGACCTCGTCACCGTCGAGGACGGCATCGCGGCGTTCGAGCGCTTCGTGGCCGACGCCGGCTGAGCGTCGGTGGGTCCGGTCAGCCCGCGGGCTGCCGGTAGTCCTCGTAGGACTTCTCCTCGACGTAGGACGAGCCCAGCGCGAGGTTGATGTCCTTCTTGATACGTGCTCGCTCGTCGTTCTCGAAGTAGACCGCGCGAGCAAGGCGGATGAACTCGGCGTCGAAGGCCTGCTGCTTCTCCTTCACGCGGATGTCGTCCTCGATCTCCCAAAGCCGCTCGTTGACGGCCTTGAGCTGGGCGCGGAGCTGCACGATGTCGTGGCCGGCGGCCGGATGGGCCATCCAGGTCTTCTCGAGCGCGACCAGTTCCTTGCGGACGTTCGCCAGCTTCGTCTCGTCCTTCATGCGCTCGGACTTGATCTGCAGGATCGCGATCTTGTCCAGCAGTTCGCCGAACGACACCGGCACCAGGATCTCGGACATGGGCAGCCTCGAAACATCGGGGCCCGCCAGTTTACCCGTCAGCGGGCCGCCCTTGTCGCAGCGCGTCCTCCGCCGTATGATTCGCGGCCCCGCTGCTTGTCGGCGGGGAGCCACGGAGAGGTGGCAGAGTGGTTGAATGTACCTGACTCGAAATCAGGCGTACGTTTATAGCGTACCGAGGGTTCGAATCCCTCCCTCTCCGCCAGAAAAACAAAACGCCCCGCAAGGGGCGTTTTGTTTTTCTGATGATGAGCGGGGATCTGAAGAGAACCTTCGGTTCGACAAATCGGCAGGACTGCCGATCGGCACGCCGAAGCCGCGCGAAGACCGAGGCACATGGATGTGCCGAGTCAATCCCTCATCATTCCCTCGTCGGGCGTTTTGCTTTTGGAGACAGGGCGCATCCAAAGAAGCCCCGGGGATTCGGCAGATCAATCCTGCGGACTGCGACGCCTCGCCATCACGCCCCGCACGATCCCGTAGACGCTGATCGCGATCCACGTGCATTGCAGCAGCGCGACCGAAACGTTGAAGCCGCCGGCCAGCGAGACGAGGATGCAGCCCGAGCCGGCGATGTTGAGCCACTGGTACATCAGGCTCGTACCCGACAGCCGCCCGCTCTGCAGCATGAAATAGCTGCCCACCACGATCGCGGTGCCGAGCAGGCCGACGAGGTCGTACCAGTGCAGGCTCATGCCGACAGTCGATCCATCACTGTCGCTGCCGCACCGCCTCGAACAGCGCCACGCCGCTGGCGACGGAGACGTTGAGGCTTTCCACGCCCGGGGCATTCGCCAGACCCGGCATCGGGATGGTGACGAGCTGGTCGCAGTGCTCGCGGGTCAGACGACGCAGGCCGTCGGCCTCGCCGCCCAGCGCCAGCGCGACGTTGCCGCGCAGGTCGATCGAATACAGCGATGCGGTGGCTTCGCCGGCAAGACCATAGATCCACACGCCCATCTGCTGCAGATCGCGCATCGCGCGGGCCAGATTGGTCACGCGGACCACCGGGATGTTGTCGGCCGCGCCCGCCGAGGTCTTGCGCACGGTGGCATTGACCTGCACCGCCTTGTCCTTCGGGATGACCACCGCAGTGACGCCCGCCGCCGCCGCGCTGCGCAGGCAGGCGCCGAGGTTGTGCGGATCCTGCACGCCGTCCAGCACCAGCAGCAGGGCCTTGCCGGCAGCGGCTTCGACCAGCTCGGCGAGGTCGTCCTCGTTGTAGGTCTTCGAGGCCGCGTAACGCGCGACCACGCCCTGATGGCGCAGGCCGCCGGCGACGCCATCGAGCGCGTTGGTCGCGACACGGCGGACATCGATATCCTTGCGGCGGGCGTTTTCCTCGATCTCGGTCAAGCGCGGATTCTTCGCACCGGCTTCGATCAGGACTTCGCGGACATGGTCCGCATCGTGTTCGATCGCTGCGGCAACTGCGTTGATGCCGGCGATCCATTGGGATGATTTGCTCATGGCGCTATTGTGCCCGGACCACCGGGGATTTGCCCGCATCGCGCTATGATCCGCGCCCGTTCCGCCACCCTCGCCGCCCGCATCCCATGACCTCCAAAGCCCCCGAGACCACCCGGATCGCGATCATCGGCGGCGGCCCCGCCGGGCTGATGGCGGCCGAGGTCGCGAACGCGGCCGGGCTGCAGGTCGATGTGTTCGAGGCCAAGGGTTCGGTCGGCCGCAAGTTCCTGATCGCCGGCAAGGGCGGACTGAACCTGACCCATGGCGAGCCACGGCCCGACTTCGACGCCCGCTACGGCGAGCGTGCCGCCGACATCGCGCGCTGGCTCGACGCTTTCGATGGCGAGGCACTGCGCGACTGGGCGCGCGGGCTCGGCGTGGAGACCTATGTCGGCAGCTCCGGCCGCGTCTTTCCGAACGACCGCAAGGCTGCGCCGCTGCTGCGCGGCTGGGTGCGACGCCTGCGCGAGGCCGGCGTGCGCTTCCACGTGCAGCATCGCTGGCTCGGCTGGCAGGACGACGGCACGCTGCGCTTCGCCACGCCCGACGGCGAACGCCTGCTGCGCGCGGAGGCGACCGTGCTCGCGCTCGGCGGCGCGAGCTGGCCGGAACTCGGCTCGGACGGCGCCTGGGTCGACGCACTGGGCGCACGCGGCATCGAGATCTCGCCATTGCGCGCGTCGAACTGCGGCTTCGACATCGGCTGGAGCGCGGTGCTTTCGCAGAAACACGCTGGCGCACCGTTGAAACCGGTCATCGCGCACTGGACCGATGACGACGGCATGCCGCAATCGCTGCAGGGCGAATGCGTGCTCACCGCGACCGGCGTCGAAGGCAGCCTGATCTACGCGCTGTCGGCGATGCTGCGCGAACGCATCGCACGCGATGGCGACACGACGCTGTGGCTGGACCTCGCGCCGGGCCGCGACGAAACCCGCTTGGTCCGCGACCTGCAGGCACCGCGCGGCAAGCGCAGCATCGGCGATCACCTCAAGCGTCAGACCGGACTGGATGCAGCGAAGGCCGCCCTCGTGTTCGAGATGCTGCCGCGCGACGCGATGGCCGATCCGGTCCGCGTCGCCGCCACGATCAAACGCTGCCCGCTGCGCCTGCGCGCGACACGCCCGGTCGCAGAAGCCATCAGCACCGCCGGTGGCGTGCGTCTGGAAGCACTGGACGATTCGCTGCAACTGAGGTCGATGCCCGGCGTGTTCTGCGCCGGGGAAATGCTCGACTGGGAAGCGCCCACTGGGGGCTACCTGCTCACCGCCTGCTTCGCGAGTGGGCTGATCGCGGCGCGCGGCGCGGTAGCGTCCATCGAAGCAGGATCGTACGAAATAGCATCGTACGAAACGGGATCTTAAGGCGGGCGCGCGGCCCGCCCCCGCCTCAATATTTCTGCTTCTGCCGTTTCGCCGGCTGCCCGCGCGGCGGTGGCGGCTTCACGCCGCGCTCCTCGGCGAGGCGGAAGTCGATCTTGCGCTCTTCCAGGCTGGCCTTCAGCACGACGATGCTCACGCGGTCGCCGAGGCGGAACACGCGACCGACGCGCTCGCCGCTGAGCGTCTTGCGGATCGGGTCGAAGTGGTAGTAGTCATGAGGCAACTGGGTCACGTGGACCAGCCCGTTGACCTTCGATGCGTCCAGCTCGACGAACAGGCCGAAGCTGGTGACGCCGCTGATGACGCCGTCGAACTCGCCGCCGATGTGCTTCTCCATCCAGGCGGCGCGATAGCGCTCGTCGACCTCGCGCTCGGCCTCGTCGGCACGGCGTTCGCGCTCGGAACACTGCAGCGTGAGCGCGCCCATCGCGGACTGCGAATACGCGAAGTCGACGGCCTTGCCGCCGCGCAGCGCATGCTTGATCGCGCGATGCAGCAACAGGTCGGGATAACGGCGGATCGGCGAGGTGAAGTGCCCGTACGCCTCCAGCGCGAGGCCGAAGTGGCCGACGTTGTCCGGCGAATACACCGCCAGCGACTGCGTGCGCAGCAGCACGGATTCCAGCAGCGCGGCATCGGCGCGGCCGCGGATCTTGGTCAGCAGCGCGGTGAAATCGCGCGGCTCGACCTTGGCCCAGGCCGGCATGCGCAGCTTGAATTCCTTCAGGAACTCCAGCAGGTCGGCGTACTTGCTCTCCGGCGGCTTCTCGTGGATGCGGTACGGCGCCGGGATCTTCTTCTTCAGCAGGAACCGCGCGGCCTCGACGTTCGCCGCGATCATGCATTCCTCGATGAGCTTGTGCGCGTCGTTGCGCTGGAGCATGCCCGCCTGCACGACTTCGCCCTGCGGACCGAGCACGAAACGCACTTCGCCGGATTCGAATTCGATCGCGCCGCGCGCCTTGCGCGCTTTCGCCAGCACCTGGTAGAGCTGGTGGAGGCGTTCGATCTGCGGCATCAGGGCGCCGATCGTCGCGATCGCCTCCTCGTCGCGCTCGCCCACCGCGTTCCAGACCTGCGTATAGGTCAGGCGTGCATGCGAATGCATCACCGCTTCGTAGAACTTCGACTTCGTGACTTCGCCGTCGAAATCGACCTGCATGTCGCAGACGAAGCAGAGGCGATCGACCTTGGGTTTCAGCGAACAGATGCCGTTGGACAGGGTCTCCGGCAGCATCGGCACGACGAAACCGGGGAAGTAGACCGAGGTCGCGCGCAGTTGCGCTTCATCGTCCAACGGTGCGCCCGGGCGCACGTAGTGCGAGACATCGGCGATCGCGACGACCAGGCGGAAACCACCCTTGTTCGGTTCGCAGTACACCGCATCGTCGAAGTCCTTGGCGTCCTCGCCATCGATGGTGACGAGCGGCAGCTTGCGCAGGTCGACGCGACCTTCGATGTCGGCGTCAGTCACGTGCAGCGGCACCGCCATGGCCTCCGCGGTGACCGCGGGCGGGAACACATGCGGCAGGTCGTGGCCATGGATCGCAGCCTCGACCACCAGCGACGGCGTCAGCTTGTCGCCGAGCACGGTCAGCACGCGGCCGATCGGCGGGCGATAGGCGTCGGGCGCGTGGACGATCTCGCAGACCACGAGCTGGCCATTGCGCGCGTCCATGCGTGCGTCGGCGGGAATCTGCACGTTGCGCTGGATGCGGGCATCGTCGGGCACCACGTAGCTGATGCCGGCTTCGAGCGTGAAGCGGCCGATCAGACGCGTGAGCCGGCGTTCCAGCACTTCGACGATGGCGCCTTCGCGGCGGCCGCGCCGGTCCATGCCGGTGACGCTGACCATCACGCGATCGCCGTGCATGACCTTGCGCATCTCCATCGGCGGGAGGAACAGGTCGTCGCCGCTCACGCCATCGGGGCGCAGGAAGCCGAAGCCGTCGCGATTGGCGATGACCGTGCCGGGAATCAGGTCCAGGCGCTCGGCCGGCGCGTAGCCGCCGCGACGGTTCTGCAGGAGCTGTCCGTCGCGGAGCATCGCCGCGAGGCGCTTGCCGAGGGCGTCGCGTCGTTCGGCCGTGTCGAGGCCGAGGGTCTCGGCGATGGTCTCGGCCAGCGCAGGGCCATCGGCCTCGGCCAGCAGCTTGAGGATGGCCTCGCGGCTGGGGATCGGATCGGCGTAACGCTGGGCCTCGCGGGCAGCGTGCGGATCCTGGAATCCGCTCGATGCGGGCCCGGGCACGCGTGGTGGTCGGGACGGATGCGTCGCGACCGGCCGGGATGCGCCGCGACCGGCAGGCTTGGCCTGCGGCAGGTCGGGCATCCAGGGGGCGGACTTCTTCGGCTTGCCCCGCGCTGCGGGCTTGGCCGGCTCGGCGGCGGGTCGTGACGGCCTGGCCGCCTTGGCCTTCGGAGGCACAGGGGTCTGAGCCGCTGCCTTGACCGTCGATGTCGGAGATGCGCCGCGAGCGGCGCGCGTGGCGCGAGGGCCGGTGTTCTTATTGGTTTTCTTGGACATTGACGACGAGTATACGTGCCCGGGCCGGGATCGGAACCGATACGCGCGACCATCCGGCGGAAGACCGGGGTCGAAGGTCGTGAAATTTTTTCGGAATCAACCGTTGACATCGTGTCCGCCGCGACGCAACATACGCGCCCCGATGCCCAGGTGGCGGAATTGGTAGACGCACTAGTTTCAGGTACTAGCGGGTAAAACCGTGGAGGTTCGAGTCCTCTCCTGGGCACCAAGATCGGAAAGAAAACCCCGCGAAAGCGGGGTTTTTTGTTACCCGGAGAAAAGCGCCGCGTCCGCATCGCCGGTCATGCGAAAGCGCGGCGCGCCGATGATGCCGGCGACGCGGGACGGCCTGTCCGCCGTCGTCGTTGCGCAGGTGTCCCTGCCCGGATGCGATCGAAGCGGACATGCCATCCGGCCCGTCCGCCACTTGAACCGCGGCTCAGAACTTCCAGGCCGCCGACACGCGGATCTCGCGCCCCGGCGACGGGAAACCGATGTACTTGCCCGAACCCGCGTGATACCCGTAGGTACCGTGGTCGTAGTAGAAGCGGTCGAACAGATTGTTGACCGCAAGCCCCAGCGTCAGGCGGTCGTCGTCGAGCGGCGTCCACTGCGCGAGCAGGTCGACCACCCGATAACCGGGCTTGTCGGGCGCGGTCGGTGCGATCGCGTTCTCTTCCGATTCGACGGCGCGGGCGCGCAGGCCGTACTGCTGCTTGCCTGAGGCCGAGGCCCAATCGCCGCGCAGGGTCCAGGTACGGCCGATCGAGGTGCCGAGGCCGAGATCGGCATCGTTGAGCTGTCGGTCCTCGAAGGTGTTGTCCGAGTTCCACACGCCCAGCGCGACGGTCCAGCGGTCCCAGCGCTTGCCGATTTCCGCCTCGTAGCCTTCGACTTCGGCACGCCCGATGTTGCGCCATTCGCCCCAGACCGCGCCGCCGAGGTACACGGCGGAGATGTAGTCGTCGATGGTCTGGCGGAACACGGTGGCGCGGGCGAAGGCGCCATCGTGTTCCCAGGCGATGCCGAATTCGGCGTTGTCGGCATGCTCGCCGTCCAGGCCTTCGGCGTAGGTGTAGAGCGCGCCGAAGAAGGCCTCGCGGATGGTGATGCCGCGATAGGCATGGGCATAGGCCGCGCGCAGGGTCAGCGAGGGCACCGGCTTCCATTCCAGCGACAGGTTCGGACTCACGCCGTCGCCGCTGTTATCGACACCGGCACTGACGCCGGACACGCCGCGATGGCGGTAATCGTCGTAACGCAGGCCGCCGGAGAGCGTCCAGGCATCGCCCAGCGCCACCGTGCCCTGTGCGTAGACGCCGTAGATGTCCGCGCGCTGTTCGGTGCGACCCCAGAACGCCGGTGGCGTGGCGCGCTGCTCGGCATCGAGGCGGTCGCGACGATGGTCGACGCCCAGGACTAGGCTGCCCCTACCCCAGCGCATCGTGTTGCGCGCGTCGATGCCGGTGCTGGCCTGCTCGCCGCGCGCGTACATCAGTCCGGTCGTGGTGCGGCGCACCTGGAAATCCACGGCGGTGCGGTAGAGGTTCGCCTCGATGTCCACGCGTTCGCTGCCGGGGTCGTAGCGATGGCGATACGCGGCGCTGCGACGGCGCATCTCGTGGTCGGACAGAACGAAACGGCCCGCGAAATCCGTCATGTGCGGGCGTTCGTAGTAGGTACCGGTATCGTCGAGGCGTTCGATCGACAGGTCGACGTCGTGCGCGTCGAAGCGTCCGCTGAGCTTGAGCTGGCCGTGCGCGTGGTCGAACGCGGTCGGAAACACACGCTCGCCGTTGCCATCCTCGTAGTGGCCTGCTTCCTGGCGAACGAGCGAAGCCATCACGCCGACGCGCTCGCCGATGGTGCCGTAGATCGAAGCGACGGCCTTGCGGTTGTCGCCGTTGTCGCCGTGCGCGACCTTGAACAGCGCGCCGAAGCGCTGCTCCGGGCGCAGCATGTCGAAGGCGTCGCGGGTGGTCACCTTCAGTGCGCCGGTCAGCGCACCGGCGCCCTGCGTGGCCTGGCCGGCACCGGCATCGAGCTCGATGGTGCGGATGAATTCCGGTTCCAGCTGCACGCGCGACTGGTGGTGGTAGAGCTCGGCCGGCTGTTGCGCGCCATCCACGGTGACGTTGAGCATGGTGTCCTCGAAGCCGCGCACATAGATCTTCTGTGCGACCACCGAACCGCCGCCGACGGCGACGCCGGATTCGTTCGACAGCAGGTCGGACAGGTCAGAGGCCTGGGTGAGATGGATCTCCTTGCGGTCGATGCGGAAATTGCCGGGCTCGCGCACGGCGTGGACGACGACGGCATCGAGTTCCTCGGGATCGGGCGTCGATGTCGCATCGACCTTGTCGGCGGCACAGGCCAGCGGCGCGAGGGCAAGCAGCGTCATGCCGGCAACCGGCAGACAGAAACGGGACGAAGTCATGGATCAGCGGTCCTTCTGGAGGCGTCAATGCGGAAGCGGGCCCTGCACCTGGCGACAGCTGGATCGTCATGCCCTGACGGAGGCACCGGCGAGTCGTCTCGTCGATGCATGATGACGATTGTAAATGCAAATCAATCTCATTTAAAATGCCCAGGTCGCCCCTAGACCGGGGCGAAAGGAGCAAGCCGGCGAGGACGCCTGCCAGCCAATCGTTTTTACGATGCGCACGCAGGAGCCCCCATGCCCACCGCTTCGCTGTCCCGGGAACCGGGACTCGGATCCCGTCTGCCGGTCACACCCTTCGCAGCCGCAGCGCGAGAACCCGTGCCTCCTCTGCTGCCCGAATTCCGCGAAGGCGACGCCTGCTTCGCCTCGCCAACCAGCACCTTGCACGCTCGCGGCCTGCTGGCTGCCCTGCCCGCCTGCGCGCGCGACGCACTGCCCGGTCGCGCGACCGAACTGCTGGAGCGCTGCGCGCGCGATCGCCGCTTCGTACCGCTGATCGGCGCGATTCCCTTCTCCGACGAGGCCGCGCCGCGGCTGTGGGTGCCGGAACAGGTGCTGTGCGCGCCGGGGCGCACGCGACACATCGCGCCGCCGCTGCCTGGCGCGCGCGTCGATGCCACGCGGGTGAAGACGGTGGCGCACCCGGTGCCATCGCGCTATGTCGACAACGTCGCGCAGGCCCTGGCATGCATCGATGCCGGCACGCTGGAAAAGGTGGTGATGTCGCGCGCGCTCACGCTGGATCTGCGCGTCGACGTGCCGGGCCTGCTCGCGGCGCTGATCGAGCGCAATCCGAAGGCCTACAATTTTGCGATACCGCTCGACGGGGGCCCGACACGCTGTCTGGTCGGCAGCAGTCCGGAACTGCTGCTGTCGAAACACGGCGAGCGCATCGCCTCGAACCCGCTGGCCGGTTCGATCGCGCGCTCGCCCGATTCCGAAGAGGACGCACGGCACGCAAAGGCGCTGCTGCGCTCGGTCAAGGACATGCGCGAACACGCGCACGTCGCGGATGCGGTCGCAGACGCGCTGGCGCCTTGGTGCCGCAGGCTGTCGGTGCCGGCGGAGCCGGGTTTGCGCGCGACGCCGACGATGTGGCACCTGTCGACCGAGATTTCGGGCGAACTGCGCGATCCGCGCACGCCATCGCTGGCACTGGCCCTCGCGCTGCATCCGACGCCGGCCGTCTGCGGCCATCCGACCCGCGAGGCGCGCGCGCTGATCGAGGCCGTCGAAGGCTTCTCGCGCGGCATGTTCACCGGACTGGTGGGCTGGTGCGATGGCAATGGCGATGGCGAATGGGCGGTCAGCATCCGCTGCGCCGAAATCGACGAGGAACAGGCGACGCTGTATGCCGGCGCCGGCATCGTCGCCGGTTCCGACCCGCTGGCCGAACTGGCGGAAACCCGCGCCAAGATGGCGACGATGCTGCAGGCGATGGGTCTCTCGCATCTGGCGGAGACGCTGCCGTGAGCGCGGACACCGCAACTATGCCGGCGCATCGTAGTGCGACCTGGCCCGCTGATATCGCGCATCGCTACCGCGCGCTCGGCTACTGGACAGGAGAGACCCTGCACGGCCATCTCGAACGCGCCGCGACGCGTCATCCGGACCGCACTGCGCTGGTCTGCGGCACGCGTCGCTGGACGCATGCCGAGCTGCAGGCGCGCATCCGCGCAGCCACTGCGGGGCTGCGCGCGGCGGGCATCGGCACCGGCGACCGGGTAATCGTGCAGTTGCCGAACATCGCGGAGTTCATCGTCGTCTCGTTTGCGCTGTTCTGCGCCGGCGCGGTGCCGATCTTCGCCCAGGCCGCGCACCGGCGAGCGGAGATCGCGCAGTTCGTCGAACGCGGCGACGCCAGCGCCTGGATCACCGTGGATCGGCACGCCGGCTTCGACCACCGCGTGCTGGTGCGCGAGGTACTGGCACTGCACCCGGAACTGCGCACCGTGGTCATCGTCGGCGATGCGGCCGAATTCGCCTCGTTCGATGCCCTGTGTGCAGTGCCGGGGGATGACGCGACAACGGCGATCGATGCCGACACCATCGCCCTGCTGCAGTTGTCCGGCGGCAGCACCGGCATCCCGAAGCTGATCCCGCGCACCCACGACGACTACCTGTACAGCATCCGCGAGAGCGCGCGCATCTGCGCCATCGACGAACGCACCGTGTTTCTCTGCGCGCTGCCGGCCTCGCACAACTTCGCGATGAGTTCGCCCGGCAGCTTCGGCGTGCTCGGTGCGGGCGGCTGCGTGGTGATGACGCGCGCCGCCGACCCGGCGACCGCCTTCGCGCTGATCGATCGCGAGCGCGTCGACACTGTGGCGTTGGTCCCGGCGTTGGCGCAGGCGTGGCTGGATTCGGCGAAGCGCCGCGAACACGATTTGCGCAGTCTGCGTCTCGTGCAGATCGGCGGTGCGCATCTGGCACCGAGCATCGCCGCACGCGTCGAGCGCGAACTCGTCGATCCGGTGCGCGGCGGCAGGCTGCAGCAGGTCTTCGGCATGGCCGAAGGCCTGGTGAACTACACGCGCCTGGACGATCCGCCGGCACGCCGCGTCGGCACGCAGGGCCGGCCGATCAGCCCCCACGACGAGATCCGCATCGTCGACGAGGAGGACCGCGACGTGCCCGAGGGCGAGGTCGGCCATCTGCTGACGCGCGGGCCGTACACCATTCGCGGCTACTACCGCAGCGCGCATGTCGGTGACGGGAATGATGGCGACAGTCACGATCCCGACACCGGCGCCTTCACCGCCGACGGCTTCTACCGCACCGGCGACCGCGTGCGTCACACGGCCGATGGCGACCTCGTCGTCGTCGGCCGCGCCAAGGACCAGATCAACCGCGGCGGCGAAAAGATCGCGGCCGAAGAAGTCGAAGCGCACCTGCTCGCGCATCCCGACATCGTCGAGGCCGCGCTGGTCGCCCTGCCCGATCACGCACTGGGCGAAAAGCCCTGCGCCTTCGTGGTCGGCCGCGACACGCTGCCGACCACGCGCGCGCTGCAGGCCTTCCTGCGTTCGCGCGGCATCGCCGACTACAAGGTGCCCGACCGCTGCATCGCCATCGACGCGCTGCCGCGCACGCCGGTCGGAAAGATCGACAAACCCGCACTGCGACGCCTGCTCGCCGCGCAGACCGTCCCCACCGAGACCGTCCTGCCATGACCATTCCCCGCATCGCCGGCTATCCGATGCCGCACGCGCATGACCTGCCCGACAACCGCGTCGCCTGGACGCCCGATCCCGCGCGCGCGGTCCTGTTGTTGCACGATATCCAGGCGTATTTCCTCGACTTCTACGACCGCGCGCAGTCGCCGGTGCCGGAGATGGTGCGCAACGTGCTGGCGATCCGCGAGGCCTGCGATACACGTGGCGTGCCGGTGATCTACAGCCGCCAGCCGGAGGTGCAGTCGCCGGAGCAACGCGGCCTGCTGCAGCCCTGGTGGGGGCCGGGCGTGACCGCGCAACCGGAGCGCGCGGGCATCGATGTGGCCGTGGCACCACGCGACATCGACCGCGTGCTCACGAAGTGGCGTTACAGCGCCTTCGTCTCCACCGGTCTGCGCGAGCTGATGCGCGAAGCCGGCCGCGACCAGATCATCGTCTGCGGCGTCTATGCGCATATCGGCGTGCAGACGACCGCCGCCGACGCCTTCATGCACGACATCCAGCCGTTCGTGATCGGCGATGCGGTCGCGGATTTCTCGCCCGAGGAACACGACCAGGCGCTGCGCTGGATCGCCGGGCGCTGCGGCGTGGTCATGGATCACCGCCGCTGCATCGAGTCGCTGCACGAACCCGGCGGCCTGCCCGCCAGCCTGGACGCGCTGCGCGAAGCGCTGGCGCGCGCGGTGGACCTGCCGGTGGAGGAAGTGAGCGCCGACGACAATCCGCTGTACCTGGGTCTGGATTCGATCCGCCTGATGGCCCTGCTCGAACGCTGGACGCGCGACGGCGCGACGCTGGGCTTCGTCGATCTGGCAGAACGGGCGACGATCGGCGAGTGGTGGGCGCTGATCGCGTCGCAACGGGACGCGACCTCGCGGGTGTCGGAGGCGACGGCATGAGCGCAGTGCGCGATGTCCCCTTCTCCGCTGCGGCGCTGCCGCTGACGGCGCCGCAGTACGGCATGTGGGCCGCGCAGCAGCTCGACCCGGACAGCCGCGCGTTCTGGACCGCCGAGGCGGTGGAACTGGATGGTCCGCTCGACCTCGACGCATTGCGCACGGCGATCGAAACCACGCTCGGCGCCTGCGACGCCTTGCACATGCGCTACTGGGCGCACGACGACGACGATGTGGTGCAGTCGCCGCGGCCCTCGCGCGCGGTGCAGTTGCCCCTCATCGACCTGCGCGGCCATGCCGATCCCGCACGCGTGGCCTGGGATGCGATGCATGCCGACCTGCGCGCGCCGGTCGACCTCGACCTGCATCCGCTGTACGCGACGACGCTCTTCCGGCTCGACGAGCAGCGCCACTTCTGGCACCTGCGCAGCCATCACATCGCACTCGACGGCTTCGGCTACCTGCTGCTGATCCATCGCGTCGCCGAGGTCTATTCGGCATTGCGGCGCGGCCAGACCGTCACGGCCGGCCGCGACTGGTCACTGCAGCCGCTGCTGGCCGAAGAGCGTGCGTACCGCGCCTCGGCGGCCTGCGCGGAGGACCGTGCGTTCTGGATCGGCCAGTTGCAGCACGCGCCAACGCCGACGCGGCTGTCCTCGGGCGAGCCGGACGACGGCGCACCTCTGTCCTCGAGAAGGCGCCTGCCCGCCGGCGACTATCCACGCTGGCAGGCCGCAGCGCGCGATTGCAGCGTCGACTGGGCTGCCTGGCTGATCGCCTGCATCGCTGCCTGGATGCACGCGCGCGGCGGACACACCGAAGTCACGCCCGGGCTGCTGGTGATGAACCGGCTGGGCTCGGTCGCATTGGGCGTGCCCTGCATGGCGATGAACGTGGTGCCGCTGCGCCTGCGCGTGGACGCGAACCGCAGCATCCGCGAACTGGCGACCCACGTGGCCGCCGCGATGCGCGCGATCCGCCCGCACCAGCGCTACAACTACGAATGGATGCGCATCGATCACGGTCTCGACGGCACGCATCGCCAGTTCTACGGCCCGGTGGTGAACCTGCTGCCCTTCGATCGCGGCTTCGTGTTCGAAGGCCTGCGCAGTCGTGCCCATCCGGTGGCGGTCGGCCCCGCCGACGATCTCGACCTGACGATCTCGCCGCTCGCCGACGGTGTGCGCTTCGACATCGAAGCCAACGCAGGCATGTACGACGAAGCGGCACTGCGTACGCACCACGACGCCCTGCTCGCGCTGGTGGCGCAGGCCGCGCGTGCGCCGGAGAGCAGCGTGGCCGCGCTGGCGGCCGGGATCGCCGCATGAGCAGCGAAACGAGCAGCGAATTTGCGGGCCGTGTCGCTATCGTCACCGGCGCCGCCGGCGACATCGGTCGGGCCATCGTCGCCACGCTGGCGGCCGGTGGCGCGCGCGTGGCAGCCAGCGATCTTGACGGCACGTCGCTGCCGTTGGACCTCGCCGCGCTCGCCCTGGGCTGCGACGTCGGCGATGCGCAGGCCGTCGAGGCGCTGGTCGATGCGGTCGAACACGGACTGGGGCCGATCGACCACCTCGCCCATGCCGCCGGGGTGCTGCGCGTCGCGGACACGCTGGATCTGACCGAGGACGACTGGGACCACTGCATGCGCGTGAACGCACGCGGCACCTTTCTGGTCACCCGCGCGGTGGCGCGGCGCATGGCCGCGCGTCGGCAGGGCAGCATCGTGGTGATCGGCTCCAACGCCGCTACCACCCCACGCACCGGCATGGCCGCCTATGCCGCGTCCAAAGCCGCCATGCACCAGCAGGTGCGCTGCCTCGCCCTGGAACTGGCGCCGCTGGGCATCCGCTGCAACCTCGTTTCGCCCGGCTCGACCGACACGGCGATGCAGCGCGCTTTCGCGCCGACCGAGGCCCATCGCGAGCGCATCCTGCGCGGCGACCCGGGCCGCTTCCGCCTCGGCGTGCCGGTCGGCCGGATCGCCCGACCGGAGGATGTGGCCGAACCGGTCGCCTTCCTGCTCTCCGACCGCGCCCGCCACATCGTCCTGCACGACCTGCGGGTGGACGGCGGGGCGACGCTGGACATGTAGGCACGCAAATCCCCGCGGACGCTTCGCGACCGCCGTCCCCTTTTGCAAAGGGGGC
This sequence comes from Lysobacteraceae bacterium, assembly GCA_036404915.1. Lineage (GTDB taxonomy): Bacteria > Pseudomonadota > Gammaproteobacteria > Xanthomonadales > Xanthomonadaceae > Lysobacter_I. The sequence continues at coordinate 14,949 of DASWYO010000056.1, forward strand.
AAAGCAACTGCCGCCATGGATGGCCCCTTTCCCGAAGGGCGAGGCAGCCGCAGCTTGTCCCCTTTCGCAAAGCGGGCCGACGCGCGAAGCGCGGCGAGGGGATTTGTCGACACGGAGCCCAAGCGCACCGGCGGCCAACCACCCGCACCGGGTAGAATCGGCCCTCACGCTTTTCCGGATCGAAGTAAGCCACGATGTCCGACACGCCCCGCCCCGCCTTCCACGGGTTCGAACAGATCCCCCTGCGCGAATACGCCGAACGCGCCTATCTCGACTACTCGATGTACGTGGTCCTGGACCGCGCCCTGCCCTTCCTCGGCGATGGCCTGAAGCCGGTGCAGCGCCGGATCATCTATGCGATGAGCGAGCTGGGCCTCAACGCCGCCGCCAAGCCGAAGAAATCGGCGCGCACCGTCGGCGACGTGATCGGCAAGTACCACCCGCACGGCGACAGCGCCTGCTACGAAGCCCTGGTGCTGATGGCGCAGCCGTTCTCGTACCGCTACCCGCTGATCGAAGGCCAGGGCAACTTCGGCTCGAGCGACGACCCGAAGTCGTTCGCGGCGATGCGCTACACCGAATCCAAGCTCACCCCCATCGCCGAAGTGCTGCTCGGCGAGATCGGCCACGGCACGGTCGACTGGGTGCCGAACTTCGACGGCACGCTGGAAGAGCCGACCTGGATGCCGGCGCGCCTGCCGCACCTGCTGCTCAACGGCACCACCGGCATCGCGGTGGGCATGGCCACCGACGTGCCGCCGCACAACCTCAATGAAGTCGTCAGCGCCTGCGTGCGCCTGCTCGATGATCCAGACGCCACTGTGCGCGACCTGTGCGAACACGTGCGCGGCCCGGACTACCCGACCACCGCCGAGATCATCACCCCGGCCAGCGACCTGCTGTCTCTGTACGAAACCGGCCATGGCAGCGTGCGCGCCCGCGGCACCTACACGAAGGAACAGGCGAACATCGTCGTCACCGCGCTGCCCTACCAGGTCAGCCCGAGCAAGGTGATCGAGCAGATCGCGCAGCAGATGCGCGCGAAGAAGCTGCCGTGGCTGGAGGACATCCGCGACGAATCCGACCACGCGAATCCGACGCGCATCGTCCTGATCCCGCGCAGCAACCGCGTCGACGTCGACCAGTTGATGGGGCACCTGTTCGCCACCACCGATCTGGAAAAGAGCTATCGCGTCAACATGAACGTGATCGGGCTCGACGGGCGCCCTCAGGTGAAGAACCTGAAGATGCTGCTGTCGGAATGGCTGGCCTTCCGCGCCGACACCGTCACCCGCCGCCTGAAGCACCGGCTGGAGAAGGTCGAGCGGCGCATGCACCTGCTGGCCGGCCTGCTGGTCGCGTTCCTCAACCTCGACGAGGTGATCCGGATCATCCGCACCGAGGACGAGCCGAAGGACGTGCTGATGGCGCGCTTTGACCTCAGCGAGGACCAGGCCGACTACATCCTCGACACCAAGCTCAAGCAGCTTGCCCGCCTGGAGGAGATGAAGATCCGCGGCGAGCAGGCGGAGCTGGAGAAGGAGCGCGAGAAGATCTCCGGCATCCTCGACAGCAAGGCCAAGCTGAAGAAGCTGATCAAGGACGAACTGCTCGCCGATGCGAAGAAGTTCGGCGACGCGCGCATGTCGCCGCTTGTGTCGCGCGAGGCCGCGCAGGCGATCGACGAGACCGAACTGGTCGCCAGCGAACCGATGACGATTGTCTTGAGCGAAAAGGGCTGGATCCGCGCGGCCAAGGGCCACGACGTCGATGCCGCAGCGCTCAGCTACCGCGACGGCGACGGCCTGCTGTGCGCGGTGCGAGGACGCAGCACCCAGCAGGTCGCGTTCTTCGACGCCACCGGCCGCAGCTACTCGGCGCTGGCGCACACCCTGCCGAGTGCGCGCGGCAACGGCGAACCGCTGACCGGCCGCTTCTCGCCACCGGCCGGCGCCGGGTTCCAGACCATGGCCAGCGGCGGCAACGACGACCGCTTCGTCCTGGCCTCGTCGCACGGCTACGGCTTCGTGACGAAGTTCGAGAACCTCACCGGCCGCAACAAGGCCGGCAAGGCGATGCTGTCGCTCAGCGAAGGCGCGACCGTGCTGACGCCGGCGCTCACCGCCAACCCGGATGCCGATCGCATCGTCGCGGTCACCAGCGCCGGCCACCTGCTCGCGTTCCCGCTGAGCGAACTGCCGGAACTCGACAAGGGCAAAGGCAACAAGATCATCGAGATCCCGAAGGCCAAGCGCGGCACCGAGAAGGTCGTGTCGATCGCCGTGGTGCCGCCGGGCGGCACGCTGACCGTGAAGTCCGGCACGCGCACGATGTCGCTGAGCTTCAAGGAACTCGACCCGTACATCGGCCCGCGCGGCAGTCGTGGCGGCCTGCTGCCGCGCGGCTGGCAGAAGGTCGAGGCGCTGGGGGTGGAGTAACGGTTGCATTGCAGCAACCATCCGGCCGTCATCCTCGCGCAAGCGAGGGCCCAAGGTACCGACCGCGATCAATGGGGCCCCGCTTTCGCGGGGATGACGACCATCACGGCACACTGCTCGACGGACACCCCATGCACCCCGACTTCTGGCACCAGCGCTGGCACGACAACCGCATCGGCTTCCACCAGGCCGAAGTCACGCCGCTGCTGCAGGCGCACTGGGACGCGGTCGGCGCGCCGGAAAGCTGCACGGTGTTCGTGCCGCTGGCGGGCAAGTCCCTCGACATGGTCTGGCTGGCCGCACGCGGCCACCGCGTACTGGGCGTGGAGCTGTCGTCGCTCGCGGTCGAACAGTTCTTCGCCGAACACGGACTCGAACCCGAGGTGTTCGAGACCCGCTACGGCCGCCACCATCGGGCTGGCGGCATCGAGCTGATCTGCGGCGACGCCTTCGCGCTGGATGCCGAGGCCCTCGTCGACTGTGCCGCCGTGTTCGACCGCGCGGCGATGATCGCCCTGCCCGACGACCTGCGCGCCCGCTACGTCGATGACCTCTACGGCCAGCTGCCCGCGCACTGTCGCGGCCTGCTGGTCACGCTGGAATATCCCGGACACGAAAAGGAAGGTCCGCCGTTCCCGGTGACCGAGGCCGAAGTCCGCTCCCGCTTCGCGCCGCGCTGGCGCGTCGACCTGCTGGAACGCCAGGACATCCTCGCCGACCAGCCCGGCTTCGCTGCAGAAGGCGTGACCGCGCTGGAGACCTGCGCGTTCCGACTGATGCACACCCTTGCCTGACCGTAGTCCAACCCTCCACAGGACGTCGTCGATGAAGAAATGGCTCAAGCGGATCGCACTCGGACTCCTCGCCTTGCTGGTCCTCGGCCTCGGCACCGGCTGGTGGCTGATGCGCGGCAGCCTGCCCGAACTCGACGGCGAACTCGCGCTGGCGGGACTGTCGGCGCCGGTGACCGTGCAGCGCGACGCCAATGGCACCGTGACCATCGATGCCGCGAACGAAACCGATGCCCTGCGCGCGCTCGGCTACGTGCATGCGCAGGAACGCTATTTCGAGATGGACCTGATGCGGCGCATGTCCGCAGGCGAGTTGTCCGAACTGTTCGGCGCGATCGCCATCGACACCGACAAGCGCCAGCGCGCGCATCGCATCCGCGCCCGCGTCGAGGCCAATCTCGACGACATTCTCGACGGCACGCGACCGCAGGCAGAGGCCTATGTCGACGGTGTCAACGCCGGGCTTGCCGCACTCGACGTGAGGCCGTGGCCCTACCTGCTGCTGCGCCAGCAGCCGCGCACGTGGACGCTGCCCGATTCGGCGGTGACCGGTTACGCGATGTACTTCGACCTGCAGGACGCCAGCAATCGCAACGAGCTGGCGATGTGGCGTATGCAGCCGCACCTGCCGCCCTCGCTGTACGCGTTGCTGCGCACCGACGGCAGCCGCTGGGACGCGCCGCTGATGGGCGATGCGCGCGGCGACGCGCGACTGCCCGGGCCGGACGAGGTCGACCTGCGCACGCTGCCGGCACCGGGCGGCGATCACGGCACCTTCGCGCCCGACGACATCGTGCCCGGCAGCAACAATTTCGCCGTCGCCAGCGCGGCGACGAAGGACGGTCGCGCCATCGTGGCCGACGACATGCATCTCGGCCTGCGAGCACCTGGCATCTGGTTTCGCGCGCGCCTGCGCTATCCAGACACGCGCGCGCCCGGCGGCAAGGTCGACATCACCGGCTTCACCCTGCCCGGCCTGCCGGTGGTGGTGGTCGGCAGCAACACGCACGTGGCCTGGGCCTTCACCAACAGCTATGCCGATACCGCCGACTGGCGCATCGAGACCGCCTGCCCGGCGTCCGGTGTGACCGACGGCTGCACGAAGCCCGTGGTGCATCGCGAAACCATCCGCGTCGCCGGTGGCGCAACGGTCACGCACGAGATCGAGGAGACCGCCTGGGGCCCGGTGCTGCATCGCGAAGGCGACCGGATGTTCACCCTGCGCTGGAACGGCCACGTGAAGGGCGCGCTGGGCTACGGCCTGAGCCGGTTCCCGCTGGCGCGCGATCTCGACCACGCGCTGGCGCTCGCCGACCGCGCGGCTGTGCCGACGCAGAACCTGCTGATCGGCGACGCGAAGGGCCGCATCGCCTGGCGCCTGATCGGCCCACTGGCGCAGCGCGATGCCGGCTGCACCGGTCCGGTGCCGATGGCGGCCGATGTCGCCTGCACGCCGTGGTCGATCGCCACCGACCGCTCGCCCAGCGTGGTCGACCCGGCGAACGGCCGACTGTGGACCGCGAACAATCGCACCACCGATGGCGACACGCTCGCCACCGTCGGCGACGGCGGCTACGCGCTCGGTGCGCGCGCGCAGCAGATCCGCGACGGCCTGCTGGCGCGCGACGGCATCAGCGAACGCGACCTGCTCGCGATCCAGCTCGACGACCGCTCACTGTTCCTGGCACCGTGGTGGTCATTGCTCCGCGACACTGCCGCTTCGACGAGGACGCCGTCGATGGCGAAGCTCGCCGAGGCATCGAAACGCTGGGAAGGCCGCGCCAGCATCGACTCCGTGAGCTACCGCATCGTCCGCGCCTGGCGCCTCGCTGTGCTCGCGCGGATCGCCGACGGCCTGACCGCGCCCGCGCGCGCGAAGCTGGGCAAGGATTTCGAGATGCCTGCCTTCACCCAGCTCGAAGGCGTGGCCTGGCCACTGGTGACGCAGCGTCCCGCGCACCTGCTGTCGCGCCGCTTCGACAGCTGGAATGCGCTGTTCGAGGATGCCGCGAAGGAAGTCGTCGCCGATCTGGAAAAGACCGGCCCGCTGCACCAGCGCACCTGGGGCGAACGCAACACGATGGCGATCTGCCATCCGCTGGCGAAGGCGATCCCGCTGCTCGGCGAACGCGTCTTGTGCATGCCGCCCGACCAGGTGCCCGGCGATGGCGGCATGCCGCGCGTCGTCGGCCCGGCCTTCGGCGCGTCCGAACGCATGGTGGTCTCGCCAGGCCGCGAAGCCGAAGGCATCACTCACATGCCCGGCGGCCAGAGCGGCCACCCGATGTCGCCGTTCTGGGGCGCCGGGCATGACGACTGGGTCAAGGGCCGACCGACGCCGTTCCTGCCCGGCGAGACGAAGTACACGCTGACGTTCAAGCCAGCGAAATAAGGCGCTTGAGCGTGTGCTCCCTCCCCCGTACGCGGGGGAAGGAGAAGTGTCTGCGAGATCACATCACGCCGTCAGCGCCGCCTGGTGCACACCCGCCACCGCGCGCCCAGAGGGGTCCGCTGCCTTGGCGAAGGCCTCGTCCCACGCGATCGCCGCCGGCGACGAGCAGGCGATCGACTTGCCGCCCGGCACGGTCTTCGCGCAGCCGTCGCCCGGGAAGTGCTGCTCGAAGATGCGGCGGTAGAAATACGCTTCCTTGGTCTGCGGTGCGTTGATCGGGAAGCGCTGCTCGGCCTGCGCGAATTCCTCGTCGCTCACGTGGGCCTCCGCATTCGCCTTCAGGCCATCGATCCAGCCATAGCCGACGCCATCGCTGAACTGCTCCTTCTGCCGCCACAGGATCTCGTCCGGCAGCACGCCTTCGAACGCCTCGCGCAGTACGGCCTTCTCGATCTTGCCGCCGCCGGCCATCTTGGCCTGGGCATCCATGCGCATCGCCACGTCGAGGAATTCGGTATCGAGGAAGGGCACGCGCGCCTCCACCCCCCAGGCCATCATCGACTTGTTCGCACGCAGGCAGTCGTAGTTGTACAGCGCGTCGAGCTTGCGGATGGTCTCGGCGTGGAACTCGCGCGCGTTCGGCGCCTTGTGGAAGTAGAGATACCCACCGAAGATCTCGTCGCTGCCCTCGCCCGACAACACCATCTTCACGCCCATCGCCTTGATCCGGCGCGCCAGCAGGTACATCGGCGTGGAGGCGCGGATCGTGGTGACATCGTAGGTCTCGATGTGGCGGATCACTTCCGGCAACGCGTCCAGCCCTTCCTCGAAGGTGTAGGTGAAACCGTGGTGCACCGTGCCCAGCGCCTTCGCCGCGACCTCGGCGGCAGCCAGGTCGGGCGAGCCCTTCAGGCCGATGGCGAACGAATGCAGGCGTGGCCACCAGGCTTCGGATTCGTCGCCGTCCTCGATGCGGCGGCGCGCGAAGCGTTCGGCGCAGGCCGCGACCAGCGAAGAATCCAGGCCGCCCGACAGCAACACGCCGTAGGGCACGTCGCTCATCAGTTGGCGATGCACCGCCGCCTCGAATGCCGCGCGTAGTTCGCGACCCGTGACTTGCACGCCCTCGGTCGCTTCGTAGTCGCGCCAGGCGCGTTCGTAGTAGCGATGCAGCTGGCCATCGGCGCTGTCGAAGTAATGACCCGGCGGGAACTGCGCGACATCGTCGCAGACGCGCACCAGCGCCTTCATTTCAGAGGCCACCCAGACACGGCCGTCGGCGTCGTGGCCCCAGTACAACGGACAGATGCCCATGTGGTCGCGGGCGATGATGAAGCGGCCTGCGGCGCGATCCCACAGCGCGAAGGCGAAGATGCCGTTGAGGCGGTCGAGCCAGGTGCCGACATCGCCACCATCACGGTAGAGCGCGTTGATCACCTCGCAGTCGGAGCCGGTCTGGAAAGCATAGGGTTTGCGCAGCGCGCCTTCGAGCAGGCGGTGGTTGTAGATCTCGCCGTTCACGGCGAGGGTGAGATCGCCGTCCTCGGAATGCAGCGGCTGCGCGCCGCCGTTGGGATCGACGATGGCCAGGCGCTCGTGGACCAGCAATGCCTGGGGTTCGACATGCACGCCGGACCAGTCGGGACCACGATGGCGTTGTCGCGCGGAGAGGGAGAGGGCCAGCGGTCGCAGCGGACCAAGATCGGCGCCGGGGCGCAGGTCGAACACACCGAGAATCGAACACATGACGAAGGCTCCTTGGGTTTTCCGGGAGCCGAAAGCGCGAAACCCGCGCTTTCGGCGCGGGTTTCTGGGACTGGGCGGTGTTGCTGGATCTTATGCCTGGTCGCCGTTTCGCCTCGCGCGCACGGTATTGCCGCAATTGTTATTGCGGTTGTTCGCGCGATTGCGATTGGCGTGGCGGAAGGTCATGGAGCCACCGTAACCCGGCCCGGGAGGGCTGGCAAGCCCCGGGATGGCCTCATGGGGAATCGTCATGAGTACCTCGGGCACCCGGGACCGGCAGTGTGACGGTGTCGCGTAAAGCGGAGCTTGCTCCGCTCATGTTTTTTGCGAGAGGCACGAGCGGAGCAAGCTCCGCTCTACAAAAACAAACGATCACCGGGCCAGCAGCATCTTCGCGATCAGGGTGCGATAAAGATCCGGCAGTCGCTCCAGGTCCGCGACCGACACATGTTCGTCGACCTTGTGGATGCTCGCGTTCACCGGACCGATCTCGATGCACTGTGCGCCCAGCGGCGCGATGAAGCGTGCATCGGAGGTACCGCCGGCGGTGTTCTCTTCCGGCGGCGCGCCCGCGAATGCGGTCAGCACCTCACGTGCGGCGGCACGCAGCGGGCCTTCCGGGGTGTAGAACGGTTCGCCGCCACGGTGCCAGCGGATGTCGTAGTCCAGACCATGACGTTCGAAGATCGCCGCGCACTCGGCTTCGAGCTGCTCCGCACGCCAGTTCGGATTGAAGCGCAGGTTGAACATCGCCTGCAGTTCGCCCGGTATGACGTTGTTCGCGCCGGTGCCGGCGTGGATGTTGCTGATCTGCAGGCTGGTCGCCGGGAAATTCTCGTAGCCCTCGTCCCAGCGTCGCGCCGCGAGTTCGGCCAGCGCCGGCATCGCCTGATGGATCGGGTTGCGCGCCTTCTCCGGATAGGCCACGTGGCCCTGGATGCCCTTGACCGTGAGCGTGGCCGACAGCGTACCGCGACGCCCGACGCGCAACAGATCGCCGAGTGTCGCCTTCGATGACGGCTCGCCGGTGATGCACCAGTCGATGCGCTGCCCGCGCTCGCGGAACACGTTCGCGACCTTCGGTACACCGTCGATGGCGTCGCCCTCCTCGTCCGAGGTCAGCAGCAGGCCCACCTTGCCGGGATGATCCGGATGCTCGGCGACGAATCGCTCCAGCGCGATCACGAACGCAGCCACGCTGCCTTTCATGTCGGCGGTGCCGCGGCCGTAGAGCAGGCCATCGCGCACGGTCGGCACGAAGGGATCGCTGGTCCAGGCCTCGATCGGCCCCGGTGGCACCACGTCGGTGTGGCCGAGCAGGATGAGGACCGGGCCGCCGTCGCCATGGGTCGCCCAGAGATTGTCAGTCTGACCGAAGCGCAGGTGTTCGCAGCAGAAGCCCGCGCGTTCGAGCCGCTCGGCGATCAGTGCCTGGCAACCGGCATCTTCGGTGGTGATCGAGCGACGCGCGATCAGTTCGCAGGTGAGATCGAAGACGCCCGCATCGAGCGCCGCGCTCACGCGCCGACTCCGAAACGCTTCTTGAAACCGTTGTCGCTGAAGCCCTGCGAGACTTCGCCATCGTCGGTCACGACCACGGGGCGCCGGATCAGCTGCGGATATTCCTTGAGCAGCAGCTTCCACTCGGCATCCGAACCCGGCGATTTGCGGTTATCGGGCAACTGGCGCCAGGTCGTCGAAGACTTGTTGAGCATCGCCTCCCAGCCGCCGAGCTTGTCCTTCCACTCGACCAGCGTTTCAGGCGGCTGGCGGTTGTCGCGGTAATCGACGAAATCGTGCGCGATCTCGAATCGCTTCAGCCAGTTGCGGGCTTTCTTGCAGGTGTCGCAGTTGTTGAGGCCGTAGAGGGTGGTCATGTCGCAATCGCTTCTCTGTGGAGCGGAGCTTGCTCCGCTGTGGCATCTCCGGAGACGAGGAGCGGAGCAATCTCCGCTCTACAAGGCCTGGTCAGTCCGCCAGCCCGCGCAGCAGGTCGTTGATCGAGGTCTTGCTGCGCGTCTTCTCGTCGACCTGCTTGACGATCACCGCGCAATACAGCGAGTGAGAGCCGTCGGCGGCGGGGAGCTGGCCGGAGACGACGACGCTGCCCGGCGGCACCGAACCGTAGGAGATCTCGCCGGTCGCACGGTTGTAGACGCGGGTGCTCTGGCCGAGGAATACGCCCATGCCGATCACGCTGTGGTGGCCGACGACGAAGCCTTCGACGACTTCCGAGCGCGCGCCGATGAAGCAATGGTCTTCGATGATGGTCGGGCTGGCCTGCAGCGGCTCGAGCACGCCGCCGATCCCGGCGCCGCCGGAGAGGTGGCAATGCTTGCCGATCTGCGCGCAGCTGCCGACGGTAGCCCAGGTGTCGACCATGGTGCCTTCGCCGACGTAGGCGCCGATGTTGACGAAACTCGGCATCAGCACGACGTCCTTGCCGATGTGCGCGCCGCGACGCGCGATCGCACCGGGCACCACGCGCACACCGAGCGCGCGAAAATCGGCCTCGGCAAAGCCTTCGAAGCGCGCGGGCACCTTGTCCCAGAACGGCGCGGGCTGCGCGTCGACGACCTGCATCTCCTGGGTGCGGAAGAACAGCAGCACGGCTTTCTTCAGCCATTCGTTGACGGTCCAGCTGCCGTCGGCGTTCGGTGCCGCGACGCGCAGTTCACCGGCTTCGAGGCCGGCGATGGCCTGGTCGACGGCGGGGCGGACGCGCTGGGCGATCTCGTCGGCGCCGAGTTCGGCGCGGCGCTCCCAGGCGTTGTCGATGATGGACTGCAGTTGGGCGATGGCGATGTTCATTCGGGAGGGTATGGAGGATTCGGGGGAAGTCAGGGACATCAGCCCTTGGGCGGGCCGTCGAGTGCCTCGCGCAGTGCTTCGCGCAGGGCCGCGCATTGTGCGTCATCCAGCGCGGTGTCGTCGGCGCTGGCGATCAGGAACAGATCCTCGGCGCGCTCGCCGAAGGTCGCGATGCGCGCATCCTGCACGCGCACGCGCTGGCAGCGCAGCACGTGCGAGACGTCGGCGAGCAGGCCCGGGCGGTCGGTGCAGATCAGGCTCAGCTGCGTGTGGCGGCCGTCGACCGTGGTCTCGAGGCCGACGCGCGGCGAAATGCGGAAATGCTTGAGGTGACGGGGCTGCGTGCGCCGCGACGGCAGCAGCCGGTCGAGGTCGCCGGTGAGCGCACGGCGCAGGCTGGTTTCGATCTGGCCGGTGGACGGCGGATTCGCGGGATCGACCGGAAGTACGTGGAAGGTGTCGAAGATGGTGCCGTCCGGCCCGTCCAGCGCGCGCGCCTGCTGGATCGCAAGACCGAGGCGATCGAGCGTGATGACGATGGCAGCGAACAGGCCGTCGCGGTCCGGCGTGCAGACCAGCACCTCGCAGCCGCCACCGTGGCGGCTGAGCAGGCGCGCCGAGACCACGGTCGCTGCGCCGCCGGCATCGCGCAGCGCCAGCGCCTGCCAGGCGATCTGGTCAGGCCGGCTGCGCAGGAAGTTCTCGCGCGGCATGCGCGCGAACAAGGCATCGACGGTCGCACTGTCCAGCCCTTCGGCGAACAGCAGCCCGTGCGCGACGCTGCGGTTCTCGACGATGCGCTCGTCGGCCGCGACCGGATTCTCCAGGCCGCGACGCAGCGCGAAGCGCGTCGCCGTATGCAGGTCGGCCAGCAACCGGTCCTTCCACGCATTCCACAATTTCGGCGATGTGCCGGCGATGTCGGCGCAGGTCAGCAGGTAGAGATGGTCTAGGCGCTCGCGATCGGCGACCTCGGTGGCGAAGCGGTGGATCACGTCGGGATCGGTGATGTCCTGCTTCTGCGCGGTCACCGACATCAGCAGGTGCTTGCGCACCAGCCATTCGATGAGCGCGGTGTCGGCCTCGGACACACCATGCGCGACGCAGAATTCGCGCGCATCGACCGCCCCGAGTTCGGAATGATCACCGCCGCGCCCCTTGCCGATGTCATGGAACAGGCCGGCCAGCAGCATCAGTTCCGGCTTGCGCAGCGACGGCCAGATCGTGTGCGCGATCGAGAAGCGCTCGTCCGCCTGACCCGATGCGAACAGCGCGAGGTTGCGCAGCACTGCCAGCGTGTGCTGATCGACGGTGTAGACATGGAACAGGTCGAACTGCATGCGCCCGGACACCTGCGCGAACGCGGGAATCCAGCGGCCCAGTACGCCCAGCCGGGCCATGCGTTCCAGCGTCTTCACCGGCTGCGGGCCGCGCAGCAGTTGCAGGAACTGTTCGCGCAGTTCGGGCGAGGCCTCGGTGTAGGCGGGAATGGACGGCAGCGCTTCGGCCAGCGTCCAGGCAGTCATCGAATGCAGGCCGCGACTCTGCGCATGCGCGGCCCAGGCCGCGAACAGTTCGAACACCTGTGCGGTACCGTCGAGCAGCCGCGCGCGGTCGCGCGCGGCGAGATAGCTGCGACGCAGTTCGAAATGGTCGTCGAGGACTTCGGTCGCGCCCTCGCCTTCCAGTTGTTCCTCGAAGCGCTGCAGCAGGCGGTCGTTGATGCGCAGCACGCGACCGGCGCTGCGATAGAAGCCCTGCATCATCTGTTCGACGGCGAGGTTGTCGGCGTCGTCGGTGTGGCCCAGGCGCGCGGCGAGCAGCTTCTGGTAGTCGAAGCGCAGGCGCTCCTCGCGCCGGCCGGCGACCAGGTGCAGGCCGAAGCGCAACCGCGACAGCGCCTTGCGCTCGCGTTCCAGCGTGTCGAACTCGACCGCACCGATCTGGCCGAAGGCAAGCATGGATTCGAGGTTGCCGCTGCCCAGCATGCGCTGCGCCATCCAGCGCAGGGTCTGGATGTCGCGCAGGCCGCCGGGGCCGTCCTTGAGGTTCGGTTCCAGGTTGTCGGAGGTGTCGCCGTAGCGCGCGTGGCGCCGCGCCTGCTCTTCGCGCTTGGCCTGGAAATAGTCGCGTGCCGACCAGATCCGCACCGGTGAGATCGCGGCACGCAGCGCTTCGGTCGCACCCGCATCGGCGACCAGCGCGCGCGATTCCATCAGCGCGGTCAGCACGGTCTGGTCGTCGGCGGCCTCGATGCACTGCTCGACCGAACGCACCGCCTGGCTGGCCTGCAGTCCAGCGTCCCACAGCAGCGCAAGGAAGCGCGAAAGCGACTCGCTGTGACGCGCCTGCGCATCGTCGCCGGCCAGCACCAGCAGGTCGATGTCGGACTGCGGAAAGAGTTCGCCGCGACCGTAGCCGCCGACGGCATGCAGGCTGGCATCGGCATCCGCAGGGACGCAGCGCGTCCAGGCCTGGCGGATCAGGTCGTCGACCGCGCCCGCGCGCATCGCGACCAGACGGTCGACATCGTCGCCCCGGTCGAAGGCCGTCGCCAGTGCGGCGTCCGTACGCGCCAGAATCCCACGCGCATCGGCAACCCAGCCGGCATCGCTGCCGGGCGCGGCGGACACCGGACCGCCATCCGCAACGGTGGAGGCGGTCCCTGACATGCGGTCAGAGGTCGTTGTCGTCGCCGGGCAGGCGGGTGAGGATCTCCACGCCGTCCTCGGTCACCGCCACGGTGTGTTCCCACTGCGCGGACAGCTTGCGGTCCTTGGTGACCACGGTCCAGCCATCCGGCATCAGGCGGGTGTGATGGGTGCCCTCGTTGATCATCGGCTCGATCGTGAAGGTCATGCCCGGCTTGAGCATCAGGCCGTCGCCCGGCCGCCCGTAGTGCAGGACCTGCGGATCTTCGTGATAGACCTTGCCGATGCCGTGGCCGCAGTACTCGCGCACCACCGTGAACCGCTGCCCTTCGGCGTAGGTCTGGATGGCGTGGCCGATGTCGCCCAGGGTCGCCCCGGGCTTCACGGTGCGGATGCCGCGGAACATGGCCTCGCGGGTGGTTTCGACCAGGCGCCTGGCCATCACCGACGGCGTGCCGACGTAGTACATCCGGCTGGTGTCGCCGTGCCAGCCGTCCTTGATGACGGTGACGTCGATATTGATGATGTCGCCATCCTTCAGGACCTTGGTCGGCCCCGGGATGCCGTGGCAGATCACGTTGTTGACCGACGTGCAGATGGTCGCCGGGAAGCCCCGGTAACCCACGTTCGCCGGGATCGCGCCCTGCGTGTTCACGATGTGGTCGTGGCAGATGCGATCCAGGTCGCCGGTGGTGACGCCCGGCTTCACGTGCGGGGCGACGATCTGCAGCACCTCGGCGGCCAGCCGGCCGGCGATGCGCATGCGCTCGATGTCTTCGGGGGTCTTGATGGTGATCGGCATGGCGGCATTATCTCCCACCGGAGCCGCTTCGGCCCACCTGGGCCCGTTTCGGCCCTTGCCGGGCTTGCCGGCTTGCCCGTAACACCCTGTTGCGGCTAGAATTCCGCGGCTAGGTCGGGCGACCGCCCCATCGAGCACCGTCCACGGCGGACGTCATCGCCGAATCCACACCCGTCGCACACCACCGTTCCGGGGTGTTTCTCGCAGTCTGGCGCCAAGGCGCCAGTACGGATCAAGCGAGGAATCTGGACACGGCGCGACGGGGAGGCCCAACCCCGGAACCCCGCGACCGCCACAAGGCGGCCGCACCGCCTTCATCGGCCGCGACGCGGCCCGGCGGTCGGTTCCATCATCCAGGAGTCACTCGCAATGCCCCAGATCACCATGCGCCAGATGCTGGAAGCCGGCGTCCATTTCGGCCACCAGACCCGTTACTGGAACCCGAAGATGGGTCCGTACATCTTCGGCGCCCGCGGCAAGATCCATATCATCAACCTCGAGAAGACCGTTCCGCTGTTCAACGACGCGATGAACTTCATCTCGGGCATCGCCCAGAAGCGCGGCACCATCCTGTTCCTCGGCACCAAGCGCAGTGCGCGCGACACCGTGAAGGAAGAGGCCGAGCGTTGCGGCATGCCGTACATGACCCAGCGCTGGCTGGGCGGCACGCTGACCAACTTCCGCACCGTCAAGCAGTCGGTGTCCCGCCTGAAGGAACTGGAAGCCGGCGAAACCGACGGCACCTTCCAGAAGCTGGTCAAGCACGAAGTGCTGAACCTGCGCCGCGAGCGCGACAAGCTGCAGGCTTCGCTGGGTGGCATCAAGGACATGAACCGCCTGCCCGACGCGCTGTTCGTGATCGACATCGGCCATGAAGACATCGCGATCAAGGAAGCCAAGAAGCTCGGCATCCCGGTCGTCGCCGTCGTCGACACCAACTACGATCCGGCCCTGGTCGACTACGCCATCCCCGGCAACGACGACGCCATCCGCGCCGTGCAGCTGTACGCACGCGCCGCCGCCGACGCCGTGCTCGAAGGCAAGGCTGCCGCGCCGTCGGCCGCTTCGGTCCGCGAGGAAGACTTCGCCGACGCCGCCGAAGGCGAGGCCAAGGCCGACAAGCGTGGCCCGCGTCCGCCGCGCGGCGCAGGCCGCAAGGACGACAAGAAGCCCGACGCGCCCGCCGCCGAGTAACCCGCTCGAGTCGTTCAACGGGGTCATCCCCGTGTCACGCGGCCGCGCGAGCATGCGCGGCCGCCCCCATTTTCTCGCAGGAGCGGCTTCAGCCGCGATCTTCCGCGCGCCGACTCAGTCGGCCCGGAAGCCGCCGACGAAGGCGCAGGCACGCACGTGCCCATCTCGCGCTTCGCGGCTGAAGCCGCTCCTGCACACCATTCATCGAAGAGGTATCCCATGGCTGAAATCACCGCCTCCCTGGTCAAGGAACTGCGCGAGCGCACCGGCGCCGGCATGATGGAGTGCAAGAAGGCACTCACCGAAAACAACGGCGACCTCGAAGCGTCGGCCGAGTGGCTGCGCAAGCAGGGCATCATCAAGGTCGGCAAGAAGGCTGACCGCGTCACCGCCGAAGGCCGCATCGCGGTCGCCCAGGACGGCGGCAAGGCCGTGCTGGTCGAAATCAACTCCGAGACCGACTTCGTCGCCAAGGACGAGAACTTCATCGCCTTCGCCGACGCGATCGCCCAGGCCGCCCTGGCCTCCGGCGCCACCGACATCGAAGCCCTGAAGGCCGCCAAGACCGCCTCCGGCGAGACCGTCGAGGAAGCCCGCGCCGCCGCCGTGTCGAAGCTCGGCGAGAACATCCAGGTCCGTCGCCTCGCCCGCATCGACACCGCGAACAACGTCGCGGCCTACGTGCACGGCGGCAAGATCGGCGTGCTGGTCGAACTGGCCGGCGGCAACGCCGACCTGGCCCGTGGCATCGCGATGCACGTCGCCGCGATGAACCCGCCGCACAACAAGGCCTCGGACGTCCCGGCCGACTTCATCGCAAAGGAAAAGGAAATCGAACTGGCGAAGATGACCGACAAGGACAAGGCCAAGCCGGCCGACATCCTCGAGAAGATCATCGGCGGCAAGATCGCCAAGATCGTCAACGAGAACACCCTGTACGGCCAGCCCTACGTGCTGAACACCGAGCAGACCGTGGAAGCCGCGGTCAAGGCCGCCGGCGCCGATGTCGTCGGCTTCCAGCGCCTCGCGGTCGGCGAAGGCATCGAGAAGGTCGTCGAAGACTACGCCGCCGAAGTGGCCAAGGCGATGCAGGTCTGATCCTGATGCGCTCGCAACCGAAAGGTTGCTGACACGAAAAACCCGCAGGCAACTGCGGGTTTTTTGTTGCACGGCCATCGGTTTGCGCAAACAATCGCATCCATCCCTTCGATCACGCGATCAGCCGCATGCCCCCGCCGATGCTGTACCGGAAGCTGCTTTTCATCGTGCTCGTGGCGATGGTCGGTTGCAAACGGATTGCGCCAGCCGAACCCGGGCCGCAGGCGACGATACAACCGGCCTCCGGGAACACGCACCGCATTCCCTATGCGCGACGATCGTGGGCACCCGAGCCTCCTTTGCCATCCGCCGGATCCATGTCGAGCGATCCGGACAACGCGGTGTTCATGTCCTGCAGGCAGGACATGAACGGTTATTCCCAGGTCGTGATCCATGAAAGCAAGACACCGGACATGGCGCCTGCAAGCCACAGTGCATTGCGCAGACCGGGCGATCACCAGCCGCGCACCACGTCGTACCGGGTGCTGCCGGGAGAATCCGCGGAATGCCGATTCGATACGAAGCATGAAGTCAGGATCCGGGTCGCCGCAGGCCAAGCCTACGCCCATGGCGCATGCGGCGGCGATCCGAAGACCTTCGTGTCGATCTGGGTCGACCGGAGGAAGGTCGTATCGAAATCCTGGATCACGGGCCACTGCCTGACCGCGTTCGGTGATGATGCCCCGAGCTTCCACATCAGCGGCTCGGAGACACGCTCTCCCGTCATGAGCAAATGCGCATCCCCCATCATCGTGAGGGGCGATACGATCCTGCCGCAGCATGGTCGGCGCAGCGACATCTGCGTGGAATTCCCCGATCCGGCTTCGTATCCGATCGACAATGCCGAATACGGCGACGAAGCGAAGCGGCGCTTTGCCGTTGGCAGCGTGCGCCTCCTGCAGGACTCGGCCCCGTTCTGCAGGCGTCTCGCACGATCATTGGCGGAAAGATTCGAACTGTACGACGCCTCGGCGTTGCAGCAGCTACCGGGCGCAGAGCCGATCCGCTACGACAGGGATCGACGCGGCGGCGAGGACATCCCGTACTTCGCGGCCGAAGCACGGTTCGATTTCGACAACGACGGCACCTCCGACCGGGTACGCATGCTGCATGGCGAGTACAACTACTTCGATGGCGATGCGGTCCTGGTCGACTACGGGGCACCAGGCGGCGACATGGGGTATTTCCCGTGCCAGTTCGATGGCACCGCCGACTACCGGCAATGCCCGCTCATCTTCAAGGACATCGCCGAAAAAAGCTTCGAGCTCAATGTGCCGGGCAGCGGAGACAAGCTCGACTTCAGTTCCCGGTACACGACCCTGATTCCGTTCCGTGTCGCAGGCACGACGCATGTCGCACTGCAGTCCAGGCGATCGCATCCGGACTACGCCTTCGTGCTGATCCCTCGCCCCGGGAAACGATTCGACACCGCCTGCGTGCTCTGGAAGGTGCCGCCGAACATGTAGCGCATGGCCGGCGGCGCGATCGCGCCCGTGGGGGTCAATCCACCAGTGCGCCCAGCAGGCCGCCGCCGGACGACGAGCCGCCCTGCTGGAAATAGACTTCCTCGTACGGCTGCACCACGACCCAGCCTTCGCCGGCGAACTTCAGCTGGATGCTTTCACCCGAACCGCGGCCGATCAGGGTCTTGAAGCTGATGTCGGTGACGATCTCCGGCGACAGGCCGCCGGACCAGGCCACGGTCGCGTTGGGATCGGTGAACACCGGCCCGGTGCTCGCGCTGACCGGCAGGGTCAGCGGCTCGTAGTGCGAGGTGATGGCCACCAGGCCGCTGCCGCTGAGCTTCACGTTGAACAGGCCGCCGGTCATCATGCCGGCCGCCTTGCGCATCATCTTGATCTCGTTGGAGATCGTCGATTCGGTGGCGAGCACGTCGTTGCCGTTGACGAAGATGGACTCGCCCTGCAGGCGCAGCACGGTGATCTTCTTGCCGACATCGGCCAGATACACGCGCCCCTGCCCTTCGACCTTCATCAGGCTCATGCCCTCGCCGCTGACGGCCTTCTTGAGCAGGTTGCCCAGGCCCTGTTCCAGCATGCCCTGCTTGGTGAACTTCACGTTGCCCTTGCGGGCGATCATCGCGCCGGCCTTGGCCCACACCAGGCCATCGACGCGGGCTTCGAGCATGTGCGCGCTTTCCAGTTCGAAGGCGTCGCCGGAGAGATCCTTCTCCTTGGACGAGGCGAGGAATTCCTGAAGGGTCTTGGCAGCCATGGGGTCTCTCGATCGGATGGGGATGGCCGGCATTGTGGCGCCCGACGGGCTGCGGCACCATCCCGGAAAGTCACCCTTGCGGAGCCCTGCCATGCCCCCCATCGTGCGCCTGCCCGACCGGATTCCCGATGCGCCGCGACACCCCGTCGACAGCGACCGCCTCGTGGCCGGCGCCCCGGGACAGGCCGTCGAGAACTGCTACGCCAGCCCGGACCTGGCGTTCCAGTGCGGGATCTGGGAGGGCGATGTCGGTGCCTGGCGGGTGCGCTACAGCGAACACGAGCTCTGCCACATGCTGGCAGGCCGGATCCGCCTGACCGGCGACGATGGCAGCGAGGCGGTCTTCGCCGCGGGCGACAGTTTCGTCATCCCTGCCGGCTTCCAGGGCATCTGGGAAGTGATCGAACCCGCGAGGAAACTGTATGCGGTCTATGAGCCCTGAAATCCGCGGCGGCATGCGGCTCGATCACGCGAATCGAGCCCGGGCTCCTCGCCCGACGGGTTAGAATTCCGCAGTTTTGTCACAACCTCCGGAGTCCGCCATGTCCCAACTCGCCTATCGCCGCGTCCTGCTCAAACTTTCCGGCGAGGCCCTGATGGGGGACGAGGACTACGGGATCGACCCGAAGATCATCGGTCGCCTCGCCCGCGAGGTCATCGAAGTCCGCGACGCCGGCGCCGAAATCGCGCTGGTGATCGGCGGTGGCAACATCTTCCGCGGCGCGGGCCTGGCCGCAGGCGGCATGGACCGGGTCACCGGCGACCAGATGGGCATGCTCGCCACGGTCATCAATGCGCTCGCCATGCAGGACGCCCTGGAAAAACTCGGCGCGAAGTGCAGGGTGATGAGCGCCATCAAGATCAACGACGTCTGCGAAGACTACATCCGCCGCCGCGCCGTTCGCCACCTCGAAAAGGGTCGGATCACGATTTTCGCTGCCGGCACCGGCAACCCGTTCTTCACCACCGATTCCGGCGCGGCCCTGCGCGCGATCGAGATCGGTGCGGACCTGCTTCTGAAGGCGACCAAGGTCGATGGCGTGTACGACAAGGACCCGAAGAAGCACGCCGACGCCGTGCGCTACGAGACGCTGACCTACGACGAGGTCATCGCCCGCAACCTGCAGGTGATGGACACCGCCGCATTCGCGCTCTGCCGCGACAGCGACCTGCCGCTGCGCATCTTCGACATGAGCCAGCCCGGCGTGCTACTGAAGATCCTCCGCGGCGACGACATCGGTACGCTGGTCACGCCGAATCCCTGATGTCGCCGCAATGAAGCATGCGCGGCAATGAAAAACGCCCGGCATCGCTGCCGGGCGTCGATCATTCCGGATCCACGACGGAGCCCGCGCATGCGGGCTTCGTCGTTTCAGGACATCACTTCTTCTCGGACGCCACGATCACCGGCGCGCGACCGCCGAGATGGCGCTGGAAGAAGGTGAGCAGCTTGCCGTAGTACTCGCGCTCGTTCTCGGTCTTGTAGAAGCCATGACCTTCGGTGGGGTAGTAGACAGCCTCGACCGGCACGTTGGCGGCGCGCAGGGCCTTTTCCATCATCTGCGTGTGCTGGATGGGTGCGATTTCGTCCTCTCCTCCTGCCGCGAGGAAAATCGGCACCTTGATCCGACTCGCCAGGCGATTCGGCGATACCGCAGCAAGTGCGTCCCTTGGACCAACCCATTTGGCCACGAAGGTTTTGCCTGACTTGCTTTCCTGGGTGATATCGTCGGTGTAGAAGGTCGGCAAGTCGTAAACCCCGACGCTGCCAGCGGCACAGCGGTACAGATCGGGCTCCTTCGCGACACCCATCAGCGACGCATATCCGCCGTAGCTTGCGCCGTAAAGGCAGATGCGCGCCGGATCCGCGATGCCCTGCGCGATCGCCCATCTCGTGGCGTCGGTGATGTCGTCCTGCATCTTCCCGCCCCACTCGCGCCTGCCTGCATTCACGAATGCGCTTCCGTGATTGCCCGAACCCCGGAAATTCACCTGCAGTACGGCATAGCCATGCGCCGCCAGCATCTGTGCATCCTTATCGAATTCCCACGAGTCGTAGAGATTGAAAGGACCGCCGTGGATCAGGATGATGAGCGGAGCATGACGTGCTTCTGCGCCAACGGGCGAGGTCAGGTACCCCTGGATGTCCAGACCATCTCGCGACTTGAAGCTGATCGGCTTGACGCTCGCCAACGCTGCAGGGTCGATCCAGTTGCTGAAACTGTCGAGGTAATTGGCCTTGTTCGCAACGGTATCGAAGACGTAGAGGTCGCCAGGGTTCCTGTCACTCCACACCTTCACCATCGCCAGCTTGCCATCAGTCGTTGCCGATGTGATGGTGATCGCCTGACCCGGGAATCCCTTCTCCAGCTTTTTGTAGAGCTTGGCGATGGCGGACTGCTCATCGAAGAACGCCATGCGAGGCAGGCCATCCATCAGCCTGACGCCCTGCAGCACATTATTGATCTCGACAGGATGCGGATCGGTATTGTCGTCGCGCAGGACTTCCTTGCGCTCATTGGTCGTGATGTTCCATGCAACGACCGAATCCGGCCCTTTATTATGCTGGACCAAGAGGTAGACCATGTTGTTGTCTGGCGCGAACCCCAGCGGATACTCGACCAATCCGTCCGCCTCGCTGGTGCGGATGAGCTTCCATTCCTCGTCATCGCCGCCCCGGTAGTAGGTTTCGACGACGAGATCGGTCTTCTGCCCCCATGCGAAGCGCACGACGCCAGCATTGTCGGTCAGGAAGTTGCCATTCCTGACCGGCGCCCGGGTCACGGCGACGCGACGACCTGTGAAGGTGTCGAGCCGCTCCACACGGGTAAATGGGTCAGCCGAGAAGGGCATCACCTTGATGAGGACATCCTTGTCATCCGCGGGAAGATCATCGAGCAGGAAAGCCGCAATCTCTTCCTGGCGCTTGCCACGAATGTTCGTCCCGACCGAGTCCACTTGCAGGGTCTGTCCGACTAGCAATTCACCTTTGCTGCCATCGGCATTGATGGCGTACAGATCACCCGTTGGACGGGGCTCCTCGTGCGCACCCATCTTCTGGGCACCGCTGGCAACGATGCGCGTGTCGCTGACCCACCAGAAATCATGGACATGCGTACGATCCCCGGGGATGTGGATCTGTGCGGTCAACTTGTTGTCGGTCCGGCGCAGGACAGCCAGAATCGTCTTGCGCTCTACCGCGACAGTTGCGGCGTAATACTCGCCCGTCGGGGAAATCTTGATGTCGATGAACTTCTGCTTGCGGATGAAATCCTCGACCTCGTGCGGCTTCGGCGCCTGCGCGGATGCCGCGAGCGAGGCCAGCGCCAGCGCAAGCGAGGTGATGGATGCGACGACTGTTTTCTTCATGGCTCCCCCATGGATCAGTGAGTAGGTGGCTGACGGATCGATATTCGACACAAGCGGACATCCGGGCCGCAGAGGATCACGCGGCGCACGCTCGCGCAACCTCATCGAGGACGTGGGCACAGACCACGCGCCAGTCTGGCAGTTCCACGCCGAAATCGGACTGCAGACGCGAGGTGTCCAGCCTGGAATAGGCCGGGCGCCGCGCCGGCGTCGGGTAGTCGGCGGTGCCGATGGCGTTGACCTGCGGCATGCGCGGCAGCAGCCCGCGGGCGACCGCGCCAGCGAAGATCGCCTCGGCGAAGCCATGCCACGAGGTATCGCCGCTCGCGGTGAGGTGCCAGGTACCGGAGCGAGTACCCGCCTGCGGCAGCAGCGCTGCGGTGACATCGGCGATGAGGCCGGCGGAGGTCGGTGTGCCGATCTGGTCCGCGACGACGCCGAGCGTGTCGCGCTCGGCGCCCAGGCGCAGCATCGTGCGCAGGAAGTTCTTGCCATGCGGCGCATACACCCAGGCCGTGCGCAGGATCATGTGGTCCGCACCGCTGGCACGGATGCCCTGCTCGCCGGCGAGCTTGCTTTCGCCGTAGACGCCGAGCGGCGCCGTCGGATCGTCTTCGCGGTAGGGCCGTGTGCCGGTGCCATCGAACACGTAATCGGTCGAGTAATGCACCAGCGGGATACCGCTGCGCGCGCACGCTTCGGCGATGCGCGACGGCGCTTCGGCATTCGCGCGGAACGCGGCATCGCGATCGGATTCGGCCTTGTCCACCGCCGTGTAGGCCGCCGTGTTCACGACCACGGCCGGTGCGATGCGTGCGACCAGATCGGGCAGCGCATCGGGTAGATCGAAATCGGCGACCTCGCAGGCCATGCCGTCGTCGAGCCGCCCGCTGCGCGTGGTCGCGATCACCTCGCCCTGCGCGGCCAGGCTGCGTCGCAGTTCGTGTCCGACCTGTCCGTTGGCGCCGAAAAGCAGGATCCTCATCGCAGCCTCACGCAGGGAAGACAGGCAGCCGCGATTCGGGGACGTCGGCCAGGAACGGCGCCTTCGCATCCTTGTCCGACAGTTGCGGCGCCGAGATCGGCCAGTCGATCGCGAGGTCGCCATCGTTCCAGCGGATCGCGGCATCGGCATCGCGGTCGTAGGTCGCCGTGCACAGATAGGAGAACACGGCGCGTTCG
This sequence comes from Lysobacteraceae bacterium, assembly GCA_036404915.1. Taxonomy (GTDB): domain Bacteria; phylum Pseudomonadota; class Gammaproteobacteria; order Xanthomonadales; family Xanthomonadaceae; genus Lysobacter_I. The sequence goes on from DASWYO010000056.1 coordinate 37,658, forward strand.
CTCAGCGTCGCGAACCCGTGCGCGAAGCCTTCCGGGATCCAGAAATGGCGCTTGTTCTCAGCGCTGAGCAGCACCGCCGTCCAGCGCCCGAACGTCGGAGAGCCGCGGCGGATGTCGACGGCCACGTCCCAGACTTCGCCTTCGATCACCGAGACGAACTTGCCCTGCGGCTTCGGCCACTGGTAATGCAGGCCGCGCAGCACGCCGCGCACGGACGAAGACACATTCCCCTGCACGAATTCGGGCACCTGCAGGCCGGCTGCGACCAGCTTGTCGCGATTGAAGGATTCGTAGAAGAAGCCGCGTTCGTCGCCGAAGACCTGCGGCTCGATGACGATGCAACCGGGCAGATCGGTTTCGATGATCTTCATGGGTGACAGGTATCTCAGGGAACGAAGCCGCGCTCGGCCAGGCCGAGCAGGTACTGGCCGTAGCCGTTCTTCGCGAGCGGCCTGGCGAGGCGTTCCAGCTGTGCGGCATCGATCCAGCCGTTGTTCCAGGCGATCTCCTCGGGGCAGCACACACGCAGTCCCTGGCGCGCCTCGATCGTCTCGATGTAGTTCGAAGCTTCGAGTAGCGACTGATGCGTGCCGGTGTCCAGCCAGGCATACCCGCGTCCCAGGCGCTGCAAATGCAGCGAACCGTCTTCGAGATAGCGCTGGTTGAGATCGGTGATCTCCAGTTCGCCGCGCGGCGACGGCTTCAGGCCCGCCGCGAATTCGCTGGCGCGGCCGTCGTAGAAATACAGCCCGGTGACGGCATAGTTCGACTTCGGGTGCGCGGGTTTTTCCTCCAGCCCGACAACGCGGCCGTCCTGGTCGAACTCGGCCACGCCGTAGCGCTCCGGATCGCGCACCCAGTAGCCGAACACGGTCGCGCCGTGCTGCAGCCCATCGGCCTCGCGCAGCATCGCGGTCAATCCCGGGCCGTGGAAGATGTTGTCGCCGAGCACCAGACAGCTGGGCTGGCCGTCGACGAAGTCGCTGCCGATCAGATAGGCCTGTGCCAGGCCATCCGGGCTGGGTTGCACCGCATATTCGATGCGCATGCCCCATTGCGAACCATCGCCGAGCAGGGTCTTGAACAGCGCCTGCTCGTGCGGCGTGTTGATGACGAGCACTTCACGGATGCCCGCCAGCATCAGCACGCTCAGCGGGTAGTAGATCATCGGCTTGTCGTAGACCGGCAGCAGCTGCTTGCTGACGGCCTGGGTGATCGGGTACAGCCGCGTGCCGGAACCGCCGGCCAGGATGATGCCCTTGCGCGCGGTCATGCGGCGCTCCCGATGCGTTCCAGGCGGTAGCTGCCGTCGAGCACGCGGCTCACCCATTCCTGATGGTCGAGATACCAGTCGACGGTGCGCGCGATGCCTTCCTCGAAGCTCAGCGACGGCGCCCAGCCCAGTTCCGACTTCAGCTTGTCCGCATCGATGGCATAGCGGCGGTCATGACCCGGGCGGTCCTTGACGAAGGTGATGAGCGATTCGCGCTTGCGGCCATCGGCCAGCGGACGGCGCGCATCCAGCAGTGCGCAGATCGTTTTCACCACCACGATGTTCTCGCGCTCGGCATCGCCGCCGACGTTGTAGACCTCGCCGACGCGGCCGCGCTCCAGCACGGCGCGGATCGCGCTACAGTGGTCGCCCACGTACAGCCAGTCGCGGACATTGCGGCCATCGCCGTAGACCGGCAACGCATCGCCGGCCAGCGCCTTGGCGATGATCAGCGGGATGAGCTTTTCGGGGAACTGGAACGGCCCGTAGTTGTTCGAACAGTTCGTGGTCAGCGTCGGCAGGCCGTAGGTGTGGTGGAAGGCGCGGACCAGGTGGTCGGACGCGGCCTTCGATGCGGAATACGGCGAGTTCGGCGCGTAGGGCGTGGTCTCGGTGAACTTGCCGGTGTCGCCTAGCGAGCCATAGACCTCGTCGGTCGACACATGCAGGAAGCGGAAGGCGTCCTGCGCGGCGCCGTCGAGCGACTTCCAGTAATCGCGCGCGCATTCGAGCAGGCCGAGGGTGCCGACGACATTGGTCTGGACGAACGCCGCAGGGCCATCGATCGAGCGGTCGACGTGGCTCTCGGCGGCGAAATTGATGATCGCGTCCGGCCGGTGTTCGGCCAGCAGCCCGGCGACGAGACCGCGGTCGCCGATGTCGCCCTGGACGAAGCGGTAACCGTCATGGGCCGAGATCGCATCCAGGGTGTCCGGATTCCCTGCGTAGGTCAGCAGGTCGAGGTTGACCACGCGCACGCCGCGGGACACCGCCTCCAGCACGAAATTGCCACCGATGAAACCGGCTCCACCGGTCACCAACCATGTCGACACGTGAGCTCCTGTCTGCCGTGAAAGAGGATGCGGCATTGTACAGGCCGCGTCATGACGCCCCCTGACAGGCCATGAACGAAAAACCCGGATGCGCAGGGCGCATCCGGGTTTCGGGTGACGCCCGTCGCTCATGGCGCGGGCGGATCACATGGACCGTACGGCAGGAGTCAGGGCACCAGCGCCGGGTCGCGGCCATTGGCCGCCTGCTGGTTGGCCGGATCCGGGGTGATGTCGCGGCCATTGCGCGTGCTGCACACGTCCTCGAACGTCGAGATCCAGCGCTTGTTCGGACGCTTCACGACCTTGCGCCACTTGCCGTCGCCCTGGGAGACCCAGCCGTCGCTCGGCATGCCGTACTTGCAGAACAGGAAGGGATTGTTGCCGTACGGCACGCTCTTGTAGGTGCCGGCCTGCGCCGAACCGATGACCGATGCGGCGATCACGACCGCGGCGGCGAGTACTGTCTTCTTCACGCCCTACTCCTTATGCGTTTCCATGGGGTTGCCGGATTGGGATCCGGATGATGCGTTTCCTGGGAATCCGATACGGCCTGAGCACCGCACCGGCTACATCCTGCGCGCCCGTGACGCGCCTATCGTTTGGTTCAGCTATGTACCGCAACGTACGGTCCGATTCAAGCGACTGCGGACGGATGGCACTCGACCGGGGCCCGCCGGCGACTCAGGCCGGGTCCCAGAGACAGCGCCCGGCCTTCTTGCGGATGGCCTCCACCCGGGCGGCATGGGCGGCCAGTTCGTCCTCGCCGATGCGCACCCGGGGGCGGAGCGCCGGATCGAACCCGCTGGCGGTGAAGGCGGTCACGGCCGCTCCGGACACATCCTCGTCCGCGGCGGGCGCGCCGAAACCGATCTCGCTCTGCCCTGACGTCAGCGCCAGGTAGACCTCGGCGAGCAGCTGCGAGTCGAGCAGCGCGCCGTGCAACTGCCGGTGGGTGTTGTCGACGCCCAGGCGCTTGCACAGTGCGTCCAGCGAGTTGCGCTGCCCGGGATAGCGCTGCCGCGCCATGACCAGCGAATCCTCCACACCCGCGACATGGTCGCGCAGCTTGCCGTACTGCGGTCCGAGCAGGGACAGCTCATGGTCGAGGAAGCCGACGTCGAACGCGGCGTTGTGGATGATCAGTTCGGCGTCGCGGACGAAATCGAGGAAGGCATCGGCGATTTCGGCGAATTTCGGCTTGTCGGCGAGGAACTCGAGGGTCAGGCCGGTCACTTCCTGCGCGCCCGGCTCGAACTCGCGCTCCGGGTGGATGTATTGCTGCCAGGTGCGCCCGGTCGGCCGGCGCTCGACCATCTCCACGCAGCCGATTTCGACGACGCGGTTGCCCTTCTTCCATTCCAGGCCGGTGGTTTCGGTATCGAGGACGATCTGCCTCATGCGCGTCTGGCCTCCGGTTTCGAATTCTGTTTCAGCAACGTGGCCTGATCGCGGGCGAGGACATCCACGCGCTCGTTGTCGGGGTCGCCCGAGTGGCCCTTCACCCAGCGCCAGTCGATGGCATGGCGCTGGCTTGCGGCATGCAGCCGCTCCCACAGGTCGCGATTCTTCACTGGATCGCCACCGGCGGTCTTCCAGTGGCGGCGCACCCAGTTGGGCAACCATTCGGTGATGCCCTGACGCACGTACTGCGAGTCGGTGAACAGGGTCACCCGGCAGGGTTCGCTGAGGGTTTCGAGGCCCATGATGGCGGCCATCAGCTCCATGCGGTTGTTGGTCGTCTGCGCCTCGCCGCCGGCCAGCTCGCGTTCGCGCTCGCGATAGCGCAGCAAGGCGGCCCAGCCACCTGGCCCGGGATTGCCGAGGCAGGCGCCGTCGGTATGGATTTCGACCTGCTTCATCAGGGCGCTTGTCGGGGTATTCGTCGGGGTATTCGTCATCAGGAGCGCTTCGACATGGATCAGGTGACCGGCACACCGTCGGCGAGTCCGAGCGTCTTGCGCGGTCGCATCGGGGTGAGCGGGATCGCGCGCTTTTCGGCGCGCTGGAGATAGGCGGCGCGCAGGCCGGGGCCGGATTGCAGGCTGGGCGAGGCCATTGGCGTCCATTGCGGGCCGATGCCCTGCGCGGACGCCTCGGGGGTGAGGCCGGCGTCAGCCATCCCCCGACGCCAGGTCGCAGGATCTTCCACGCAGGGACGGCCACGGCGCAGACGCAGCCGATACGGCGACAAGGGATTGAGCGCGAACACCGCCAGACGCCCGCCCGGCACCAGCAGGCGCGCGCATTCGCCGAGCAGCCGCGAACGCTCGTCCGGCGACGCGAACGGCAGATGCTGCAGGACGATCGCACCGAGGGATTCGCTGGCCAGCGGCAGCGGTAGGGCGCACACGATGGGCCCGTCCCAGCCGCCCCCCAAGCCCTTGAGCCTCAGGCCGCGTCCGGCAGGGGCATCGCCGTCGGCCACCGGCGACAACCACAGCCAGGGCAGACCGACGACGGGATGCGCCGCCAGCGCGTCGGCAACCGCGGTCCGCTCGCTCTCCAGCACCGCAAGGCCCGCCGGCAGCAGGTACCACTGCGTCGCGACCTCGGGTGGCTGGGAGTGGGACAATGCAGGCATCGCGCCATTGTACCCAGCCCGCTCCACGACCCGACACGCCGAGCCATGACTCCCGCCATGACGCCATCCGCGCCGCCGAACGTCCCCGTGCCCCTGCCCGCTTTCGAGGACAACTACATCTGGATGCTCGTCGGCGACGATGGCAGCGCGCTGATGGTCGACCCCGGCGATGCCGGGCCGGTACTCGCCGCGGTGGCCCATGGCGTGCGCCTGACGACCGTGCTCGTCACCCATCACCACAATGACCACATCGGCGGACTCGCTGAGCTGGCTGCGGCCGTGCCGGGACTCGAGATCATCGCGCCGCACGACGAGCGCATCCCGCTGGCGACCCGGCGGGTGGCCGACGGGGACCTCGTTCGCGCCGCAGGCATCGACTTCGAAACGCTGGCGGTGCCCGGCCATACCCGCAGCCACATCGCCTTCCATGCCGCGAATGCCGGGGGCGCACCGCTGCTGTTCTGCGGCGACACCCTGTTCAGCCTCGGCTGCGGCCGCCTGTTCGAAGGCACGCCAGCGCAGATGCTCGCCTCGCTGGATCGCCTGGCGGCCCTGCCCGACGACACCCGGATCTGCTGCACGCACGAATACACGCGGTCCAATGCCGCCTTCGCGCTTGCGGTGGATCCGGACAACGCTGCCCTGCAGGCGCGCGCAGGCGAGATCCGCGACCTGCGCGAACAGCTGAAGCCCACGTTGCCGGTGACGCTCGCGCAGGAGCGTGCCACCAACCCCTTCCTGCGCTGCGACGCACCTGCCATCCGTGCCGCGGCGGCTGCGCGGCTGGGCCGACCCGCCGCCGACCGCGTCGAGACATTCGCGGCGCTGCGCGAATGGAAGAACGTGTTCAGGGGCTGATGCGAGGCGCGTCCATACGGCATCCGATGGTCCCGGCCGCATGGCACACTAAGGCTTCCGATCCGACACACGTCACGAGACCACCATGGGTTTTCTGCAAGGCAAACGCGCGCTCATCACCGGCATCGCCAGCGAGCGCTCCATCGCCACGGGTATCGCCGAAGCCATGCACCGCGAAGGTGCCGAGCTGGCCTTCACCTACCAGACCGAGAAGCTCCGCTCGCGCGTCGAAAGCGCCGCGAAGGAGTACGGTTCGAACATCGTGCTGCCGCTGGACGTGGCCGACGACGCCCAGATCGAAGCCTGCTTCACCGAACTGGGCAAGCACTGGAACGACGGCTTCGACATCCTGATCCACGCCATCGCCTTCGCCCCGCGTGAAGCCATCGCCGGCCAGTTCCTCGACGGCATGACCCGCGAGAACTTCGCCATCGCCCACGACATCTCGGCCTATTCGCTCTCCGCGCTGGCCAAGGCCGCCCGGCCGATGATGCAGAACCGCAAGGCGTCGATCCTCACCCTGAGCTATCTCGGCGCCGAGCGCGCGCTCGTCGGCTACAACCTGATGGGCGTGGCCAAGGCCAGCCTGGAATCCAGCGTGCGCTACCTTGCCTGCAACCTCGGCCCCGAAGGCATCCGCGTCAATGCGATCTCCGCCGGACCGATCAAGACGCTCGCCGCCGCCGGTATCGCGGGCTTCCGCAAGATCCTCGGCCACGTCGAGGAAAACGCGCCGCTGCGTCGCACGGTGACCATCGAAGACGTCGGCAATGTCGCCGCCTTCCTCAGCTCGGACCTGGCCTCGGGCATGACCGGCGAAGTCACCTATGTCGATGCCGGCTACAACATCCTCGGCATGACCGGCATCCACTACGACTGAGTCTGGACGCAAGCGCCCCGGCGGCGATCGCCGGCAGGTGATGCACTAAAGAAAAAGCCCGGCTGGGAAGCCGGGCTTTTTCGTGTCGCTCGGGATGCGCCGTGGATCAGAGCCTGTCCTCGGCGATGGTGACCTTCATCTGCTTGCGCAGGGACTTGCTGACCGACACCGCATCCTGGTCGCCCAGGCGCGGCGCGAGCTGCCCGAGGAAGGCCGCGCGGATTTCAGGCGGCATGTCGGTGTCCTGACCCGCGATGACCTTGTTCACCTCGAAGACCACCATCTGCCCGGTCGGCAGCTGCACCTTGCCCGGAGTCGACTTGCCTGCGGCAGGCGCATCGACCTGGAAATAGGCTTCGCTGGCGGCGGGATCGGGGCTCGGCGAGCCGCGCTGCACGGCGGCGGCGGTGCCCACCGTCCACTGCTTCTCGGCGGCGATCGCGGACAGCGTCTCGCCCTTCTTCAGACGTGCGACCACCGCCTCGGCCTGTGCCTCGGCAGCCTTGCGCGTGCGGTCGGCACGCACCGCGGCAACGATCTGCGGGCCCAGTTCGGCCAGCGGACGCACGCGTTCCGGCGTGTGGGCGATCACGCGGATCATCACGCTGTGGTTGGGCGCGACCTCGATCGGATCGGACACATTGCGAAGGGTCTTGGCGTCTTCGGAGAAGGCAAGGCGCACGACGGCCGGGTTCGCGAGGACGCCCGGCAACTGGTTGCGCGCGACCGGCCCGACCCGCTGGATCTGCAGCTTGGCCACATCGGCCACCGGCTTCATCGACGACGGCGTCTTCAGCGCCTGATCGACGAGCGCGCCGGTCAGGTCGTTGTAAGCACGTTCGCGATCGGTCTCGGCGAGCATGCGCTCCAGCTCGGGGCGTGCCTGCTCGAACGGCATTTCGCGGCCGGCCTTGAGCTCGCGCACCTGGATGATGTGCCAGCCGAAATCCGACTTGACCGGCCCGGCGATCGTGCCCGGTGCAGTCGCGAAGACAGCGTCTTCGAACGGCTTCACCATCTGCCCGTTCTTGACGACCCAGCCGAGGTCGCCGCCGCCGTCCTTCGAACCGGCGTCATCGGAATTCTGCCGCGCGAGTGCCGCGAAATCGGCACCGGGCGCTTTCGCCTTCGCCAGCAGATCACGGGCCTTCGCCTCGGCCGCCTTCTGCGCGGCGGCATCGGCGCCGGCATCGACCTTCACCAGGATGTGCGATGTCAGGCGCTGCTCGGGTTCGACGAAGCGGGCCTTTTCCTGGGTGTAACGGTCGCGCAGGGTGCGTTCGTCCGGAACGACCGGCGGCGGCAGGTTCGCGGCGTTGATTTCGATGTACTCGAGCGTGACCATTTCCGGCGCGCGGAAATCGTTCGGATGTGCCTTGTACCAGCTCGCGATCTCCGCGGGCGTGACCGGGGCGACGTCCGGCGCGGGCGCGGGCAACGTCACGTAGGACACATCGCGCTTCTCGTTGAGCAGGCGGAGCAGGCGCTGGCCTTCGGATGGCGTGACGAACGCCGATTCCTGCAGGCGCGTGGCGACGAGGCTCTGCTTCAGGCTGTCGCGCACTTCCTTGTCGAACTGCGTCGGCGTCTTCGGCGGCGCCAGCGAAGCGAGCGCGAGCCTGTAGCGCTGTTCGCTGAACTTGCCGTCGACCTGGAATGCCGGGATCGACTGGATCGCATCGATGACCTGCGCATTGCCGACCACGAAACCATCGCGCTCGCTGGCCAGACGCATCACGCGCTGGTCGACGAGTTGTTCCAGGATCTTGCGCTTGTTCTCGAGACTCTCGAACTCGCGCGCGTCGAAATTCTCGCCGTCCTGCTGGCGACGACGCTGGCGTTCGTCCTCGAATGCACTGCGGAACTCGTCCGCAGTGATTTCGTCCTTGTCCCAGAACGCCTTGCGAACCACCCACCAGTCCGGTGCGGCCGACCACCAGGCCGGCGGTGTTTCGATCTTGGCGGCGAAGGTTTCAGTGCGCTGGAACAGATACTGCTCCATCCCGAAAAACGCGAAGGGAATGGTCAGCAGGCCCAGGATGACCGTGGCGATCCAGCCGGAGGATTTGTCGCGTAAGGCTTGCAGCATTGGCGAACGGAGCCGTAAGAGGAGCCGTCAAGTGTAGCCTGAGCGCGCGCCTGCAACATCCCCGGCCGGCCTGCCGGAGGGGAGGAAGATGCCGACGGCGACCCCGCCGGCGTTTTTCGTCCTTGCCGGAAACGAAAAAGGCACCGTTTCCGGTGCCTTTGCGTCCGCTTGCGCGGAAAATTCCCAGGGATTGGCGGAGTGGACGGGACTCGAACCCGCGACCTCCGGCGTGACAGGCCAGCATTCTAACCGACTGAACTACCACTCCGCATTTGACCCTGCGACGGCGCGCATTTTAGCGCCTTTTCGTAACCAATTGGAAGTTCTTTGCAGAAATTCTTTTCGATGACGTCGAACTCTTTCTGGTGGGTGCTGAGGGTTTCGAACCCCCGACCCTCTCCGTGTAAAGGAGACGCTCTACCGCTGAGCTAAGCACCCCAACGGGAAGAGCCAATTAGTTTACGGCATCCTTCAGCGCTTTGCCAGCCTTGAAGACCGGATTCTTCGAAGCCGGGATCTGCAGCTCGCCGCCGGTCTTCGGGTTGCGGCCGGTACGGGCGGCACGCTCGCGAACCACGAAGGAGCCGAAGCCGATCACGGTCACGGTGTCGCCCTTCTTCAGCGCCTGGGTGATGGCGGCGACCGTGGCATCGAGCGCGCGCCCGGCATCGGCCTTGGACAGCTCGGCACCGGCGGCGATCGCGTCGATAAGCTCGGCTTTGTTCATGTTGGAAACTCCCATGGATGTGGTGTGAGGAAGGAAGAATGAGGCGTGGATGCCACGCGATTGCTGTCGGCTGGAACGCGACTCCCTGCATTCGGCGTCGTGAAGGACGCGGACTTTTCCTGCGTCAACAGGCGTCCGTTATACCAGCGGGGGTCACCCCGCGCAACAAAAAACCCCGGAAAAACCGGGGGAAAACGCATGAACGGACAGGATGGCCGACAACGGCCATCCGCCCGTCCGCCCATCAGTGCCTGCGCACTTCGCGACGACTCGAAACCTTCGGCTTGACGGCCTTGCGCGCGACCGCGCGCTCCTTCTTGCTGGTCTGCACCGCGATCGGATGCTCCAGGGCCAGATCGAGTACTTCGTCGATCCAGCGCACGGGTACGATCTTGATCCGATCGGTCACGGTCTTCGGGATGTCGGCGAGATCCTTGCGGTTCTCTTCCGGGATCAGCACGGTGCGGATGCCGCCCCGCAGCGCAGCGAGCAACTTTTCCTTCAACCCACCGATCGCGGTGACCTTGCCGCGCAGCGTGATTTCGCCGGTCATCGCGACATCGGCGCGCACCGGCACCTTGGTCAATGCGGATACCAGCGCGGTCGTCATCGCGATACCCGCGCTCGGACCATCTTTCGGCGTCGCACCATCGGGCACGTGCAGATGCACGTCCTGCTTCTGCAGGAAATCGGGATCGATGCCGAGTCGTTCGGTGCGCGCACGCACGACCGACAGCGCCGCCGAGGCCGATTCCTTCATCACATCGCCGAGCTGGCCGGTCAACAGCAACTGGCCCTTGCCCGGCATCAGCGTCGATTCGATCTGCAGCAGGTCGCCACCGACTTCCGTCCAGGCCAGACCCGTCACCATGCCGACCTCGTTGTCCTGCTCGGCGCGACCGAAATCGTACTTCTGCACGCCGAGATACTTGTCGAGATTCTTCGACGTCACCGCGATGCGCTTGATGCCCTTGCTCGCTGTCGCTGCCTTGGTCGTTGCTTTAGTGGTTGCCTTGCCCTTGCCCTTCACCTCCGGCTGCGAACCGGCGAGCGCGATCTCCTTCACCACCTTGCGACAGATCTTGGAGATTTCACGCTCGAGGTTGCGCACGCCGGATTCGCGCGTGTAGTAGCGCACGATGTCGCGCACGGCGTCTTCGGCGATGCTCAGTTCGGTCGGCTTGAGGCCGTTGGCCTTGAGCTGCTTCGGCAACAGGTAACGCTGGGCGATGTTGAGCTTCTCTTCCTCGGTGTAACCCGGAATGCGGATCACTTCCATGCGGTCCAGCAGCGGCCCCGGAATGTTCAGCGAATTCGACGTCGCGATGAACATCACTTCCGACAGGTCGAGGTCGACTTCAAGGTAGTGGTCGTTGAATGCGGTGTTCTGCTCGGGATCGAGCACTTCCAGCAACGCCGCCGACGGGTCGCCGCGGAAGTCCATCGACATCTTGTCGATCTCGTCCAGCACGAACAGCGGGTTCTTGGTCGCCGCCTTGTTGAGGTTCTGCACGATGCGCCCCGGCATCGAGCCGACGTAGGTGCGGCGATGCCCACGGATCTCGGCCTCGTCGCGCACGCCGCCGAGCGACATGCGCACGAACTTGCGATTGGTCGCCTTCGCGATGCTCTGGCCCAGCGAGGTCTTGCCCACGCCCGGCGGACCGACCAGGCACAGGATCGCGCCCTTGATCTGCTTCACGCGCGTCTGCACCGCGAGGTATTCGAGGATGCGTTCCTTGACCTTCTCGAGGCCGTAGTGATCCTCGTCCAGCGTGTCCTGCGCCACCTTCAGATCCTTGCGCACCTTCGTCCGCTTGTTCCACGGCACGCCCAGCAGCCAGTCGAGGTAGTTGCGCACCACCGCGGCTTCCGCGGACATCGGCGACATCTGCTTGAGCTTGTTGAGTTCGGACTTCGCCTTGGTTTCGACTGCCTTCGGCATGCCTGCCTCGGCGATGCGCCGGGTCAGGTCCTCGATATCGTTCGGTGCGTCGTCCAGGTCGCCCAGTTCCTTCTGGATGGCCTTCATCTGTTCGTTGAGGTAGTACTCGCGCTGGCTCTTCTCCATCTGCGACTTCACGCGGCCGCGGATGCGCTTTTCCAGCTGCTGCACGTCGATCTCGCCATCGACCAGGCCCACGAGCAGTTCGAGGCGCTGCGACACGTCCACGGCTTCGAGCAGGCGCTGCTTCTCGGCGAGGCGCACGCTCAGGTGCGCAGCGATGGTATCGGCCAGACGGTTCGGCTCATCGATGCCCGAAAGCGTCTGCATCAGCTCCGGCGGCAACTTGCGGTTGGTCTTGATGTACTGCTCGAACAGGCCCATCAGCGAACGCACGATGGCTTCCACCTCGCGCGGTTCCGCGGGCAGGTCGGATTCCAGCAATTCGGGCCTGCCGGCGAGCGCGCCGTCGAACTCGCGCACCTGCTTCACGCTCACGCGCGACACACCCTCGACCAGCACCTTGATGGTGCCGTCGGGCAGCTTCAGCAGTTGCAGCACCTGTGCCAGCGTGCCGACTTCGTACAGGTCGCCGGCGGCCGGATCATCGGTCTCCGGCGACTTCTGCGCGACCAGCAGGATGCGCTTGTCGAGATCCATGGCGATGTCGAGCGCCTTGATCGATTTCTCGCGGCCGACGAACAAGGGGATGACCATGCTCGGGAACACCACGACGTCCCGCAGCGGCAGCACGGGCAGTTCGGGCAGGACGTTGGCGGCTTGGTCGGACATGGAGCGGCTCCTGTGGGGTGGCGCAGCGCAACGGCGCGGCCGATAGCCACCTTATGGGGGTCTGTGGGTCTGGATGCAAGCGCGGCCCGCCAGAAGGCGAGCCGCTCGGGGAGTGCCACGCTGCGCGTCGGCTTACTCGGCGGACGCGACCTTGTTCGGCGGCGTCTGATAGATGAGGTACGGCTCGGACTTGTGCTCGATCACCGACTCGTCGACCACCACCTTGCTGACGTTTTCCAGCGAAGGCAGGTCGTACATCGTGTCCAGCAGGACCGATTCGACGATCGTGCGCAGGCCGCGCGCGCCGGTCTTGCGCTTCAGCGCCTTCCGGGCAATGGCCATGAGCGCATCCTGTCGGAACTCCAGCTCGACGCCCTCCATCTCGAACAGCTTGCGGAACTGCTTGCTGATCGCGTTCTTGGGTTCGGTCAGTATCTTGATCAGCGCAGCCTCGTCCAGCTCCTCCAGGGTCGCGACCACCGGCAGGCGACCAACGAACTCGGGGATCAGGCCGAACTTGATCAGGTCTTCCGGCTCCACGTCGAACAGCACCTTGCTGACGTCGGCCTTGCGCTCGGCACTCTTGAGCTTGGCGCCGAAGCCAATGCCGCCGGCCTCGGTGCTGCGCTGCTGGATGATCTTGTCCAGGCCTGCGAAGGCGCCACCGACGATGAACAGGATGTTGCGGGTGTCGACCTGCAGGAATTCCTGCTGCGGATGCTTGCGACCACCCTGCGGCGGCACGCTGGCGACGGTGCCTTCGATCAGCTTCAGCAGCGCCTGCTGCACGCCTTCACCGGACACGTCGCGGGTGATCGACGGGTTCTCGCTCTTGCGCGAGATCTTGTCGATCTCGTCGATGTAGACGATGCCCTGCTGCGCCTTCTCGACATCGTAATCGCACTTCTGCAGCAGTTTCTGGATGATGTTCTCGACATCCTCGCCCACGTAACCGGCTTCGGTCAGCGTGGTCGCGTCGGCGATCGTGAACGGCACGTTGAGCAGCCGCGCCAGCGTTTCGGCGAGCAGCGTCTTGCCCGAGCCGGTCGGGCCGATCAGCAGGATGTTGGACTTCGCCAGTTCGATGTCGTCGTTCTTCTGGCGGCTCTCGATGCGCTTGTAGTGGTTGTAGACCGCGACGGCCAGGGTCTTCTTGGCCCGCGACTGCCCGATCACGTACTGGTCGAGGACTTCGAGGATCTCGCGCGGCTTGGGCAGATGGCTGCGGGTCGCCTGCGCCTTCTCCTCGAGCTCCTCGCGGATGATGTCGTTGCACAGCTCGACGCATTCGTCGCAGATGAACACGCTCGGGCCCGCGATGAGCTTGCGGACTTCGTGCTGACTTTTGCCACAGAACGAGCAATACAGGATTTTGTTGCTGTCGCCGCTGCGGCCTTGCCGGTCTTCGCTCATGCTGCTGTCGATTTCTTTCGCTGGTATCGGGAGGATAGCATCCACGACCCGGGCCGCAAGCGCGCCCCGGGTCGGAATTCCATGCTTTTATGAATCAATCACTTAGGCCGGCTGAATCGATTCTTCCGGCCGGCGCTCGAGGACATGGTCGACCAGACCGTAGTCACGGGCAGCCTCGGCGCTCTTGAAATTGTCGCGCTCGGTGTCGCGGGCGATGGTGTCGATCGCCTGGCCGGTGTGGCTGGACAGGATCTCGTTCAAGCGCTGCTTCATGCCCAGGATCTCGCGGGCATGGATGTCGATGTCCGTGGCCTGGCCCTGGAAGCCACCCAGCGGCTGGTGGATCATCACGCGGGAATTGGGCAGCGCGTAGCGCTTGCCCTTGGCGCCCGAGGCCAGCAGCAGGGCGCCCATCGAAGCGGCCTGGCCGACGCAGATCGTGCTCACGTCCGGCTTGATGAACTGCATGGTGTCGTAGATCGCCATGCCGGCCGTGACGATGCCGCCCGGCGAATTGATGTACAGGCTGATGTCCTTCTCGGGGTTCTCGGCTTCGAGGAACAGCAGCTGGGCGACGATGACGTTCGCCATGTAGTCGTCGATGCCGCCGACCAGGAAGATGACCCGCTCCTTGAGCAAGCGGGAGTAGATGTCGTAGGCGCGCTCGCCGCGGCTGGTCTGTTCGACCACCATCGGCACGAGATTCAGGGCTTTGGTTTCCATGCTCACGTGACACCTGTCGTTGTGGGGGAGGCCCGCGCATGGCGCGGGCCGGGGCGGCGTTGCATCGAACCACGCCGCCGGAGGATGGAACCTTACAGCGGTGCGATCGCTTCCTGGAAGTTCAGCGGCTGATCGGTGTGGGTCGCGCGCTCCGCGATCCAGTCGATCACCTGCTCTTCCATGACGCGATTCTGCAGGCCGGACATGAGCTGGCGGTCGTTGCGGTACAAATCAATGACCTGCTGCGGCTCTTCGTAGGTCGAGGCGATGAGACGCAGCGTTTCGTTCACGCGCTTCGGATCCAGGGTCAGGCCGTTGCGGCGGGCGATCTCGCCGACCAGCAGGGCCACGGTGATGCGCTTGCGGGCCGGTTCGAGGACTTCGCGCCAGGCGTCGGCGGGCGCTTCGACCTGACGGCCCTGGCGACGCGACTGCTCGACGCTCTGGGCCACGATCGCACGGGCCTCGTTCTCGACCAGGCGCGGCGGCATCTCAACGTGGGCGTAGGCGGCGATCAGCTGTTCGCCGACTTCGCGGCGCAGGCGGTTCATCAGCGCGCCCTTGAGCTCGCGCTCGAGGTTGTTGCGGATCTCCACGCGGAACTGGGCCATGTCGCCCGACTTCACGCCGAAGCTCTTGATGAAATCGATGTCGGCTTCCGGCAGGTGGGCCTCGGAAATCTGCTCGATCCTCACCGAGACCACGGCGGTCTTGCCGGCCAGCTGCGGCACGCGCCAGTCCGCCGGGAAGTCGACGGTCAGGGTCTTCTCGTCGCCGGCGCTCAGGCCGACCAGGGCTTCCTCGATCTCGGCGTACATGCCGCCGGTGCCGATCACGGTGACGCCGCGTTCGGCGCCTTCCGGCGGCAGGCGCTCGCCGTCGACGACCGACCAGGTTTCCAGGTCGACCGCGTCGCCGGCCTGGGCCGGGCGATTGACCAGGGTCCAGCTGCGGCGCTGCAGGCGCAGGTTCTCGATCATGCGGTCGATGTCGTCCTCGGTGACGTCCGAGGTGTGGCGCACGACCTGCAGCTTGGTCACGTCGATGTCGCCGAAGTCCGGGACAATCTCGAAAGAGGCAACGAAGGCCATCTCGCCCTCGCCCGCTTCGGTCGACGGCTCGATGCGCGGGGCGCCAGCGACACGCAGTTCGTTTTCGCGGACGCCGCGTTCGAAGCCTTCCTGCAGCAGGTCGTCGAGGATCTCGCCACGGACCTGCGCGCCGAAGCGCTGCTCGATGACCTTGGACGGCACCTTGCCCGGGCGGAAGCCCTTGATGCGGGCGGTGCGCGCGATCTCGCGCAGACGGCCGCCAACCTGGCCTTCGACGCTCTCGGCCGGCACGCGCAGGGTCATGCGACGCTCGAGATTGCCCACGGATTCGACTGAAACTTGCATGCTGACGACTCCTGCAGCCGCGCGCGTGTCCGCGGCCCGAAAATTGGTGAGAGTGGATTGGACGCCCGGATCTCGGAGGACCCTCGGGCGAAACCGCGGCCGAGGCCCCGGTGGAACGGGATAGTTTGGCGGATTACGCGGCCGGCCGCCAGTTTCGGGCGCAGCCGCAGGCGGCCGGGGCCGCGATCCGGCGACGGCGGTCTCGGTCAGGCTGACCGGAGGTGGTGCGAGAGGGGGGACTCGAACCCCCACACCTTGCGGCGACAGAACCTAAATCTGTTGCGTCTACCAATTTCGCCACTCTCGCAATGGCCCCGTACTCGCGGAGCCCAGGGCACATCGTCGGGTGAAAACGATTCCCTGGAACTGAAAGCAAAAACCCGGCCGGAGCCGGGCTTTGCTGATCTGGTGGGCCGTCAAGGATTCGAACCTTGGACCTATTGATTAAGAGTCAACTGCTCTACCAACTGAGCTAACGGCCCGATCTGGAAAGAATACCGCATTCTTCGCATCTGCGACAAGCTCCCCGTGAACTGCGGGAGATGTCAGACGTTCAATGAACAAAACGACATTCTCGATAATGGGGTGGAAGACGGGATTTGAACCCGCGACCCCCGGAATCACAATCCGGTGCTCTAACCAACTGAGCTACATCCACCATAAAACCTGCAACACATCCACGGATCGCTTCGTGCGAAGCAGCCCTTCCCGGGCGACCGTGACCCGGCTCCGTGCCGGGCGCATTTTCGTTGTCCGCATTGGCGCGCCCGGCAGGAATCGAACCTGCAACCACCGGCTTAGAAGGCCGGTGCTCTATCCGGTTGAGCTACGGGCGCATGTGCGCATGATAGCCGGGCGGACAGATCGGAACACACTGACGCGGGATCCGCTTGACGTGGGCCGGATTGGTCGGGGTAGAGGGATTCGAACCCCCGACATCCTGCTCCCAAAGCAGGCGCGCTACCAGACTGCGCTATACCCCGCCGTCGAGCGGCGACTGGGTGCAAAGCAATCCGCATCCAGCCGGTCGACTATTGTCCGAACCTCCGGGGCGGATGTCAACGCGGCACATGCAATCGGGAATCGGTATGCTTGGCGCTTCGACCGTACGACACACACTCAGGAGTCCCCATGCGCAGCGGCAATCCGGTTCTGAAGGAGTCCACTTTCCTCGACCTCAGCAGCGGTAGCGTCTATCCCGGCAGCGCCAATGCGATGACGCTCAACGGCACGGTCAACAAGACCGGCCTGTTGCTGCTGCTGACGGTCCTCACCGCGGCCTTCGCCTGGTCGCAGACGATGGTGCAGACGTCTGAAGGCATGCAGCTCGCGCCAGGCGCGATGATCTACCTGCTCGGCGGCGGCATCGGCGGCTTCGTGCTGGCGCTGGTCACGGTCTTCAAGAAGGAATGGTCGCCGGTGCTGGCGCCGTCCTATGCGCTGGTGAAGGGCCTGTTCCTCGGCGCGATCTCGGCGATCTTCGAGAACATGTACCCGGGCATCGTGATCCAGGCCGTGATGCTGACCTTCGGCACCCTGTTCGCGCTGCTGTTCGCCTACCGTTCCGGCCTGATCAAGGCGACCGAGAACTTCAAGCTGGGCGTGGTCGCGGCCACCGGCGGCATCTTCCTGATCTACCTGGCTTCGTTCGTGCTCGGCCTGTTCAACATCAACGTGCCCTACATCCACGAGTCGGGAATCATCGGCATCGGCTTCAGCCTGTTCGTGGTGGTGATCGCGGCGCTGAACCTGGTGCTGGATTTCGATTTCATCGAAAGCGGCGTCGAAGCCGGCGCGCCGAAGTACATGGAGTGGTTCGGTGCCTTCGGCCTGATCGTCACCCTGATCTGGCTGTACGTCGAATTCCTGCGCCTGCTGGCCAAGCTGCGCGACTGAACCCGGGTTTCGATTTACGCAACACAAGGGCGCCTCCGGGCGCCCTTGTGCTTTTGGCGCCCACGGAACGTGCGGGATCGACACGCGGACCGACAGGCAGGATCGACAGGCAGGATCGACAGGCAAGATCAATCCGCGGCGGCGGATGCGCGCGATTCGCGATGGCGTCCCGGCAGCAGCATGAACACCACGGCCGACAAGGCCAGCAGCCAGCAGTAGTGCACGCTGCCGACGAGCGACAGCGGCGACACCGCGGCCAGCGAGGCCGCGAGCAGGATCTGCGCGCCGTACGGCAGCACGCCCTGGACCACGCAGGCGAAGATGTCGAGCACGCTGGCGGCGCGACGCGGGCTGACACCGTGCCGCTGCGCGATGTCGCGGGCCAGATCGCCGGTGACGAGGATGGCGACGGTGTTGTTCGCGGTGAGCGCGTCGGTGCCTGCCGCCAGGGCCGCCAGACTGAATTCGCCTGAGCGACGGCCGGCATGCCCGCGCGCGAATCGCGCGATCACCCCGGCCAGCCAGGCAAGGCCGCCGCAGGCCTTCATCAACGCGGCGAGCCCTCCGATCAGGATCGACAGCAGGGTGATCTCGACCATGCTCTCGAAGCCGGCATAGACATCGCCGGCGAAGCTCGCGAGGTCGTAGCTTTCGGCGAACGCCAGCCCGAACAGGCCCGAGACCACCAGGCCGATGCCGAGCACCAGGACCACGTCGAGCCCGGCCAGCGCCAGGGCAAGCACGAGCAGGTAGGGCACGACCAGCCAGGGCGACGCGCTGTCCGGCGCATGCACCGGGGCGCCCTCGCCCATCCAGGCCAGCAGGAGCATCGTGGCCAGCGCCGCCGGCAGGGCGATGCGGATGTTCTCGCGGAACTTGTCGCGCATCTCGGCGCCCTGGCTGCGGGTCGCGGCGATGGTGGTGTCGGAAATGATCGAGAGGTTGTCGCCGAACATCGCGCCGCCGAGCACGGCGCCGAGCACCAGCACGCGGTCGATTCCCGAGGCATCGGCCACGCCGAGCGCGATCGGCACCACGGCCGCGAGCGTGCCCATGGACGTGCCGATCGACAGCGACACGAAAGCGGCGACCGCGAAGAGGCCGGGCAGGATCAGGCTGGCGGGCAATGCACCCAGGCCCAGCGACACCACGGCATCGACGGCGCCGATGGCCTTGGACACCGTGGCGAAAGCGCCGGCGAGCAGAAAGATCAGGCACATCAGCATGACGTTGCTTTCGCCCATGCCGGCGAGGAGCGTCCGCTGCGCGGGGACTCCGCGACGGCGCGCCAGCCACAGGGCAAGAGCCAGTGCCGGCAGGATCGCGACTGGTGCGCGGAGCTGGTAGAAGCCCATCGCGTCGCCGCGTGCGGTGT
This sequence comes from Lysobacteraceae bacterium, assembly GCA_036404915.1. Classification (GTDB taxonomy): domain Bacteria; phylum Pseudomonadota; class Gammaproteobacteria; order Xanthomonadales; family Xanthomonadaceae; genus Lysobacter_I. The sequence continues at coordinate 56,659 of DASWYO010000056.1, forward strand.
AGTAGAGACCCGCGCCGAAGAACAGGGCCAGGAACAGCAGAAGCGGCAACAGGGCCAGGGCACTGGGGCTCGGGGAGACGGCCGTGCCCTGCGCGTCGTGGGCGCCGGCAGTGAGCGCGGGAGTATTCATCGCTTCATCCGCATGAAAGGAAATCATGCGGATTGTGCGTCGCAACATCCATGGTGTCGAGCCATCTGGCGGAACGCAGTGACGCCGGCGAGGCCCGAACGGACACGGGGCACCGAAGTGCCCCGTGTCGGGTTCGTGCGCGCGCAGGTACAGGCCCCTGCGGCAGCTCCTGTCAGAGCCGGCTGGCGATGGCCTTGGCGAAGGACATCGTATTGCCCTCCCCGCCCAGGTCCGGCGTCATCGAATCCTTCGCTTCCAGCGTGGCGACGATGGCGTTGCGCAGGCGGGTGGCGTTCTCGGGCTGGCCGATGTGGTCGAGCATCTGGCCGACGGCCATCAGCAACGCACAGGGATTGGCGACGCCCTTGCCAGCGATGTCCGGGGCCGAGCCGTGCACGGCTTCGAAGATCGCTGCTTCGGTGCCGATGTTGGCGCCCGGCGCGAGGCCCAGGCCACCCACGAGACCGGCGCAGAGGTCGGAAATGATGTCGCCGAACAGGTTGGTGGTGACGATGATGTCGAACTGCTCGGGACGCATCACCAGCTGCATGCAGGTGTTGTCGACGATCATCTCGTTGCACTGGATGTCCGGGTATTCCGCGGCGACGACGCGCGCGGTTCGCAAGAACAGACCCGAGGTCGACTTCAGGATGTTGGCCTTGTGGACCACGGTGACCTTCTTGCGGCCGGTCCTGCGCGCCAGTTCGAAGGCGTAGCGGACGATGCGTTCGGAGCCGCGACGGGTGATCTTCTGGGTCAGCATCGCGGTTTCGCCGTCTTCCGACAGAGACTGGCCTTCACCGATGTAGGCGCCTTCGGTGTTCTCGCGGACGGTGATCAGGTCCACGCCCGAGGGGAAACGCGACTTGGTGTTCGGGAACGACTTCGCCGGACGCACGTTGGCGTACAGGTCGAAGCGCTTGCGCAGTTCGACGTTGATCGAGCTGAAGCCCTCGCCGACCGGCGTGGTCAGCGGGCTCTTGAGCGCGATGCGGTTGCGGCGGATCGAATCCAGGGTCGACTGCGGCAGCAGTTCGCCGTGCTTCTCCAGCGCGACCATGCCGGCATCGGCTTCTTCGTACTGCAGGCCGGCGTTCATGGCATCGAGCACGAACAGGGCAGCCTCCATGATCTCGGGGCCGATGCCATCGCCTCGGATGACGGTAATCGTTTGGGTCATTGTCGGTTCCAGTCAGACCTGCGCGGACGGTTCCGGCAGGCGGGCCCGGCGCTGCGCGCGGGCCCAGTCGTTCGGGGTGCGGTCGTTCGGGATGCGGGATCGAAGCGCCGGGCTTGGACCGAACCGGCGCTCACAACCTGCGAATTATGCCTGAACGCCGCCGATCATGCTCGATCGGCATATCCACATGCGCCCCGACCATGGTCGCATGCGCAGTCGTAGGCGCACATCTGAAAGGCCGGTTCAGCCGTGGTCGTGGGCCGGGGCCGCTGCGGCTTCGCCCTGCTCCAGCCGGTCGAGGAAATCGACGGCGCGGCGCAGATGCGGAATGACGATGGAGCCGCCGACCACCAGACCCACGGAGAAGGTCTCGAACATCTCGTCGCGGGTCACGCCTGCTTCCTTGCACTGGGCGACGTGGTAGCTGATGCAGTCGTCGCAGCGCAGCACCATCGAAGCGACCAGGCCGAGCAGTTCCTTGGTCTTCACATCGAGGGCACCGGCCTGGTAGGTCTGGGTGTCCAGCGCGAAGAAGCGGCGAACCACCTGGTTGGGCTCCGCGAGGATGCGCTCGTTCATGCGCTTGCGGAACGCGGTGAACTCCGCGACGCGATCCTTTTCGTTCTCCGCACCGCTCATGCGTCTTCTCCTGCGACCAGGGGTTCGAACTTGCCTGCGCGATGCAGGGCCATCATGTCGTCGAACCCGCCGACATGGACGTCGCCGACGAAGATCTGCGGCACGCTGGTGCGGTTGGCCCGGGTGACCATGCGCTCGCGCTCGTCGGGATCGGTGTCGATGCGGACCTCGGTCCAGCTCAGGCCCTTGCTCTTGAGGAAGTTCTTGGCGGCCACGCAGTAGGGGCAGACCAGTGTCGTGTACAGCGTGATCGGCGCGTGCGACGCGCCGCCGGGGGTCTCGTTCAAGGCCGTCTCCTGTCCGCGCGGGCGCGGCTGCATCTGTGGGAGTGGGATGATGGGGGGTGGCGATGGGCTTTTCCAGACAGGGTTTGTCGCATGGCGGGCAACACTGCGATGCAGGGAACGTCTGCGACCGATCCGGGTCGAACGGGGGGTGCGGCCTTAACAGCGCATTCACGCCGTCGACGCGCACACACGGCATCCTGTCGACCATCGCACTCGCCCCCTCCGGACCCCGCCCATGCGCCTGACGGCCGCCATCGCTGCCCTGACCTGTCTCCTCGCGACTGCGGTCAGCCCGGCCCAGGACTCCCGCCTCCCGGACATCGGGTCCTCGGCCAACGAGGTGCTCAATCCGGCGAAACAGGCCGAATACGGCAGCATGCTGCTCAGCCAGCTACGCCATTACGACTACGTGCTGGACGACCCGCTGATCGACGACTGGCTGCAGTCGGTGGGTCATCGCCTGGCCGCGGCCAGCGACCGCCCGGACCACCCCTTCGTGTTCTTCATGCTGAAGGAACGCCAGTTCAACGCCTTCGCGACCCTGGGCGGCTACATCGGCACCAATGCCGGCCTGGTGCTGGTCGCCGAGAGCGAGGACGAAGTGGCCGGCGTGCTCGCCCACGAGGTGGCGCACGTGACCCAGACCCATGTGCTGCGCAGCGCGGAACGCGCCCAGAAGGACAGCGTACCGATTCTTCTGGCAATGCTCGGCGCCATCGCCGTTGCCCAGGCTGCCGGCGGCAACTCCGCAGACGATGCCTCGATCGCGGCGGTGTCCTCCCTGCAGGGCCTCATGGCGCAGCGCCAGATCGACTACACCCGTTCCAACGAATCCGAGGCCGATCGTCTCGGCATCCAGACCCTGGTGCGCGCCGGCTACGACGCCAACGCCATGACCGCTATGTTCGGCCGCATGCAGACGCTGTCGCGAGTCAACCAGGGCGGCGAACGCGAACGCACGCCCGATTACCTGCGCACGCATCCGGTCACCACCACCCGCATCAGCGAAGCGCGCAGCCGCGCCGCCGAGCTGTCCAAGCGCGCGCCCGACTTCGTGCCCGGCAGCGCGATCACCAGCGAAAATCCGCTGATCCCGGCCTCGCTGCGGGTCGCCGGCGGCCAGCGCAAGGCCGAGAGCCCGCACTTCGGCTGGGCGCGCGAACGCATCCGCGTGCTCAGCGCCAACACGCCTGTCGAGGCCATCCGCGAGTACGAACGGATGCGCCAGAGCCGGCCGCTGACCGCTGCGCAGCGCTACGGCCTGGCCATCGCCCGGGCCCGCAACGGCGAGTACGCCGCTTCCGCCCGCGAACTGGCGCCGTTGCTGGAGACGCATCCGGACGACGCCTGGATCGTCGTCGGGATCGCCGAAGCCGAAGCGCGCAACGGTCAGATCGCCGCGGCCGACAAGCGCATGGAAGGCTTGCTGGCGCGCATGCCCGGTCATCGTGCGGTGGCCCTGAGCTATGCGCGCCTGCTCGCCGAACGCAACGATCCGGACGCCGGGCGGCGCGCCCAGGCCGTGCTGCGCCCGCTGTCGGTGAGCGCCAAGGACGACCCGATCTTCCAGCAGACCTTCGCCCGCGCCAGCGAGGTCGCTGGCGACCCGATCCGCGCCGGAGAAGCCCACGCCGAGGCCGAGTACATCAAGGGCCGCCCCGAGCGCGCACTGGTCCAGCTCAACACCCTGCTCAAGCGCGAGGACATGGACTACTACGCCCGCGCCCGCATCGAGGCGCGCATCGCCTCGATCACACCGCGCGTGCTGGAACTGCGCCGCCAGGGCGTGCGCGACGAGGAACTGCGGCGGCGCTGAACAGGGCGCCCTGACACCGAGTGTCGCCTTCACGCCTGCCGACATCGGGCGGGCTTGTCCGCCCGGCGGAAAGCGCTTGTGTCAGCGTCACGGATCGGTCACAAAAATGTCGTCTACTGTGGTCACTCCCCCAGCAAACGCGGCAGACCGGACAACAGCCCCATGCAGAAGCGCATCCTGATCGTCGACGACGAACCCGCGATCCGCGACATGGTCGCCTTCGCCCTGCGCAAGGGCGAATACGAACCAGTGCACGCCGGCGATTCCCGCGAGGCCCAGGCCGCCATCGCCGAGCGCGTGCCGGACATGATCCTGCTCGACTGGATGCTGCCCGGCACCAGCGGCCTGGAACTGGCGCGGCGCTGGCGCCGCGACGCCCTGACCCGCGACATCCCGATCATCATGCTCACGGCGCGCGGCGAGGAGAACGATCGCGTCGGCGGACTGGAAGCCGGCGTCGACGACTACGTGGTGAAACCCTTTTCCGCACGCGAACTGCTGGCGCGCATCCGCGCCGTGCTGCGCCGCTCGCGCGAGGACGACGAAGACGGCAGCGTGCAGATCGGCGGCCTGCGCATCGATGGTGCGTCGCACCGCGTGTTCGCCGGCGATGCGCAGGTGCACATCGGTCCGACCGAGTACCGCCTGCTGCACTTCTTCATGACCCACGCCGAGCGCGTGTATACCCGCAACCAGCTGCTCGATCACGTCTGGGGCGGCAACACCTATGTCGAGGAACGCACGGTCGACGTGCACATCCGCCGCCTGCGCCGCGCACTGGAGCCGGTGCAGTTGGAAGGCATGGTGCAGACCGTGCGCGGTGCAGGCTACCGCTTCTCCGCGACGCTGTAGCCGCGCGCGCCGGCCGAAGGCACGGCGCCTGTCATCCGATTGACATAGACTGGACCGATGACCTCCATCGCGCGCTCCGCATGGTTCAAGACGCTCGGGCAGCTGGTGCTGATCCTGATGGGCGCGCTCGCACTGGGCTTCGCCATCGGCCATGTCTGGCTGGTCGTCACCGTCGCCGCGCTGGGCGTGGTGGCATGGCACTACTGGAAGCTGCGCAACGTGCTGCTGCGCCTGACCGCGCGCCAGCGCGCCACGCCGCCGGAGGGCGACGGCGTCTGGAACGAACTGGATCGCCTGCTGCACCGCAGCCAGTCCGAGATGCGCGCGCGCAAGCGCCGCCTGGTCGACATGCTGCGTGCCTATCGCGCCGCCACCGCCGCCTTGCCGGACGCCATCGTGGTGGTCGAACGCAACAGCCAGCGCATCCAGTGGTTCAACGAAGCCGCGCAACGGCTGCTGGGCCTGCAATATCCTCGCGACATCGGCGCCGCGCTGAGCGACCGCCTGCAGCCGCTGCCGGTCGCGCAGTGGCTGGCCGCCGGCCGCCATGCCGAACCGCTGCTCGACGTGCCCTCGCCGGTGCAGCCGGACATGCACCTGAGCCTGCGCCTGATCCCCTATTCCGACGAGTTGTGGCTGCTGGTCGCGCGCGACGTGAGCAAGCTGATGCGCCTGGAGCAGATGCGCCGCGACTTCGTCGCCAACGTCTCGCATGAGCTGCGCACGCCGCTGACCGTGGTCCATGGCTACCTCGACATGCTCGATCCGGCCGAGCAGCCCGACTGGGCGCCGATGCTCACCGAGATGCAGCGCCAGTCGCAGCGCATGACCCAGCTGGTCGAAGACCTGCTCACGCTGTCGCGACTGGAAGCGCAGGAGCAGCTGCCCGAAGAGACGGTGTCGATGGCGTCGATGCTGGCCACGCTCAAGCGCGAGGCCGATGCCCTGAGCCAGCAGCGCCACGAGATCAGCGTGGAAGATGCGGCCGGCGTCGACCTGATGGGCTCGACCAAGGAGCTGCACAGCGCCTTTTCCAACCTGGTCAGCAACGCCATCCGCTATACGCCGGCCGGCGGCAGGATCCGCATCCGCTTTTTGCCCGAAGGCGACGGTGGCGTCAGCCTGGCGGTGGAAGACACCGGCTACGGCATCCCCGCCGCGCACCTGCCGCGCATCACCGAACGCTTCTACCGGGTTTCGACCAGCCGTTCGCGCGAAAGCGGCGGCACCGGGCTGGGCCTGTCGATCGTCAAGCACGTGCTGAACCTGCACCAGGCGCGGCTGGAGATCGAAAGCGAAGTCGGTCGCGGCAGCCGTTTCGCCTGCCGTTTCGGTCGCGAGCGCATCCGCTCACGCGACCACCTCCTGTTCGAAGACGACTACGCACAAGACGAGCACGCATGAGCCCACGCCCACCCGCACGCACCGCACCCGTCGCGGAGTTCCCGCAGGACAACGACCCGCTGCGCGAGCCGTCGCTGTACCTCAACCGCGAGCTGTCGCAGCTCGACTTCAACTTCCGTGTACTGGAGCGGTCGCAGGACGCGGCGGTGCCGTTGCTGGAACGCCTGCGCTACCTGTGCATCTCGTGCACCAACCTCGACGAGTTCTTCGAGATCCGCGCGGCCACCGTGCGCCAGTCGCTGGACTTCGGCATGCCGCCGGCCGCCGACGGCATGCCGCACACCACCCTGCTCAAGCGCATCCACGAACGGGCCGCCGAGCTGGTGGACGCGCAGTACCGCTGCTGGAACGAGGTGCTGCGGCCAGCCCTGGACGAGGTCGGCGTGCGCGTGCTCGCGCGCCAGCACTGGACCGCTCGGCAGACGCGCTGGCTGCGCGCGTATTTCCGCGACGAGATCCTGCCGGTGCTGTCGCCGCTGGGCCTGGATCCGGCGCATCCGTTCCCGAAGATCCTCAACAAGTCGCTGAACATCGTCGTCGTGCTGAAGGGCAAGGACGCGTTCGGCCGTGCCGGCCATCTCGCCGTGGTCCGTGCGCCGCGCTCGCTGCCGCGCATCATCCAGCTGCCCGAGAAGGTCTCCGGCGGCGAGCACGATTTCGTGTTCCTGTCGGCGGTGCTGTCGGCCTTCGTCGACGAACTGTTCCCGGGCATGGAGGTCAAGGGGGCCTACCAGTTCCGCGTGACCCGCAATTCCGAGCTGATCGTCGACGAGGAGGAAGTCGAGAACCTCGCCCTGGCGCTGCGCGACGAACTGGTCGGCCGCGGCTACCTGCGCGCGATGCGCCTGGAGATCGCCGCCGACTGCCCGAAGCCGATCGTGCACACGCTGCTGCAGAACTTCGACCTGACCGAGAACGCGGTGTACCGGATCAACGGGCCGGTGAACCTCAACCGCGCCGCGCAGATCTACGACATGGTGCAGCGCCCCGACCTGAAATTCCCGGCGTACCAGCCGCGCCAGCTCAAGGACATGGACACGATCTTCGAGCGCGCCGCGGCCGGCGACATCCTGATGCACCACCCCTTCGATGCGTTCACGCCGGTCCTCGAACTCATCAAGCAGGCCGCCGAGGACCCGAACGTCCTGGCAATCAAGCAGACCCTGTACCGCGCCGGCAAGGATTCGCCGATCGTCGAGCACCTGATCCAGGCCGCGCGCAACGGCAAGGACGTGACCGTGGTGATCGAGCTGCGCGCGCGTTTCGACGAGGAAGCGAACCTGCGCCTGGCCGATCGCCTGCAGGATGCCGGCGTACAGGTGGTGTACGGCGTGGTGGGCTACAAGACCCACGCGAAGATGCTGCTCATCGTGCGCCGCGAAGGCCGCAGGCTCGTCCGCTACACCCACCTGGGCACCGGCAATTACCACGCCGGCACCTCGCGCGCCTACACCGACTTCGGCCTGATCACCGCCGACCCGGACATCGGCAGCGACGTGCACCAGATCTTCCAGCAGATCTCCGGGCTGGCGCCGGCGATCAAGCTCAAGCGCATCCTGCAGTCGCCCTTCACCCTGCACGCCGGCGTGCTCAAGCGCATCGAACGCGAGGCCAGGCTGGCGCAATCCGGGCGTCCCGGGCGGATCGTCGCCAAGATGAATGCGCTCAACGAACCGCAGGTGATCCGCGCCCTGTACCGCGCCTCGCAGGCCGGTGCGAGCATCGACCTGATCGTGCGCGGCGCCTGCACCCTGCGTCCCGGCATGCCGGGCGTATCGGAGAACATCCGCGTGCGCTCGATCGTCGGCCGCTTCCTCGAACACAGCCGCGTCTGGTGGTTCGGCAACGACGGCGAGCCCGAGTTGTACTGCTCCAGCGCCGACTGGCTGGAACGCAACCTGCTGCGCCGCGTGGAAGTGGGTTTCCCGATCGTGGCGCCGGACCTCGCCGCGCGGGTGAAGGAGGAGTCGCTGGACAACTACCTGGTCGACAACCTCAACGCCTGGGAACTGCAGGCCGACGGGACCTATCGCCAGCTGCACCCGGTGGGCGACGCCATGCCCCATTCGGCGCAGGCCATGCTGCTCGCGCGGATCTGCGGTTGATCGGCCGCCCGGATACGCCCACCCGGGTGGCGGGCATGCCGGCATGATTCGACCTTGGTCCAAGCGCATCGCTGGCAGTGGCGCAAGCCGTTCCGTTCGGCGGGCCGTGTTGGTAGGCTTCGCGGCATTCGACGACGTGCATCGCCCGAATCCCCCTCCGTTCCGCAGGTCCGCCGCTTGAACCGATCCGCTTCCCCCGGTCGCGCGCCCGCCGCCCCCCTGCAGGACGGCGACGCGCTCGCCGCCATCGACCTCGGCTCGAACAGCTTCCACATGGTCGTTGCGCGCACGGTTCTCGGCCAGCTGCGCATCATCGACCGCCTGCGCGAGACCGTGCGCCTGGCCGACGGCCTGGACGGCAAGGGTGGTTTGACCCAGGACGCGCGCCAGCGCGCGCTGGACTGCCTCTCGCGCTTCGGCCAGCGCATCCGCGACCTGCCCTCGTACCGCGTCCGCGCCATCGCGACGAACACCGTGCGCGCGCTGCGCGAACCGCAGGTCTTCCTGTCCGACGCCGAAGACGCATTGGGACACGGCATCGAAGTGGTGTCAGGCCGCGAGGAAGCGCGCCTCATCTACCTCGGCGTCGCGCATGCGCAGCCGCCGAAGCCGCAACAGCGCCGCCTGGTCATCGACATCGGCGGCGGCTCGACCGAATGCATCATCGGCTCCGGGTTCGACACCATCGAACGCGAGAGCCTGCAGGTGGGCTGCGTCGCCAGCACGCGTCGTTTCTTCGCCAACGGCAAGCTGTCGAAGAAGCGCTGGAAGGAAGCCCTGACCGAAGTCGAAGCGGAATTCCAGCAATTCGCCGGCCTCTACCGCACGCTCGGCTGGCAGGAAGCGATCGGCTCGTCGGGCACGAACAAGGCCATCGGCGAGATCTGCGCGGCGATGAAGCTCACCAAGGGCGCCGTCACCGCCGAAGCGCTGCCCGTGGTCCGCGAGCGCCTGCTCGCCGCCGACCGCATCGAGGACATCGACCTGCCCGGCCTGTCCGACGACCGCAAGCCGATCATCGCCGGCGGCATCCTCGTGCTCGAAGCCGCGTTCGAGACGCTCGGGCTCAAGCGCATGCTGGTCAGCAAGGCCGCGATGCGCGAAGGCGTGCTGTACGACATGCTGGGCCGCGGTGGCGTGGACGACCCGCGCGACACCTCGATCGACGCGTTGATGCATCGCTATGGCGTCGACCATGCGCAGGCGACGCGCGTTGAAGTGACCGCGATGCGCCTGTTCGACCAGGTCGCCGAACGCTGGAACCTCAACGACGACGACCGCCGCATGCTGGTCTGGGCCGCGCGCGTCCACGAGCTGGGCCTGGCCATCGCGCACAGCCAGTACCACGTGCACGGCGCCTACCTGCTCGAACATTCCGACATCGCCGGCTTCTCGCGCCAGGAACAGCTCTTCCTCGCCGCACTGGTGCGCAACCATCGCCGCAACATCTCCAACAAGTCGCTGGAAGTGCTGCCGGACCGCCTGCTCTCGCCGGCGCGGCGCTGCGCGGCGCTGCTGCGCCTGTCGGTGCTGCTGCACCGCTCGCACGAGGCCGGCGCGATTCCGACGCTCGAAGCGCGCGCAGGCAGCAACAGTCTGACCTTGTCGCTGTCGAAATCCTGGCTGCAGGACCGGCCGTTGCTGTGTTCCGACCTGGAACACGAGCGCGACGACATCGTCGGCCTGGCGATCGAACTGCGCCTGGATCCCTGACTAGGCCCACTCGGGCCGCGTCATCGCGCTGTCACCCCCGCGCAACGGTCGCTTCATCGCAAGCGTCCAGACTTCCTCAAACGAGAGGAAGCGGATGCGCTACGCGATCATCACCGAGACCTACCCGCCGGAAATCAACGGCGTTGCCCTCACCGTGCAGAGCCTGGAACAAGGGCTTCGCGATCGCGGCCACGAGGTGACGCTGTTCCGACCGCGGCAGTCCCGCGACACCGCGCCCGCCCCTCACGAACAACTGCTCCCCGGCCTGCCGATCCCGCGCTACCCGGGTCTGCGTTTCGGCTTGCCGGCGACGAGCACACTGGTACGCCAATGGAAGGCGCATCGCCCGGATGCGATTTACGTGGCCACGGAAGGGCCATTGGGCTGGTCGGCACTGCGCGCGGCACGGAAGCTGCGCGTACCTGCGGCGACGGGGTTCCATACCCGTTTCGACCACTACATGCGCGACTACGGCGTGCCCGTCCTGCAGCCGGTCGCGCTGCGCTGGATGCGGCATTTCCACAACAGCGCGCAGGCCACGCTGGTGCCCACCGACGAACTGCGCACCTCGCTCGACGACATGGGCTTCCGCGACGTGGTGCGCCTGCCGCGCGCGGTGGACACCGACCTGTTCCATCCCGAGCGCCGCGACGATGCCCTGCGCGCGAGCTGGGGCCTGCGGCCCGAAGCGCTGGCGGTGATCCATCTGGGCCGCATCGCGCCGGAAAAGAATCTCGCGCTGGCGGTGCGCGCGTTCCGCGAGCTGCAGAAACAGCAGCCGGATGCGCGCTTCGTCTGGGTCGGCGACGGCCCGTCGCGCGAACAGCTCGCCCGCGACAATCCCGATTTCGTGTTCTGCGGCATCCAGCGCGGCGAGACGCTCGCGCGGCATTTCGCCAGCGCCGACCTGTTCCTGTTCCCCAGCCGCACCGAAACCTACGGCAACGTCACCCTGGAAGCGCTCGCCAGCGGCGTGCCGACCGTCGCCTTCGATTCCGGCGCCGCGCGCGAATACCTGCGCGACGGACAGCACGGCGCCGCCGTCCGCGATGGCCACGGCGGCGACGACGCCTTCGTGCGCGCCACGCTGCACGTGGCCGGCGACGCGCGCCTGCTGGCCGCGATGCGCATCGCCGCGCGCGATGCCGTCGCCGGGCTGCGCCCGGGCCAGGTGGCCGCCGATTTCGACACGATCCTGCAACGCCTGGCCCAATCGAGGAACGCGCATGAACACGCCCCTGTTGCGTCAACGACTGCGCACGAATGAAGCCTTGTGGTGCCTGCGCGCCAACGCGCTGTGCGGCCACCGCCTGATCCGTCGCTTCTTCGCCATCGTCAGCCGCCTCGGCGACGGCGTGTTCTGGTACGCGCTGATGGGTGCGCTGGCCATCTTCGGCGGCCGCGTCGGCATGTCGGCCGCGCTGCACATGGCCGCGATCAGCCTCGTCTCGCTGCTGCTCTACAAGGGCCTGAAGCGCTGGACGCGGCGTCCGCGCCCCTGCGCGTCGGATCTGCGCATCCGCGCATGGGTCGCGCCGCTGGACGAATTCAGCTTTCCCTCCGGCCACACCCTGCACGCGGTCGGCTTCACCATCGTCGCCCTCGCCTACGTGCCGGCACTGGCCTGGCTGCTGATCCCCTTCGCCGCCAGCGTGGCGGCCTCGCGCGTGGTACTGGGCTTGCACTATCCCAGCGACGTGCTCGCCGCGACCGGCATCGGCAGCGCACTCGCGCTGGGTTCGTTCTGGGTGCGCGATTCGATGATGCTGCTGCCGCTGTAATCCCACGCTTTCCCGTGGAGCGGAGCTTGCTCCGCTGCTCTTCTTGTAGCGCGGCGCTTGCTCCGCGCATGGTTCTCGCAAAAATCATGAGCGGAGCAAGCTCCGCTCTACACGTGTGGTTCGACTCGCGCACGTAACAGATTCGGCGCCAGCTGTCCCGGCCAGTCTCGATCGTTCGCGACTTGCGCTCCCGCACGACTATCCGCTAGTACCGCGACATCGATGTTGGCATACGTCCAGCCGGATAGCGCGTGCGTCGCCGAAACGATGCCATCGGCAGGAAAACCGACGTCCATCGGCGCGTAGAGCGCGGCTTCACCGGTGTTGACGTCGAGTGCCGGGCTCCACGCCGCCTCGCCTGCCGTCACCGCCTGCGCGACGAAGCAGCGGTTCTCCAGCGCGCGCGCGAGGCAGCCCACGCGTACGCGGGTGGCGCCGGCCGCAGTGTCGGTGCAGCTCGGCACCAGCAGCAATCGTGCGCCGGCCTCATACTGGGCGCGCACCGGCAGCGGGAATTCGATGTCGTAGCAGATCGAAATGCCAACGCGCAGACCGTCGATCCCGAACACCTTCAGCGCATCGCCGCTTTCGATCACGCCGGTCTTTTTCTCGAAGCCGGTGAGCTGCAGCTTGTCCTGCCAGCGATGCGTGCCGTCCGGCGAGAACAGGTCTGCGCGGTTGCGATAACGTCCCTGCCCCATGTCGAGCAGGAAGGTGCCCGCGACCACATGCAGATCCAGCTCATGCGCCAATTGCGTGAACAGCGCGATCCAGTCGGCGCGATATCGCTGGATCGCCGCCAGCGACGCATGCAGGTCGTCGCGCACGCGCGCTTCGAACGTCGCCCCGAGCTCCAGCGAGAGATATTCCGGCAGGACCGCGATGCGCGCGCCGGCGTCCGCAGCCTCGCGCAGCCAGTGCGCCTGCTTGTCCGCGAACGCGGCGAAATCCGCCAAGGCGTCGATCGGATACTTCGCGGCGGCGATCTTCATGCCTCGTCTCCTTCGAGCCTGCGCGTCCAGAAGGTCAAGGCGTGCTCGATGTCGCCGCGATCGATCTCGTTCCAGCACAGGCGCATGGTTATGCCCGGCTGGCGCGCGTAGCCGCGCCCGATCCAGAACGCGTCGTTGTCGCGATGCCCGGCGGGACGGCGCGGATCGGCGGGATCGCGATCCACCGCGCAGAACGCCGCCAGGTCGAAGCATTCCAGACCGCGCGCATGCGCCTCGCGATGGTCGAAGAAGGCATGCCCGACGCCCTGCCCGCGATATGCCGGCAGCAGCACCGATTCGCCGAAATAGAACACGCGGGAGGCATCGAGGCCGGCCGCGTCGAACGGCGCGCGGAACTCGGCGCTGTCGTCGGCCAGTGGCAGGCCGGTCGAGGCGCCCACGATGCGGTCGCCATCGAAGGCGAGCACGAACAGGCTGTCCGCCGAAACCGCATAGGCATCGAGATATTCGCGTTCGTAGGCAGGATCACCGTCGTACAGGTAGGGCCAGTCGCGGAACACGACGATGCGCAGTGCGGCGACGGCGTCCAGATGCCGGCGCACGTCGGCGCCAACGAATCGTTCGATGCGGAGTGATGCGTTCATCGGGCCGATTCTATCCCCAGCCCGCCGCGCACGAAAAAGCCGCGACTCTCGCGAGCCGCGGCCTCCACCCGGGTGCTGGGGATTGGGCGCCCGGGACAGCTGGATCAATCCCGCGTCATTCCTTCGGCATGGGCGGCGGGGTGTTCGCGCCCAGGCTGTACCAGTCGACCCGGCGGGTGACGATCATGATCGCGGCCAGGATCAGGAACAGCAGGCCTGCGCCCATCACCATCGCGTTGTCCTCGGAAATCAGCAGGCCGTAGAGCACCGCGTACAGCAGCGAGATCATGAGTGCGAAGCCCAGGCCGCGCATCCACGAGCGCAGCACGTGGCTGACGTAATAGCCGAGCAGGCCGATGCAGGCGGTGCTGGCGATCAGGTAGGCGATGCCGAAATCGATACGCTCCGACAGTGCGACCAGGAGCAGGAAGAAGATCGCCAGGGCCAGGCCCACCAGTCCGTACTGGATCGGGTGGATGCGCAGCTGCTTGATCAGCTCGAACATGAAGAAACCGACGAAGGTCAGCAGCACGAACAGGATGCCGTACTTGCTGGCGCGGTCGGCCTGCGAATAGATGTTCACCGGATCGACCAGAGACACCGCCACCGCGTCCATGCCCAGATCCGCTTCGCCGCTGAGGCCGATGGCGCCGGCGTTGGGTACCGTGCGCCCGCCCAGGTACTGCGACTGCGCGTTGCTGGCCAGCGACGACACCTCCCAGTCGGCCTTGAAGCCCTTGTCGCTGATGTCCTTGCTGCGCGCCGTGAACGAACCACTGAACTGCGGGTGGCGCCATTCCGACGACAGGGTGACCTTGTTGGTCTGCGCCAGCGGCACGATGGCCAGGTGTTCGGTGCCCTCCAGCGCGAAGCGGAGGTCGGCCGAGAAGCGGAGCGCATCGCCGGCCCGTGGCGTCGCCAGCATGGCGTGCAGGCCGGTGCCCTCGCGCCCCACGATCCCGCGATTGAGCTTCAGCTCGCGCTTGTCGACCAGCAGCTTCGGCACGCCCGCGACGCCGCGCACGTCGGCGATGCCGAAGTTCAGCACTGGCTGGCCGATCTTCCTCGGCAGTTCCGGGTTGGCGTCGGCGGGAATGTTCACGTCGAAGCGGGCGACGACCTGGCCCGCGACCTCGTAGCTGCGCACTTCATGCAGGCCGAGCGATTTGATGCGAGGATCGATCGTGCCGTCCACCGTCATCGTCGTAGGGAAGAACAGCCACTGGCCGGATTCGCCGTCCTGCTTGACCTTGCGGATGACCTCGCCGTTCGCGTTCTTTTCCTCGACCTCGACGGTATTCGTGTACGGCACCATCAGCACCGGCCCGGACAGCGCCTGCGCACCGGCGGTACCGCGCGCGACCGAACGCACGGCCTCGTCGCGATAGAACTGCCGCTCCTGGATCACGCCACGGATCATCAGCAGGGGCACGAGCAACAGGATGGTCATGCCGACCACCATCAATATCTTCAGCATCAGGCGCATGGCCGTCTCCGGTGTTGTTGGACGCCGGAAGTCTCGGCCTCAGCCGAGGAGCGGCGATGGCGCGTGCGTGAAGCCGATGTGAACTGGTCGACGCGGCCTGTCAGGCCGGAGGCAGATGCAGGGTCGCGACCGCGCCACCGTCCGCATGGTTGGCGAGCGTCGCGCGCCCGCCATGCAGTTCCATCGCCTCGGCGACGAAACACAGGCCCAGGCCGCTGCTGCGGCTGGCGCCTTCGGGACGGGCGAGCGAATAGAAGCGCTCGAACACGCGATCGAGCGCATAGTCCGGCACGCCCGGCCCGCGATCGCGGATCTCGACGAAGGCCTCGTCGCCTTCGCGCGCCACGCGCATTTCGACGACGCTGCCGGCCGGTGCGAAATCCGCCGCGTTCTCCAGCAGGTTGACGATCGACTGGCGCAGCAGGAAGGCGTCGCCGGACACCGCCAGCGCCGTGCCGTCCTCGTTGATTTCCAGGCGCAGGCCGCGCTGCTCGAACCGGGTCGCCACCCGTTCGGCGGCATCCTCGACCACCTCGCGCAGCAGGATGCGCTGCGGCTGCTCGATGCGCTGGCGATGCTCGACCGAGGCCAGCGCCAGCAGCTTGTCGATCATTTCCGCCATGCGTCCGCTCTGCGCGCGGATGGTGGCGACGAAACGCGCGCGGTCCGGCTCGGGCATCGGCGCCGCACCGGGCTCGCCATCCAGCAGTTCGGCACTGCCGCGGATGGCCGCCAGCGGACTCTTCAGTTCATGGGTCAGCGCGTGCACGTACTGCTCGACGTACTGCTTGCCTTCCAGCCGGGCACGCATGGTTTCCAGCGCGCGGCCGAGGTCGCCGAACTCGCCGGCGCTGTCCGGCAGGCTCGCGCGCTCGCCTGCGGTCACCGCATCGGCGTAGCGGTGCAGCGCGCCGAGCTGGCGCGACAACCACCAAGCGGCGACCAGGCCGATCAGCAGCGCCGCACCCAGCAGCACGCCGCCCCAGCGCAGGATCACCGCCTGGCTCTGCGCGATGAACGGCGCGATGGTCTGGTTCGGCTTGGCCACGGTGAGCACGCCGATGATCCTCGACTGCCCGGCTTCACGCACCATGATCGGCGCGGCGACGTGCATCACCGAACTGTCCTCGTCATCGGGATCGGCACGGCTGGAACGCGCGCCGTAGCGGCCGCGCAGGGTCAGGTAGACATCGTTCCAGCGCGAGTAATCCTTGCCGACGTCGCGGCCATCGGAATCGAAAACCACGATCCCCTTCGCATCCGTCACGTAGATGCGCGTGCTGAGCTTGCGCTTGCTGAAGCCCCAGATCTCCGCGCCGATGTCACGGTCGGTCAGTTCGCGCACGTTGCCGGCGAACGCGCCGTCGGCGATGCGCCCGGCGAGCAGGTCGTCGCGCGCCTGCGCCGCGAGCAGGTTGGCGGTATCGACCAGGGTATCTTCCATCGCCTGGCGCACGCCCGGCTTCACCTGCTGCAGGAAGACCTTGCCCAGCAGCAGCGCCGCGATCGCGACGATCACGAAATAGCCGAGCAGGATGCGCAGGCCGATCTTCATGCAATGCCCGTACTCATGCCGTACCCGTGCTCAGGCCGCGCCGACGTCGATCGAATAGCCCAGGCCGCGATGCGTGCGGATCCTGTCGTCGCCGGTGCCGTCGAGGTTTCCTTCGATCGCGCCATCGACATCGCGCAGCTTGGCGCGCAGGGTCTTGATGTGCGTGTCGACGGTACGGTCGCCGCTGTCCAGGGCGTCGGTCCACACCCGGTCCATCAGCTGCGCCCGCGACAGCACCGCACCGGGGCGCTGCAGCAGGGCTTCGAGCAGGCCGTATTCGTAGCGGGTCAGGTCCAGCGCCTGTCCGGCATAACGGATGCGCCGGCCTTCGCGATCGATCTCGAAGCGGCCGTGCACCTGCCAGTCGGCGCTGGCCGGCTGCGCGCGGCGGCGCAGCCGCGCACGCACGCGGGCGACCAGTTCACGCGGTGAAAAGGGCTTGACCACGTAGTCGTCGGCACCCAGTTCCAGGCCCACGACTCGATCGATCTCGCCGTCGCGCGCAGTCAGGAAGATCACGGGCAGGTCGCTGAAGGTGCGCAGCTGGCGGCAGACCTCGAAACCGGTGATGTCCGGCAGACCCACGTCCAGCACCACTAGATCGACCTTGCCGGCGCGCACCTTCGCGGCCACCTCGCCGCCCAGCAGCACGTGCTCGGCCGCGAAGCCTTCGCTGCGCAGCGCGTACAGCACGGTGTCGGCGATGGCGGTCTCGTCTTCGGCGACGAGGATGGTCGGAGCGTGCGGTGCGGCCATGGCGATGCAGGTCGGGGACGGGGAAGCGGACGACGCCCGCATTGTAGGCCGCATCCCGCGCCCGGTTGGTACCATGCCGCCGATGAACTACCGCCACGCCTTCCACGCCGGCAACCATGCCGATGTCCTCAAGCACGTCGCCCTGCTGGCGCTGTGCGACGCCCTGATCGCCAAACCCGCGCCGCTGTTCGCGCTGGACACCCATGCCGGCGCCGGCCTCTACGCGCTGTCCGGCGAGGAAGCGGGGCGCACCGGCGAGGCCGGGGACGGCATCGGCCGCCTGCTCGCCGCACCGCCCGCCAATCCGGCCATCCGCCGCTATCTCGACGCCGTGGCCGCCTGCCGCGCCACGCACGGCAAGGACGCCTATCCGGGCTCGCCCTGGCTGCTGGCCCATGCGCTGCGCGAGCAGGACCGCATCGCCTGCTGCGAACTGCGCGAGGAGGAAGCGGCGCTGCTGAAGCGCCACGTCGGTGGCGATCCACGCGTGGCGGTGCACGCGCGCGACGGCTACGGCGCAATGCACGCGCTGCTGCCGCCGAAGATCGGCGCCGTGCGTTACGCGCGCGGACTGGTGCTGATCGATCCGCCCTACGAGACACAGCTCGCCGAGTTCGACACCGCGCGAGCGGCGATGCGCGATGCGCTCATCGTCTGGCCGCAGGCGACCTACGCCTTGTGGTACCCGATCAAGCGCCGCAGCGCCCTGAAACCCTTCTACCGTTCCGCGTCCACGCTCGACGCGAAGTCGGTGCTCGCCTGCGAGCTGCTGGTCCGGCCCGACGACTCGCCGCTGCGCATGAACGGCAGCGGCCTGCTGATCCTCAATGCGCCGTGGCAGTTCGATGCGACCCTGCGCCCGGTCCTGGAGACGCTGCGCGACACGCTCGGCGAAGCCGGAGCCAGTACGAGGATGGAATGGCTGAAGTCGCCGGACTGATCGGTACGCGCCCTTGTAGAGCGGCGCTTCCTCCGCTCATGCTCTTCACGGGAAATGCGAGCGGAGCAAGCGCCGCTCTACAACAGGCGGCAATTCACGCGTGGTGCAGATCAACCTTCGCCCAGCTCGCGCTGCTTCGCCTTCGTCAGCTTCGCCCGCACCAGTTCGTAACTGCGACGCAGCAGGGGCGCGAGTTCGGCGTCGGACATCGCGCCGGGTTCGGCGAGGCTGATCCACTTCGCTCGGGCCATGTACGGCGCGGGGATGATGCCCGGGCGATCGGTGAGTTCGAGGAAGCGATCGTCATCGACCTTGAAGCTCAGGCGCCCGCTGCCACCGTCCGAAGCCGGCGTGGCGTCGATGACGCAGAACATCTTCTCGCCGACCGAGAACACGAGGTCGTTGCCCCATTTGAGGTCTTCGGTGACGCCGGGCCAGGCGCCGATCAATGCCCGCAATTGTGTGCTGTTCATGCGCCGAGGATACCGCCGGACCGACTGTGCGAAGATGCTTCGGTGAATACTGGCGCCCGCCTCCCGCCCTGGCATGAGTACAAGCGGCTGCTCAACGGCCGCGAAGTGCTGATCCGTCCGATCCGTCCCGAGGATGCGGAAGCGCTGCGCGCCGGGTTCGCACTCCTGCACCCCGAAGAAATCCGCCAGCGCTTCCTGTACGCGATCAAGGAACTCACACCGGAGACCGCCGCGCGGCTGGCCCGGCCCGATCCCGAGACCGAATTCGCCCTCGTCGCCGCAGAGCCCTACCCGCCCGGCGAGGCGCTGATCGGCGCGGTGGCGCGGGTCGCGATCACTCCGGGCACGCGCGAAGCCGAATTCGCGATCCTGGTCAGTCATTTCATCAGCGGCATGGGCCTGGGCCGGCACCTCATGCGCCGGCTGGTGCGCTGGGCAAGGCGCAAGGGCCTGGACCGGCTGTACGGTGACGTGCTGGAACACAACACGGCCATGGTCTCGCTGGCACAGTCGCTGGGTTTCCAGCGCGAACACGCCGACGATCCCGGGCTGGTCCGCGTGACCCTGGACCTGCGCGCCCCGCCCGCGAAAGGGTCCGCGGACGCGTGAATCCGCTGCACCGGGCCGGGCGTGCGGCCCGGCCCGGCGTGGCCCTCAGAACGGCAGCGGGATCTCGTCGAGATCGTCGCAGGTATAGCTCTGCTGGCTGCTGCTGACGCCGGTCTGCCCGACCAGCGGGAAACCGCAGGCGCCCACCGCCTCCACGCCGACGAGCGCGCCATTGGCGTCGTAATGGCTGGTGACGGTGATGGTTTCCCATGGCCAGTAGGCCAGCGCCGCGGCCGAGGCCGACAGCACGACGGCGAACGTGCCGGCCAGCAGCACGCGACGAACGAACGGAATCCGGAGACTTGCCTTCACTGTCTACTCCTTGTGATGTGGGCGAACTGGAATGGATGCATCCGTCCCGTCGGCCTGGCGGCCCACGTCCTGGCCCGAGGGATCGACCGGCACCGCGCCGGCGCCGCCATCATGGCAGAGCGCATGTCCGTGCCGGGCAGGCCCGCCGCCGACTCGCCCACCTGTGACAAGGCCGGCCTGTGACATTGCCGGCCGCACGCTCTAACCTAGCGGCCCACCGGAAATCCCGTCCCCGCCCGCACGTGCCCGTTTCCGCTTCCCCATCGGCCCTGCTGCCCCGCCCGGGCCAGGCCCGCGCCTGGTGGCGCCTGCCCGCCAGCCCCAGCGCCCTCGCCTGGACCCTCGCCGGCGTCGCCCGCGCGCATGACGGCCCGCTGCTGGTCGTCGCCCGCGACAACCACGCCGCGCACCAGATCGAACACGACCTGCGCACGCTGATCGGCGACCTCGCCGCCGTGCCCGTGGTGCCCTTCCCCGACTGGGAAACCCTGCCCTACGACCAGTTCAGCCCGCACCCGGACATCGTGTCGCAGCGCCTGTCCGCGTTGCACCGGTTGCCGACGCTGACGCGCGGCGTGGTGGTGGTGCCGGTGCAGACCCTCATGCAGCGCCTGGCGCCGCTGTCGCACATCGTCGGCGGCAGTTTCGACGTGGCGGTCGGGCGCCGGCTGGACATGGACGCCGAAAAGCGCCGCCTCGAAGGCGCCGGCTACCGCAACGTGCCGCAGGTGTTCGACCCCGGCGACTTCGCGGTGCGCGGCGGCCTGCTCGACATCTACCCGATGGGCGCGGAAGAGCCCTACCGCATCGAACTGCTGGACGACGAGATCGAATCGATCCGCGCCTTCGACCCGGAAAGCCAGCGCTCGCTCGACAAGTACCAGTCGGTGCAGATGCTGCCCGGACGCGAGGTGCCGCTGGAAGGCAGCGCGCTGGAGCGCGCGCTGTCGACGCTGCGTGATCGCTTCGACATCGACACCCGCCGCAGTGGCCTGTACCAGGACCTGAAGGCCGGCATCGCCACCTCGGGCATCGAGTACTACCTGCCGCTGTTCTTCGACAAGACCGCGACGCTGTTCGATTACCTGCCCGCGAATGCGATGCCGGTGCTGGGCGACGGCGTGATGGAAGCTGCGGACCATTTCTGGCGTGGCACCAGCGAGCGCTACGAGCAGCGGCGGCACGACATCGAACGTCCGCTGCTGCCGCCGGCCGAGCTGTACCTGTCGCCGGACGCGCTGCGCGAACGCCTGAACGAAGGCCGGCGCATCGAACTGTGCGGCGAGGCGCATCCGCGCCGCGACGAGGCCCTGCCGCTGGGCTCGCAGCCCGCGCCCGACCTGCCGCTGATGGCCAAGGACGCAGAGCCCGCTGCGGCGCTGAAATCCTTCCTCGGTGCCTATCCGGGCCGCGTGCTCATCGCCGCCGACTCCGCAGGTCGTCGCGAGGCGCTGATCGACATCCTCCAGTCCGCCGACCTGCGCGCGCAGGTGCTGACGCGGTTCGAGGAATTCGCGGCATCGGCTGAGCGACTGTGCATCGTGGTCGCCCCGCTCGACAACGGATTCGCCGTCGACGACGCCGCGCCATGGACGGTGCTGACCGAGCGCCAGCTGTTCCCCGAGCGTGCCGCGCAGCCGCGCCGGCGCAAGCGCGCAGGACGCGAGCCCGAAGCGATCATCCGCGACCTCGGCGAACTGAGCGAAGGCGCGCCGGTGGTGCACGAAGACCATGGCGTCGGCCGCTATCGCGGGCTGGTGACGCTGGAAGCCGGCGGCCAGACCGGCGAATACCTGGACATCGAATACGCCAAGGGCGACCGCCTGTACGTGCCGGTGACGCAGTTGCACCTGGTCAGCCGCTACTCCGGCGCGAATCCCGACACCGCACCGCTGCATTCGCTGGGCGGCGAGGCCTGGTCGAAGGCGAAGAAGCGGGCCGCCGAGAAGGTCCGCGACGTCGCCGCCGAGCTGCTGGAAATCCAGGCCAAGCGCCACGCCCGCGCCGGGCTCGCGCTGGACATCGACCGCACCGTGTACGAACCGTTCGCGGCGACCTTCCCCTTCGAGGAAACGCCCGACCAGCTCGCCGCGATCGAAGCGGTGCTGCGCGACTTGTCCTCGTCGCGGCCGATGGACCGCGTGGTCTGCGGCGACGTGGGCTTCGGCAAGACCGAGGTCGCGGTACGCGCGGCGTTCGCGGCGGCGATCAGCGGCAAGCAGGTCGCGGTGCTGGTGCCGACCACCCTGCTCGCGGAACAGCACTACCGCACGATGCGCGACCGCTTCGCGGACTGGCCGCTCCGGGTCGAAGTGCTGTCGCGCTTCAAGTCGACCAAGGAGATCAAGGCCGAGCTGGAGAAGGTGGCGGACGGGCGCATCGACGTGATCGTCGGCACCCATCGCCTGCTGCAGCCGGACGTGAAATTCAAGGATCTCGGCCTGGTCATCGTCGACGAGGAACAGCGCTTCGGCGTCCGCCAGAAGGAAGCGCTGAAGGCGCTGCGCGCCGACGTGCATCTGCTCACGCTGACCGCGACGCCCATCCCGCGCACCCTCAACATGGCGATGACCGGCCTGCGCGACCTGTCGATCATTGCCACGCCGCCGGCGCATCGCCTCGCGGTGCAGACCTTCGTGGTGCCCTGGGACGACGAGCAACTGCGCGAAGCCTTCCAGCGCGAACTCGCGCGCGGCGGGCAGGTGTACTTCCTGCACAACGACGTGGAAAGCATCGGCCGCATGCAGCGCGAGCTGGAGGTACTGGTGCCGGACGCGCGCATCGGGATCGCCCACGGGCAGATGCCGGAACGCGAGCTGGAAAAGGTGATGCTCGACTTCCACAAGCAGCGCTTCAATGTGCTGCTGTGCTCGACGATCGTGGAATCCGGCATCGACATCCCCAACGCGAACACCATCATCATCAACCGCGCCGACAAGTTCGGCCTCGCGCAGTTGCACCAGCTGCGCGGCCGCGTCGGCCGTTCGCACCATCGCGCCTACGCCTACCTGGTCGTGCCCGATGGCCGCAGCATCACCGCCGATGCGAAGAAACGCCTCGAAGCGATCGCGTCGATGGACGAGCTCGGCGCCGGCTTCACGCTCTCCACGCACGATCTGGAAATCCGCGGCGCCGGCGAACTGCTGGGCGAAGACCAGAGCGGCCAGATGTCGGAAGTCGGTTTCTCCATGTACACCGAGCTGCTGGAGCGCGCGGTGCGCAGCATCAAGCAGGGCAAGCTGCCCGGCGTCGATCAACTCGGCATCGATCTGGATGAACAACGCGGCGCCGATGTCGAACTGAATCTGCCGACGCTGATTCCCGAGGACTACCTGCCCGACGTGCACACGCGCCTGACCCTGTACAAGCGCATCAGCAGCGCGCGCGATGCCGACAGGCTCCGCGAACTGCAGGTGGAGATGATCGACCGCTTCGGCCTGCTGCCCGATCCCGCGAAGCACCTGTTCGCGGTCTCCGAACTCAAGCTCGACGCGACCGCGCTGGGCGTGCGCAAGCTCGACCTGGGGGCATCCGGCGGACGCATCCAGTTCGTCGAGAAACCGAATGTCGATCCGATGTCGGTGATCCGCCTGATCCAGGGACAGCCGAAGCACTACCGGATGGACGGCCCCGACAAGCTGCGGATCACCCTCGAACTGCCCGATGCATCCACGCGATTGCAGGCTGCACGCGGCCTGTTCACGGCATTGAGACCGAACGCATGACGCGATACGCCGCGCTGATCGCCTTCCTCCTGTCCACGCTCGCGACAGGCTGCGTGTCGCAGACCTCCACCCGCACGCAGGCAGCGGAGCCAGGTGTGCGTTTCATCCTCGTGCGCCATGCGGAAAAGGCCACGGACGATCCGAAGGATCCGACGCTCAGCGAAGCCGGCATGGTGCGCGCGAAGCGGCTTGCGGCATCGCTCGCGGACGCGCGCGTGGTGGCCGCGTACGCCACGCAATACCGGCGCACCCAGCTCACGGCCGCGCCGACGTCGATGTCGCATCACCTCGACCTGCAGACATACAACGCCTCGATTCCCGCATTCGAGTTCGCGCGGCAGCTGCGCGACGCGCACCGCACGGGCACAGTGCTCGTGGTCGGCCACAGCAACACGATCCCCGCCCTGGCCGCCGTGCTGTGCGCCTGCGAGGTTGCGCCGATGCGCGAGGACGAATTCGATCGCCGGATCGAGATCCGGGTCGCCACAGACGGCAGCGCCCGGATGGACGTGCAGCGTGACTGAGCTGCGGCGCGACTGGGGCGCCGCGCGCGGCTGACTATTCGCCGCCGGCCAGGCCCAGCGAACGCCGGGGGTCGAAATCGATGCCGGTGATGTAGCGGCGTCCTGCATGCGCCTTGATGTGGATCACGATGTCGATGGTCAGCATCAGCAGGCGCTTGATGACCGAGAATTCCAGGCCCGAACCTTCATTCGATGCCTTCACCATCAGCGCCAGCTGGTCCCAGGTCTGTGCGGTGCTGCCGGCATGGCAGCTGGTAATCGAGCCCGGGTGACCGGAGGCGCAGTTGCGGATGAAGTAGAAGGCTTCGTCGCCGCGCAACTCGGCCAGGATGATGCGGTCCGGCTTCATGCGCAGGCAGGCTTCCATGCAGCTCTTCGCGGTCACGTTCGCCGCGCTCTGCCCGCCCTTGGAATACAGCAGGTGCACGATGTTCGGCTGCTCGATGAACAGTTCGCGTGCGTCCTCGATGGTCACCAGCCGCTCTTCATGCGGGATGTGCCCGACCAGCGACTTCATGAAGGTGGTCTTGCCGCTGCCGGTCGCGCCGGCGACGACGATGTTCTTCTTGTACGACACCGCCTTCTTGAAGAACTCGGCGTAATTGCGCTCCGCACGCAGTTCCAGCAGTTCCTTGTCCTGGTCGCTGACTTCAGGCGCGCCTTCGAGGATCTGCTTGAAGAAGCCGCTTTCCTCGTAGCTCTGCAGGGTGAAGTTGCGCTTGGCCGGCAGACGGATCGTGATCGAGACCTTGCCCGCGTCGCAGGCCGGCGGAATCACGAACTGGGCACGCTGGCCGGTCGGGAACGTCAGCGACACGACCGGATCGACATCGGTGATGCGCTGCCCGGTATTGCTCTCGTTGACCACCGCCGTGCAGAACTGGCGCGCGCGCTCGAAGGTCAGCGACGGCACCTCGATGTGCTTCCAGCCCGTGTTGGTTTCCAGGTACAGCTCGCCCGGTTTGTTGATGCAGATTTCCGTGACTTCCGGCGACGACATGTATTCCAGGATGCCCAGCACGCTGTACTGGTATTCGAGGAAGTCGTTGGAGACGTTGGCGATGGGTGAATTGTCGATATCCATGCGGAACCTGTCGTCGGCGCGGGCCGTGGGGTGACTGACGGGCCGCCTGGCGTGGCGTGCCCCGGAACGAAAAACGATCGCTCGCGCGATCGCTTTTCGAGGCTTGGCGATCCCGGTTTCAGCCCCGGTCGCAGCCGACGGGCGGTGATGGCGCCTGCGGCTGCGGAACCGACCGGAGGGGATCAGGCGTCGTGGATCAACGGCTCCTGACCACGCCCGAGAAATCGACGTCCTTTGCGACGTAGATGTTCAGGATCGTGCCCTGGTTGATGGTCACCGTCGCCGGACGCGAAGCCGCCTTGGTCAACGCCTGATTGGCCAGACGTTCCACGGTGCGCGCCGTATTGCTCTCGAACGGCGTCTCGACGATGGTGCCATTGCTGACGCTGGTCGTGGTCGGACCGTTCTTCGCGGCGGCGTACTTGAACGCGTCGCTGATCATGCTGATGAACAAGGCGGAGCTCATCTTGCTGAACCAGTGACCGTTGTAGTCGCCCGGATGACCGGCGCCACCAAGGTTGTCCACACCAGGGCCTTCGAGGATCACGTCCAGGCCGTTCGGCGTGGTGACGCGATCCCAGATCACCGCGACGCGCGGGCCGGTCGGCTCGCCTTCGTAGCGACCCAGGGCCTTCGAGCCCTTCGGCAGCAGCAGGTGGCGTCCATTGATGGAGTACACCGGCTCGGTGATGATGCAGGACGTGTAGCCTGCGTAGTCGGTGACGATGCGGGTTTCCAGCACGCAGCGGATGTAGGTGCCGCGCACCATCAAGGTATCCGGATTGCGCAGGTACTGGGCCACGAGTTGCTTCGTCTCGCTGGCCACGACGGCCTGCGCCGGCGCATTGGCGTTCTGCTGCGCGGCCTGCGAATCAAGCATGGCCTGCAGGTAGGGCGAGGTCTGCGGCATGCCGCCCGGACCCGCGCCACCGGCACCACGGCCGCCACTGTCGACCATGCCCATGCGGCGTTCGGCCAGCGTCGGACCGCGCGGCTCCGGCGGACCCGAAGCGGCAGCGCCTTCATCGCGGCGCGGTTCGCGCTCCTGCAGCGTTTCCTGCGGCGGAAGCGGCGGCAGTTCCTGCACGGGGACCGGCTGCGGCTCCTGGACGTCGGCGAAGTCGGGGCCGGTGCCGTTCGGGCTCTTCGGCAGGTCGGGGATCACGACCTCTTCCTTCTTCGGCTTGTCGACTTCCTCTTCCTTGTCGGACATGAAGCCCTTCATCACGACCAGGGTCATGAGGATCAGCAGGGCCACGATACCGGCGAGGAACATCAGCGCCTTGCGGTTGACGCTCTGGGATTCCACCGTCTTCAGCTGCGGCGCGCCTGAGTCCAGGTTCGGCTGGTTCTGCGGTGCCTGCTGCTGGGCCGCGTAGTATGGATTGCTGCCCTGCTGGTCGTCGGAGGAGTATTCCCCGGCCTGCCCGGGGGTGTTCGGCGGCAGATTCTGGTTCACTTGTGCTTGTTCCTACGCAGACCGACGACGTTCTTCCCGTGACGGATGACCAGGAAGGGATAAGTACCGTGGACGACGAGCACCCCGTTCTCGACCGTGGTGTTCACGAGGAAGTCCTCACCACCCTCGCGCTCGCGGCCGAACACGGCCGGGAAGTCGCCCGAAGGGAAACGGTTGATGTTGGTCAGGCGGATGTAGGTGAACTGGCCGTCGTCGTAGACGTTGACCGGAACCAGCCACTTGTTCTTCGTGCGGGTCGAGAACGAATAGTCGAAGTAGTAGGGACGCGTCTTGTCGAGGCGGATGTCGAGTTCGCTTTCGCGCGGCTTGGCCTTGCCATCCTTGGCCTCGGCTTCTTCCGCCGAGAAAGAGGCGTTGTTCGGATAGCTGAAGGTGATCTTGTAGTGCACGCCGGCGCGCTTGGCCTGTTCCAGCGCGGTCCAGTCGGTGGCGACCACCTTCAGTTCGAACAGGTAGGAATGCGTCGCGGTGCGCACCATCATGTTGGTGTCGACGTCGACGTTCTTGGGCTTGAGGTAGAACACGTTGTCGCGCCGGTTGAGCTCCCAGCCGGAATTGAAGCCGGTGCTGTAGTCGAGGATCTCCTCGCTCGGACTGAGCTCGATCTGGGTGGTGATGCCCAGACCCGTGCGCACCTCGTAGATGCGGTCGGGTTCGTACTCGTACTCGACGATGACCTGTGCGAACGCCGGCATCGCCAGCGTCATCGACGCCAGCACGCACAGCAGGACCGCATAGCAAGAGCGATGCAAGCGACTCATCGGGTGCCTACTCCATTGACTTGATTGGGGGCTTGCGGCTGACCGGCCGGAACGGTGCCGGCGGGCGCGGCGGGATACTGTTGCGGCACGGCGCCAGCGGGCTGGCCGAAGTCGGGCGCTGCCGGGATCTGCTGGGAGCCCGGGACCGGCTGGCCCTGGATCGGCTGACCCTGCACGGGCTGTCCCGGATATGGCTGACCCGGCACCGGCTGTCCCTGGATCGGCTGGCCGGGATACGGCTGGCCAGGCACGGCGCCCTGCACCGGATAACCGGCCTGCGCCTGCGGGTCGGCCGCCACCGGGCTCTCGACCGGCGGCGACGCCGCGTAGTCGTTGTCGACGGTGTATTCGACGACCTGGAAGCCCAGCGGGTTGTTGTAGCGCTGCTTCTCGTTCATTTCCAGGTTCGGCTTGTAGGTGAACTCAAGCCGCGCGATCTTGCTGTCGAGCGGCTTGGTGTCGCCGTTGCGCTTGTCGTAGAGCACGCGCTGGAAGCGCACGGTGGCGCTGGTGCGCGCGTTCTCGCCCTGGCCGCGGCGTTCGAGCTGCATGCTCAGGATCTTCACGCGCAGCGCCTTGTCCTTGCCGTAGAGCTTGAACGGGCTTTCCGGGTTGGTGCGCGCATGGGACGCGCTGTAGCCGGCACGGACGTCGGGCGAGGACATGACGTGGACGAGTTCCCAGTCGCGCAGGGTCATCATCGCCACGTCGAACGATTCGCGCGCGGTGATGTACTGCGCGATGTTGGCGCGGTTCACCGCTTCGCTCGCGGTGATGCTGTTCTTGCTGTTGAAGTCACCGCGCAGGGTCGCGACGGTGGCCTGGCCGGTGTAGGCATCGGCGAGGATCAGGTACGGCACTTCCTTCTTCAGCGGAAGGATGTAGATGAAGCCGCCGAGCATGATCAGGACGATCACCACCGCCACCGACGCCACCATCCATGCGCGCTTCTCGCTGCGCCGGGCGATGTCCGCGATGGTCACCTCGAAGTTGATCCCCTTGGCGGCGGTGTTTTCCACCTGGGGCGTGTTTTTCTGCTTGCCGAACATGAGCGGAGCCTGTGAACCGGTTGAATTGGGGAAGTGCGTGTTGCCAGCGGGATGCCGGCCGTACCGGCACGGCGCCCGGTCAGGGCGTCGTTGCGCCGCCGGAAGACACGCGGACGACGATCTCGTCGCCGCTCACGCCGACCGACACCTGCTGCGCGGCGAACGCCGCGTTGAGCTGGGACACGGCTTCCTGCAGGCTCGGGGTGCGGATATCGGCCACGGCGCTGTGCAGGGTGTAGTCCATCGGATGGCGGTAGGTCAGGACCATGTTCGAGTCCTTGGCCCAGCGCTCGAGCATCGCCTTGAGCGTGCCGTCCATGGGCGAGGCGTAGAACAGGTAGGTGTCCTGGAGCGGGATCGCCTGGGTTTCCTCGGCGAAACGATTGATGTTCTTCCAGCGGCCGCCGAAGTCGGGCGCCGGGCGGGTTGCACAGCTGGACAGCGCGACCACGGTCGCGAGGACGAGCAGGAACTTGGTGAGGATCGAGATCGTAGGTTTCACACGCCACCCGGATGGAGTTCTGGAAGATTGAGTGCGACGACCGCCCCGCCCGGGCAGATGCCGGGCGAAACGGAGAATGGCTGCGGCCACGCGCGGACGCGAAGGCCCCGGGCGCCGGTCGGCGGGCCCGGTTGGAACGTCATGAAAGATTGGCACCACTGCGGGTGCTGCCCGGAGGGCATCCACGGAATCCCTGTTGTCACGTTGGATCAGGCCCCCTCCTCGCACCGATCTCCGCCAGCCCGGTCCGTGATCCGGAACCGACGGCGTCCTTGTTGACTTCACCCGATTGCGCTCCCCTGATGCCGTGCGATCCGCCGGTCCGAGTGACCGGCGACAGGCCAGGAGATCGCATCCTTGGCTGCGTGAATGGAACATATCCCGATCCCATGCGACGGGTCAAGGAACCAAACGTCTGCGTATCGCCATCGGCTCGCGCCGGCGTGGTTGCAGATGAAACAATCGCCTGGCGCGGACGCCCGTGCGGCGGTCGTCAGGCCACCGGTCGCAGGCGCCCGTCGTGCAGTTCGAGGACGCGGTCGAGTCGATGCGCCAGCTCGCGATCGTGCGTCACCAGCACCAGGCTGGTGCCCTGCTCGCGGTTGAGCGACAGCATCAGCTCGAACACCGAGGCGGCGGTCTTTTCGTCGAGGTTGCCGGTGGGTTCGTCGCCGAGCACGCAGGCGGGACGGTTGACCAGCGCCCGGGCCACGGCAGCACGCTGACGTTCGCCGCCGGACAATTCCCCCGGCTTGTGTTCCAGCCGGTGCCCCAGCCCGACCGACGTCAACAGCGCGCGCGCGCGCCGGTCGGCTTCGGCATTCGCGCCCCCGGCCAGCAGTACCGGCAGCATCACGTTCTCCAGCGCGGTGAATTCCGGCAGGAGGTGGTGGAACTGGTAGACGAAACCGAGCGCGCGATTGCGCAGCCGTCCGCGCTCGGCGTCCGAGAGCGCGCTCATGCGATGACCGGCGACGTGCACTTCGCCGGCGGTCGGCGTGTCGAGGCCACCGAGCAGGTGCAGCAGTGTGCTCTTGCCGGCACCGGAGGCGCCGACGATCGCCACGGTCTCCCCGGAGCGGACCGCGAGGTCCAGCCCTTCGAAGACCGGCGTGCGCAGCTTGCCCTCGGCATAGGTCATCGACAGCGATTCGGCGCGCAGCACGCACCCGTCGTCGGCGGCTGACGTCGCGGGCGTCGCTTTGGTCGTCCGCTCATTCATAGCGCAGCGCCTCCGCCGGGGCCGTGCGCGCGGCGCGGCGCGCGGGATACAGGGTGGCGAGGAAGGACATGACCAGCGCGACCAGCGCGATCAGGCCGACGTCCGATGCGTCGAGTTCGGTCGGCAGGCCGGTGATGTAGTAGACGTCCGCCGGCATCAGCTCGACGCGGAACACGCGCTCGATGAAACGCAGGATGTTTTCGAGGTTGAGCGTGAGCAGGATGCCGCCGACCACGCCCGAGACCGTGCCGATGATGCCGATCAGCGAGCCCTGCACCATGAAGACCTGCATCACGCCGAACGGCGTCAGGCCCAGCGTGCGCAGGATGGCGATGTCGGCCTGCTTGTCGGTGACCAGCATCACCAGCGAATTCACCAGCGTGAAGGCGCCCATGAGGATGATCAGCGAGAGAAGGATCGCCATCATCGTCTTCTCCAGCTTGAGCGCGCGGAACATGTTGGCGTTCTCGCGCGTCCAGTCGCTGACGCGGTACACGCCCTTCAGCCGCCAGGCCAGGTCGTGCGCGACGTCGAAGGCCAGGTTCATGTCGTGCAGCTTCAGGCGCACGCCGGTCACGCCTTCGCCCATGCGCAGCAGGCGCTGGGCGTCGGCCACGTGGATCACGGCGAGGTTGCGATCGAATTCCTGGTGGCCGACCTCGAAAAGGCCGGTCACGGTGAAACGCTTGATGCGCGGCACTGCACCGACCGGTGTGCTCTGGAACTCCGGCGTGTAGACCATCACGGAGTCGCCCACGCCCACGCCGAGCCAGAGTGCGAGTTCCCGACCGAGCACGATGTTGAACGCGCCCGGTTTGAGCGTCTGCAGCGACGTGCCGTCGACCATCTTCGACCCGATGACCGAGACGCGGGATTCCTGCGCCGGGTCCACGCCACGCAGCAGCGCGCCTTCCTCGCGTGGACCCTGCAGCATCACCGGACGCTCGACGTAGGGCGCGGCGCCGGCGACGCGGGGATCCTTCGATGCCTCGGCGACGGCGCGCGCCCAATCGCGCATCGGCTCGCCGTCGGCACTGATGGTGGCGTGCGCGGCCATCTGCAGCATGCGGTCGCGGATCTCGCGCTGGAAGCCGCTCATCACCGCCAGCGTGGTGATGAGCGCAGCGACGCCAAGGGCGATGCCGAGCATCGACGCGAACGAGATGAAGGAGATGAAACCGTTGCGGCGCTTGGCGCGGAGATAGCGCAGGCCGATGGCGACTGACAGGGGTTTGAGCATGAGCGCAGGTCGAAGGGACCGGGCTATGGTGCCATCGCCCCGGGGATTCGCCCAGCGGCCCGTGCGGCCATCACCAGGCGCAGTTCACGCCGGGTTGCCGGCGCCAGCATGTCCGGCCACAGCGCGAGGCGCCGCGTGCGCCCTGCCCTGTCGCGCCAGGACAGGAAGGCCAGCGCACCGCGCCAGATCACCTCGAAGCCTTCGACGGCCTGCCCGGCCACGGTGACCTCGCCGTCCGCGGGCACCAGGATCGACAGGGGAGCGGCGCGACGGTGCCGCAGTGCGGACCATGCCGCCCCGCCCGCCGCGCACAGGGCCAGCGGCCATGCCATGGGACCGGGCAGGCCCGAGGCCCACAGCGACAAGGGCGCGAGCAGCGCCAGCGACCACAGCGCCGCAGTCAGCCAGCGCGAGGGACGCCACTCAATGCGGCAGGGCGCGGATGCGTTCGACGAGCGCATGCAGATCGGCGTCCTCTGCCGTTTCGTATCCCAGGAACCAGCGCCAGAGGCGATCGTCCTCGCAGGCCAGCAGGCGATCGAACATCCCGCGCTCGGCGGCGTCGGCCTCAAGCCAGCGCTTGGCGAGATAGCGTTCCATCAATTGGTCGAGTTCGCGCATGCCGCGCCGGCTGCGCCAGCGCAGCTTCTGCAGCTCGATGCGTTCGGCGTCGGTGGGTTCGCGCATGTCAGGCGCCGATCAGATGCATCGCCACGCGTACCCACAGCGCCAGCAAAATCGCGACCCCGAGCAGGTAGGCGCGGAAACGGTGCATCACCTTGTTGTAGGTGCACTGGATCGCACTGTGCAGCGCGCGCGCGGCAACGAAGGCCCAGGCCAGCGCCAGCGTCGCGGTGTCGTGCAGGCCGGTGATCGCGCACACGGCCAGTGCGAAATAGAACAGCACCGGCAGTTCGAACAGGTTGCGGAAGTTGTCCGCGGGCCCGCTGTCGGTGAGCTTCGCCGCCGACTCCGATGAGGTCGCCACCGCCTGCGGGTGGA
This sequence comes from Lysobacteraceae bacterium, assembly GCA_036404915.1. Classification (GTDB taxonomy): domain Bacteria; phylum Pseudomonadota; class Gammaproteobacteria; order Xanthomonadales; family Xanthomonadaceae; genus Lysobacter_I. The sequence continues at coordinate 88,883 of DASWYO010000056.1, forward strand.
TGCGCTCGCGCTTCATCTGCGCGACGCGGCGGCGGTACATGACGATCAGCACGACGAAGGTGAGCGCGACCGTCGCGAGGCCGGGCAGAAAGATCGCGTGATTCGTCATTCCTCACCTCGTGGGACGGGCTTTCAGCCCGCCATTCCGATACGTCCGGTCAGCGGCTGGCGCCTGTCGAGCGCGTCTCGTGAAGACGGGCGCCTGGGCGCCCGTCATGGCTTCGTCGCGCGGCTCAGACCTGCCGCGCCAGCATCATCCGCTTGATCTCGCCGATTGCCTGCGCCGGGTTCAGGCCCTTCGGGCAGGTCCGCGCGCAGTTCATGATGGTGTGGCAGCGATAGAGCTTGAACGGATCTTCCAGATCATCCAGGCGGGCACCGGTGTCCTCGTCGCGGCTGTCGATCAGCCAGCGGTAAGCCTGGAGCAGGATCGCCGGGCCGAGGTAGCGGTCGCCGTTCCACCAGTAGCTCGGGCAACTGGTGCTGCAGCAGGCGCAGAGGATGCACTCGTACAGGCCGTCGAGCTTGGCGCGGTCTTCCTTCGACTGCAGGCGCTCCTTGTCCGGCGGCGGCGCGCTCTGGGTGCGGATCCACGGCTTGATCGACGCGTACTGCGCGTAGAAATGCGTCAGGTCCGGCACCAGGTCCTTGATGACCGGCATGTGCGGCAGCGGGTAGATCGGTACTTCCTGCTTGCCGCAGTCGTCGATGGCCTTGGTGCAGGCCAGCGTGTTGCTGCCGTCGATGTTCATCGCGCAGGAACCGCAGATGCCTTCTCGGCAGGAGCGGCGGAAGGTCAGCGTCGGGTCGATCTCGTTCTTGATCTTGATCAGCGCGTCCAGAACCATCGGACCGCAGGTATCGAGATCGACTTCGTAGGTGTCGGTGCGCGGATTCTCGTCGTCGTCCGGGCTCCAGCGATACACCTTGAACTCGCGCACGCGCTTGGCGCCGGCGGGCGCGGAGAAGCGCTTGCCCTTGTGGACCTTGGAATTCTTGGGAAGGGAAAACTCGGCCATGATCTGATCCGGAATTCGCGGACGGGGCACGCGGCCCCGCGCGCGGTTAGTAGGTGCGCTTCTTCGGCGGGACCGCTTCGACGTCGTTGCTCAGGGTGTACAGGTGCACGGGACGGTAGTCGAGGCGGGTGTTGCCCGCGTCGTCCGCCCAGCACAGCGTGTGCTTGAGCCAATCCTGGTCGTCGCGGACGCCGTTCTCGGCCAGGTTGCCGTGCTCGTCCTTCTCCCAGAAATCCTCGCGGGCCTGGGCGCCGCGCGATTCCTTGCGGTTTTCGGCCGAGACGATCGTGGTCAGGGCCTGGCCGAGCAGGTTCTGCAGTTCCAGGGTCTCGATCAGGTCGGAGTTCCAGACCAGCGAGCGGTCGCTGACACGGATGTCCTCGAAGCCCTTCACGCATTCGCGGATGCGGCAGACGCCGCGCGCCAGTCCGTCCGGAGTGCGGAACACCGCCGCGTCTTCCTGCATCGTGCGCTGCATGCGCAGGCGCAGGTCGGCGGTCGAGGTGCTGCCGTTGGCGTTGCGCAGCTTGTCGAGATTGGCCAGCGACTTGTCGCAGGCGTCCGACGGCAGTGTCTTGTGTGACGCGCCCGGCTTGATCGTCTCGGCGCAGCGGTTGGCGACCGCGCGACCGAACACCACGAGGTCGAGCAGCGAGTTCGAGCCCAGTCGGTTGGCGCCGTGCACCGACACGCAGGCCGCTTCGCCGATGGCGTACAGGCCGGGGATCACCGCATCCGGGTTGCCATCCTTCAACTGCACCACTTCGCCGTGGTAGTTGGTCGGGATGCCGCCCATGTTGTAGTGCACGGTCGGAATGACCGGGATCGGCTGCTTGGTCACGTCGACATTGGCGAAGATGCGCGCGCTCTCGGCGATGCCCGGCAGCTTCTCGTGGATGTCGTTCGGGTCGAGATGGGTCAGGTCGAGATGGATGTGGTCGCCATGCTCACCGACGCCGCGACCTTCGCGGATTTCCAGGGTCATCGAGCGCGACACGACATCGCGCGAAGCGAGGTCCTTCGCGTTCGGCGCGTAACGCTCCATGAAGCGCTCGCCCTTGTTGTTGCGCAGGATGCCGCCTTCGCCACGCACGCCCTCGGTGATGAGGCAGCCGGCACCGTAGATGCCGGTCGGATGGAACTGCACGAACTCCATGTCCTGCAGGCCCAGCCCGGCGCGCAGCGCCATGCCGCCGCCGTCGCCGGTGCAGGTGTGCGCCGAGGTCGCGGAGAAGTACGCGCGGCCGTAACCACCGGTGGCCAGCACCACGCCCTGGGCGCGGAACAGGTGCAGCGTGCCTTCGGCCATGTCCAGCGCGAGCACGCCACGGCAGACGCCCTCCTCGTCCATGATCAGGTCGAGCGCGAAGTATTCGATGAAGAAGCGCGCGTCGTGCGCCAGCGACTGCTGGTACAGCGTGTGCAGGATCGCGTGGCCGGTGCGGTCGGCGGCGGCGCAGGTGCGCTGGGCGATGCCCTTGCCGTAGTGCGTGGTCATGCCGCCGAACGGACGCTGGTAGATCTTGCCGTCCTCGGTGCGCGAGAACGGCACGCCCTGGTGTTCGAGTTCGATGATCGCCGGGATGGCCTCGCGGCACATGTACTCGATGGCATCCTGGTCGCCCAGCCAGTCCGAGCCCTTGATGGTGTCGTAGAAGTGGAAGCGCCAGTCGTCTTCGCCCATGTTGCCCAGCGCGGCGGAGATGCCGCCCTGCGCCGCGACGGTATGCGAGCGGGTCGGGAAGACCTTGGTGATGCACGCGGTCTGCAGGCCCTTGTGGGCCAGACCGAAGGTCGCGCGCAGACCGGCGCCGCCGGCGCCGACGACGACCATGTCGTACTTGTGTTCGATGATCTTGTATGCGGAGGTCATGGCTGCCTTGTTCAGAGCCGTCAGGCCAGCAGTGCGATCCGGCCGATCGCGTAGAGGGAAGCGAGCGCGCCGGCCGCGCAGGCGAACGTGATGAGCAGTTGCAGGGCGATCTCGGTCGCGCGGTGGTGGATGTAATCCTCGACCACCACCTGCAGGCCCAGGCGGGCGTGCCAGAACACGCAGATCGCGAACAGTGCCAGCGCGATCGCGTTGAAGGGCTTGGCCAGCGTGGCCTGCACGTCGTAGATGTCGGCGCCGACCAGGGCCAGCGCCAGGCCGATCATCCAGGGCACCAGCAGCGCAAGGGCGATGCCGGTGACGCGCTGCCACCAGAAGTGGCCGGTGCCGGACTTGGCGGAGCCGAGACCGCGTGCGCGGCCGACAGGCGTACGGAAGTCGCGCTTCGCCGTGCTCATGCCGCACCCCGCAGCGCGAAGAACCAGATGGCGGCCGTGAAGACCACGGCCAGCGTCAGCACGGTGTAGCCGGACTTGTAGACCTGCGGAATCTTGAAGCCCCAGCCGGCATCCCACAGCAGGTGGCGGATGCCGTTGAGCAGGTGGTAGACCAGCGCCAGCGAGAAGCCGAACAGCGCCACCTTGCCGAAAGGCGAGGCCAGGCAGGCCGCGGCGCGTTCGTAGGCGTCGCCGCCCTGCGCCACCGCCAGCAACCACCACGCGAGGGCGAAGGCACCGAAGGACAGGACGATGCCGCTGATGCGATGCATGAGCGACATGACGCTCGTGATCTGGAAGCGGTAGTACTGCCCCAGCATGAAGGGGGACAGGGGTCGTGCGCGATTCGGCATGTTCGGTGCGCCCAGGTTACGGAGTGGGACCAATGAAAGTGATGCGGTGACGAAACGCCCGCCTGGCTCCGCGATGCCCGGTGGTTCGACGCGTTCGTGCGTGATGCCGGGTGCGCGGTGCGCATCGGCGAGGACGACGGCGGCGTGAAGCCGGGGCTGCGAGGCCGGACAGGCTCAGAAATCGATACAGCGCCCGTTCTTCTCCCAATCCCCGTAACGCGTCGGATCGGGGCCTTCACGGCCGCCGATCTCCTTGACGTCGGTGCGTTGTCCCTGCCTGGACTCGTTGCCGGAAGCGGTGGCTTCCGGAAGGCTTTCTGGGGTCGGAACGGTTTCGCCTATCATGTCTGCAATCCTGAACGGTCAAGTTTAAGTCCCGCTCCCATGTCGGACAACCCACACGTGTCGCAAACCCCGTGGTTTCCACTGTACGACCATCGTCTGGTGGCGCTTTCAGGTCGCGATGCGCTGGCATTCGCGCAGGCGCAGACCATGAACGACGTCGCCGCCCTGGTCGACGGCCAGTGGCATTGGAACGGTTGGCTCACCGCGAAGGGACGGGTGATCGCCCTGTTCGCGGTGATCCGGATCGACGCAGATACGGTGTGGCTGGTCGTTCCGGATGCAGATGCCGACGATCTCGCGACACGCCTGCGACGCTTCCAGTTCCGCAGCAAGCTCGCGATCGAGCTCCGCGACGACCTGCGCATCGCAGGCCGGCTGTCGGCGTCCACCCTCGCCTCCGGCAACCACTGGGTCGGCAGCGCGGACGAGGGCATCGAACTGGATCTCAGCGGCAGGCTGGACGGCGGCATGCCCGGGCGCAGCCTCAGGATCGGCCAGGAGCTGCACCCCGGCGCCAACGCGGCCCTGCTGGCGCGCTGGCGCGGCATGGACCTGGCGCATGGCCTGCCGCGCCTCGACCCCTCGCAGTCCGAGCAGTGGACGCCGCAGCAGTTGTCGCTGGAACGCCTGAACGCCTTCAGCGTGAAGAAAGGCTGCTACCCCGGCCAGGAAATCGTGGCCCGCACCCATTTCCTCGGCCAAGCCAAGCGCGGCCTGGCACTGGTGCGCAGCGATGCGCCGCTCGAGCCGGGCATGGACCTGCCGCTGGGCGAACAGACCGTGGGCACGGTGGTCTCGACGTGCGGCGACCTGGGCCTTGCGGTGCTGCCGCTGGACCTGGATGCCGAAAGCCCCGGCATGGCCGGGGCTTCGTGGCGGTTCGAGAGCGTTCGCGACGGCCTGGCGCGCTGAACGACACGCAGGCCCGACCTCGCCTCAGTGCATCGAACGCGGCCCCATTGACGGCGGCTGCTGTGCATTCGGATCGACCGACGGCTGCTGCGTGGGTTGCGGTGGCGTCTGCGTCTGGCTGCGCTGCTGCACCTGCTGGTTGGCGGCTTCGATCTGCTGCAGGCTCTGCTCGGGCGCCTGCATCAGGTCGCGGGTCGGCACCGCGAGGTTGCGCACCGTCGGGCTGTTGGGATCGCCCTGGTAGAGGATCGCGAACTTGCCGCCGACCTCCGGATTCTGTGCATTCGGCTGGCTCAGCACGACACCGTCGACGCCACCGTCCGGCCGCAGCGCACCACCGGAGGCGCCATCGCGCTTGTAGGCGGCGAGCAGCGCCAGCGACGCCTGGCGGTTCATCGCATCGTCGGCGGCGATGCCGTTCTGGGCATGCATGCCCTGGACCATGCCGTGCAGGTTGCGGTACGTGGCGTGATCGGGATGACCCGCCACCGACGGATCGACGGGCCTGGCCGGCTCCTGCACGACGCCGCCCTGGGCGGCGATGGGCTTCGCCGGCCCTTCGGGCGGCACGACGCCGATCGAGACGTTGCGCCAGTCGAACGCCGCCGCCATGCGCTCGTCGCGCGGCTGGGCGTTGAAGGCGTCTCCGCCCTTGCCGACCAGCTTGTCCGGCGCGAGGCGCTCAACAGTGCCTTCGTCTTCGCGGCGATCGACCTTGGGCGTGATCCGGTAGAGGAACATGCCCTGCTCGGAGCGGTGCACGACGTTCATCGCAGGATCGCTCGGCTCCTGGACCTTGTTCAGGAACGGCTTGTCGCTCAGCGCGTTCATGTAATCGGTCATCAGGTTGCCGCTGCGCGAGGACAGGCCATCGAGGTGATAGCTGCCGCCCACGTCGGAATGCGCGCCGGCCACCATCACGTTGAGGAAGCGGCCGTCGGCGGTCTGGCCCGGATCCATGATGCTGGTCGACTTGAACAGGCTGCGGCGCTCGTCCTCGGCGGTGATCTGCAGACCGGAGATCACCGAAGGCGGCAGGCGGCGATCGTGATCGCGCGGCACGCCGGTGCCGACCGGGTCGAACAGGCCCACGGCCTGCGGCGTCTGCCCGGGCGCGGCCAGCGCCGGCGCGGTGTAGTCGATGCGCTTCTGTCCGTGCTCGTCGCGGACCACGCGGGCACCGTCGATGTCCTGGATCCCGCGTTCGTGGACCAGTCGGGTGAAGCCGGCCGCCTGCTCGGCGCCGCGGCTGAAACCGACGCTGACCACGCGGATCTGCGCATCGGGATCCTCGGCGAGCCAGCGCTTGGACTGGATCGCGAGCTGGTCGTACATCTCTTCCAGCCGCTGCTCGTAGGTATGGCCGCGCGCGCCGTCGATCGCGCGCGCGATCGCGTTGCGCTGCGTGCCCGGGCCTTCGACGTAGCCGACCTTGATGCGGTCCGCGTCGGGGCCTTCCAGCGCTTCGATCTGGTCGCGGAAACGGCCGACATTGGTCATGTGCGCCGGGTCGCGGTTGGCGTCGTTGCCGGTGCCGTCGAAGGCCGCCACGAACAGGCGCTCGTGCGGGTTGTTGCTGCGATACAGCGTCGGCGCAGGCATCTGGCTCAACGCGTTGCGCGCATTGTCGAACGTCTGCATGTCGTGCGCGTCGGCCGGATAGGTCGCCACGCCGTCCGTCAGACGACCGTCCTTGTCGCGCTTGTGGGGTTCGCCGTCGTTCTTCTCGCCGCCCATGGCTCGTCTCCCTGCGTCAGTAGGTGCGCGTGAACGCCAGGACGAAGTCCTCGGCGAAGTTGGTGAACCGGTTGCCCGGCACCCTGGGCGCCTTCAGCGGGATGTGCGCCTTCATGAAGACATTGATGGTGCGGTCGTCGACTTCCAGGAAGATGTCGGGATCGGCGATGTAGGCGTTGTCGGGAATGTCGCCCGGCGGCACCTGGAAGAGGATCTTCTGCTCGGCGAAGATCGCGCCGATGTCGACCTCGGCGCGATGGGCCTGACCGTCCTTCGAACGCCAGGTCACCACGGCCGGTGCCGGGAAATTCTTCACGCCGACGTAGGATGCGCCGCTCCAGCGCTTGCGGTGATCGGCCTTGGCCGGCGGACGGGTCACGTCATCGGCGTCGCGCACGTGGTAGAAGTCGTTGTAGAGCACCTTGCAGCCGGAGGCGTCGTAGCAGTGCGCCTCGAAGTTGTGCGCGTCGAAGCGCAGATCCGGTGCGCCGGCGACGCGGGAGGCCTCGGAGGGGAGCGGAGCGGGCGTGGACATGGCGGACTGGCATCCAATCAGGTTGAGCGCGAAAACGGCGCCGAGCAGCGCGAGCAGCCGCGTCGCCCGGGTTCCATGGCGTCGATCGCATCGTCGCGATCGCTTGGGGCCGCCGTGCGGACGGTCCCGGGACAGACTTCTTTCCATGCCGGCCTTCAATGGCGCAATGCGGGTGGACCGATGGTACACCGCACATTCGACGCCGAACCATACGGATCAGCACGGAGAATGTGACGCACGCCCGGAAACGACGAAGCCCGGCATCGGCCGGGCTTCGATGAGCATGCAGGCGACGAGCGTCGCGGAACGCGGTCTCAGAACGCCCTGTCAGAACATGGAACGCGGCGCGGTCGCTGGCGCCTGCGCATCCTGATCCTGCTGGCGCGCCTGGGTCTGCTGGCGTTCCTGCGCCTGCGTCCGTTGCGTCTGCTCGTTGATGCGGTTGATCTCCTGCAGGTTCTGCTCCGCGGGCGCGAGCAGTTGCTGGGTCGGCACCCCGAGCGTGCGTACGGTGGGATTGGCCGGATCGCCCTGGTAGGCGATCGCGTACTCACCGGTCTGCGCCTGGCCATTGCCCCGGCTCAGGACCACGCCGTTGATCTCGCCCGGTTCCAGCCGGCTGCGCTCGTCGATCGCGTCCTTCTTGATCGCACGCAGCATGGCGGACGTGGCGCGGTGGCTGATGTCGCCGGAGGAAATGTCGACGCCGTTCTCGCCGTGCATCCGGTCGACCATGCCCTTCAGGCTCATGTACTGGTCGTAGTCCGGATGCCCCGGATCGGAGGCGTACTTCGCTTCGTATTTCATCGCCAACTCCCTGATCCTGATGGTGGACTGCGGACGGCAGCCAAGCCGCCGCGCCGCCCGATCCTACACCCGCCGGGCGTGGCGACGCATCGCCCGGTGCCTGTCCGTTCAGCCGGCCAGCGCGTCCGCAGCGGCGATGATGTCCTCGTCCGCCGGAATCACCAGGAACGCCGCACCCGCAAGCGGGGTGAAGCTGTCGGCACCGACCACCCGGCGCAGCGGCGTCGCGCCGAAGCCGCCTTCCACGATCGCGGTGATGACGCCCTCGCCCACGCCGGCGCTGCGACGGCCTTCATCGACGACGAGGATGCGCTTGGCGCCCTTCGCCTGGGCCTGGATGAAGCCATCATTCAGCGGTGCCAGCCAGCGCAGGTCGACCACGCGGGTCTTCCAGCCATGCTTCGCCTCGATCGCGCGCGCGGCGCGCAGGCTCATCGGCACGCCGTTGCCGAAGGTGAAGATCACCAGATCGTCGCCTTCGCCACCGCTTTCGGGGGCATAGACGCGACCTTCGCCCAGCGTCATCGCCTGGTCCGGCGACGGGTATTCGGTCAGCCACAGGCCGTCGCCGGCTTCGTACAGGTCCTTGGTCATGTACAGCGCGATCGGTTCGAGGAAGGCGCAGACGCGGCCGTCCACCTTCGCCAGCGCCATCATCGTGCGCAGCATCGCCGCGGCATCGTCGCCGCGCGACGGACAACCGACGACCAGGCCCGGGATGTCGCGCAGCGCGGTGATCGAGTTGTCGTTGTGGAAGTGGCCTCCGAAGCCTCGCTGGTAACCCAGCGAGGCCACGCGCATCACCATCGGGTTGCGGTACTGGCCGTTGCTGAAGAACTGCAGGCTCGCCGCTTCGCCGCGGATCTGGTCGCAGGCGTTGTGGAAATACGCCAGGTACTGGATCTCCGGCAGCGGCAGCATGCCCATGTTGGCGTAGCCCTGCGCCAGGCCGAGGATCACGGTCTCGTCGAGCAGCGTGTTGAAGATGCGCTTCGGCCCGAACGCCTTGTGCAGGCCCTTGGTGACCGTGTAGACGCCGCCCTTCTGCGCCACGTCCTCGCCGAACAGCATCGACTCCGGATACTTGATGAACAGATCGTGCAGGGCCATGCCGATCTGGATGGCCAGGTGCTTCGCCGGCTGCTTTTCCGGCAGCTTCGCGTCGCCGCCGAAGACGTCGGCGCGCTTGTCGGCATGGTCGAAACGCTCGGCCTCGGCCTTGACCTTCTCCGGCGTGTACGGGGCCAGCGGGCGCATCACTTCTTCCAGCGTGGTGATGCGCGGACGGCTGTCCGCATCTTCAGCGGCATCGAAGCATTTCCTGCGCGTCGCTTCGTACAGGCCGAGGATCTCGTCCTTCGACATCAGCCCCGATTCCAGCGCGATCTGGGCGCTGCGCAGCAGCGGATCGCCCGCTTCGACGCGGCACAGTTCGTCGATGCTGCGCCATTCGATCTCGAAGTCGGTGCCGGCGTGACCCATGATGCGGGTCGTGCGCAGATGCAGGAAGGTCGGGCGACGCGTGCGGCGGCAGTGTTCGACCGCCGCACGCACCTGGCCGTAGCCTTCGGCCAGGTCGAGGCCGTCGGCGTAGAAATAATCGAGATCGGCACGGTCGCGGTAATTACGCGCGACCCAGCCGTCCGGCGTCTTCACCGAGATGCCGATGCCGTTGTCCTCGCACACGTACAGCACCGGTGCCGGCAGCTTCTGGTACGCGGTCCAGGCAGCGGCGTTGAACGCGGTCTGCGCGGTCGCGTGGTTGCTCGACGCATCGCCGAACGAGCAGATCGCGATGCTGTCGTCCGGAATCGGCAGCGCATGGCCGATGCGGCGCGCATGCTCGATCGCGATGGCCGTGCCCAGCGCCTTCGGCAAGTGCGACGCGATCGTCGAGGTCTGCGGCAGCACCCACAATGGTTTGCTGCCCCACACCTTGTGGCGGCCGCCGCTGGCCGGATCTTCCGCGCTCGCTGCGAAGGACAGCGCGGAATCCATGATCGGATCCATGCCAGGAATCTTGCGGAAGCGTTCGGCCATGAAGCCGCCGGACCGGTAATGCAGGAACGCCGGGTCGGTGTGGCGCGTCGCGCGCGCGACCATCGCATTGCCTTCGTGGCCGGACGAGCCGATGGTGTAGAAGACCTTGTTCTGCACGCGCAGCACGCGCGCCATCAGGTCGAGATGACGCGAGATCAGCTGCGACTCGAACAGTTCGCGGAAGCCCTGCGCGTCGAGCGCGCTGCCGTCGAGGATGGCCTCCCCGGCCGCCGGCTTGGGCTGCGCGTCGCCATCCCAGCCCTTCACGAACTCCTGGAAGTTGACGTCGCAGATCTCGGCGCGGTTCAGGCCCTTCATGCGGGCCGGGATGGGGCTGGGAACGGTGGCGAACATGGTCTGTGGCTCTGCAGTGTGTGTAGAGCGGAGCTTGCTCCGCTCGTGCGTGATCGATGGATTTCGCGGAGCGGAACAAGCGCCGCGCTACGGAAAATTCCGGAGGGTCTTCAGTCCGGGCGGTCTGGCTCGCGCATCGGCACGAAGCCGGGCTGCGCCTGCACGCGCTTGATCCAGCGCTCGACATGCGGATAGCCGCCGAGGTCGAAGCCGCCGTCTTCGGCGATGTGGGTGTAGGCGAACAGCGCAATGTCGGCGATGGTGTAGCACTCGCCGCCGAACCACGGCAGGCGGCACAGGTGCCGTTCCATCGCCGCCAACGCTTCGTTGCCCGAAGCTGTCAATGCATCGAGCGACGCCCGGCGCGGATGATCCGTCGGCAGGAACCTGCGGATGAAACGCGCGACCGCGATGTACGGTTCGTGGCTGTACTGCTCGAAGAACATCCATTGCAGGGTCTTGGCGCGATCCCAGGGATCGGCCGGCAGCAGTTCGCTGCCTTCTGCCAGGAAATGCAGGATCGCGTTCGACTCCGACATCGTGCGGCCGTCGTCGAGCTTCATCACCGGCACCTTGCCGCGGTCGTTCATCGCGAGGAATTCCGGCGACAGGTTCTCGCCTTGCAGCACATCGATCTCTTCCCAGGCGTATTCGCGCCCGAGGTTCGACATCAGCAGTTGCAGCTTGTAGCAGTTGCCCGAATCGGACATGCCGTACAGCGTGATCATGCGCGCGCCCTCCTGCCCGCCCGCCATTCGTCGCGGCCCTGGCCCCAGACATCCACCACGACGTGTTCGTACGGCGCCGGCATGGCCGATTGGCGCAGCACGCGCGAGCCGAGGCGGCGCGCGAGCGCCTGCGACGCAGCGTTGTCGGCGTCGATGCAATGGATCACTTCGGCCCAGCCCAGGTGTTCGAACGCCCAGTCGATCGCCGCGACCGCGCCTTCATGGGCATAGCCCTTGCCCCAGGCGTCGCGATGCAGCGCCCAGCCGACTTCGGTGCCCGGCCAGCCGTCCGGCTGCCAGGGGCCGAGCTGGCCGACCCACAGGCCCGACGCTTTCTCGATCACCGAGAACATCGCGAAGCCCTGCACCGCCCAGGCGCCCGGCATCTGCAGGAAACGGCGCCAGGCGGCAGGCCGCGGCATGTGGCCACCGATGAAACGGCAGGCCTCCTCGTCGGCCAGCAGCTCGGCGTAACGGTCGAAATCCTCGATCCGCGGCACGCGCAGGAGCAGGCGGTCGGTTTCGATGCGGGGCGTGTCGTCGGTCATCACATCACGATCGAGAAATTGAAACGGGCGCCGCGCGCGGCGGCATCTTCGGCATACGCCAGGGCCTCGCGCAGTTCCTCGATCACCGCGTCGCAATCGTTGCGCAGCAGGCCGAAACGGGGCCGTTTCGCTTCGATCGCCGCGATCAGCGCGGACAGACCCCGCACGGCCTCGCCGGCTTCGACCCACACACCGTCGCGCGCCATCCATTCGCAGGTCGACGACATGCCTTGCGGCAGTTCGAGATCCTCGACGTTGAAGCGCAGATCGGTCGAATCGCACCAGGACGACAGTGGCGGTACGCCTGCGGCGATCGCGAGCTTGTCCAGTTGAGACAGGTGCCGGTGCAGCGCGTATTTGTCGGATTCATCCGACGTCACCTGCCCCTCCTGCAACCGGTTGGCCCACAGCACGGTGCTCATGCGCCCTCCTGCTTGCGGGGCGCACGCGGCCGCGCACGCCATTCGTCGCGGCTCTGCCCCCAGATCTCCACCGTCGCTTCGTGGAACGGCTCGGGCAGGCGCCCCATCGACAGGAAACGCGAACCGAGCTTGCGCGCGACCGCCTTGGAGGCCTCGTTCTCGGGCGCGATGGTGTGGATGATCGAGTCCCAGCCCAGTGCGTCCACCGCCCAGTCCATCGTGGCGGTCGCGGCTTCCACGGCGTATCCGCGACCGCAGGCGTCGCGGACCAGGCTCCAGCCGACTTCGGTGCCCGGCCAGCCGTGCGGCGACCACGGCCCGACGCGGCCGATCCAGCGCCCGCTGGATTTCTCGATGACCGAGAACATCGCGAAGCCTTCCGAGGCCCACATCCCGACCATCGCCATCAACCCGCGCCAGACCACCGATCGCGGCTGTGCGCCACCGATGTGCCGGACATGCTCGGCGTCGGACATCATGTCTGCCCACGCCTCGAAGTCCTCGCGCCCCGGAGGGCGCAGGATCAGTCGCTCGGTCTCGATGGTGGGGCCGAAGCTCATGGCGCGGCCCGGATCAGAACGCGTTGATGCCCGTCAGCTCGCGACCGATCACCAGCTGGTGCACGGTTTCCGTGCCTTCGTAGGTGATGACCGATTCGAGGTTGAGCGCGTGGCGGATCGCGTGGTGTTCGGTGGTGATGCCGGCGCCGCCGAGCAGGTCGCGGCATTCGCGCGCGATGTCGATGGCGATGCGGCAGTTGTTCCACTTCGCCAGCGACACCTGCGCCGGCTGCATGTTGCCGGCGTCCTTCAGGCGGCCGAGCTGCAGCGACAGCAGCTGCGCCAGGGTGATGCGGCGGGACATCTCGGCCATCTTGATCTGCGCCGACTGCGTGGCGGCGACCGGGCGACCGAACAGGATGCGTTCCTTGGTGTAGCCGAGCACTTCGTGCAGGCAGCCGATGGCGGCGCCGATCGGGCCCCAGGTGATGCCGTAGCGGGCCTGCGTGAGGCAGCCCAGCGGACCCTTGAGGCCCTTCACGTTCGGCAGGCGGCTGGAATCGGGCACGCGCACGTTGTCGAAGAACAGCGCGCTGGTGACCGACGCGCGCAGGCTCATCTTGTGCTTGATTTCCTGGGCGGTGAAGCCCGGCGTGCCCTTCTCGACGACGAAGCCCTGGATGCCGTCGTCGGTCTGCGCCCAGACGATGGCGATGTCGGCCAGGTTGCCGTTGGTGATCCACATCTTCGAGCCGTTGATGACCCAGTCGTCGCCGTCGCGCTTGGCGTTCGTCTTCATGTTCGCCGGGTCGGAGCCGCCGTGCGGCTCGGTCAGGCCGAAGCAGCCGATGATCTCGCCCTTCGCCATGCCCGGCAGCCAGCGCGTGCGCTGCTCTTCCGAGCCGTAGGCGTAGATGGGGTACATGCACAGCGAGCTCTGCACGCTGACGAAGCTGCGGATGCCCGAGTCGCCGCGTTCGAGTTCCTGGCAGATCAGGCCGTAGCTGACGGCATTGAGGCCGGCGCAGCCGTACTGTTCCGGCAACGACGAGCCGAGCAGGCCCATGTCGGCGATTTCGGAGACCAGTTCGCGCGGGAAGCGGCCTTCGTCGAACGCCTTGCCGATGATCGGCAGCACGCGCTCATCGGTGAAGCGGGCGACGGTGTCCTGCACCGCGCGCTCTTCTTCGCTGAGCATGGAACGGACGTCGTACAGATCGTAGGGATGCAGTGCCATGGCTTCGATGTCGATTCGGGCAAAGTGTCATTGTAAGGTTGCATCCTGCACAGACGATACCTGCAAAGCGCCAAGAGTCCTGCGGCGAAACGCCGATTTCCGCCCCGAAGGCTGCGATTCCGCCAGCCATCCCGCGCACTCCGGAACCCGCCCCCGAAACGACGACGGGGCCGGATCGCTCCGGCCCCGTCGGGAAGGTGCTGCCGGCCCGCACAGCGGGCGCGGACGATGCTCAGGAGCGGGGCGCGTCGCCGCCCGCTGCGCGGGCCATGACCATGCCATCGACCACCGGCAGGCGCTCGCCGGGGCGCTCATCCAGACGCACGCGGCCTTCTTCGCCCTGATAGCGGTAGGTCACGTCGTAGCCGACGACGACCTTATCCGTGCCCACCGGGATGCGGTCGCCCGGCTTGCGCTCGGTGCGCATGCGCTCGGTGGTGCCTTCAGGGGTGCGGTAGGTGACTTCCCAGGCGATGGTCTTCGTCCGGCTGCTCGGTTCCGACACTGTGCGGCACTGGCGTTCGGTACGGTCGACGACCTTCCCGCCCTCGTGGCGGCGGTCGATGCGGTTGCCGATGTAGCCGCCGGCCGCAGCGCCGGCTGCGGTCGCAGCCTTGCGGCCGTTGCCGTCGCCGACCTGATTGCCGACCAAGCCACCGATCAGCGCACCGGCCACGGTGCCGCCGACGTTGCCATCGCGTTCGGGCATACGATCCTGCACGACCACGTCTTCGCAGACTTCACGGCGTGCGGTGGACGAGGTGGTCTCGGTGATCGGCGCCGTGCCGATCACGGTGGCATAGCGTTGCTCGCTGCGCGTCACCGGCATCACCGACGTCACTTCGGCGTAATCCAGGCGCGGCTCGGGAATGACGTTGCCATCCCGGCCATCCGGGCCGGCGGCCAGGGCGACGTCCTGCGTGGAGACGTCCGCGCCGGCCAGGCCCGACTTCGATGCATCGGTATCGCGATTGTCCATGTAGGCGGCGACGGCGATGCCGCCGACCAGCAGGGAGCCGAGGGCCACGGCAAGGACCTGCTTGTTCAGGACGGACTTGTTGGACTCGGTCGTGTTCATCCGATCTTTCCTCATGTTGCGGCGAAGGCGTGCTGCCCCGCCGGACGCCGTGGATTCCAGCATCACGCGACTGAACGCACCCGCGCCGCGACCTGAACGCGCCGTTGCCGTTCAGGCGCGTTCGCGACGCGCATTCGACACCTGTGCCGCCTTCCGCGTGATAGCGTGCGCACAGTCCCGCGTTCCGGAATCGCCGCCATGGCCAGCCCGCTCGTCGCCCCGATCCTCGGCTTCCTCAGCCGCCTCAGCTTCCCGCGCCTGTTCCTGCTAGCCGCCTCGCTGTGGGCGGTGGACATGGTGGTGCCGGACTTCATCCCGTTCATCGATGAACTGCTGCTGGGCATCGGCACGCTGCTGCTGGCCAGCTTCCGCAAGCGCAAGACGCCGGAAGTGCAGGACGCCAAACCGGCGCAGGCAGCACGCAACGACGTGCCCAGGATCGGATGAGCCGCGTCGGCTGAACGTGCTCCACGCATGCTGATCGACAGCCACTCGCATTTCGACGCGCCGGAATTCGACGCCGATCGCAGTGAAGCGCTTGTTCGTGCCCGCGCCGCCGGCGTGACGGAGCAGATCGTGCCGGCCGTCAGCGCGGCAGGCTGGGACAAGCTGCGCGCGATCTGCGCGCCCGGTTCAGGCCTGCATCCGGCCTATGGCCTGCACCCGATGTACCTGGACGAACACCGCGACGAACACCTGCCGCTGCTGCGCGACTGGATCGAGCGCGAGCGGCCGGTGGCGGTGGGCGAATGCGGCCTGGATTTCTTCATCGACGGGCTGGATCCGCAGCGGCAGTCGCTGTTCTTCGATGGGCAACTGCGACTGGCGCGCGACTTCGAGCTGCCGGTGATCGTGCATGCGCGCCGCGCGGTCGATGCCGTCCTCGCCGCGATCCGTCGCTTCGGCCCGCTGCGCGGCGTGGTCCACAGTTTTTCCGGTAGTGCGGACCAGGCAAAACGCCTGTTCGACCACGGCTTCCTGATCGGACTCGGCGGTCCGGTCACCTACGAACGCGCGAACCGGCTGCGCACGCTCGCACGCGAACTGCCGCTGGAATCGCTGCTGCTGGAAACCGACGCACCGGACCAGCCCGATGCGGGCATCCGCGGCCAGCGCAATGAACCGGCGCGGCTGCCGGTGGTGCGCGACTGCATCGCCGCGCTGCGCGGGATCGCGCCCGAAGCGCTCGCGCATGCGACCACCGTCAATGCGGAGCGACTGTTCCGCTTGCCGCAACGCGCCGCCAACCTGGGCTGAACCGGCGAAGCGTTGCGCGCGTCGCGCGCAGACGTGACCGGCATCACGCTGCGCGTCGTGGACTGGGAGGTCGAGTTGTTACACTGCCCCGGCCTTCTTTCATGGATCCGACGCCGCGATGTCGAAACCGCACGCCCTGCGCCCCGCCGCCCTCGCCCTCTGTCTGGTTGCCGCCATCGCTGCTCCGCATGCGGATGCCGCGAAGAAGCGCAAGCCCGCCAAGCCCGCGCCCAAGCCGGTCGCCACGCTCAGCGCCTGCGCAGATCTGTACGGCGCCGTGAACGCGGACTGGCTGAAGGCCAATCCGGTCCCGGCCAGCGGCAGCGCGAGCATGCTGGGCCAACTGGCGACGCAGGCCCGCGAGCAGCAGCGCGCGCTGCTGGAAGCCGCCGCGAAGTCGCCGCAGGGCCAGGTGCAGAAGCTGCTCGGCGATTTCTGGGCCAGCGGCATGGACGAAGCCTCCGTCGAACGCGACGGCGCTGCGCCGATCGCGCCGCTGCTCGCGCGCATCGATGCCATCAAGAAGCCGCAGGAAGTCGCCCCCGCGATCGCCGCGCTGCATCAGGTGGGCATTCCGGTGGCCTTCAATTTCACCGCCGACATCGACCTGAAGAATCTCGACACCTACATGGGCTATTTCGCCCAGGGCGGCCTGGGCCTGCCCGATGCGAGCTTCTACACGCGCACCGATGCGGATGCGCGCAACCTGCTGGGCCGCTACAACGGCTACGTGCAGAAGATCATGGTGCTCACCGGCACCTCGCCGGCCAATGCCGTCGCCGATGCCACGCTGGTGATCGACCTGGAAACCCGCATCGCGCGCGTATCCAAGGCGCGCGCCGACCTGGTCCGCCTGCGGAGCAATTACAACCCGGTGCCGACCAAGGATTTCGCGAAGAAGTACCGCAACCTGCAACTCGCGGCCTTCCTGCAGGCGCAGGGCGTGACCGCAGAACAAGTGTCGATGGCCGATCCGGCCCTCTTCGCCCAGCTCGACAAACTGACGACCAGCCTCAAGCCGGCGCAATGGAAGGCCTACCTGCGCTTCCAGGTCGGCAATGCGATGGCGCCCTACCTCGGCAAGAACTGGCGCGATGCCGACCATGCGTTCCGCGGCCAGCTGCTGCGCGGCGAGATGGACCCGGCGCCGCGCGCGGACCAGGTGCTGGATGCGATCAACGCGTCCGCCGGCGGGATGATGGCGCAGGCCTACACCGAGCGTTACCTGCCGCAGGATGCCGCCGACCGCGCGGCGACGATCAGCCGCCACGTGCGCGAAGCGCTGGAAGCAGCAATCGCATCGAATACCTGGATGGACGACGCCACGCGCGCGGAAGCCGTGGCCAAGCTGCAGAAGCTGAAGATCGAGATCGGCAAGCCGCGCGCCGAACTGGATTTCTCGACCCAGCCGATGGGCCGCGGCAGCTTCGGCAGCAATATCCTGATCGCATCGACCTGGCACCACCGCGAGGAAATGAAGCGCATCGGTCGCCCGAACGCGGACCGGCGCTGGGACGTGCTGCCGCAGCACCCTGCGCTGAGCTACGACCTGGCGCACAACCGCCTGTTCGTCACCGCCGCCGTACTGCAGGCGCCGGTGCTGGACCTCAAGCAGCCGCTGGCGGCGCAGTACGGCAGCTTCGGCGCCCTGGTCGGCCACGAATTGGCGCGTGTCGTCGATGCAAAGGGTCGTTACGTCGACGCGAGCGGCAACCTGCGCGACTGGTGGTCGCCGGCGACCGCGAGCGCATGGCAGGGCCGCATCGCGCCGCTGCAGGGCGTGTACGCACGCTTCTCCTATCCGGGCAAGCCCGAACCGAAGGTCGACGGTGCGCGCACCCTCGGCGAGAACGCGACCGACCTGGCCGGCCTCGAACTGGCATGGAGCGCCTACGCGCGCCAGGAGCCGCAGGCCAACGACAGCGCGCAACAGCAGTTCTTCCGCGGCTGGGCGCGCCTGTGGGCGCAGCAGCTGTCGGCCGACGCCACGGCTACCCACGCCCAGTCCTCGCCCTACGCCCCGGGCCCGTGGCGCGCGAACGCGCCGGCGATGCAGTTGCCCGCCTTCACCAAGGCGTTCAGCTGCAAGGCCGGCAATGCACTGTTCGTGGCGGACGGCGAGCGGGTGTCGATCTGGCGTTGAGCCAGGCCGCGCATCGCTGCGGGGTCAGGTCGACGCCTGTCCCTGCGTGCGCTGCGCGTGCAGCGCCTTCATCGAGTTGACCTTGAGCCACGGCCACCAGTCGCGCCCCGTCATCGCGTAGCGGTCGGCGGCGCGTTCGAATGGATTGCGCACGCTCACCCCGCCGAAAGCGAGGTACAGCGGCAGGAAGAACGGCCCCAGGGCCATGTATTGGAAGACGTGCGCGCGCTCGTGGTCGCCGATGCGCGTCATCGGGTCTTCGCACAGGCCGGCGCGCGTGGCGTAGGTGCGGCAGCGGCCGTCGAGGTCGGCGTGGGTGTTGAGGATCACATTGCCGAAGGTGATCGCGCCGCCCGGGCCCCAGGGCAGACGGTTGAAGATGAGGGCGCAGTCGCGCGAGTCGAAGCGTGGTTTCGCGCCGAGGCACATCGCGGCCAGCCCTGCGGCCAGACCGATCGCCGTGTTCGGCAGCGTCCAGAGCGCCCCCAGCGCATACAGCGAGAGCAAGCCTGCGCGGTTCACGGCTCTTCGGGCATCAGCAGCCAGAGCACGAGATAGACCAGGATGCCGGGGAAGGCCGCGGAGAGCGCGGAACCCACCACGTAGACGACGCGCAGCAGCGTCGAGTTCCAGCCGAAGCGGGCGGCGATGCCGCCGACCACGCCAACGAGGACGCGGTCGTTGCGGCTGCGGGCGAGCGTGGGCGTTGCGGCCATGGGACACCTGCGTGCTGTGCGGACCCGTCGAGTCTAGCACCCGGCATGCACCTTCCCGGAACGACGAGCGGCAGGATTTCCCCTGCCGCCTGGCAACGAAAACGCCGAGCGCTTACATCATCGTCGATGCGTACGGAATGATGACCCTGTCGATCCCGTGTATCACGCCGTTGCGCGAACCGATATCCGCGTCGGTCACCAGTGCGCCATCGATGCGGAAATCGCCGTCGTTCACCTTGATCTTCGCGTTCTGGCCCAGATAGGTCCGCGCGGAATCCCATTTCGCCATGTCGAAGGTGCTCTTACGGCCGCTGATCACATGGTATTGCAGGATCGTAGCGAGCTCATGCCGGCTTTCCGGCTGCATCAGGGATGCCAGCTTGCCTTCGGGCAATTTGGCGAACGCGGCGTCGGTCGGCGCGAAGACGGTGAACGGCCCGTCGCCGCGCAGGACGTCGCCCAGGCCCGCTTGTTCGACGGCTTTTCCGAAGGAAACGAACGATCCCTTCTCTGCCGCGATATCCAGCAGGTTCTTGCTCTGGCTGTTGGTTTGGATATCCATGGTCGTGTTCTCGTGGGAGGACCCCGCCGGAGGGCGCGACGTCCGGTGAAGGCTCAGGGCCAGAACTTCCGTGCGGAACGGAAGCGAGAAACTCGCCGCGGAGAGTGGGCCGAAGTACGCGCGATCGAGAGACGCGTGCGACATTGCATCGCAGATCCACGAACATACGCCCGAAGATGTTATGGAATCGTGATCCATCATCGGCCTGTCCGCAGTGTTCAGGACAGGCTTATGTCGCCTGAAAGGCATCGCGGACGATGCCCCCGGGACGGCTCGGCCCCGCTCAGTTCCTGCGCGTGCGCAAGTCACGCAACTGGCGATGGAACCACGCCGAAGCGGATTCCACCGGTTTGCCCGGACAACGCACGTGGTAGGCACGTCCGCTGGTGCTGCTGCGGCTGGCGGCGCGTTCGATGAACGACTCGGCGCTGCCCGCCGGGTCGCGGCGGCGCAGGTAGTCGTATTTCCGTCCGAGATGGGTGCGTGCACGGGCGCCGTCATACCACTCGCCGTTGCGTTCGAACGAGCATCCGGAGCCGCCGAGCGCGGCGATCAGGCTCTCGATTTCGCGCTGCGCCGTGGCGGCTTCGGCAGGCGCAGGCTTGGCGGGAGGCGCGGCGGCCTGCGCCGACAGTGCGACGGCGCAGGCGAACAAGCAAGCAAGGAGGCGATGCATCATGCCGAGCGCTTCGTCAGCCAGTCGTGGATCGCCGCCGGCACTTCCTTCTGCGCGCGGCCGGAGACATAGATGCCGATATGACCGCCGCGGAAGGAGATCTCCGAGTAGTCCTGGCTGCCGACCAGTCCCTTCATCGGCTTCGATGCCGACGGCGGCACCAGATGGTCCTGCTCGGCATAGATGTTCAACACCGGCATGTCGACGAAGCCCAGGTCCACGTCGCGCTCGCCGATGACGATGCCGCCGTTCACGAAGCCGTTGCCCTGGTAGTACTGCTTGATGAACTGGCGGAAGGCTTCGCCGGCCTGGTCGGGCGAATCGAAGATCCACTTCTCCATGCGCAGGAAATCCTCCATCGCCTTCCTGTCGTCGAGGATGTCGACCATGCCCACGTACTTCTGCACGAACAGCCGGTACGGCTTGAGCGTGAGGTAACACAGGTTCATCAGGTCGGCCGGCACGTTGCCGAGCGTGTCGACGAACTGGTCGATGTCGAGGTCCTGGATCCAGTTCGACAGCATGTTGTCGTCGGTGTGGAAGTCCACCGGCGTGACCATGGTGATCAGGTTGCGCACCTTGTCCGGATGCAGCGAACTGTAGGTCAGCGAGAACGCGCCGCCCTGGCAGATGCCGAGCAGGTTGATGCGATCCTGCTCCGATGCGGCGCGGAGATGATCGACCGCGCCGTCGATGAAGCGCTCGATGTAGTCCTCCAGCGTGAGGAAACGATCGGACCGGTCGGTGTAGCCCCAGTCGATGAGGTACACGTCCTGCCCGAGCGCGAGCAGGTTCTTCACCAGCGAGCGGTCGTCCTGCAGGTCCACCATGTACGGACGGTTGACCAGGGCGTAGCAGATCAGCAGCGGCACCTTCGCGGTCGGTGCCTTTTCGCCGCGGAAGCGATAGAGCACGACCTTGCCGTCGCGCCAGACTTCTTCCTTGGCGGTGACGCCGTAGTGCACGTCGTCCAGCTCGCGCAGCGTGGCGAGGCCCGCGCCGAGTTTCTGATGCAGGCTCGCGGCTTCCTCGGCCAGCTTGTCGGGAGTCATGTCGAATGGCGTGTTGTACATGTCAGCGGGCCCTCTTCGCGGTCTTGGCCGGGGTCTTCGCGGTCGCGATCGGCTTCAGCGGTTCCGGAAGCGGAATGGAGGCGATCGCCGGCTTTGGCGCGCGCTTGGCGGCGGCGCGGGCCGGTGCACGCTTGCCGGCAGCGGCTTTCGCGGCCTTGGCCTTCGTCGCAGGTTTGGGCGCAGGCGCAGGGCTTGCCTTCGGCGTCGCGGCCGGTTTGGCCGCCGCAGCGGCCTGCTGGATCGCCGGCACCGCGACGGGCTTGTCGTGCGCTGGCTTCTGCACTGCAGCCTTCGAGGGTGCCGGCTTCCCCTGTGCCTGCGGCGCGGCAGTGCGCAGGCGGCGTACCTGGCGCTCGAGTTCGGCGATGCGGCGATGCGCGGCGTCCACCTCGGTGCGGCCGGGCATGCCGAACATGTCGCAGAATCGCTCCACTTCGTGCTGGATACCCGCACGCACCTTCATCTGCGCGTTCACCAGCTCGCCGTAGCGCTTGCGGAACTCCTGCGACAGCGCGACTTCGGCATAGGCCTCTTCGGCCGCGTCGATCCACAGGTCGAATAGCGCGCGGGCCGACTTCAGCTGGCGGCCGGGTTCGCTGCGCTCGGCGAGCTTGCGCTCGAAGCGCACGAACGCGTCCTGGCCGATGCCGAGCATCAGCTGGTTGTAGGCGTCGTTCTTTTCCTGCAGCTCGATCTGCGCCGCGGCCAGCGCCTGCAGGCGCTCCTGGTGTTCGCGGTTCATGCCGAACGCCGGCATCCGCAGCAGGCCCAGGCCTTCCTGGCGCAGCCCGCCCATCAGCAGGCCGCCGAGCATGGTGTTGAACATCGGCGCCGCCTGCGCGTACCACTGCTCGAAGCCGGCCTGGCCACGACCGGCCATCCCGTCGAACAGCGCGGCGAACGGATTGCCGCCCTGCCCGCCCATGGCCTGCTTCCAGGCGCCGACGATGTCGGCCGGCGCTGCGTCCCTGCCGGCGAACTGGCCGGCGACCTGCTGCATCATGCCCAGCCACTGGCGGGCCTGCATGGAAAACCGTTCGACCATGTCGGCGGCGTCATCGCGACGGCCGACACCCGCCATCCGGCTCCAGGTATCGAACGCCGCCTGCCAGGGGTCCTGCGGCGCCTGCGGCTGGCCACCGAACGCACGCATGGCATCGCCGAAGGCGTTCATCCATTGCCTGGCCATCGCTTCCGCGTCGCCCGGCATCCCGAAACCCGCACCACCTGCAGTCCGCATCGCATCGCTCCAGATCAGGAGCGGCCATGATAGCAACGGGGGATGACGGACTCCGTCACCGGCACGGGGGTGCCGCCTGCGGACTCACCACTTCGGGATGCGCAGGGTCTTGCTGATCATCAGCGAACCGGACACGGCGTACATCAGCACCAGCGGATGCACCGCCCAGGGCCCGAGCTGGTAGGCACCGAACCAGAAGTTGCCGCCGATGCGCCCGGCGTCGGCGGCGATCACCAGCACCACCACCAGCGCCAGGCTGGTGGGGATCGGCGTGCCCTCGAAGTGCTTGACCTTGTCGTCGCCGCCGGACAGCTGCTCGGCGGTGACGTTGAAGCGCGCCAGGCGACTGACGCCGCAGCAGACGAAGTAACCCAGCACCAGCCAGTCCCAGCCGCCCTGCAGGCCGGCGGCGAAGCCCAGCGTGGCCGGCGCCACGCCGAAGGAGATCACGTCGGCCAGCGAGTCCAGTTCGCGACCCAGCGTGGACGACGATTGCCGCCAGCGCGCGACGCGTCCGTCCAGCGCATCGAAGACGAAGGCGAGCGGCACCAGCGCGCAGCCCAGCAGCAGCAGGCGGATGTCCTGCGAGGTGGCGTAGAGCATCGACAGGAAGACCGCGCTCACGCCGCAGAAGGCATTGGCCAGGGTCAGCCAGTCGGCCAGGTGGAAGTCGCGCAGCATGGAGAAGTGGCGTTGTTTCATCGGCGTTCCTCGCCCGCATCCCGGGCCCTCGTGCGCTGATCGTACTCGCGACGGTTGCGCGCCGTCTGCAGCAGGCCTTGCGGATCGGCGGCGTGGCGACGCACCTGGCGCACGAAATGCCGCGCCAGCGCGGCGGGCAGCGTGCGCTCGCCGCCGATGTCGCGGCGCGCGTACGGGAAGATCTTCGGCTGCGACCACGGATCGAAACCGTGCGTGCCCAGGCTCTGTGCGCCATCGAGGAACACCTGCGAGGTCGGCACCACGATGCGGACTTCGGCCGGAAGATTCGTGGCGACATCCGCTGGAGGCAAGATCGTCCAGACCGCGACGGTATGGTTGTGCGTCGGCCAGAACAGGCCGACGCGCGAACGCGCCGACAGGCCCATGCCGCGTACAACCACCGCGAACAGGGCCGACAACTCGTCGCACTCGGCGATGGCGGTCGAAAACGGCAACGCGCCATCGGCGGGCAGTGCCAGCCCATCCCATTGCGCCCAGATGCGGTCCGACTGCGGCAACTGGTCGGTCACGCGCCATTCCAGCCCCCACAGGCCACCGGCGCGCGTGGCTTCGAAGGCGATGCGTATGCGCAGGTAGTCGGCCAGCCATGCGTCGTCGTCGGGCAGCCCCTGCGCCTGCATCAGGCGCCGGTAGTCCTCACGGACCGGCCGCGACATCGCCAGCCGGTCTGCTTCCTGCGTCAGCGCCGCGAACAGGTCGCGCACCGGCACGCGGTCGCGGTCGGGAAAGGGATCGAAGGCATCGGGCAAGGCCGCTTGTGCCGGGGCCTTCGCCACGGGCGGGACGGTGCCGGCATCGTCACCGCGCGCGCAGCTGGCGACGAGCGCGACCAGTGCGGATAGCGCGATGCCATGAGCGATGCCGCCTTGCCTCATCCGGGAGCCTCACCTGCGTCGGCCGCAATGCCGGCACGGCGATGGTGCCCCGCCGCTCAGGGCAGCGCCAGATGTTCCGACGTCAGCGGCTTGCCGGCGCGCGGCACGGTCTGGATCACCGCGTCGCCGGGCATCGGTTCGCCCTGCTCCAGCGCGGCGAGCGTGCGGTCCAGTGCCCGGTAGACGTAGGGCAGCATCGGCAGGTAGCGCGCGCCGTAGTCGGGCAGGCCGAGGAAGGCATCGAAATGCTGCGCATGGCGCACCTGCCAGAAGCGCACGTCGCGACCGGCGGCACGCGCCTTCGCCACGTACGGCGCGCTGGTGAAGGCCATCGGGATCAGGCCGTCGTCGGCGCCGTGGATCACCGTCACCGGCAGGCCCTTGCGCGGCAGGCCGGCGCGGGTCCCGGCAACGCCGCGGCGCACGCGCTCGGCGTCCGTCGAGCTGCCGCCCCAGAGCCCGCGCAGGCACTGCAGGCGCGACAGCGAGGGGTCGATGCGCACGCTGTCGTCGACGATGCCCACACCCGCACCCGGCGGGATGCCGCTGGCGTCGCTCCACCAGGCGGCGCGTTCCTGCGCCGTCGCAGGCCGGCGCGTGCCGTCGGCGTTCTGCGCCGACCAGGCGTAGCCGCAGGGATGCTCGCCGATGCCGAAGCGGCCGTAGGCCGAGGCATAGGTCACCGCAACCGCGCGCCAGAGGTCGAAGCCCACGCTGAGCGCACCGGCACGCAGCGCCTCTTCCGTCCAGCCGGACGCGCGCATCCGCGCGAGCGCGTCGCGGGCCTGCACATCGGCATCGTTGCCATCGACCAGTCCGGCTTCGCGCAAGGCGCGGCAGCGTTCGGTCCACTGCCCGCGCGCCTGCGCCTGCAGCGGAGGCTGCGGCAGGTCGTCCATCGCGAGCAACGCGCAGGGCATCAGCAGCATGGCCTCGGTCGTGTAGTCGTACAGCGCGCGGCTGCCCCTGCCTTCTCCATCGCCATCGACGAGCACGCTGGGCTCGCCGGCGACCACCGCGTCGAGCCAGTCGCCGTCCTGCTCGGCCGCGCGCAGCACCGCGCCACCGCCGTTGGAGATGCCGACCCCGATCACCCGGGTGTTGGCGAAGGTGAACGGCGCGTCGGCCGGGAAGGCTTCATCGAGTGCGACGAGCGCGAACTCGGCGGCCTGGCGCACGTGACGGCCCCAGTCGGCCTCGGGGTTGTCCTGCGAGTGCGCGTGCTTGAACGCAACGCCAGTCGCGCCATCCGGCACATCCGGCGCGAACGCCAGCGCATCCTGGCCCAGCGGCGCGACGCTGCCGTCTGCGCGCATGCCCGTGCGCGCGTCGAGATCGACGTAATCGCTGCCGGTGCCCTTGTCGGTGTAGGCCACGGCGCAGCCTTTCGGCAGGCCCCAGGCCCCGGCAACCGCGATCGCGCCATAGACACCGCGCGATCCCGACGAGGGCGCCACCAGCACGCAGCGGCGCGCGCGATCGAAGGCATCCGGCACCTGCACCAGCACGCGATGCGGCTGGCGCGCGCCGGGCACGGTGGCCAGCGCGGAGAACTCGCGGCCGGGCACCGTCGCGACGCTGCCGTAGACCTCGCCGTAACCGCCGCCGGGGGCGAGATCGGCGATGCCGCGCCAGTTGCTCCAGATCGCGCGACGGCGCAGTTCGGCCGGTGTCGGCGCGGCAGCATCGGCGAAGGCCGGCGGTGCGAGCATGCGCAGGCCGGACAGGCCCAGGCCGGCGCTCAGGAGGTCGTCGCCGTCGCGATGCGAGGTGGTGCGCTGGGCGCGGAAGGCGGAGGCATCGCGTTCGGTCATCGAAGGCATCGCGGACATCGAGGGCGTGGCGGGCGCGGAAGCGCAGGCGGCAAGACCCAGCGCGAGTGCGAGGGCGACGACCGGAGGAACTGCGGAGCGGGTGATGGGCATCATGACCGGTCAACCTACCAGCGCTGCGCGCCGACGACATCGTACTTTGGTACCAGACTGCGGCCGTCATCGCCCGGCCCGGCCCTGATAGGCTTGCGGGCACCCTGCCCGCCTGCGCATGCCGATGCCCCTGCTGCTGATCGCCGACGACCATCCGCTGTTCCGGGCCGCCCTGCGCGGCGCGGCGGTCGAGGCGGCGGACGACGTGCAGACCTGCGAGGCGGCCTCGCTGGACGAAGTACTGGCGACCCTGGACGCGCGACCGGACGTGGACCTGGTGCTGCTCGACCTTCACATGCCCGGCAACCATGGGCTGGCCGGCCTGGCCGCGATCCGCGCGCAGTATCCGGCGGTGGCGGTGGCCCTGGTGTCGGCGAACGAAGACCCGCAGATCATCCGCCGCGCGCTGGACCATGGCGCCGCCGGCTACATCCCCAAGAGCGCCGGGCTGGACGAACTGCGCGACGCCATCCGCAGCGTGCTGGCCTGCGAGGAATGGCTGCCGCCGTCGCTGCGCCCCGCCGTTGCCCGCGCGCGCTCGGCGCCGGACGATGCCGAACTCGCCGCGCGCCTCGCCAGCCTCACGCCGCAGCAGTTCCGCGTGCTGGCCCTGGTCGCCGAGGGCCTGCTCAACAAGCAGATCGCCGACCGCCTCGACGTGCAGGAGCGCACGATCAAGGCCCACCTGAGCGCGATCTTCGAAAAACTCGGCGCACGCAACCGCACCCAGGCCAGCGTGATCCTGCGCGGGCTGGAGATCAGCGACCCGGCGCGGCAGGTGGTTGCAGACCAGCCGTCGCGCTGCGATTGAACGAAACCCCATCGCCCAGGAGGTGCCATGCGATCGACCGCCCTGCTGCTGACCTTGCTCCTGACCTGCAACGCGACGATGGCAGTCGAACCTGCCCATCGGCCGAACACGATCACCGTGACCGGCAAGGGCGAAGTCCAGGTCGAACCCGACCAGGTGGCGATGACCGTGGCCGTGGACACCTTCGACCGCGATCTCGACGCTGCCCGGCGCCAGAACGACGAACGCGTCGAGAAGATCCTCGCACTCTCGCGGGATTTCTCGATTCCTGCGCGCGATGTGCGGACCGCCAGGATGACCATGGAAACCCTGCGAGAGACGAGCAAGCGCGATGAGCAGTACGACGATCTGCGCCACGCCAACCCCGTACGTGGCTACCTGGTCTCGAAGCGCTTGACGCTGCGACTCACCGATCTCGGCCAGTTCGACGCCTTCTACCTGCAGTTGCTCAGAACAGGCGTCAGCGAGATCGCCTACGTCGAGTTTGAAACGTCGAGGCATCGCGAACATCGTGATGCGGCCAGAACCCTGGCCATGAAGGCCGCGCGCGAAAAGGCCGAGGCCATGGCCGCTGCGCTCGGGCAGCAGATCGGCCGCGCCGTGGAGATTCGGGAGGAAAGTGAAGCAGGGGTTCTCAGCGCATTCAACAGCAGCACACGCGCCAACAGCACCGTATCGGTCTCAAGTCTGTCTTCAGCGGGACAAATCGGCGTCGAGGCATCGGCGACGGTGGTTTTCGAGTTGCGCTGACATGCAGCCCTCGACATGAACCGCGACACGCTCGAACGCCTGCTCCCCTGGCTGCTGACCGCGCTCTTCCTGCTCGGCGTCGGCGGCTACGTCGTCTGGCGCGCGAGCACGCATCGCGAGGCACAGGCCATGCAGGCCGCGAAGCCCGCCGCGCGTCGCATCGCGCGGGCACCCGCGCATCCTGCGTCGCTGCCCGGCGCGCGCGTGGTCGAAACCGCGCACTACGCGATCACCAGCACCGCCGACGACGAACAGACCCGGCGCGTCGGCGACGCGTTGGAAGCGCTGCACGCCGCCTACCTGACGTGGTTCCCGGATGTCGCGAAGCAGCCGGCGAACGCGGCGAAACTGCGCCTCACGCTGTACGCGCACAAGGGCCAGTTCCGCGCGAACAACCGCAGCAGTCCATGGGCCGAGGCCTACTACCTCGCGCCGGTGTCCTACGCCTACTACGCGAAGGACGGGCCGAACCCGTACCACTGGATGCTGCACGAGGCGACGCACCAGCTGAACAACGAGGTCGCGCCTTTCCCGAAGACGAAATGGATCGAGGAAGGCCTGGGCACGTATTTCGGCGCGAGCAGGATCGTGGATGGGCAATTGCGACCTGGCGCGATCGATGCCGACGCCTATCCGATCTGGTGGCTGGACGGCATCGGCCTGACCGGCGACCTCGATGCCGACATCGCCGCCGGCCACTGGATCCCGATCCGCGCGTTGATCACCGGCCGCGACGCGCCGAGCATCCACAGCAACGTCAATCGCTACTACGTGCAGTACTGGAGTCTCACGCACTTCCTGTTCCATGGCGACGGCGGCCGCCATGCGGATGCCTACCGCCGCTTGATCGCAGAAGGCGGCACGCTGGAGAACTTCGAGCGCTTGATCGGCCCGGTCGAGCGCGTCGAACGCGACTGGTATCGACACCTGGAGGCGCGCATCGCGGAATCGGCATCACGGAATTGAAGCGCCTGCCGGCCCGTGCCCTTCCGTACGGGCCGGTGCATGGACACAATCCGGCGTCCACGCCATGGAACACGTCCCGATGCGAACCCTTTTGAATGCCCCCCTGGCCGCAGTGCTCTTCGCAGCCCTGACCTTCGCAACGATTCCGGCCCTGCCCGCGCAGGCAGGCAAACCGGCGAAGACCCAGGTATCGCCGCAGGAAACGAAAGCCCGCGCCGTGTTCGACGAATACGTGCGCCTGGGCGAAGCCTTCGACCCCGCGCTGGCCGATCTCTACGCCGACACCGCGAAGATCAGCAACCGCCGCCTCTTCCCCGATGGCACCTCGCGCGAAATGGCCATGCCTGCGCCCAGCTACAAGACCCTGTTGCGCCGGGTCATGCCGGTGGCGAAGGAACAGAACGACATGAACCGCTACAGCGAGGTGCGCTACACCGTCGAAGACGCCAATGTGCGCATCACCGCCACGCGCTATTCGGTGATGAAGGATTACTCGGCGCCGCACACCCTGCTGGTCGGCCCCGACACCGACGGCACCTGGCGCGTACTGGAGGAATCGGGCGAATCGCGGCCTTGATGCCGTGGACGATGACTTGGCATGTCGCGACTCGGGACGACAACGCAATAGGGTGCACCCCGGCCTGATGCATCCCCGCTTTGTCCGCAAGATATCTCGGAAAAGATCCGCGCTCAGCAGTCGATCCCTCAGCCTGCGCCGGTTTTGACCTTGACCTACCGGGGCCCCTGGTTGCGACGGGATTCGCGGATCAGGCCCGCAGGGCGCGCGGCAGGACGCCGCGCGTTTTTCGACAAGACATGGATGTCTTGTCGAAAAACCCCGCAAAGCCCGTGGACCCGGCGCGCAGCGCCGGGCGCAACCGACGGGGTGTGCTTTCTTTGGGCCACCTTTCTTTGCACAAGCAAAGAAAGGTGGCTCGCTCGCGACAGCGAGCGAAATACAGGGCAGGCGCGATACCTTTCCCGCATGCTTTGAAGAGGCTGCAAACAGGCCCCTGGCCTTCGGCTCGGGATGACAGATGCGTCAGCTCAAATCCGCGAGTAGCGCCACGACACCATCCGCCCGTCGCGATACGGCATCACGCCGTGGAACGCGCGCGGGTCGTCGTCGAACACCAGCGGCAGGAAATGCCGGTCGCCATCCCATAGCGGCAGGTCAAGGATGCGGTCGACCGCGACCCACTCCAGCGTGCCCTCGGGGTTGCTGTCGTACGGCGCGCCGCTGAACCGGGTGACGATGAAGACGAAGCCCAGCCAGTCCTCGCCGTGCTTGCCGAACCCCGGCCAGCTGATCGTGCCGCGCAACGCGAGTTCGTCGCATTCGATGCCGGCTTCCTCGCGGATCTCGCGGCGCATGCCCGCGACGACGTCCTCGTCCGGTTCGATCTTGCCGCCCAGGCCGTTGTACTTGCCCAGGTGCTGGTCGCCGGGCCGCGCGTTGCGATGGATCAGCAGCGCCTGCGAACGATCCGGCGACAGCACGTAACCCAGGGTGGCGACGATCGGCGTGTAGGGCATGAGGCGGCATCCGGTGCGGGACCGGCATTGTAGCGGTGCGGCCCGGCACTACACCGTTCGCGCGGCCAGCAGCCGGCGCAGCATCGAACGCAGCGCCAGCGCCTTCACCGGTTTCGGCAGCAGACCCAGGCCGTGCTCCAGCGTGATCCGGCGCACCTCGCCGCTGTCGTCGGCGCTGAGGACCAGGCACGGACACGCGCCGAAGCGGGCGGACAGGCGCGCATGCAGAGCGACGCCGGTGTCGCCCTCGTCGAGGTGGTAATCGAACAGCCACAGGTCCGCCGGCGCCTCGACGAGCGCGGCTTCGGCGGCGGCGCCATCGGCGACCGCGACCACGCGGTAGTGCCAGCCGGCGAGCACTGCGTGCAATGCGGCCAGCGCCTGCGGATCGTTGTCGACCACCAGCACGCGCAGGCCGGTGTCGCCGTCGTGCGCAGGCATCAGGACGTCGGCATGCGCGGACGCGACGGCATCCAGCGTCAGCGAGAACACGGTGCCGCGACCCGGCCGGCTGCGCAGGCCCAGCGGCGCATCGAGCAGGCGCGCGATGCGGTCCGCGATCGCCAGGCCCAGCCCCAGTCCCTGCCCCGGTGCGCCGTCGCCGCGCCGGAATTCCTCGAAGATCGCGCGCTGCTCGGCGTCGGGAATGCCCGGGCCGGTGTCGTGCACTTCGATGCGCACGCGTCCGCCATCGCGGCGCACGCCCAGCAGCACGCTGCCGTGCGCGGTGTAGCGCACCGCGTTCGCGAGGAAGTTCTGCAGCACGCGCCGCAGCAGTTGCGGATCGGTGCGCACCCAGGCACGCGTGTCGCGCACGCGGAATGCCAGCCCTCGCTCGGCGGCGAGCGCACGGAATTCGGAGGTCAGCGGATCGAGCACTTCCGTCAGCGGGAACGCGCGCGGCTGCGGCACCAGCCCGCCCGCTTCGAGCCGCGACATGTCGAGCAGCCCGGCGAGCAGATCGCCCGTGGAATCGAGCGCGCCGCGGATCTGCCGCGCGGTGCCGCGACGCGCGTCGTCGGGCAGTTGTTCGGACAGTGCGTCGGTGAACAGTTGCGCCGCATGCAGCGGCTGCAGCAGGTCATGGCCGATCGCGGCGAGGAAGCGGCTTTTCGCGTCGTTGGCCCGCTCGGCGTCGGCGCGCGCCTGGTCGAGCCGCGCGGTGCGGTCGGCGACGCGCTGCTCCAGCGTCTCATTGCTGCGGATCAACGCGGCCTCGGTCTGGCGGAACGCGGTGACGTCGGTGAAGGTCGCGACGAAACCGCCGCCGGGCATCGGATTGCCGCGGATTTCGATGACCATGGCTTCGCCGCCCACGCCATCGGGAAACGAGCGCTCGCTGACGTAGGGCGTGCCGGCGCGCATGTGGCGAAGGCGCTTGTCGACTTCCACTTCGATCGCATCCACGTTCCAGCCGTGACGCAGGTTGTGGCGCACGAGGTCGGCGACCGGCACGCCCACGCGCAGCAGCGTGTCGGGATAACCGAACAGTTCCGCGTAGCGCCGGTTCCAGGCGACCAGGCGCAGCTCGCGGTCGACGACGCTGATGCCCTGGCTCATGTTCTCCAGCGCGGCTTCGAGCAGGCGCTGGTTGAAGCGCAGGTCCTGCGAGGCCTCGCCGACGATCGCGGCGACGGTGTCGAGGTCTCGGCCGGCTTCGCGTCGCGCGGCATCGAGCAGCAGGCGCGCGGAAGCCGCGCCCAGCACCGAGGCCAGTTCGCGTTCGAGCCGCGCCTCCTGCAGCGCTGGCACCACGGTGTCGGCACGCGCGCCGGACAAGGCCGCGTCGACCGCGTCGCGCGACAGGAAGCGCCGGCCGACATCTCGCAGCAGGTCGAGCGACAGCCCGCGCGCGCCCGCGCGGCGCGGCCCGGCCTGCCACCACGCGCTGCCGCGCGTCGACGCGATCCAGGTCACGACCACGCCCGCGAACAGGCTCATCACCACTGCGCGCCCGAGGCGACTCCAGCCCGTCAGCCCGAAGAACGCATCCGGCGCGACCAGCGACCAACCCCAGGGGCCTTCGCGCAGCCAGTCGGCGCGCACGCCGCGCGATTGCACCAGGGCGTCGACCATCACCGGCACCAGCAGCAGCCACATCCACAGCGCGACCGCCGCACCGATGCCCAGCAGCACCGCGCGCGGCGGCGTCTGCGGCCGCCACAGCGCGAAACCCAGCGCCGGCGCCAGCGAGGCCAGCGCCGAGAACGACAGCGCACCGACGTCGGCCAGCGCATCGCTGCCGGCGATGAGGCGGCTGTAGCCCCAGGCCAGCAGGACGATGGCGAGGATGCCGATGCGTCGCTGCACCAGCACCGCACCGCGCAGGTCGGCCGAAGCGGGCGTGGCCGCGCGCGCGCGCATCGGCGCCCACGGACCGCGCAACCACAGCGGCGTGAGCCAGTGGTTGCCGATCATCAGGCTGAGCGTGACCGTGCTGACGATCACCATGCCGGTGCCGGCGCTGAGACCGCCGAGGAAACCGAGCAGCGCGAGCCCTTCATGCCCCAGCGACAGCGGCAACGCCAGCACGTACAGGTCCGACGGCACGCCCTGCCCGCCCAGCAGGGCATCGCCGGCACGCGCCAGCGGCAGGATCGGCAACGCGATCAGCAGCAGGTAGAGCGGAAACAGCCAGCGCGCGCGCAGCACGTCGCGTTCGTCGCGACATTCCACGGCACCGACGTGGAACTGGTGCGGCAGCGTGAACATCGCCAGCACGCCGAGCAGCACCAGCGGACCGAAACCCGAGAGGTCGGTCTGCGCAGCGGCCGGCACCGGCGTGCGCGCGACGTCGGTCGGCAGCGAGAATGCGAACAGACCGATGGCCAGCATCGCGCCGAGCTTGAGCAGGGCCTCGAAGGCCATGGCGAGGATGAGGCCGCGATTGTGTTCGGCGGCGCTGGCGCTGCGCGTGCCGAACAGCATCGCGAACGCGGCCATCGCCAGCGCCACGTACAGCGCGCTGTCCTGCCAGGCCGGCACCTGCGCGGCATCGTCGCGCACCAGCAGCGCGAAGCTCATCGCCACCGCCTTCAGCTGCAGCGCGATGTACGGGACGATGCCGAGCACCGCGACGAAAGTGACGCCGGCGGCGAGCCAGCCGTCCTGTCCCAGCCGGCTGGCGACGAAGTCCGCGATCGAGGTGCTGTTGCTCTCGCGCACCAGCCGCACCAGCCGCATCAGCAGGCCGATGCCGAAGGCGTAGAGGAGGATCGTGCCGATGAAGGTCGGCGGCAGCGGCCAGCCGGAGCGCGCGGCCTGGGTGACCGTACCGAAGAAGGTCCACGACGTGCAGTACACCGCCAGCGACAGCGCGTAGACCACGGCCCAGCGCTGCGCGAACGCCTGTGGCCTGCGCTCGCCGAACACGGCCACGGCGAACATCAGGCCCAGCCACGCCAGGCCGGCGAAGATGACGCCGCCCACGCTCAGCATCGCGATGGCCTCGGCCGATGGTTCACTTTGCCCCGGATTCGTGTGGACAGGTCGGAGCGAGGATAGCGCAGGGAGGCACAGTCAGCGCATCGCTGCGGTTCGTCGCGACTTGCGTCGCTCCCACAGAAAGCCAGGCTCTTGTGGGAGCCACGCAAGTCGCGAACTCATCTCATGCACGAAAAAAGACCGCCCCCGCTTTCGCGGGAGCGGCGCGCATGGAACGCAGGGGAGCGACGATCCGGAGAGAGACGTCGATCGGAGGGGTGCGGTCGATCGGGGGCCTGCGATCAGAAGTCGTAGCGCGCGGTCAGCGAGAACTGGCGCGGCGCGCCGTAGAACCCGGTGAGCACGCCCAGCGACGAGACCAGGTTGTACCCGGTGGTCAGGTATTCCTTGTCGGTCAGGTTGCTGCCCTGCAGCGACAGCGTCCACGAGGCATTGGGCTTCCAGATCACGCCGGCATTGAGCAGGCCGTAGCCGTCCTGCGTGATCGGCTGCGCGGTCGCGCCGGTCACCGGATCGCGCACCACCTCGGTCGTCGCGACGACGTCGCTCTGGTAGCTGTAACCCAGGCGCGCCGACAGGCTGCCGGCGCTGCCGAGCGTGGTGCGGTACTCGAGGTTCAGCGCACCCGAGAACTCCGGCGCATTGGTGAATTCCTGCTGGTCGGCGATGTTGACGTTCTTGAAGATGTACTCGTCGAACTCGGCATCCAGCCAGGCCAGGTTGCCGGTGATCGCCCAGTGCTTCGTCGGCAGCCACTGGTATTCGACTTCCAGGCCGTTCACCGTGCCCTGGCCGGCGTTGGTGAAGTCGCCGAAGAACGCGTCGTCGGTGCCGTCGCCGTTGCTGTCGTAGGCGGTGAACACCGAGAGCTGCATGTCCTTGTACTTGTTGTGGAACGCCGACAGGTTCAGGAACAGGCGCTGGTCGAACAGCGACATCTTGGTGCCCACTTCGAGGCTGTCGACCTGCTCGTCGTCGAAGGGTTCGGCCGAACGCGGCACTGCCGTCGCCTGGGCGCGGATGTTGTAGCCGCCGGACTTGAAGCCGCGGCTCGCCAGGCCGTAGATCATGATGTCGTCGGTGACCTGGTAATCCAGCGAGATCTTCGGCGAGGTGTTCTTGAAGTTGATGGTCTTGTCGAAATTCGCGACCACGCTGATCGGACGCGTGAACGTGGCATCGGAATAGCCGCGGTTGAGCACGCGGGCGCGCTTGTCCTCATCGGTGTAGCGCGCACCGACGTCCAGGGTCAGGCGATCGGTCAGGTCGAAGGTCCAATCGGCGTAGACCGCGAAGCTCTCGGTGTCGACCTTGCCCTGGGTGTCGCCGAACAGCAGGTTGAAGAAGTTGTTCAGCACACGGCCGCCGGCGGTGCCGTCGAAGCTGTAGACGCCGATGACGCCGCGCGCGCGGCCGCCCTGGTCGTAGTTGACCTGGAATTCCTGCGAGGTCTGCTCGTCGCTGTAGAACGCCTTCACGTCGGCGATCTTGTTCGGCAGGGTGTCGAAATCGATGTTGGTCTCGGTGTCGGACTCGCGGCGCGCGGCGACGTACTTGAAGGCCCAGCCTTCCAGCGCGGAGCCGTCGGCCGGACGCCAGTTGAACGCGGCCGACATGCCCTTCATCTCGGTGTCGTTGACGTTGGGCATGCCGTTGCGCACGTCGTAACGGCTGTCCAGCGGCTGGGCGGTCGGTGCGAAGCGGTTGGGCGCGAGCATGCGCGCGGCGCGCACGCCGGACTGGTCGTCCATCCAGTCGAGCGTGAACTGCGCGTCGAAGGTTTCGCCGGCATAGGCGCCGAGGTTGAAGCGGACCGCGTTGATTTCCTTGTCGCTCGCCGGCTGGCCGGTGTTGACGTTCTCGCCGAAACCATCGCGATTGAGGCTGGCCACGGCGACGCGCGCGCGCAGGCCGCTGTTCTCGCCGAAGATCGGGCCACCGATCGCGCCCTTCACGTCGAACTGGCTGTCGGTGCCGACCGTGATCGATGCGAAGCCGTCCAGCGTCTCCGGCAGCGGCTTGGACACGTACTTGATCGCGCCGCCGATCGTGTTCTTGCCGTAGAGCGTGCCCTGCGGGCCGCGCAGCACTTCGATGCGGCCGATGTCGAACACGTCGAGCAGCGCGCCCTGCGGACGGGCGATGTAGACGTCATCCAGGTAGATGCCCACGCCCGGGTCCACGCCCCACAGCGGGTCGGACTGGCCGACGCCGCGGATGTAGGCGGTCACCGTGCTGCTGGAGCCGCGCGCAGCGTAGATCGTGAGGTTCGGCACCTGCGCATCGAGATCGCTCAGGTCCTCGACATTGAGCCTGTCCAGGGTGTCGGGCGTGAACGCGGTGACCGCTACCGGCACGTCCTGCAGGGTTTCCTCGCGCTTGCGGGCCGTGACCACGATGGCGTCGAGCGTGCCTTCCTCGGAGGCCGGGGCGCCGGCGGCGTCCTGGGCGTGGCCCAGCGGCGCGAACAGGCCCAGCGCGATGGCCAGGCTCAGGCCGCTGTGCCGGATCGCGGCACGGCGGAGGACGGCGGGAGACAGCGTTTCGACGGTACGGGTGCGGCGCATGGATCGGTCCTCAACGGAAAGCCGCCGACGCTTGGCGGCCAGGGTGCGGCAAGCCTAGGCCGTCGGCACCTCGGCGGACACTTGTACCTTCGGACAATGGGCCATGCCGCCCGCCCTGCCGACACTGGCGCGGCCTCCCCTTCGACGCGCGGCCCCGCCCCATGTCCTTCCTCATCGTCCTGGCCGCCCTGTGCTTCCTGATGTTCGTGGCCTATCGCGGCTACAGCGTCATCCTCTTCGCGCCCATCGCTGCCCTCGGTGCGGTGCTCGCCACCGATCCATCGCTGGTCGCGCCGATGTTCACCGGCCTGTTCATGGACAAGATGGTCGGCTTCCTGAAGCTGTATTTCCCGGTGTTCCTGCTCGGCGCGATCTTCGGGAAACTCATCGAGGTCTCGGGCTTCTCCAAATCGATCGTGAGCGCCGCCATCAAGCTGTTCGGCGCGGATCGCGCGATGCTGTCGATCGTCGCGGTCTGCGCGGTGCTGACCTACGGCGGCGTGTCGCTGTTCGTGGTGGTGTTCGCGGTGTATCCCTTCGCGGCCGAACTCTTCCGCCAGAGCGACATCCCCAAGCGCCTGATCCCCGGCACCATCGCGCTGGGCGCCTTCACCTTCACCATGGATGCGCTGCCGGGCACGCCGCAGATCCAGAACATCATCCCGACCTCGTTCTTCGGCACCACCACCTGGGCCGCGCCGTGGCTGGGCTCGATCGGTGCGGTGTTCATCCTCGCCGTCGGCTTCAGCTACCTGGAATGGCGTCGCCGCGTGGCCAAGCGAAACGGCGAAGGCTACGGCGACGCGGCCACGCTGCTGAACGAACCGGCGCCGTTCGCCGAATCGCGGCTCGCGCACCCTCTGGTCGCGCTGCTGCCTCTGGTCCTGGTCGGTGTCGTCAACAAGCTGCTGACCCTGTGGATTCCCGAGGTCTACGGCAGCAGTCACGAATTCGTTCCCGCCGTCATCGGCAAGGCCGCGCCGGTGGTGCAGGAAGTGTCGAAGGTCGCCGCGATCTGGGCCGTGCAGGGCGCGCTGCTGATCGGCATCCTCAGCGTGCTGGCGCTGGCGTGGAAGCCGGTCGCCGCGAGTTTCTCCGAAGGCGCCAAGACCGCGGTCGGCGGCGCGATGCTCGCCGCGATGAACACCGCTTCCGAATACGGCTTCGGCGCGGTCATCGCGGCTCTGCCCGGCTTCCTGGTGGTCGCCAATGCGCTGGGCTCGATCCCCAATCCGCTGGTCAACGAGGCGATCACCGTGACCTCGCTGGCCGGCATCACCGGCTCGGCCTCGGGCGGCATGAGCATCGCGCTCGCGGCGATGTCGGAGACCTTCATCGCCAACGCGAACGCCGCCGGCATCCCGATGGACGTGCTGCACCGCGTGGCCTCGATGGCCTCAGGCGGCATGGACACCCTGCCCCACAACGGCGCAGTCATCACCCTGCTCGCCGTGACCGGCCTGACGCATCGCCAGGCCTACAAGGACATCTTCGCGATCACGCTGATCAAGACCGCGGCGGTGTTCGTGATCATCGGCGCGTACTACGCGACCGGGCTGGTGTGAGGCCGTCGCTCTCGTAGAGCGGAGCTTGCTCCGCTCATGACCCTTCCGGGAAAGACGAGCAGAGCAAGCTCCGCTCTACAACGGAAGCGCTCCCCTTCAAAGAGAGGGAGAACGACACCGCCATCCCGCATAATTTCCCGCGCCCTCCCCCACTTCCCGGACCCACGCCATGGCCGACCGCTTCCTCGCCCCGCGCACCGCCCTCGTCACCGGCAGCACCTCCGGCATCGGCCTCGCCATCGCCTGCGGGCTGGCTTCCGCCGGGGCGAAGGTCGCGATCAACGGCCTGGGCACGCCCGAACAGATCGAGGCCGCATTGCAGGCCGTGCGCGACGCCGGCGCCGCCGAGGTCCGCCATTTCGGCGCGGACCTGCGCGATCCGGAGCAGATCGAAGCCATGATGATGGCCATCGAAGCCTGGTCCCCGCTCGACATCCTCGTCAACAACGCCGGCATCCAGCACGCGGTGCCGCTGGCCGAGATGCCGACGCAGAAGTGGAACGACATCCTCGCCATCAACCTCAGCGCAGCCTTCCACACCATGCGCACCGCGATGCCCGGCATGGCTGCACGCGGCTACGGCCGCGTGGTCAACATCGCCTCGGTGCACGGCCTCGTCGCCTCGGTGAACAAGGCGCCCTACGTGGCCAGCAAGTTCGGCATCGTCGGCCTGAGCAAGGTCGCCGCGCTCGAATACGCGGCCAGCGGCAGCCGCGACAGCGGCGGCATCACCGTCAACTGCATCTGCCCGGGCTGGGTGGAAACCGCGCTGATCGAGCCGCAGATCGAAGCGCGCCGCAATGGCGGCAGTCGCGACGACGGCGTGCGCGCGCTGGTCGCCGAGAAACAGCCGAGCCAGCGCATGTCGCTGCCCGAGGACATCGCCTCGCTCACGCTGTGGCTGTGCCGCCGCGAAGCGCACAATGTCACCGGCGCCTCGTTTCCGATCGACGGCGGCTGGACGGCGCAGTAAGCGCGCCACGCTTGATCGCGTCGATGGCGCGCTACCGCCTCGCCATGTTCGATTTCGACGGCACCCTGGCCGATTCCTTCGGCTGGTTCGCCGCGACCCTGCACGAGATCACGCCGCGCTACCGGCTCACGCCCATGGGCGACGCGCAACTGCAGGCACTGCGCGGACTCGACGCACGCACGATCATGCAGCGCCTCGGACTGCCCTGGTGGAAGCTGCCACTGGTCACGCGCGAGATGCGTCGGCGCATGCGCGCGGACATCGCCGGCATCG
This sequence comes from Lysobacteraceae bacterium, assembly GCA_036404915.1. Lineage (GTDB taxonomy): Bacteria > Pseudomonadota > Gammaproteobacteria > Xanthomonadales > Xanthomonadaceae > Lysobacter_I. The sequence goes on from DASWYO010000056.1 coordinate 127,901, forward strand.
TGCCGTTCGACGGCGTCGACACGCTGCTGTCGTCGCTGAAAGCACAGGGCGTCGCGATCGCGATCGTGACGTCGAACAGCCCCGGCAATGTCCGCGCCGTGCTCGGCGATGAGACGATGGCGCACGTCGACGCACTGGAAGGCGACATCTCGATCTTCGGCAAGCCCGCGCGACTGCGGAAGACCCTCAAGCGATTCAAGTGCGCGCCATGCGATGCAGTCTACGTCGGCGATGAAATCCGCGATGCCCAGGCCGCAGCCGCACTGGGCCTGCACTTCATCGGCGTCGGCTGGGGCTACACCCGGCCCGATGCGTTGCAGGCCCATGCCCACCACGAAGTGTGCGCGGATTCACAGAGTCTGTTGACCGCAATCGCCGCTCGATAGACCGAATGCGCCGATTGTCGCGTGGACATCTCCGGATCGTGTTTTTCGTCACGATTTAAGGGCCTGCGCGCGGCGCGCGGCGACTTGAATCCGGGGTATGGTGCGCGGGTTCCGCCCGTATTCCGGGCGCATCGCCGGAGTCCGCATGCCCCGCCCCACCGCCCCCCGCCCCGCCATCATCCGGCCCGTGTCCCAGTCCCATCGCCAGGCGATGCTGGACGTGATCGCACGCCGACATGGGTTGCAAGGTCCGATCCGCTTCAGCGCGCGCCCGCCACGCCTCGAACGCCCCGTGGCCGCCGGCGCCGGAAGCAAGCCGGCACCGTCGACTTCGAACAATTCGCAGGCCGAACTGAGCACCCTGCCGCGTCCGCCGTTCGCGGTGCGCGTGCTCAACCACCTGACCTTCGGCGCGACCACCGCCTCGATCGCGGAGTTCAACGCGCTCGGCGCGAGCGACACCGCCCGCCTGACCGCGTTCCTCAACCAGCAGCTCAATCCGGCCGGGATCGACGACAGCGCTTTCGACGCGCGCCTGACCAGTGCCGGCTACACCACGCTGGCCAAGCCGCTGACCCAGCTGTGGAGCGAGCACGTGCTCAACGACCCGGTCTACGACGTGCGCATGCGCCCGGCCTGGGAAGTGCAGCGCTCCGCGCTGGCGCGCGCGATGCACTCGAAGCGCCAGCTGCAGGAAGTGATGGTCGGGTTCTGGCACAACCACTTCAACGTCACGCTGACCGATTTCTCGGCCGCGCCGGTGTACATCCACTACAACCGCGACGTGATCCGCGCCAACGCGCTGGGCAACTTCCGCACGATGCTCGAAGCGGTCGCGCAGAGCACGGCGATGATGTACTACCTCGACAACGAATCGAACACGCGCTCGGGCCCGAACGAGAACTTCGCGCGCGAACTGCTGGAACTGCATACCTTCGGCGCCGAGAACTACCTCGGTTTCATGGACCCCTTCCAGGTCCCTCCCTGCCCCGAGGATCCGTCGTTCCCGATCGGCTACACCGATGTCGACGTGTACGAGACGGCATCGGCGTTCACCGGCTGGTCGGTGAAGGACGGCCACTGGCAATACCCCACCGAAAACGACGGCACCTTCGTCTACCGCCAGGCCTGGCACGACGCCGGCCCGAAATTCGTGCTCGGCAAGTTCCTCAACCCGGAACAGCCGGCGATGAAGGACGGTCGCGACATCCTCGATCGCCTCGCGCAGCATCCGCGCGTGGCGAAATTCATCTGCCGCAAGCTGATCCGCCGCTTCGTCAGCGACCGCCCGGACCAGGCCCTCGTCGACAGCGCGGCCGTCGTGTTCCGCGCCAACTGGCAGCAGCCGGACCAGATCGCGAGGACGCTGCGCCACATCCTGCTGTCGGATGCCTTCATCCACAGTTGGGGCATGAAGAACCGTCGGCCGTTCGAGCTGGTCGCCGCCGCGCTGCGCGCCACCGGCACCGACTGGACGCCGCGGGTCGGCGACGCCAAGAGCGACGAGATGTTCTGGCGCATCGCACCGACCGGCCATGCGCCCTACGAATGGGCCGCGCCGAATGGCTATCCGGACGTCGGCCTGGCATGGTCGGGTGCGAACAGCTATGCCATGTCCTGGAAGCTGCTCAACTGGATCACAGAAACCAGCGAGAACTCGGTGCCGATGGCGCCGATCCTCGCCACCACGCGCAGCGGCGTGAGCAACTGGACGGCGAACAACCTCGTGGACTTCTGGTGCCAGCGCATCCTCGGCCACCTGCCGACGGCGGCGCGAAGGCAGACGCTGGTCGGCTTCATGGCGCAGAACGGCGACCCAGCGACCTACGTCATCACCGACACCGACGCCTGGGCCGCGAGCGACCCGAAGCGCCACTACAACCAGCAGCGCCTGCGCAGCCTGGTGTCGCTGATCCTGATGTCGCCCGAATTCATGAGCCGCTGAGGAGACCACGAAGATGACCGATCTCCACATCGACCGCCGCGAATTCCTCAAGGGCGCCTGCGCCACGGCCGCCGTCGGCGCCGCCGGCCCGGGCATGCTGTTCTCCAGCGAGGCGCAGGCCGCGCTGAACACCTACGACACCGTCGTCGTCGTGTTCCTGCGCGGCGGCATGGACGGCCTCAACCTCGTCCCGCCGATCGACGGCAACGACCGCGGCTTCTACGAGGAAGCGCGGCCTTCGCTGAACATCGCCGCCACCGGTGCCTACGGCGGTGTGCCACTCACGCTCGCCAACGGCAGCGCCACGGGTTTCGGCCTGCATCCGTCGGCCACCGGCCTCAAGGAACTGTGGGATGCCGGCAAGCTGGCCGTCGTCCACAGCTGCGGCATGCCCACCGTGGTCACGCGCAGCCACTTCGACGCCCAGCTCTACCTCGACCTGGGCACGCCCGGGCAGCAGGGCAGCGGCACCGGCTGGCTCACCCGCGCCTGGAACACCCAGCCGGGCATCGGTGCGGCGCCGGTGATGCCGCAGCTCGCCGTCGCCAGCCGCCAGCCGGCGAACCTGCTCGGCGCGACGCAGTCGCTGGCCATGTCCAGCCCCACCGATTTCGCGCTCAATTCCGGCGCCTGGCAGTGGCAGCAGTACCGCAGCGGCCTGCCCGCCGGCACCAAGGGCGTGAACGAAACCATGGCCAGCCTGTGGGCCGGCCAGACGGGCCTGGAACGCGCCGGCCTGCGCGCCGACGCCGCGCTGCGCGTCATCGGTTCGCAGGCCTTCACCTCCACCCTGCCCGCCAGCTGGCCGACCACCACCTTCGCCCGGCAGCTGTGGACCGTCGCGCAGTCCATCCGCTTCAACCTCGGCCTGCGTTACGCCACGGTCGACCTAGGCGGCTGGGACACGCACGACGGCCAGGGCACCGCCGGCAGCGGCTACCACTACTACCAGAACAAGATCGCCGAGCTGTCGCAGGCGCTGACCGCGTTCTACAACGAGATGAACGCCGGCGGCGAAGCACCGCGCGTGACCGTGATCGTGCAGTCCGAATTCGGGCGGCGCGTGCGCCAGAACGGCAGCGGCGGCACCGACCACGGTTACGGCAATCCGCTGCTGGTGCTGGGTGGCGCGGTGAACGGGCGTCGCTTCTATGGCCAGTGGCTGGGCCTCGATCCGCAGATCCTGTCGCCCTATTTCGGCGACATCCCGGTGACCACCGACTACCGCCGCGTGTTCTCCGAACTGCTGATCCGGCGCATGGGCAACAACCGCCTCGGCGACGTGTTCCCCGGCTATGCAGGCTACTCGCCGCTCGGCATCTTCCAGGGCAGCGACCTCGCACCGCAGTACGCGTCGATGGCGGATGTCGCCGACGTCGCGCGCCTGCCTGCGAATCCGCAACCGGCCTACGGCGAATCGCTGCGCGAGGTACGCGCACGCCAGCGCGACGAAGAGCACTGGTTCCGCAAGCTGCTCGCGGCGCTCGGGCTGACCTGATCCCAGCCATCCAGCGCATTGATCGATCGACAGGACACCCAGCGAAAGCCGGGTGTCTTGCCATGCGCAGCCTCAGCGCCGCCAGCCGATCCCGAGCGTCACGCCCCTGCCTGCGGCAGGTTCGAAGAAGCGCCCGTTCGCTTCGTTGACGATCACCGAGCCGACGGCACGACGATCGAACAGGTTGTCGACGCGCAGGAACGCGTGCCAGCCGTCGCCGAACGTTCCGTTGATCCGCCACGCGAACCGCGCATGACCCGCGGCATCATCGGTGTTCCGGTCGTCCACCGCGATGCGCCCGACCGCGCGCGCTTCCACGGCCGACGACCAGCGCCCGCCAGGCGCGCGCCACGCGAGTTCGGCGAACAGGTCGGCGCGCGGAATGCCCGGCATGCGCTTGCCCGCCGGCACGGTGCGCGTTTCGTTCTGCACGACGAACGAGAACGCATCCTCGAAGCGCGCATCGACCCAGCTCGCGGCAACGGTTGCGGCCCAGCGATCGCCGAACGGCATCCATGCACCGACCTCGACGCCCTCGCGTCGCGTCGCGCCTGCATTCGCGAAACTCGCACGGCCACCGCGATTGAGCGCCGGCACGATTTCGTCGCGCGTGTCGATGCGATAGGCCGCGACGCTGAATTCGCCGCGTTCGCGACGCCAGCGCCACCCGGCCTCGACGCTGCGCGCACGCGAGGCATCGAGCTCGCGGTTGAGCCCGGCACTGCCATCCGCGCGATACGCCAGTTCGTTGAGGGTCGGCGTTTCCGCGTGTTCGCCGACATGCACATGGAGCGTGCCGGGCACCGAATAGTCCCATTCCACGCCCAGCGACCAGGCCATGCGCCCATCGCGGCGCGCGCCGCTGTCGTCGCCATTGGCGAGGAAGCGATCCTGGCTGTCGATGCGCTGGCGCGCGCCGCGCACGCCGCCCAGCAGGTCGACGCCATGCCCCAGATCGAGCGATCCGGCCACCGCCGCATCGAGACTGTCGACGCGATTGCGCTCGTCGCGACGCAGCCGGCCGCGCACGCCGACCTGCGTGCCGACGAAGTTCTCGTAGCCACGCCGTGCCTCATCCAGGCGCGCGGCTTCGATCGCCACGTCCAGCCGTCCTCGCGGGCCACGCAAGGCGTAGTGCCATTCGACGCCATCGGACACGCGCGACAGATCGATCACGCCACCGGCGCTGCCCGGCGCGGACTGCGCGGCAGGCGGCAACGCGAGGAACTGTTCGACGCGACGATCGCTGCGATACGCCGACAGACCCGTCTCGCCGCGTGATGCCAACTGGCGCGTCCAGCGCGCGCCGAACTGGCGTTCGTCGACGGTCTTGCGCGTATCGAAACGGCGTGCGGCGGGATCGGTGCCGTCGGGATCGTCCGCGAACGCAGCCGCCGTGAGACCCAGCGGATCCTCCGACAGCGGCTGGTACAGGCCGTTGAAGACCAGGCGCAAGCGATCGCGCTCGCCGAGCTGCCATTCGCCCAGCGCATTGGCGTGGTGCCGGCGCGCCGCGCTCTGCGGTCGCAGGCCATCGGTCGCGAACGTGCCGGCCTGCGCGCGCCAGCGGAAGCGCAGGTCTCGGCTGCGACCATCGACCTGCAGGTTCGCGCGTCGCGCGCCGTCGTCACCGGCCCAGAGATCGGCATCGAGACCGTCGTCGAGCGGCGCTTCGCTCGACCCGATGACGACGCCACCCGGCGCGCTGCCGTGGCGCAAGGCCAGTGGCCCGCGCAGCACCTCGATGCGGTCGAGCGACGACAGCGGAAAACTCGCGGCCTGTCCCTGCCCGTCCGCACCGCTGGACGGAATGCCGTCGACGATCAGGCGCACGCCACGGATGCCGAAGGTCGAACGCGCACCGAATCCGCGCGTCTGGATCTGCAGGTCCTGCGCGTAGTTGCTGCGATCCAGGGCAGTGAATCCCGGCACGCGCTGCAGCGCCTCGGACAGGTTCACCTGGCGCTGGCCCTCGCGCAGGCTCTCGGCGCCGATGCGCGCGATCGCGCCGGGCATCGGCGGCAACGGACGCGGATGGCCGGTGACTTCGATGCGATCGAGTTCCTCGGCATCGTCGGTGTCCTGCGCGTGCGCGAGCGGCAAGCCCAGCGCACAGGCAACGAAGACGGCGAGCGGGCGAAATGGCGTCATGCCCAGATTCTCGCACGGCCGGCGGAGGATACGCGGCGGCATCCAGGCAAGGAAAAAGCGGGATTTCGGCCCGCGACGCACAAAGAAAAAGCGGGCTTTCGCCCGCTTTTTCATGCCTCGATGGAAAGTTCCAGCTGCGCTTACGCGCCTTCGCCTTCCTCGACCGCCTTCATCGACAGGCGGATGCGGCCCTGCTTGTCGACTTCCAGCACCTTGACCTTGACGATGTCGCCTTCCTTGAGCACGTCGCTGACCTTCTCGACGCGATCGTTGGAAATCTGCGACACGTGGACCAGACCGTCCTTGCCGGGGGAGATGGTGACGAACGCACCGAAGTCCATCAGCTTGGCGACCTTGCCTTCATAGATGCGGCCCGGCTCGACATCGGAGGTGATCTGCTCGATGCGCGACTTGGCGGCCTGGCCGGCGGCGGCGCTGACCGACGCGATGGTGATCGTGCCGTCGTCCTGGATGTCGATCTGGGTGCCGGTTTCCTTGGTGATCGCCTGGATCACCGAACCGCCCTTGCCGATCACTTCGCGGATCTTGTCGGGGTGGATCTTGATCGTGATCAGGCGCGGCGCGAACTCGGACAGCTCGGCGCGCGGCGCGGTCAGGGCATGGGCCATCTCGCCGAGGATGTGCAGACGACCCTGCTTGGCCTGGGCCAGCGCGGTCTTCATGATCTCTTCGGTGATGCCCTGGATCTTGATGTCCATCTGCAGGGCGGAAATGCCCTTGTCGGTGCCGGCGACCTTGAAGTCCATGTCGCCGAGGTGGTCTTCGTCACCGAGGATGTCGGACAGCACGACGAAGTTGTCGCCTTCCTTCACCAGACCCATCGCGATGCCCGCGACCGGCGCCTTGATCGGCACGCCGGCATCCATCAGCGCCAGCGAGCTGCCGCAGACCGAAGCCATGGAGGACGAACCGTTCGACTCGGTGATTTCCGAGACGACGCGGATGGTGTACGGGAAGGCTTCCATGGTCGGCATGACGGCCAGCACGCCGCGCTTGGCGAGGCGGCCGTGGCCGATTTCGCGGCGCTTCGGGCCCATCATGCGGCCGGCTTCACCGACCGAATAGGGCGGGAAGTTGTAGTGGAACAGGAAGTGTTCCTTGTACTCGCCGGCGACGGCGTCGATCACCTGGCCATCGCGGGCGGTGCCCAGCGTGACGGCGACGATCGCCTGGGTTTCACCGCGGGTGAACAGCGAGGAGCCGTGGACGCGCGGCAGCACCGTGACCTTCGAGGCGATCGGGCGGACGGTGTCCAGCGCGCGGCCGTCGATGCGGACCTTGGTGCTCAGCACCGAGTTGCGCATGGTCTGGTATTCGAGTTCGCCGAATTCCTTCGAGGCTTCGGCGGTGCTCCAGCCGTTGGCTTCGATCTGCGCGGCGAGGCTGGCCATGACGTCCTTCTTCAGGGCCGAGATGGCATCCTTGCGCTCGAGCTTGTCGCGCACCTGGAAGGCGGCACCCAGGCGGTCGCCGAGGGCGGCCTTCAGCGCGTCGATCAGGGCGGTGTTCTTGGCAGGCGCCTGCCAGTCCCACTTCGGCTTGCCGGCTTCGGCGACGAGTTCGTTGATCGTGTCGATCGCGATCTGCATCTGCTGGTGGCCGAAGACCACGGCGCCGAGCATCACGTCTTCCGACAGTTCCTTCGCTTCGGACTCGACCATCAGCACCGCCTGCTTGGTGCCGGCGACGACCAGTTCCAGGTCGCTGTCGAGCAGTTCGGTGGTGCTGGGGTTGAGGATGTATTGGCCGTTCTTGTAGCCGACCTTCGCAGCGCCGATCGGGCCGTCGAAGGGCGCGCCGGTCAGGGCGAGCGCGGCGGACGCGCCGATCAGGGCCGGGATGTCGCCGTCGACTTCCGGGTTCAGCGACATGACCGTCGCGATGATCTGGACTTCATTGCGGAAGTCTTCCGGGAAGAGCGGGCGGATCGGACGGTCGATCAGGCGCGAGGTGAGCGTTTCCTTTTCGGTCGCACGGCCTTCGCGCTTGAAGAAGCCACCCGGGATGCGGCCGCCGGCGTAGAACTTCTCCTGGTAATCGACGGTGAGCGGGAAGAAGTCCTGTCCTTCACGGGCGCTCTTGGCGGCGACCGCAGTCACCAGCACCACGGTGCCATCCACCGACACCATTACTGCGCCGCCGGCCTGGCGGGCGATTTCGCCGGTTTCGAGCACCACTTCATGCCGGCCGTACTGGAAACGCTTGGTCACTTTTGCCACGTTGGTCATTCCTCGATCTGAAACGATGAACCGGAAGAGGCCCCTGCCCCTTTCGGGCGGCCGCGGTCGCGACCTGAATTCTCCGGGCCAGGCAGGCGGTCGTTCAACACCCTGCCAAGGCCCGATGCGGCACGGTATGCCGCCTTTCCCCCAAAAAAACCGCGGCGCATCTCTGCGCCGCGGTGGGTCTGTAGCTTAGCGACGCAGACCGAGCTTCTCGATCAGGGCCTTGTAACGCTCCGCATCTTTGCGGTGCAGGTAGTCGAGCAGGCTGCGACGGCGATTGACCATCTTCAGCAGGCCGCGACGGCTGTGGTGATCCTGCTTGTGGGCCTTGAAGTGCTCGGTGAGCTGCACGATGCGCGCAGTGAGCAGGGCGACCTGGACTTCCGGCGAGCCGGTGTCGTTGGCGCTGCGCTTGTGCGCTTCGATGATGGGGCTGGATTCGATGGACATGATTGACCTCTGACGCGGGAACCGCAGGAACGTGGCCGGTGTGGACCGGGCAAGACGCACCGCCGGAGCCGCCTGGATGAATGGAAAAAGGAAACCGCCCGGGGCATGGCGAAACCGACCCGGACAGCGGCGGAATTGTAGCCGGCGGGGGCGCCCCGGACAAGCCGGAACCGCCCGACGAAGCCACCGGCCAGCGGATCCGTCAGGGCGCGCCGGCAGGCGCCGGGCTGTCCCCGGCCGGTTGGCGGCCGGCTTCGGCGGTCGCCTGCAGGGTCTCGGCCAAGCCTTCGATCTCGCCGGTCAGCGTCAGGCGCCATCCCTGCGGCGTGCGCTGCAGGGTCACCGCCTCGACCTTGGACACGGTCGTCTTGTCCATCCGTGCGGTGTTGCGGGTCACCACATGGACCAGGTCCTTGCCCTCGGCCACGTTGCCGAGGATCGCCTGTTCATCCAGCTCTGCGCCGGCCAGCGACATCGTGCCGCGCATCAGCCGGGCAAACAGCGCGCGATCGGACAGGGCCCGGACCTCCTCCACCGACTTGGCCGGCGAGAACAGCAGCATCAACATCATCGCGTCGCGGTTCTCCTGCCCTTCCCCGGCTGGTGCGGAGGCCGCCGAAAACAGTGGCTCCAGCATGGCGCGGAAACGCGCCAACGCCGCCGGGTCGAAGGCCTCCGCCGCAGCGTCCCAGTCACCGGCGCGCATGCGCGCATAGGCCTCGCGCAGCACCGCTTCGGGCGGCAACTCGGGCGTCAGCTCAGCGGCAGTGGACAGGCCGGGCGCGATCAGCGCGGCCAGGGACAGGACGAGGGCATGGATGCGGGGCATGGTCGGCTCCGTCAGGGTTGGCGCTGGAAGACCCGTTGCGGGTGGAGGCAGCCGGTGTCGTCGATCTCGGCCAGCCCGCGGGCACGGCCATCGGGTCCGAACACCGCGCAGGGTCCCGGCGGCTCCTGCAGCGCATCGGGACTGAGGCGGATGCGCTGGCCCTGCAGGAAGCGAAGGACCGCCTCGTCGGTCAGTTCGATGTGGCGATGCCCGACCAGGCCGACTTCGATCGGGAGCAGGCAGGCATCGAGGCAGTGCGGATCGCGCTCGGCCATGGCCTGCAGCGAATCGAGCGTCCACATCTTCGGATCGCGGAAGGGGTCGACCCACAGCCGGCGCAGTTCGGCGACATGCGCGCCGCAGCCCAGGGTCTCGCCGAGGTCGCGCACGAGGCTGCGCACGTAGGTGCCCGAACCGCATTCCACGTGCAGCCGCAACTGCGGCGCATCGCCGTCGAGCAGATCCTGTTCGGACAGCAGCTCGAACGCATGCACGTCGACCGGCCGCGATTCGAGTTCGATAACCTCGCCGCGACGCGCCTTCGCATAGAGCGGCTCGCCGCCGCGCTTGAGCGCCGAGAAGATCGGCGGCACCTGCTGGATGCGACCGGTCAGGCCGCGCAAGGCGGCGTCGAGGGTGGCGATGTCGTAATGACCGACCGGGCGTTCGCGAAGAGGCTGGCCTTCGGCGTCGTCGGTATCGGTGACGATGCCCAGTCGCGCCACGGTGTCGTAGGCCTTGCGCGAACCGAGCAGGTTGCCGGCGATCTTGGTCGCTTCGCCGAAACAGATCGGCAGCAGGCCGGTGGCGAGCGGATCGAGGCTGCCGGTATGCCCCGCCTTCTCGGCGCGGAACAGGTGCCGCACGCGCTGCAGGGCCTGGTTGGAGCTCAGGCCCTGCGGCTTGTCGAGCAGCAGGATGCCGTCGAGCTTGCGGAAGATTTTCTTCGGGGCCTGGGCCATCGGGGGATTAGATCACCGAGCCGGCCCACGCGGAAGCGAGGCCGGGGTGACGGAATCAGGCGTCTTCGCCCGGATCGGCGTCGGCGGAGTCGTCGCCGGCGTCCAGATCGCGCAGCAGCGTATCGATGCGCTCGCCGCGATCGACGGAATCGTCGTACTGGAAATGCAGTTCGGGCGTATGCCGCAGCTTCACCGCGCGCGAGAGCGCATGGCGAATTTCCGGCGCGAGTTCCTTGAGTCCCTTCAGCGCTTCCTTCGCGCGCTCACCCTGCAGGGCAGTGAAGAAGACCTTGGCATGCGCCATGTCGCGGGTGACTTCGACATCGGACACACTGATCGACGGCAGTCCGTGCTCGCGGACGATGGCGTGGATGATCGTGCCCAGCTCCCTGCGGAGCTGGGCGGACACGCGATCGGTACGGTGGAACGACTTCTTCGGCATCAGAGCGTGCGCTGCACTTCGATGCGCTCGAAGCATTCGATCTGGTCACCGGGCTTGACGTCGTTGTAGGCCTTCACGCCGATGCCGCACTCGGTGCCGTTGCGCACTTCGTCGACGTTTTCCTTGAAGCGACGCAGCGATTCCAGTTCGCCTTCGAAGACGACCGTGTTGTCGCGCAGCACGCGGATCGGCTTGTTGCGCTTGACCACGCCCTCCACGACCATGCAGCCCGCGACCGCACCGAACTTCGAGCTGCGGAACACGTCGCGCACCTCGGCGGTGCCGATGATTTCCTCGCGGATTTCCTTGCCGAGCAGACCCGACGCGACCTGCTTCACCTGGTCGATGACGTCGTAGATGATCGAGAAGTAGCGCAGGTCGAGGTTGTTGGCGTCGATCACCTTGCGCGCCGAGGCATCGGCACGGACGTTGAAGCCGATGATCGTCGCCTTCGCCGCCAGCGCGGAGTTGGCGTCGGATTCGGTGATGCCGCCCACGCCCGATACGATCATGTTGATGCGGATCTGATCGTTGGACAGCCCGACCAGCGCCTGGCGCAGCGCTTCCGCCGAGCCCTGCACGTCGGCCTTCACCACTAGGTTGAGGCTGAGCTGGGTTCCACCCTGCCCCATCTGGGCCATGATGTCTTCCATGCGGTTGCCGGCCTGCGCGACCAGGCGCGATTCGCGGCGCTTGGTATCGCGCTGCTGGGCCACGTCCTTCGCCAGGCGTTCGTCCGCGACCACGACGAAGTCATCGCCGGCATCCGGCACGCCGGACAGGCCGAGCACCTGTACCGGAATCGAAGGGCCGGCGCTCTGCACCTGCTTGCCGGTTTCGTCGAACAGCGCGCGCACGCGGCCGTACTGCACGCCGCAGACGAGATAGTCGCCCTTCTGCAGCAGGCCTTCCTGGACCAGCACCGTCGCGACCGGGCCACGGCCCTTGTCGAGCGAGGATTCGATCACGGTGCCGGTGGCGCGGCCGATGGCCACGGCCTTGAGCTCGAGCACTTCGGACTGCAGCAGCACCGCGTCGAGCAGCGCATCGATGCCGTCGCCGGTCTTGGCCGAGACGTGGATGCACTGGACATCGCCACCGAAGTCTTCGGCGACCACGCCGTGCTTGAGCAGTTCGTTCTTCACGCGCAGCGGGTCGGCGGACGACTTGTCGATCTTGTTCACCGCCACGACCAGCGGCACGCCGGCCGCCTTCGCGTGCTGGATCGCTTCGATCGTCTGCGGCATGACGCCGTCGTCGGCCGCGACCACGAGGATCACGATGTCGGTCAGCTTCGCGCCACGGGCGCGCATCGCGGTGAACGCGGCGTGGCCCGGGGTGTCGAGGAAGCTGACCACGCCCTTCGGCGTCTCGACGTGGTACGCACCGATGTGCTGGGTGATGCCGCCGGCTTCGCCGGAGGCCACCTTGGTGCGGCGGATGTAGTCGAGCAGCGAGGTCTTGCCGTGATCGACATGGCCCATGATGGTGACCACCGGCGGACGCTGCGACTTGTCGCCAGGCTGCTGGTCTTCCAGGTGGGCGAGCAGTTCGCTCTCGGCGTCGTTGCTTTCGGCGCGCAGCGCCTTGTGGCCGAGTTCCTCGGTCACAAGCGAGGCCGTGTCGTGGTCGATGGTCTGGGTGATGGTGGCCATCACGCCCATCTTGAACAGGGCCTTCACCACGTCGCCGCCCTTCAGGGCGAGCTTCTGTGCGAGATCGGATACCGTGATGGCATCGCCAATGGCGATTTCTCGCACGACTTTCTCCGTTGGGCGCATGAATCCATGCTGGCCGCCGCCGCTGCGGCTCTGTTCCGGCTGGCGCCGGGTCTGGCGACCGCCCTTCGGGCGCGAGCTCGAACGACGTTCACGCTCCGATGCCGACAGGTGCAGCTGGCCGGCGAAACGCGCGGTGGCGTCGTCGTCTTCGACATCCGAGACCATCGCGTGCGAGCCGCGGTTGGGCTTGGCCTTGTGGGCATTGCGGTCATCGACACGGGCCGGTTCCGGACGCGCCGGCTTAGGGTGGCCGTGGCCGTGACCATGCACGGGGGGCTTGGGACGCGGCGCGGCCACGGGATCGCGGGCCGTTTCGGTCACCGGGGCGGCAGGCGCATCCACCGCTGCTGCGGCCTCGGCTTCGGCGCGGGCGCGGGCGGCCACTTCCTCGGACTCGCGGCGGCGCGCGGCGGCTTCGTCCGCACGGCGACGGTCTTCATCGGCCAGGCGCTGCTGCTCTTCCAGGTTGCGCTGGCGCGACTCTTCGAGCTTGCGGAGGATCTCCGTGCGCTCGTCGTCGTCGCCCGCGCCGGACGAGCCGTCCTGCGGCTTGACCAGGGTGACCTTCTTGCGCACGACCACGTCGACCGTGGTCTTGTTCTTGCCGCCGCCGACAGTGATTTCCTGCTTGCGGTTGCGGTTGAGGGTGATCTTCTTCGGTGCGACCGCCTCTTCCGTCGCGACATCGGCCTTGCCGTGCGAGCGCTTCAGGAACCCGAGCAGCTTCAGCTTCTCGGCGCTGGAAACAGTCTGGTCGGGGCCGCTGAAGGTCATGCCGGCCTCGGCCAGCTGCTCCAGCAGTTTCTCGACCGGCGTGTTCACCAGTTCGGCCAGCTTGCGGATGGTGGTTTGCTGCGACATTCGGTATCCGTATCCTGAGTTGCGGGCCGGAGTTTCGGCCGGTCCCGCTCGGGAAAAGTGCGTGGTCTGGCGTGCGTGCCTGGGCGGAATTCTAATCCCCGCAGGGCTCAGCTTTCGCGTTCCAGGCGGGCGATTTCCTCGGCGCGTGCCGCCAGGATCAGCGCGGCGGCGCGGGTCTCGTCCAGCCCTTCGATGCCGAACTCGGCCACCTCGTCGGCGGCCAGTTCACCCAGGGCTTCCACGGTCTGGACGCCATTGGCGGCCAGCGCGTAGGCAGTCTCGTTGTCCATGCCGTCCAGGTCCAGCAGGTCGGCGGACGGCTGGTGTTCCTCCAGCTCCTCCTCGACCGCCAGCGCCTCGTTCAGCAGGGCGTCGCGGGCGCGGGAGCGCAGTTCCTCGACGATGTCCTCGTCGAAGCCTTCGACCGCGAGCAGCTCGCCGACCGGGACGTAGGCGATTTCCTCGACCGTGCTGAAGCCTTCGGTGACCAGGATGCCGGCGATTTCCTCGTCGACCTCCAGCTTGTCCATGAACAGCCTGCGGGCGGCGGTCTGCTCGGCCTCGCTCTTGGCCTGGACCTGGTCGGCGGTCATCACGTTCAGCTGCCAACCGGTCAGGCGGCTGGCCAGGCGCACGTTCTGGCCGCCCTTGCCGATCGCCTGCGCCAGGCGCTCTTCGGCGACGGCGAGATCCATCGAATGCTTGTCTTCGTCGACGATGATCGACTGCACTTCGGCCGGCGCCATCGCATTGATGACGAATTGGGCCGGGTTGTCCGACCACAGCACGATGTCGACGCGTTCGCCGTTCAGTTCGTTCGACACCGCCTGCACGCGCGAGCCGCGCATGCCGATGCAGGCGCCGATCGGATCGGTGCGGTTGTCGTAGGCGACGACCGCGATCTTGGCGCGATCGCCCGGGTCGCGGGCGCAGGCCTTGATCTCGACCAGGCCCTGGCCGACTTCCGGCACTTCGAGCTTGAACAGTTCCATCATGAATTCCGGCGCGGCACGGCTGATGAACAGCTGCGGGCCGCGCGGTTCGCTGCGCACGTCGAACAGATAGCCGCGGACCCGGTCGCCGGCTCGCACGACGTCGCGCGGGATGGCCTTGTCCTTCGGAATGAAGGCCTCGGCATTGCCGCCGAGGTCGACGTAGACGTTGCCGCGCTCCACGCGCTTGACCACGCCGGTCACCAGTTCGCCCACGCGGTGCTTCCACGCATCGACGACCTGGTTGCGCTCGGCTTCGCGCACGCGCTGCACGATCACCTGCTTGGCGGCCTGCGCGGCGATGCGGCCGAACTCGGGATTCTCGATCTGCTCTTCGATGTAGTCGCCGATCTCGACGCCTTCGACCTCATCGATGGCGTCCATCATGCGGACCTGGCGGTCCGGCGATTCCATCACCACGTCGTCGGCGACCACTTCCCAGCGGCGGAAGGTCTCGTAGCTGCCGTCCTTCGGATTGATCGACACGCGGGTCAGCACGTCCTGGTCGAGGTAGCGCTTCTTCGCGGCTGTCGCCAGCGCGGCTTCGAGCGCCTCGATGATGACCGACTCGGGCACGCCCTTTTCGTTGGCGACCGCGTCGACGACAAGCAGGAGTTCCTTACTCATGGTGTTACGCCTCTGAAACTTTTTGAGTTCGTGTTGTGCGTGTGACCGGCGCGGGCGCCGGCCGATGTCATTTGTTGCCCGGAGCCTTGGCCTTGCCGCCGCCTGCGGGCTTCTTGCCGGGCTTCACCGGTGCGTAACCGAGCGCGACCCAGTCGGGAACCAGGCGCGCCTTCTCGATGTTGCCCATCTCCACCGAGATACGCTGCGGTTCTGGCTTGGCATCGATATCGAAGTCGATGCGATCGCCCTCGACGGCCGCGATGCGGCCCTGGAAGCGGCGGCGCCCGTCCTGCGGCAGTTGCAGCACGACCTTGGCCTCTTCGCCGAGGAAGCGCGCGAACTGCGCGGCGGTGAACAGCGGACGGTCGACGCCCGGCGAGGAGACTTCAAGCGTGTAATGGCCGCTGATCGGGTCTTCGACGTCGAGCTGCGCGGACACTTCCCGACTCACCGCTTCGCAATCCTCGATGCCGACCATGCGCGGCGCGCCATCGTCGCCCTGGGCGCCGGCCGGCACATCGATGTACAGGCGCAACACGGCGCCACCCGGCGACGGCAGATATTCCACGCCCAGCAGTTCCAACCCGATCGACTGGATGGTGGGCGTCAGCAGATTGGCGATATCGGCGGCTTTGTCGGCCATGAATCTTCTTGTGGTGAACGTCGACAGGGACGGCGGATGAGGGAAGACGACTGCAGAAAGCCGGAAACGAAAAAGGGGCCGCAGGGGCCCCTTGTCCGATACCGCTGGATGTCGGTGTCGAAGCGGAAGCAATCGCTTCGACAAGCCCCGTTTCCTTGATCCGCAAGGCTCTGGAAACCTTGTGCGCGGATCAGGATGAACGTGGTAGCGGGGGCAGGATTTGAACCTGCGACCTTCGGGTTATGAGCCCGACGAGCTGCCAGACTGCTCCACCCCGCAGCAGAAGCGGAATTATGACGATGTACGTCGAAACTTGCAAGAGCGAACAGGACGATTTCCGCAACATCGCCCCATTTCCGAACGATTCCTCAGGCAAACGCGTCCTGGCACCACGTCATGATCGGATTCCAGGCCAGGCCCAGCACGAGAAGCGACAACGCATTCACCGCGAACACGAGGCGCAGGGCGAGATCGCTGCGCTGGGCCATCGGTTCGCGACCGTCGGTGGATTCAGGCTCGTCGAAATACATCGCGCGGATGACGCGGAGGTAGTAGAACGCGCCGATCACCGCGAACACGATGCCGACGATGGTCAGCCAGGCCAGCTCGCCCTCCCAGGCCGCGCGCAGCACTGCCAGCTTCGACCAGAAGCCCAGGAACGGCGGCACGCCGGCGAGCGAGGCCATGACGCAGAGCACGAGACCGGCGGTCCACGGGCTGCGCGCGTTGAGGCCCTTGTAGTCGTCGATGCGATCGGCTTCGAAGCCGCGGCGCGAGAGGACCACGATCGCGCCGAACGCAGCCGCGGACATGATCGCGTAGCTGATGGCATAGAACATCGAAGCGGCATAGCCGACCGCGCCGCCGCCGGCCAGGCCGAGCAGCAGGAAGCCGACGTGCGAGACCGTCGAATACGCCAGCATGCGCTTGAGATTGGTCTGCGCCAGCGCGATGAGGTTGCCGAGGATGAGCGACAGCGCCGCCAGGCCGGACACCAGGGTGCGCCACTGTTCGTCCAGCGGGCCGAGTCCGGCTTCGAGCAGGCGGAAGGCCATCGCGAAGGCGGCCAGCTTCGGCGCGGCGCCGATGAACAGGGTAATCGGCGTCGGCGCGCCGTGGTACACGTCCGGCAGCCACATGTGGAACGGTGCGGCGCCGAACTTGAAGGCGATGCCGGCAACGATGAACACCATGCCGGTCAACAGCAGGGTGGTCGAGCCCGCAGCGGCGTTGATCGCGGCCAGGTCGAGGCTGCCGGTGGCGCCGTAGACCAGCGACATGCCGTAGAGCAGCATGCCCGAGGCCAGCGAACCAAGCACGAAATACTTCATCGCGGCTTCGGAGGCGGTCGGGTTGTCGCGATCGATCGCGACCAGCGCATACGAGCACAGGGCCAGCATTTCCAGGCCGAGGTAGACCATGAGCATGTTGCCGGCCGAGATCAGCAGCATCATGCCGGCCACCGAAAACAGCATCAGGACCGCGATCTCGCCCTTGTACAGGCCACGCTCGCGCAGGAACGACCAGCTGTAGACCAGCGCGAGCGCGCTGACCACGCAGACCACCATCTTCAGCACGTCGGCCATGGCGTCGCGCACGAACATGCCGTTCAGCACGGTGCCCTGCCCGCCCACGTCGAAGGCGAGCATGCCGGCAACGCCGACCAGGGTCGCGATGGCCAGCACGTGCACGATGACGCGCTGGCGTTCGGAGATGAACAGGTCGAGCAGCAGCAGCGCGAAGGCGGCACCGATCAGCACCAGCTCGGGAAGCAGCGGCAGCAGGTCGGCGGCGGTGACGTTGGTTTCGATCATGTCGCGGCCTCAGAGCTTGCTGTTCGCCAGATGGCTGGCGAGTTGGGCGATGGAAGGTTCCATCAGGTCGGTGAGCGGCTTCGGGTTGATGCCGAAATACAGCACGCCGGCCGCGAACGAAGCGAGCACGATCAACTCGCGCGGATTGATGTCCTCCAGCTCGGCGACATGGGCGTTGCCGATCTCGCCGAACACCACGCGCTTGACCAGCCACAGCGTGTAGGCGGCGCCGACGATCAGGGTGATCGCGGCGGTGAAGGCCAGCATCGGGTGCGCCTGGAAGCTGGCGAGGATCACCATGAATTCGCCGACGAAACCCGAGGTGCCCGGCAGGCCGGAGTTGGCCATGCCGAACAGCACGAAGAACGCGGCGAACCACGGCATGACGTTGGCGACGCCGCCGTAGTCCTTGATCATGCGGCTGTGCACGCGGTCGTAGAGCACGCCGACGCAGGAGAACATCGCGCCGGAGATGAAACCGTGCGAGATCATCTGCACCATCGCGCCCTGCAGGCCGAGGCGCGCGGCGTCGGTGTTGCCCTGGTCGCGGATCAGCATGAAGGCGATGAACGTGCCGAGGGTGACGAAGCCCATGTGCGAGATCGACGAATAGGCGATCAGCTTCTTCATGTCCTCCTGCACCAGCGCGACCAGGCCGACGTAGACCACCGCGATCAGGCTCAGCGCGATGACGAGCCAGGCGTACTCATGGCTCGCGTCCGGCACGATCGGCAGGTTGAAGCGCAGGAAACCATAGCCGCCGATCTTCAGCATGATCGCCGCCAGCACCACGGAGCCGCCGGTCGGCGCCTCGACGTGGGCATCGGGCAGCCAGGTGTGCACCGGGAACATCGGCACCTTGACCGCGAACGCGATCAGGAAGGCGAAGAACAGCCACATCTGTTCCTGCGCGTTCAGGCTGGCCGCGTACCAGTCGGGCAGCTGCCAGCTGCCGGTCTTCAGGTACAGGTAGATCAACCCGACCAGCATGAACACCGAGCCGAGGAAGGTGTACAGGAAGAACTTGACCGACGCATACACGCGCCGCGGGCCGCCCCAGACGCCGATGATGATGAACATCGGAATGAGCATGCCTTCGAAGAACACGTAGAACAGCATCGCGTCGACGGCGGCGAACACGCCGACCATCAGGCCTTCGAGGAACAGGAACGCCGCGACGTACTGGTTCACGCGCTTGTCGATCGAACCCCAGGCACCGAGCAGCACCAGCACCGTGGTGAACGTGGTCAGGACGATCAGCGCGACCGAGATGCCGTCGACGCCGAGGTGGTACTGGATGTCGTAGGTGGGAATCCACTCGCGCTGTTCGGCGAACTGCAGTGCGGTCGCGGCGTAGTCGAAGCCGGTGAGCAGCGGGATGCTGAGCGCGAAGGTCGCCAGCGCGACCGCCAGCGCCAGCCAGCGCGCAGTCTGTGCGCGCTGGTTGCCGAGCGCGAGCGCCAGGGCGCCGCCGACGATGGGCAGCCACACCAGGATGCTGAGAAGAGGCCAGTGTTGCATCGCGATTCGGTATCCGTCGGTTGCGTGTCGTTAGCGCCAGAACTTGATCAGGACGGCCAGGAAAGCAATCAGGCCGAGGATCATCGCGAAGGCGTAATGGTAGAGGTAGCCGGACTGGGTCTTGCGCAGCAGCCCCGAGAACAGGTCGACGATGCGCGCGCTGCCGTTGACCATCACGCCGTCGATCACGACCTCGTCGTGCTTGCGTGCGACCTTGCCGGCCAGCAGACCACCGCCGGCGAAACCGCCGATCCAGAGGTCGTCCATGCCGTACTTGTTGTTGAGGATGCGCGCGGCCAGCTTGAACGGCGGGAACGCGGCGGCCTTCGCCGGCAGTTGCGGCTTGACGATGTACATCAGCGTCGCCAGCGCGAAACCGCCGAAGGCCAGCCAGAACGCAGGCGCCATGAAGCCATGCAGGCCGAACTTCCACCAGCCGTGCCACAGCTCGGCCTTCAGCGTCGCCATCACGTCGTTGACCGCGGACACCTCGATGGCGCCGAGGAAGAACGGCAGCTGCTCGTGGTGGCCGGACATGTCGGTGCCGAACAGCATCGGGCCAACGGTGAACAGGCCGACGAGGATCGACGGGATCGCCAGCAGCACCAGCGGCAGCGTCACCACCCACGGCGACTCGTGCGGCACGTGCGGACCGTGCCCGTGGTCGTCATGGCCATGGTCGTCGTGAGCATCATGGCCGTGCGCGTCATGGTGGGCATGGTCGTCGTGCGCGTCATGGCCATGAGCATCGGCGTGGCGGAAGCGCTCCTCGCCGAAGAACGTGAGGTACAGCAGGCGGAAGCTGTAGAACGAGGTCACGAAGGCACCCAGCAGTACCGCCCAGTAGCCGTAGGTCGCGACCCAGCCGCCGTCCTGCGCATTGAACTTGGCGGCCTCGATGATCGTGTCCTTCGAGTAGAAGCCGCTGAGGAAGGGCGTGCCGACCAGGGCCAGCGTACCGATCAGGCTGGTCCAGAAGGTGACCGGCATGTATTTGCGCAGGCCGCCCATGCGGCGCATGTCCTGCTCGTGGTGCATGCCGATGATGACCGAACCGGCGGCGAGGAACAGCAGCGCCTTGAAGAACGCGTGGGTCATCAGGTGGTACACGGCGGCCGAGTATGCCGACACGCCCAGCGCCACGGTCATGTAACCGAGCTGCGACAGGGTCGAATAGGCGACGACGCGCTTGATGTCGTTCTGCACGATGCCGATCAGGCCGGTGAAGAACGCGGTGGTCGCACCGATGAACAACACGAACTGCAGCGCCGTTTCCGACAATTCGAACAGGGGCGACATGCGCGCGACCATGAAGATGCCGGCGGTCACCATCGTCGCGGCATGGATCAGCGCCGAGATCGGGGTCGGACCTTCCATCGAGTCAGGCAGCCAGACGTGCAGCGGCACCTGCGCCGACTTGCCCATCGCGCCGATGAACAGGCAGATGCAGATGAGGGTCGCGACATCCCAGGGGCGGCCGGAGAAGACCTCGATGGTCAGGCCCGGCAGCGTGCTGGACGCATTGGCGAACACGGTCGCGTAGTCGAGTGTGTCGAAGTACATCAGCACGCCGGCGATGCCGAGCAGGAAGCCGAAGTCGCCGACGCGGTTGACCAGGAACGCCTTGAGGTTGGCGAAGATCGCGCTCGGACGCTTGAACCAGAAACCGATCAGCAGGTACGAGACCAGGCCCACCGCTTCCCAGCCGAAGAACAGCTGCAGGAAGTTGTTGCTCATCACCAGCATCAGCATCGAGAAGGTGAAAAGGCTGATGTAGCTGAAGAAGCGCTGGTAGCCCGGGTCTTCGGCCATGTAGCCGATGGTGTAGATGTGGACCAGGAGCGAGACGAAGGTGACGACCACCATCATCATCGCGGTCAGCTTGTCGACCATGAAGCCGACGTGGGCCTCGTAGCCGCCGACCTGGAAGAAGGTGTACAGGTTCTCGTTGAACGGCGCGGCACCCTGCCCCGCCAGTTGCCACAGCGTGTAGATCGACAGCGCGCAGCTGACCGCCACGCCGAGGATGGTGGCGGTGTGCGCACCGGCGCGGCCGATGCGGCGGCCGAACAGGCCAGCCAGGATCGCGCCGAGCAACGGCGCGAGCACGATGGCGACCAGGACGGACTTGGAAAGTACATGTTCCATAGCGGAATGATCCATGCCGATGCCCGTCAGCCCTTGAGTGTGTCGATTTCGGTCACGTCGATCGTGTGCCGGTTGCGGAACAGCGTGACCAGGATGGCCAGGCCGATGGCGGCCTCGGCCGCAGCCACGGTGAGGATGAAGAACACGAAGATCTGCCCCGAGGCGTCGCCGAGGTGGCGCGAGAACGCGACGAAGTTGATGTTGACGCTGAGGAGCATCAGTTCGATCGACATCAGCAGGATGATCACGTTCTTCCGGTTGAGGAAGATGCCGGCCAGGCTGATGCAGAACAGTGCGGCGCCCAGCACGAGGAAGTGCCCGAGGGCAAGCGGACCGATCACGACTTCACCTCCTCGGTGGCTTCGCCGGTGCCGGCGCGACTTTCGACGGATGCCTCGGCGGGCATGCTGACCAGGCGGATGCGGTCCTGTGCGCGCACGCGGGACTGCTCGGCAGGATTCTGCGTCTTCACGCCGGTGCGGCGGCGCAGGGTCAGCAGCACGGCGGCGATGACCGCAATGGTCAGGATCACGGCCGCCACTTCGAACGGCAGCATGTATTCGGTGAACAGCGCGCGCGCGATCCACTCGGTGTTGGAGAAGCCGGCGGCGGCGGCCGGGTCCGCGCCGAAGGCGTTCGACAACTCGGACTTCACGCCGATCAGGGTCAGCATTTGGACCAGCATGACCACCGCGACGACCAGACCGACCGGCAGGTAGCGCACGAAACCTTCCCGGGTCGCGGCGACGTCGATGTCGAGCATCATCACCACGAACAGGAACAGCACCATCACCGCGCCCACGTAGACGAGGATCAGGGCCACGCCGAGGAATTCGGCGCCGGCGAGGATCCAGGTGCAGGCGACGGTGAAGAAGGTCAGGACCAGGCACAGCGCGGCATGGACCGGATTGCGGACGGTGATCACCGCGCCGGCGGACACGACGGCGATGGCGGCGAAGACCAGGAAAGCGAGAGTGGCGAATTCCACGGCGGTCCTCAGCGGTAAGGTGCGTCGGCGGCACGACGTTCAGCGATTTCCTTTTCGAGGCGATCGCCGATGGCCAGCAGCTTGGGCTTGGTCACGATGTTCTCGCCGCGGTTCTCGAAGTGGTACTCGTGGATGTGAGTCTCCACGATCGAGTCGACCGGGCACGATTCCTCGCAGAAGCCGCAGAAGATGCACTTGAACAGATCGATGTCGTAGCGCGTGGTGCGGCGGGTGCCGTCGGCGCGCTGTTCCGAATCGATGGTGATGGCCAGCGCCGGGCACACGGCCTCGCACAGCTTGCAGGCGATGCAGCGCTCTTCCCCGTTGGGATAGCGGCGCAGCGCGTGCAGGCCGCGGAAGCGCGGCGACTGCGGGGTCTTTTCCATCGGGTACATCAGCGTGTACTTCGGACGGAACAGGTACTTGAACGTCAGCGCCATGCCCTGGAACAGCTCCAGCAGCAGCAGGCTCTTGAAGTAGGCGACCATCTTGCTCATCACTGACCTGCCTCGAACGCGCCGAAGTACACCAGCAGCGCGGTGACGCAGATCCACGCGATGGTGATCGGAATGAAGACCTTCCAGCCCAGGCGCATGATCTGGTCGTAGCGATAGCGCGGGAACGACGCGCGGAACCAGATGAAGACGCTGGCGAAGAAGAACACCTTCATCAGCAGCCACGGCCAGCCGCCCTTCCAGACCCAGTCGACCCACGGCGACACGTCGGCGGTGATCCAGCCCTGCAGCGGGCTCAGCCAGCCGCCGAGGAAGAACAGCGCGGTCAGGAAGCTGACCA
Organism: Lysobacteraceae bacterium; assembly: GCA_036404915.1. Taxonomy (GTDB): domain Bacteria; phylum Pseudomonadota; class Gammaproteobacteria; order Xanthomonadales; family Xanthomonadaceae; genus Lysobacter_I. The sequence goes on from DASWYO010000056.1 coordinate 150,980, forward strand.
GGATCATGTTGGCGTATTCGGCCAGGAAGAACAGCGAGAACTGGGAACCGGAGTACTCGACCATGTGGCCGGCGACGATTTCCGATTCGCCTTCGACCACGTCGAACGGCGCGCGGTTGGTCTCGGCGACGCCGGACACGAAATACACGACGAACAGCGGCAGCAGCGGCAGCCAGAACCACTCGAAGAAACCGTTGTTGCCCGACTGGGCGACCACGATGTCGGTGAGGTTGAGGCTGCCTGCAGCCATCAGCACGCCGACCAAGGCGAAGCCCATCGAGATTTCGTAGGACACCACCTGCGCCGCGGCGCGCATGGCACCGAGGAAGGCGTACTTCGAGTTGGACGCCCAACCAGCAAGGATGATGCCGTACACGCCCAGCGAGGTCATCGCCAGCAGGTACAGCAGGCCGGCATTGGCGTTCGAGAGCACCAGCTTCGCGTCGAACGGCACCACCGCCCATGCCGCGAAGGCCGGCACCAGCGCGACCATCGGCGCGAGGATGAACAGCGGCTTGTTCGCGTTGGCCGGCTGCAGCACTTCCTTGAACAGCAGCTTGAACACGTCGGCGAAGGCCTGCAGGACGCCCCAGCCGACGTACATCGGCCCGTGGCGCACGTGCATCCAGCCGATGAGCTTGCGCTCCCACACGACGTAGAACGCGACGCTGGTGATCACCGGCACGGCGATCGCGAGGATCTTCAGCACGATCCAGGCCAGCGCGCCGGCGCTGCCGTAGGCGAGCAGCCAGTCGCGGAAACCGTCGAGCAACATCTCCATCAGTTCACCCCCGTCACGCGGACGCGGCCTGCACCGAGCGCGGCGGTCGCGCCGTAACCGGATTCGACCCAGGCGGCACCCGCCGCCACGCGTACGTCGACCACGACCTGCAGGGTCGCGGCGCCGAGACCATTGTCGACCTTGGCCATCGCGCCTTCGGCGAGCGAGGCCGCGGCGGCATCGGCCGGATTGAGCACGATGCGCGGGCCGGTTTCGAGCGGATGCGCCTGCAGCGCGGCAGCGCGACGCACGGTGGCGTCGACGCGGTAAATCGCCTGCGAGACGGCGAGTTCGAGACCCTCACCGCCGGCCTTCTGGGCGGGCGATGCCGCGACCTTCACGTCGCGCGGAGCAAGGGCCGCGCCGGCGAGGTCGGTGAAATCGAAACCGCTCGCGCCGAGTTCCCCGCCGAGCGCGCGCAGCACGCGCCAGCCCGGGCGCGCTTCGCCCGGCAGCTTGCCGCCGGAGACGGCGCGCTGGGTGCGGCCTTCGAGGTTGGTCAGCGTGGCGTCGATCTCGGGCAGCGCGCCGATCGGCAGGATCACGTCGGCGACGGCACGGGTCGAGCGGCAGGCGTAGTGGCTGAACGCCACGACCTTCGCGGTGCCGAGCGCCTTGAGCGCGCGCGCCTGGTCGGCGAAATCGAGGCCCGGTTCGATGCCGTAGATCACGTACGCGCTGCGCGCATCGGCGAGCATCGCCTGGGCGTCGCGCGCGGTCGGCAGCACGCCAGTGCGCGACAGGCCGAGCGCATTCGCGCCTTGCGGGATCCGGCACACGGCAGCGCCATTCGCGGCGGCGAAGTCAGACACGGCCTTGCGGATCGCGCTGGCATGCGAGGACAGTTCGGCGACCGCACCGACGATCACGACCGCGCGGGTCGCGCCGTCGAGCTTGAGGCCGGACAACGCCGACGCCAGCTGCGACGGCGGCACGATCGTCTTCGATGCCTTCGCGAAGGTGAAGTCGAAGTCGACCGGATTGACCACATGGATCTTCGCGCCGCGCTTCGCCGCCTTGTGCAGGCGCTGGTGCAGCAGCGGGACTTCATGACGCAGGTTCGAACCCACGACGACGATGGCGTCGGCCGCTTCGATGTCGGCGACCGGCACCGCGAAAGATTCGGCGACGGCGCCATCGGCCAGATCGTGCTGGGCGATGCGGTGGTCGAGGTTGCCGGTGCCGAGGGCGTCGGCGAGGCGGGCGATCAGCGCGCCCTCTTCGTTCGAGGTCGCCGGATGCACCAGCACGCCGAGGTCGTCGCCGCGCGCGGCGCGCAGGATGTCGGCGGCCTTCGCGATCGCCTCTTCCCACGAGGCTTCGCGGAAGGCGGAGGCGTCACCACCCTCGCCCGTGCGGATCATCGGCTTGCCGGCGCGATCATCGGCATAGAGCCCCTGGTGCGAGTAGCGATCGCGATCCGAGAGCCAGCATTCGTTGACGGCTTCGTTGTCGCGCGGCACGGTGCGCAGCACTTCGCCGCGGCGCACGTGCAGGAACAGGTTGCTGCCCAGCGCATCATGCCAGCCCAGCGATTCGCGCGCGGTCAGTTCCCACGGGCGCGCCTTGAAGCGGAACACCTTGTTGGTCAGCGCGCCGACCGGGCAGACGTCGATGACGTTGCCGGACAGTTCGGTCGTCAGCGGCTTGCCGTCGTAGGTGCCGATCTGCAGGTTCTCGCCGCGCTGCATGCCGCCCAGTTCGTAGGTGCCTGCGACGTCCGCGGTGAAGCGCACGCAGCGCGTGCACTGGATGCAGCGGGTCATCTCGGTGGCGACCAGCGGCCCCATGTCCTCGTCGGCCACGGTGCGCTTGCGCTCGGCGAAGCGGCTGACCGAACGGCCGTAGCCCATCGACAGGTCCTGCAGTTCGCACTCGCCGCCCTGGTCGCAGATCGGACAGTCCAGCGGATGGTTGACCAGCAGGAATTCCATGACGTTGCGCTGGGCCTTCAGCGCCTTTTCGTTGCGCGTGAAGACCTTCATGCCGTCGGCCACGGGCGTGGCACAGGCCGGCTGCGGCTTCGGGAACGGGCGACCGCCCATTTCCGCGTCGACCAGGCACATGCGGCAGTTCGCCGCGATCGGCAGCTTCTCGTGGTAGCAGAAGCGCGGAATCGGCACGCCGGCCTTGTCGGCGGCGTGGATGATCATCGAGCCCTTCGGCGCGAACACCGACAGGCCGTCGATCTCGATCGCGACATGGCCCTCGGGGACCACCGGCGCTGCGGGCGTGGTTGCTTCGGTGCTCATGCGGCCACCTTCTCGACGACGGTGCCGGCGCGCTGGTCGTCGACCAGGAAGCGCTTGTTCACGATCGCGTATTCGAATTCGTTCCAGAAATGGCGCAGGAAGCCCTGCACCGGCCACGCCGCGGCTTCGCCGAACGCGCAGATGGTGTGGCCTTCGATCTGGCCAGCGGCGGCCTTGAGCATGTGCAGGTCCTCGAGCGTGGCCTGCTTTTCGACGATGCGGGTCAGCATGCGGTACATCCAGCCCGTGCCTTCGCGGCACGGCGTGCACTGGCCGCAGCTTTCCTTGAAATAGAAGCGCGCGATGCGCTGGCAGGCACGGACCATGCAGGTGGTCTCGTCCATCACGATCACCGCGCCCGAGCCAAGGCCGGAACCGGCCTTCTGGATCGAGTCGTAGTCCATCGTGCAGGCCATCATCGTGTCGGCAGGCAGCACCGGCATCGACGAACCACCCGGAATCACGGCCTTGAGCTTGTGGCCGTTGCGCACGCCACCCGCCATCTCCAGCAGTTCGGCGAACGAGGTACCGAGGCGGATCTCGAAGTTGCCCGGATTGGCGACGTGGCCGGAGACCGAGAAGATCTTCGGGCCGCCGTTGTTCGGCTTGCCGAGATTGAGGAACCACTCGGCGCCGTTGCGGATGATCGCCGGCACCGACGCGTAGGTCTCGGTGTTGTTGATCGTCGTCGGCTTGCCGTACAGGCCGAAGTTGGCCGGGAACGGCGGCTTGAACCGCGGCTGGCCCTTCTTGCCTTCCAGCGATTCCATCAGCGCGGTTTCCTCGCCGCAGATGTAGGCACCGGCGCCCAGCGCGTTGTGGATGTCGATGTCGATGCCGCTGCCGAGCACGTTCTTGCCCAGCCAGCCGTGCTTGTAGGCTTCCGCGGTGGCCTCTTCGAGATGTTCGAAGGGCTCGTGGTGGAACTCGCCGCGCAGGTAGTTGTAGGCGACCGTGGAGCCGGTCGCGTAGCAGGCGATGGCCATGCCCTCGATCACCGCATGCGGATTGAAACGCAGGATGTCGCGGTCCTTGCAGGTGCCCGGCTCGGATTCGTCCGAGTTGCAGAGGATGTACTTCTGCATGCCGGTGCCCTTGGGCATGAAGCTCCATTTCAGGCCGGTCGGAAAGCCCGCGCCGCCGCGACCGCGCAGGCCGGACCCCTTCACCATCTCGATGACCTGTTCCGGCGGGATCTTCTCTTCGATGATCTTGCGCAGCGCGCTGTAACCACCGGTCTTCAGGTAGTTCTCGTACGACCACGGCTTGTCGAAATGCAGCGTGGTGTAGACGACCTGGTGTTCCTTCGGCGCAGGGCCGACTGGACCGGTCGCGTGATGGGAGTCGTGATGTGCCATCGGGTCGCCCTGCCTCACTTCAGTCCGTCGAGCAGCTCGTCCACCTTCGCAGGCGTGAGCTTCTCGTGGTAATGACCGTTGATGACCATCATCGGCGCGCCGCAGCACGCGGCCAGGCACTCTTCCTCGCGCTTGAGGAAGATGCGGCCGTCCGCGCTGGATTCGCCGAGCTTGCAGCCGAGCTTCTTCTCGGCATGCGCGACCAGATCTTCCGCACCATTGAGCCAGCAGCTGATGTTGGTGCAGAACGCGACGTTGTTGCGACCGACCTGTTCGGTCTCGAACATCGAATAGAAGGTCGCGACCTCGTAGGCCCACACCGGCGGCAGGTCGAGGTATCTGGCGACCGCGGCGATCAGTTCGTCGCTCAGCCAGCCGCCGTTCTGTTCCTGCGCCGCGTGCAGCCCCTGCAACACCGCCGAACGCTTGCGGTCCGCCGGGAACTTGGCCAGCCAGTGATCGATGTGCGCCCGCGTCTTGTCGTTCAACGCGACCATCGGGTCGACGTTGCGGCAGGCTTCGAAATTACCAGTCGCTTTCATTCTTGTTGTGCCCTCAGCGATCGATTTCGCCGAACACGATGTCGTAGGTGCCGATCATCGCGACCACGTCGGCCAGCATGTGGCCCTTCACGATCTCGTCCATCGACGAGAGGTGCGCGAAGCCCGGCGCGCGCATGTGCAGGCGGAACGGCTTGTTGGCGCCGTCCGACACCAGGTAGCAGCCGAACTCGCCCTTCGGCGCTTCGACCGCGCTGTAGGTTTCGCCGGCCGGCACGCAATAGCCTTCGCTGAACAGCTTGAAGTGGTGGATCAGCGCTTCCATGTCGTCCTTCATGGATTCGCGGCTCGGCGGTGCGACCTTGTAGTTGTCGACGATCACCGGACCCGGGTTCGCCTTCAGCCATTTCACGCACTGCTGGACGATGCGGGTCGACTGGCGCATCTCGGCGATGCGGACCAGGTAACGGTCGTAGCAGTCGCCGTTCACGCCGACCGGAATGTCGAAATCGACTTCGGCATATTTCGCGTAGGGCTGCTTCTTGCGCAGGTCCCAGGCGATGCCGGAACCACGGATCATCGGGCCGGTCATGCCCCAGGCCAGCGCCTGCTCCGGCGGAATCACGCCCACGCCGACCGTGCGCTGTTTCCAGATGCGGTTGTCGGTCAGCAGGGTTTCGTATTCGTCGACGCGCTTCGGGAAGTCGTTCGCGAACGCGTCCAGGTAGTCCAGCATCGAGCCTTCGCGCCATTCGTTGAAGCGCTTGAGCTTGCCGCCCTTGCGCCACGGCGATTCGCGGTACTGCGGCATCTTGTCCGGCAGGTCGCGGTAGACGCCACCCGGACGGTAGTAGGCCGCGTGCATGCGCGCGCCGGACACCGCTTCGTACACGTCCATCAGCTCTTCGCGTTCACGGAACGCGTAGAGGAAGACCGCCATCGCACCGAGGTCGAGCGCGTTCGAACCCACCCACATGAGGTGGTTCAGGATGCGCGTGATCTCGTCGAACATCGTGCGGATGTACTGCGCACGTTCCGGCGCCTCGATGCCCATCAGGGTCTCGATCGCGCGCACGTAGGCGTGCTCGTTGCACATCATCGACACGTAGTCGAGGCGGTCCATGTAACCGATCGACTGGTTGAACGGCTTGGATTCGGCCAGTTTCTCGGTGCCGCGATGGAGCAGGCCGACATGCGGGTCGGCGCGCTGGACGATTTCACCGTCCATCTCCAGGATCAGGCGCAGCACGCCGTGGGCCGCAGGATGCTGCGGACCGAAGTTCAGCGTGTAGTTGCGGATTTCCTGCTTGCTTTCGGCGGCGTTGCTGGCGAAGGCTTCGCTGGCTGGGTGCACGGTGCTCATCTTCAGTTCCCCGCCTTCCTGGCCATCTGTTCGCCGGCGGCTGTGGCGTAACGGGCGTCGTCGCGGATCACGCGCGGCACGCCGACGCGAGGCTCGACCGAGGTCACGGGCTCGTAGACGACGCGCTTCTTCTCTTCGTCGTAGCGGACTTCGACGTTGCCGATCAGCGGGAAATCCTTGCGGAACGGATGCCCGACGAAGCCGTAGTCGGTCAGGATGCGACGCAGGTCGGGATGACCTTCGAACAGGATCCCGAACAGATCGAACGCTTCGCGCTCGAACCAGTTCGACACCGGCCAGATATCCGTGAGCGATGCCACGACCGGCAGGCTGTCGTCCTGCGCGAACGCCTTCACACGCACGCGGCGGTTATGCTGCACCGACAGCAATTGCGCGACGGCGGCGAAACGACGCCGGGCCACCGGCGCGATGGCCTGGCCTTCGAAGGTGTCGGCTTCGCGCGTGGTGGTTTCGCCGTACTTGAAGCGACCGACATTGCGCCCTTCGACGCCGCGGCTGAAGCCTTCCGACGACACGTCGGTGTCCCACTCGTCGCTGCCGTAGCCGAGGTAATCGATGCCGCAGAGATCGACGAGGGATTCGAAGCCGAATTCGTCGCGGATCGCGAGGCAGCCGGCATGCCAGTCACCATCCGGGAATTCGATGCCGACTTCGCCGCGCGATCCGGACACGGTGACGGTGGCGGACGGGAAACGTGCGCGCAGGCGGTCGGCGAAGGCGTGTGCGGTCTCGCTCATGTCAGAACACACCCTGCGGGTTGTCGCCGAAGTTGGTGCCGCGACGGATCTTCTTCTGCAGTTGCAGGATGCCGTAGACCAGCGCTTCGGCGGTCGGCGGGCAGCCCGGGACGTAGACATCGACCGGGACGACGCGATCGCAGCCGCGCACCACCGCGTAGGAATAGTGGTAGTAGCCGCCGCCGTTGGCGCAGCTGCCCATCGAGATCACCCACTTCGGGTTGGGCATCTGGTCGTAGACCTTGCGCAGCGCCGGGGCCATCTTGTTGACCAGGGTGCCGGCGACGATCATCACGTCGGACTGGCGCGGCGACGGGCGGAACACCACGCCGTAACGGTCGAGATCCAGTCGCGCGGCACCTGCATGCATCATCTCGACCGCGCAGCAGGCGAGACCGAAGGTCATCGGCCACATCGAACCGGTACGCGCCCAGTTCCACAGCACGTCCATGCTGGTGGTGACGAAGCCGTTCTCGAGCAGCGGATTGCCTTCGGTGGACAGCAGGCTCTCCGGACGCAGGATGTCGTCGATCCGCCCTTCCGGGATCGGGTTGCTCGCGAAATCCGAGATCTTCTGGAGGGTATTGATCACGGTCATGTCAGCAGACCCCGGCGTCGGTGGAATGAGATGCATGTGCGCCGATCGCAGCGGGACGCCCGATCCGGTGCATCCAGGAGGTCATCATTCCCATTCCAGCGCCCCCTTCTTCCACACGTAGATGAAGCCGATCACCAGCAGGCCCAGGAAGATGCCCATTTCGATCAGGCCGAACACACCGAGGTCGCGGAACACCAGCGCCCACGGGTAGACGAAGGCGATTTCGAGATCGAAGACGATGAAGAGGATGGCCACCAGGTAGTAGCGGACATCGAACCGCATGCGCGCGTCCTCGAATGCGTTGAAGCCGCACTCGTAGGGCGAGAGCTTTTCGGGATCGAATCGCTTGGGGCCAAGGAAATTGCCGATGGCGATGAGGGCGATGCCTATGCCGGCGGCAACGATCAGAAACAGCAGGGTCGGCAGGTATTCGGCCAGCACTCGTGTGTTCTCTCGGCGTTGTGGTGGGTCGTCGGTTCCGTATCGCCGGATCGCGTCGCCGCGACCCGTCCGGAACCCGCCACGAGTGCGCCGCTCCGGGCTGCCAGCCCTTCGCCGAACCACGCCTGTCGCGGGTTCTCGCGGAGAACGTGGACGGATGCCATCACTGGCACCCCGCCTCCCTGCCCCAGCCCCCATGCATCCATGCATGAGTCAGATGTGTGGTGCCCAAAGGGGGACTCGAACCCCCACGACCTAAGTCGCTACCACCTCAAGGTAGTGCGTCTACCAATTCCGCCATCTGGGCAATTTTTTGCAGCTTCGCGGACTGCGTTCGCGAAGCCTGCGTATTGTACGGGATGTCACGAGAAAGTCGCACTCCCGGATGCGATTCGGAACGAATATTTTCGCTCCTGTCGCGAATCCCCGCCTGCGCGGGGATCAGCCCCCCTGCTTGGCGGGCTGACTCGGCGCGGGCGCCTGCTGCTGGGCCGGCGCGGCCGGCACGGGCGCAGCAGGAACCGGAGCGGCCGGAACCGGCGAAACGGGTGCCGGCGCAGCGCCTGACGGCGCGGCCGACGGCACGACCGGCTTCGAAGGCTCGGCCTTCGGCACGGCGACCTGCGACATCACGCCGAGATCCTGTTCGACTGCAGCCTTCGGCTTGGCGCTGTGCGTGGCGTACCACGCCATGAACAGGGTGATGCCGAAGAACGCGATGGCCAGCCACTTCGTGGCCTTGGTCAGGAAGTTCGAAGCGCCGCGGGCGCCGAAAACAGTGGCCGACGCGCCGCCGCCGAAGCCCGAGCCCGCCTGCGCACCCGCGCCGCGCTGCATCAGGATCAGGGCGATCATGGCGATCGCGACCAGCACAAAGACCACGTTGAGAAGCAGCATCATGGTGGTTTACCCGCGGAAATCCGCTCGAAGATCGATCATGGAACTGGCGATGGGGACACCGGCGCCGCTGCGGATCAGCTCCGCGCGGCCGCGACGATGGCCAGGAAATCGGAGGCCACCAGTGAGGCGCCGCCGATCAGACCACCATCGACATCGGGCTGGGCGAAGAGTTCCGCCGCGTTGTCCGGCTTGCAGCTGCCCCCGTACAGGATGGACAGCGAGCCGGCGATTGTAGCATCGCGGGCGGCGACTTCGCCACGAATGAAGGCATGCACGGCCTGGGCCTGCTCCGGGGAGGCGGTGCGGCCGGTGCCGATGGCCCAGACCGGCTCGTAGGCGATGATCGCGCCGGCGAGGGCCTGCGGGCCGCAATGCTCGAAGATCGCCGCGAGCTGGGTCTCGATCCGGTATTCGGTCTGGCCGGCTTCGCGCTCGTGGAGGGATTCGCCGACGCACAGGATCGGCACCAGGCCCGCGCGCTTGGCGGTATCGAACTTGCGGGCGACCAGGGCGTCGGATTCGCCGTGGTACTGGCGGCGCTCGGAATGGCCGACCAGACCGTAGCGGGCGCCGATGTCGACCAGCATGCCGGCCGAGACCTCGCCGGTGAAGGCGCCCTTCTCGTTGGCGCTGATGTCCTGGGCGCCGAACTTCAGCGGCGACGCCTCGAAATCCTCGATCAGTTCGCCGAGGTAGGGCAGCGGCGGCAGGATCACGACATCGACCTCGTCCCCTGCGGGCAGGCCGGTCGCGATGGCACCGACAAGATCCAGCGCGAAGGCGCGGCTGCCGTGCAGTTTCCAGTTACCGGCGACGAGTTTGCGGCGCATGACCAACTCCAGAACAGAATCGCAACAGGATAGCCGATGACGGGCCCGGCCCGAATCGCCGGGTATGCTGGGCGCCGGTCATCGGACGGGGTGCAGGCGGATGCAGGAATCGGGACGGCAGGACGGCGACGGGCATGGCGATGGCGGGCGCGGATACGCGCTGGTGACGGGCGCATCGAGCGGCATCGGTGCGGCGATCGCGCGCGAGTACGCGCGCCGGGGCGTGCCACTGATCCTGACCGCGCGCCGGATCGACCGGCTCGAAGCGCTGGCGGCGGAATTGCGCCCCCACGTCGCTGTGCTGACCTTGGCGGCCGATCTCGCCGACCCTGCGGCACCGGCCGAGCTGCATGCGGAGATCGCTGGACGCAGCCTGCACGTGGCGCACCTGGTCAACAACGCCGGCTATGGCGTGCCCGGCCGCTATCTGTCCTCGGACTGGAAGACCCACGCCGACTCGCTGCAGGTCATGCTCAACGGCGTGTGCGAACTGACCTACCGCTTTCTGCCCGCGATGGAAGCCGCGGGATACGGCCGGATCGTCAATGTCGCCTCGCTGGCCGGGCTGGTCCCGGCCTCGGCGGGACACACACTGTACGGCGCGACCAAGGCCTTCCTGATCCGCTTCTCGGAATGCCTGGCGATGGAGATGGAAGCGAAGGGCGTGCACGTCTGCGCGCTCTGCCCGGGCTTCACCTACACCGAGTTCCACGACGTCAATGGCATGCGCGACCGCGTGTCGAAACTGCCGAAATGGATCTGGCTGGACGCCGACGCGGTGGCCAAGCTCGGGCTGGATGCCGTCGAGCGCGGCCAGCGACGCTGCGTCACCGGCGGCGCGAACAAGTTGATCGCGGCGATCTCGAAATACCTGCCCGATCGGCTGGCGCACGCGCTGGTCGCCAGCCGCAGCAAGGAGTTCCGCGACGCGGAGTGATTGGGGACCTGCGGTCAGGTCTTGGAGGCCGGCACGAGCACCGACAGCCCCCATCCGGCCAGCGCGCCGAGTAGCGCGGGAACAGCGCCGACCACCATCGCGATCGCCAGTTCGAAGGGCCAGAGGTTGTGCGACGTGGGGTCGCCGGCAAGGTCCCAGACCAGCTTGCAGACCACGGCCAAGGGCACGCCGACGCCTGCGGCCAGCGCGGCGGGCAGCAGGCCCAGCCGCAGTCGCCACCGCCCGAACAGCGCCGCGAATGCCACGACCCACAGGCCGAAACCGTAGAGCGCGTCCGGCAGCTCCTGCCCGGCGTCCAGCCGCGCGGCATAGGGCAACAGGACCGCGATCGCGCAGATGAGCGCCGTCGACAGGAAAAAGGAACGCACCGGAACCGCGTCGCGGGTCCGGTAGACAGGCTTGCGCATGATGGGTGACGACTCGAGGGGAGCCACCACTGTGGCACGCATTGCAGGCACCTGCCGCGCGCCGGCCCGGTGACCGACGGACGGTGCAACGGGCCTCACGAGGCGTCGATCGCTGCGCTGGGCGGCCGCGAAGCCGGGCCTGCGCCCGGCCTACTTCAGCTTGATCTCGCGCAGACGCTCTTCGAGATAGCCCTGCGCGGTGATCGATTCCGGATAGCGGCTCGGGTTGTCGGCACTGACGCAGTTCGGCAGCACGTCGATCACGAAATCCGGGTTCGGATGCAGGAAGAACGGCGTCGAGTAGCGCGGCTTGCGTGCCTGTTCTCCCGGCGGATTGGTGACGCGGTGCGTGGTCGACGGATACACGTGGTTGGTCAGGCGCTGCAGCATGTCGCCGATGTTGACCACGATGGTGTCGGCGTCCGAGGTGAACGGCACCCACTCGCCCTTCTTCGACTTCACTTCCAGGCCTGCGGCGCTGGCGCCGACCAGCAGGGTGATGAGGTTGATGTCCTCGTGCGCACCGGCACGGACGTTCGGGATGTCGTCGGCGGTGATCGGCGGATAGTGGATCGGGCGCAGGATCGAGTTGCCGTTGTCGGTCTTGTCGGTGAAATAGGTTTCCGGCAGGTCGATGTGCAGCGCCAGCGCGGACAGGACGCGCGAGCCCAGGTCGTCGAGCGCGCCGTACAGGGCGAGCGCCTTTTCGCGGAAATCCGGCACTTCGCCGGGCCACACGTTCGCGGGCATCACGTCGGCGTACTTCTCGTCGCGGACTTCACGACCGACGTGCCAGAACTCCTTGAGGTCGAAATGCTTGGAATCCTTGGCGGTCTCGACGCCGAACGGCGTGTAGCCGCGCGCGCCGCCGCCGCCGGGGATGTGGTAGCGCTTCTTCACGTCGTCGGGCAGGGCAAAGAACGCGACGAAGGCGTCGTAGGCGCCGTCGATCAGGTTCTGCGGGATGCCGTGGTTGCGGATGCCGGCGAAGCCCCATTCGCGATAGGCGGCGCCGAGTTCGGCGACGAAGGCGTCGCGGTCAGTCTCGAAACGGCGGATGTCGAGGGTCGGAATGTAGGGCTGATCGCTCATGGCGTCCTGGTCCTGGGCTGTGTCGTGTTCGATGTCGGCCGGAAAGAGTACATCCGGCGAGGTATGGCGTCGCCCCGGCATTGTCGCCGGGGCGATGGCGGTCGCGGTTTGAGCCTGATCAAGCCGGACCTGACCGGACCCGGTCACAGGGCGGCGCGGACGGCCTCGGCCAGGCGGTCCAGCGTGGACTGCATCAGCGCGGCCTCGTCGGCCTCCACCGTCACCCGGACCACCGGCTCGGTACCGGACGGACGCAGGAAGGCGCGCCCCCTGCCCTGCACCGCCGCCTGAGCCTCGGCGAGGGCGGCCTTGACGCTCTCGGCCTCGGCCGGGCGGCTGCCGGCAGCGACCTTCACGTTCACGGTCTTCTGCGGCACCTTCGAGAAGCCGACCAGGGCGTGCTGCAGGCTCACGCCGCGACGGCGCAGCACTTCCAGCACCTGCAGCGCGCTGATGATGCCGTCGCCGGAGCTGACCCGGTCCAGGCACAGCAGGTGGCCGGAGGTCTCGCCGCCGAGGATGCCGTCGTGCTCGAGCAGGCCCTGGTGGACGTAGCGGTCACCGACGCGGGTGCGCAGCAAGCGGATGTCGCGCTCGCCGAGGGCTTTTTCCAGGCCGAAGTTGGTCATCAGCGTGCCGACCACCGGGCCGCGCAGGCGGCCGTTGGCCTGCCAGTCGGCGGCGAGCACGTAGAGCAGGTCGTCGCCATCGCGGACCGTGCCGTCGCTGTCGACGAACATCACCCGGTCGCCGTCGCCGTCGAAGGCGATGCCGAGGTCGGCGCCGGTCTCGCGGACGCGAGCAACGAGGGATTCGGGATGGGTCGAACCCACGCCGTCGTTGATGTTCACGCCGTTGGGCTCGATGCCGATCGCATCGACGCGTGCGCCGAGTTCGCGCAGCACCAGCGGGCCGACCTGGTACGTCGCACCGTGGGCGCAGTCGACCACGATGCGCATGCCGCCGAGATCGAAGCGGCGCGGCACCGAGCCCTTGCAGGCTTCGACATAGCGGCCGATGGCGTCGCGGGTGCGCACGGCCTTGCCGAGCTGGTCGGAGGGAACGGTGCTGAACGGCTTGTCGAGCGCGGCCTCGATCGCCAGCTCGGTGGCGTCGTCGAGCTTCTCGCCTTCGGCCGAGAAGAACTTGATGCCGTTGTCGTAGTGCGGGTTGTGCGAGGCGCTGATGACGATGCCGCCGTCGGCGCCGAGCGAGCGCGTGAGGTGCGACACCGCCGGGGTCGGCATCGGCCCCATCAGTTGCACGTCCACGCCCGCGGCGACCAGGCCGGCTTCCAGCGCGGCCTCGAACATGTAGTTCGAGATGCGGGTGTCCTTGCCGATCACCACCTGCGGCTTGCGCCACTGCCCGCCCGCCCGTGCGTCCGGACGCACGCCGGCCTCGCGCAGCGCGTGGCCGTAGGCATTGCCCAGCCGCAGCACGAAATCCGCCGAGATCGGGCCCTCGCCCACGCGCCCGCGGATGCCGTCGGTGCCGAAGTATTTTCTGCTCATGCGTCACTGACTCCTGCCATTTCATTTACACGACGCCGATTGGCGACGCAGCTCAACTGATCCACAACCTGTACGAGCTTTCGAGGCGCCACTGGCCATCACCAAAATGCAGCAGGTGGAGGTCGCCGCTCCCGCACAAACCTCCGCAATGGTGCTCGGTATAGATCAGAGCACGCCCCGCGTCGTGCGAGACCACCGCACGCGTCGCATGGACAAACCCTGCAGTTCCCGGATAGCGATCGTGGAAGCCCCGCCAGAAATCCATCTGGAACGTGCGCGGAAGCGAATCTGTCGACATCGTGATCGTCGGCCTGCCGCCCGGCACGGGCTGCGGATACGCCCGTCGATTGGCGTCGATCAACGCCGCCCGGAATGATCGCGCGATGCCGGACGCATCCGCCCTGCCGGACGTCAGCCTCGACGAAGCAATCTCGGCATCGATCCCCTCCACAGCGCAATCGGGTTCAAGGCTCTCCGCTTTGGCCGAGGGAGCGCAGAACGCAATGGATCTGTCCATCAGGAGGATGGGACGGAGCGACTCCGGGCCACGCGGAGGATCGCGCGGCATCGGAGGCGGCAGCGGAGGCCCGGGATAGCGATTCGACAGCACCGTGCGAAGGATGTCACGCTGCTCCGGTTCGGTCGCCAAGCGGGCCGGGGTCGCGACGCGCTCGGCGCGAGTCGGAGATCGCGACGCGGGCACAGGTTCGGCCCGCTGGATGGATATCGACAGCCCGACTGCGGCCGCGATGGCCAGCAGGCCGCAGTAGAGCGCGATACGCTTCCCGTGCATGCCAGCCTCAGCCTTCCGCAACGACCTCGTCTTCCGGCTGCGGCAGTTTCATCATCAGCGCGACCAGATGGGCGATGCGTTCGCGCATTTCGCGGCGATCGCAGATCTGGTCGATGGCGCCGTGCTCCAGCAGGAACTCGGAGCGCTGGAAGCCTTCGGGCAGGGTCTCGCGTACGGTCTGCTCGATCACGCGCGGGCCGGCGAAGCCGATCAGCGCGCCGGGCTCGGCCATGTTGATGTCGCCGAGCATCGCGAACGAGGCCGAGACGCCGCCGGTGGTGGGATGGGTCATCACCGAGATGTAGGGCAGGCCCTTGGCGCGCAGGCGGCCGAGCGCGGCCGAGGTCTTGGCCATCTGCATCAGCGAGAACAGGCTCTCGTGCATGCGCGCGCCGCCGCTGGCGGCGAAGCAGACGAAGGGCGAGCCGATGTCGCAGGCGCGCTCGACGCCGCGCGAGAAGCGCTCGCCGACCACCGAGCCCATCGAGCCGCCCATGAACGGGAAGTCGAAAGCGGCGGCGACGATCGGCCGCTGGCGCAGGGTGCCTTCCAGCGCGATCAGCGCGTCACGCTCGCCGGTGGCCTTCTGGGCCGCCTTGATGCGGTCGACGTACTTCTTCTGGTCCTTGAACTTCAGGACATCGGTCGGGCCGAGTTCCGCGCCGATCTCGGTACCGGTACCGGCATCGAGGAAGGCCTTCAGCCGGGCGCGGGCGCGGATCGGCATGTGGAAGGCGCATTTCGGACAGACTTCGAGGTTTTCCTCCAGCTCCTGCCGGTACAGCACCGCTCCGCATCCGTCGCACTTCTCCCAGAGACCTTCGGGAACACTGCGTTTGCGGGCCGCACGCGTTTCGGTGCGGATCCGGGCGGGCATCAGTTTCTTCAACCAGGACATGCGTCTCGTGTGTCTCGTAGACGGCCGGATCGGCCGAGCGTCGCAGTCTACCAAGACTGTGTTGCGCGATCCGTTCGCCTCCGCACGGTCCCGGAGGGCGGAGCCGGAGGTCTCAGCCGGCGTCGAGCGCGGCGCGCAGCGGGGCCAGGAAGGCGCCGGCCCGGGCCACGGCATCGTCGATGCCCGTCGACTCGGCCAGTGCCGAGACCAGGGCGCTGCCGACCACCACGCCCTCGGCGGACCGTGCCATGGCGGCGGCGCTGGCGGCATCCTTGATGCCGAATCCGGCCACCACCGGCGCACCGGCGCGGGACCGGATCAGCTCCAGACGGTCGCCGGCCTGACCGGTGTCCAGGCGGTCGGCGCCGGTCACGCCGGCGTAGCTGACGTAGTAGAGGTAGCCCTGCGCGTCGCGGCAGAGCAGGTCGATGCGCTCGTCCGGGGTGGTCGGCGATGCCAGCAGGATCAGCGCCAGGCCGTGCTGGCCGAGCGCTTCGCGCAGGTCGCCGGCTTCTTCCGGGGGCAGGTCGACCACCAGCAGGCCGTCCACGCCAGCCGCAGCGGCATCGGCGGCGAAGCGCGCGTAGCCGCGGATCTCGAGCGGGTTGAGGTAGCCCATCAGGACCACCGGGGTGTCGGCGTCGCCGCTGCGGAACTCGCGCACGGCCTCCAGCACGAAGCTCAGCCCCGCACCACGCGCCAGCGCGCGCTCGGAGCTGCGCTGGATCGTCGGGCCATCGGCCATCGGATCGGAGAACGGCACGCCCAGCTCGATCACGTCCGCACCGGCGGCAACCAGCGCATGCATCACCGGCAGGGTGGCTTCCTTCGAGGGGTCGCCGGCGGTGAGGAAGGGCACGAGGGCCTTGCGGCCGGCGGACTTGAGCTGGGCGAAGCGGGTGTCGATGCGGTTCATGGATGCATTCGGAAAGGCGCGTCGCCGCGCGTCGTGATCATGGGGTGCAGCTGCGCGCACCTTCGTTCCTGCGAGTCGATCGTCAGTTCACAGGGTGCGCCCTGGCGCACCGTGGATGTTCGCGAACCTGACCGGAAGGTGCGCCGAGGCGCACCCTATTCAGAAAATGATGCCTTCCCGCGCCGCGATGGTGTGCACGTCCTTGTCGCCGCGACCGGACAGGTTGCACAGCACCAGGTCGTCCTTCGGCAGGTCGCGTGCGAGCTTCATCGCCTGGGCGATGGCGTGGCTGGATTCCAGCGCCGGCAGGATGCCTTCTGTCTTCGCGAGCAGGTGGAAGGCTTCCATCGCTTCGTCATCGGTGACGCCGACGTAATCGGCGCGGCCGCGATCCTTCAGGAAGGCATGCTCGGGACCGACGCCCGGGTAGTCGAGGCCGGCGGAAATCGAATGCGTCTCGATGATCTGGCCGTCGTCGTCGCACAGCACGTAGGTGCGGTTGCCGTGCAGCACGCCGGGGCGTCCCGCCGACAGCGACGCGGCATGGTGGCCCGTGCCGACGCCCTCGCCCGCCGCTTCGGCGCCGACCAGGCGCACGCCGGCGTCGTTGAGGAAGGCGTGGAAGATGCCGATCGCGTTGCTGCCGCCGCCGACGCAGGCGGTGATCACGTCCGGCAGGCGGCCATAGTCGGCCAGCATCTGCGCGCGCGCCTCGCGGCCGACCACGGCGTTGAAGTCGCGGACCATGCGCGGATATGGATCGGGGCCGGCGACGGTGCCGATGATGTAGAAGGTGTCGTGCACGTTCGTCACCCAGTCGCGCATCGCTTCGTTCAGCGCGTCCTTGAGCGTGGCCGAGCCGCTGGTCACCGGCACGACCTTCGCGCCGAGCAGCTTCATGCGGTAGACGTTGATCTTCTGGCGCTCGATGTCGGTCGCGCCCATGTAGACCACGCATTCCAGACCGAGGCGCGCGGCGACGGTGGCACTGGCGACGCCGTGCTGGCCGGCGCCGGTCTCGGCGATGATGCGCGGCTTGCCCATGCGCGCCGCGAGCAATGCTTGGCCGATGGTGTTGTTGATCTTGTGTGCGCCGGTGTGGTTCAGGTCCTCGCGCTTGAGCAGGATGCGCGCGCCACCGACGTGCCGGGTCAGGCGCTCGGCGAAGTAGATCGGGCTGGGCCGGCCGACGTAATGCTTGAGGTCCTTGTCGAAGGCCGCGATGAACGTGGGATCGACGCGGGCCGTATCGTAGGCGGCGGCGAGTTCCTGCAGCGGGCCGATCAGGGTCTCGGCGACGAAACGGCCGCCGAAGCGGTCGAAATGGCCTTCCGCGTTCGGGAAAGCGTTGAAGTCGGTCTTGGTGTCGAGCATGGGAACGGTCGCCGGAAATGCCGCTGCGCTGGCTGATGCCTTACTTTAGCGCACGAATGGCAAGCGTATAAGCTATAAAATCAGCGTGACCTGTCAGGAAAACTCACGCATGCATCAGGACCTGCCGCCGCTCAACGCCCTGCGTGCCTTCGAGGCCGTGGCCCGGCTCGAAAGCGTGAGCCGCGCCGCCGAGGAACTGCACGTCACCCACGGCGCGGTGAGTCGGCAGGTGCGGCAACTGGAGGAGGCACTGGGCGCGGCGCTCTTCGTCCGCGAGGGGCGCGGGTTGGCGCTCACCCCGCTGGGTCGCCGGCTGCACGCCGCCGCCAGCGACGCCTTCGACCCGCTGCGCGCGACCTGGGCGGAACTGCGGCGCGGGCCGCAGCAGGCACCGCTGGTGCTGGGCTGCCCGGGCAGCATCCTGGCGCGCTGGATGATCCCGCGACTGGACCGGCTGGCGCACGAACGCCCGGATCTGCAACTGCACCTGTCCGCGAACGAGACCCGCCCGGACGCGCAGCTCGCCGGCCTGGACGCCGCGCTGATGATCGCCACCCCACCCTTCCCTTCGGACTGGCAGGTGCATGCGCTGGCCACCGAGCGGATCGGCCCGGTGCTCAGCCCGCGCTGGCCGGGCGCCGACACGCTGATCGGCGCACCGCCTCGCGCACTGGCCGATCACGCGCTGCTGCAGACCGCCTCGCGCCCGCAGGCCTGGCGGGAATGGGCGACACGCATCGATCTCGACCCGGACACGCTGCGGATGGGCACGCGTTTCGATCGCCTGTACTACCTGCTGGAAGCCGCCGCAGCTGGCCTCGGCATCGCGATCGCGCCGGAGCCCCTGGTCGCGGAAGACATCGCCAGCGGTCGGCTCATCGCCCCCTGGGGCTTCGTCGACACCGACGCGCAGTGGGTGCTCTGCGCATCGAAGCGCAGCGCGAACCCGAGGATCGGGCAACTGGCGGAGTGGTTGCGGCAGGCGCTCGTCTAGAAAGTGTTTTGCCGTGGATTGACACGGAACATGCGGATCGAAAAGCGATTCGTGTATCCGCGCGGATCAGCGGCAAAAACTCACGCGGGATTCGAGATCAAATCGGCGCGTCGCACGTCCTCGACGAAGCGACGCATCTTCACCGCGTCCTTCTCCCCCGGCGCGGACTCGATGCCGCTGGACACGTCCACGCCCCAGCAGTGCGTGGCGCGGATCGCATCGAAGACGTTCTCGGGATGCAGGCCGCCGGCGAGCAGCCAGGGGCGCGGGCAGTCGCGGGGAATGCGCGACCAGTCGAAGGCGTGGCCGCTGCCGCCGGCCTGCCCGGCGGCGTGGCTGTCGAACAAAAAGCCGGTCGCGCGCGGATAGCGTTCCGCGAGATCGTCGGCGCGGGCACCCTCGCCGCCCATCGCGACGGCCTTGAGATACGGCAGGCCGAACGACGCGCCGAAGACATCGTCCTCGGCGCCATGGAACTGCAGGATCGTCGGGCGCACGATGTCGATCACCTCGCGCACGGTCGCGGCGTCGTTGTCCATGAACAGCGCGACGCTGGCGATGAAGGGATCCAGCGCATCGCGCAGCGGCGCGGCCTGCGCCGGCGAGACGCGGCGCTTGCTGCGTTCGGCGAACACGAAGCCGACGGCATCGACGCCAAGCGCGCAGGCGATGGCAACGTCCTCGGCGCGGGTCAGTCCGCAGAACTTGATGCGGGTGCGGCGCGGCAAACGGCCAGTGTCAGGCATCGAACAACACCTCGTCGGGCAAGGGCCACTCGCGCGGATAGCGCGGGCCCACGAATACCAGGCCCTGCGCCGGCGCGGTCGGCCCGGCCAGCGTGCGGTCGCGGCTTTCGAGTACGTCTGCGATCCACGCTTCCGGGCGCAATCCCGCGCCGACTTCCAGCAGCGAGCCGACCATGTTGCGCACCTGGTGGTGCAGGAAGGCATTGGCCTGCACGGTGAAGCTCACGATGTCGCCGTCGCGCGAGACATCCAGCCGCTGCAGGTCGCGGCGTGCGTGCGCGGCCTGGCAGTGCACGGTGCGGAAGGCTTCGAAATCACGCTCGCCCAGCAACTGCTGCGCAGCGCGATGCATCGCGTCGGCATCCAGCGGGCGTCGTTCCCAGGCCAGCCACTGCCGGCCCAGCGCGGGCCGCACCTGGTGGTTGAGCAGACGGTAGCGATAGCGGCGCGCACGGGCCGAAAAGCGGGCGCTGAAGTCGCTCGGTACCGGTGCGCACCAGCGGATGCGCATCGACGGCGGCAGGCGCGAGGTCGTGCCGAGTACCCAGCCGCGGATGTCGCGCCGGGCATCGGTATCGAAATGGACGACCTGGCATTCGGCATGCACGCCGGCATCGGTGCGACCGGCGCAGATGGTTTCGATCGGGGACGCGGCGACGCTGGACAGCGCCGCCTCCAGCGAGGCCTGCAGAGTCGGCGGCGGTTCGCGGCCCGGCGGCGGCGTCTCGCCGTGGGGGCTCAGGCGCTGCCAGCCGTGGAACTCGCTGCCGTCGTATTCGACGCCGAGGGCGTAGCGCATCGGAGCATCACCCATGACGGCATCGCTGCGGCCAGGCCGTCAGCCCAGTTCCTGCAACAGGCGCTCGGCCTCGCGACGCAGGTCGACCGTGGCGCCACGGGTGGCGACTTCCTGCAGCAGTTCGCGCGCGGCATCGCGATCGCCCATGTCGATGTAGGCCAGGGCCAGATCGAGACGCCCCTGGCCCGGTGCGGGCATCGGCGGCGCGAGGCCCGAAGGATCATTGCCCACGGGCAGTTCCGCCTGACTCGGCGGCTGCGCGGCG
>DASWYO010000057.1:0-73287 GCA_036404915.1 Lysobacteraceae bacterium
CTTCGACCCGGCCAGCGTCCCGGAGAGCACCGCCGCGCTGCCGCCGTTCCCGTTCTTCAAGATCCCCGACGGGCTCGTCAGCACTTTCGACGAGAAGGACAAGCACGTGAATTTCGAGCGCCACTACTTCATCGCCGGCGCCAGGGCCGTGCCGGTCGAAGGCAAGCTCTTCCACGACCGCTTCAATCTCGACGGCGACGGGCGCAAGTACAGCGACATCGAATTCCGCCGCAACTACGAGAACGCGATCCAGGCCCTGGGCGGCAGGAAGATCAACACCACCGGCTATACCTACGAAGTGATGGAGGCCGCAGGCGGCCGCGATGCGCTGGAGAAGGTCAACCATGCCGCCGGCATGAATCCGGACTACCCGCACGACATCTACCTGATCCGCCAGGGCGGCAAGGAATGGTGGATCGACGTCAGCACCGGCGCGTTTCCCCTGCATGGCTACGTGGTCGTGCTGGAGAAGGCCGGCATGACGCAGTCGCTCGGCTTCCTCGACGCCGCCGCAATGAAGCAGGCCATCGACAAGGACGGCCGCGTCGCGCTCTACATCAATTTCGACACCGACAAGGCCACCCTGCGCCCGGACGCGCAGCCGGTGATCGCCGAGATCGGCAAGCTGCTGGACGGCGACGCCACGCTGAAGCTGTCGATCGAAGGGCATACCGACAACACCGGCGCCGCCGCGCACAACCTGCAGTTGTCCACCGCCCGCGCGCGCAGCGTGCTGGGTGCGCTGGTCGGCCTGGGCATCGACCCGGCGCGGCTGCAGTCGAAGGGTTTCGGCCAGGACAAGCCCGTCGCCGACAACGGCAGCGAAGACGGGCGCGCGAAGAACCGGCGCGTGGAGCTGGTGAAGCGCTGAGCGCATGCGCTTTGAAGCCCTCCCCTTCAAGGGGAGGGTTTGGGTGGGATGGGTTGGATGGCGGTCTCTCACGGAAACCCATCCCCACCCCGGCCCTCCCCTTGAAGGGGAGGGAGAAAACAATCGGTTACCCTGTGCGCCCCCGACCCATATCGCCGCCACCATGCCCTCTTTCGACATCGTCTCCGAAGTCAACGTCCACGAACTGACCAACGCCGTCGACCAGGCCAATCGCGAGTTGTCCACCCGCTTCGACTTCAAGAACGTGGACGCCAAGTTCGTGCTGGAAGACAAGCTGATCAGCCAGTCCGCGCCCAGCGAGTTCCAGCTGCAGCAGATGACCGAGATCCTGCGCGCGCGACTGATCGCCCGCAGCATCGACGCGCGCTGCCTCGACTTCGGCGACATCGAGACCAACCTCGCCGGCGCGCGCCAGAAGGTCACGGTGAAACAGGGCATCGAACGCGAGCTGGCGAAGAAGATCCAGTCCGCGATCAAGGACGCCAAGCTGAAGGTCGACTCGCAGATCAACGGCGACAAGCTGCGCGTCACCGGCAAGAAGCGCGACGACCTGCAGGCCGCCATGGCCCTGCTGCGCGCCCAGACCTTCGAGCAGCCGCTGCAGTTCGACAATTTCCGCGACTGATCCGGCACGACGCATGCACGACCACGACGACGCCCCCGAACTCGCCGCCACCCGCCGCTGGCTGGAGCGCGCGGTGATCGGGCTGAACCTGTGCCCGTTCGCCAAGGCCGTGCATGTGAAGCAGCAGGTGCGCTTCGTGCTCAGCGATGCCGAGCTGGAAGACGACCTGCTGGAAGAACTGGCCGAGGAACTGCTGCGCCTGCGCGACACGCCCGCCGAGGAGATCGACACCACCCTGCTGGTGCATCCGCGCGTGCTGGGCGATTTCCTCGAGTACAACGATTTCCTCGACCGCGTCGACGCGCTGATCGAAGCGCTGGACCTCGACGGGGTGCTGCAGGTCGCGAGTTTCCATCCGGACTACCAATTCGCCGACAGCGATCCGGACGATTCCGGCAACGGCACCAACCGCGCGCCCTACCCCACGCTCCACCTGTTGCGCGAGGACAGCCTGGACAAGGCCGTCGCCGCGTATCCGGACCCGGACGCGATCGTGCAGCGGAACCTGGAAACGATGGAGAAGCTCGGCCTCGATGGTTTACGGCGGCTGCTGGAAAGCGACGCGTCATGAGGCGGGCATCCGCAGCGCTCACCTGTCTGCTCGCACTCGTCAGCAGCGATGCCATGGCCTGCAGTCCGAATGCACCGCCCGTGCCGCGCCCGGGCGAAAGCGACCCGGACTACCGCGCCCGCACCTGGTCGGAACGCCTGGCCTCTCCGATCTACACGAACATCTTCACGGCACGGATCGCCGCCACGATTCGCGACGAATTCGACACGCGGTCGCAGCCGCCGTATCACGTGGTGGTGCATGTCGCCGATGTGCGCGTCCATCGCGGCAAGGCACCGCCGGACGGCGTGCTCGTCGTCGACAGCTGCGGCGGCGTTCCGCAAGGCAACGGCCGCATCCTGGTCGCCACCAACGATGGCTACACGCTCAACGGCGCGAATGCATGGACCGACGAACGCGAGTTCCGCGCCCTCGAACAGGCGATGCAGCGACTGCCGGCGCGCCTGTCGTCAAACCCACCCTGACGACAGGCGGCTCAGCGCGCGACCTGTGGCAGGCTGCACGCGCTGTAGAAGATCCGGCAGGCATCGGTCTTGCCGTCGCATTCGTCGAGTGCGATGCGCGAAGCGAGCGCGATCGATTCGGCGCTCTGCACGACGTAGCTGCGGCTTCCCCACGCGATCGCCACGCATTGATCGTGGTAGGAAAACACCTTGCATGCCTTGCCGCCGCCGGTCTCGCGGCATTGCTTGATCGCGGCCGATTCCGCCTTGCTGCGGCTGCGCTGATCGGTCGCCACGCCCACCCCGCCGCCCGCCGCCGTGGAACCGATCGCGACCGCGCCCCAACGGCTGACCCATCGTGGCCCGGATGCGGACGATGCCACGGGCGGCCCCGGGCGATCGTCACCCTGGATCGGCATGCAGTCGGCCATGCTCTGGATCGGAACGCGCCAGGGCTCGAAGCCCGCAGGGCACCCACCCTCCGCGTGCGCGAATCGGGCCAATCCGGCCAGCAGAACCAGTCCGACCAACAGGATCAGGCACGCAGCGCGACGGATCATGTCCTGCGTCGCGCGTCTTCCGGCATGCGCGTGGGGGTTCATCGACTCGCTCACTCCTTGGGCTTCCTGTCGCTGGAGGACTTGATTTCATCGGCCATCGGCACCTGCGTCCTGGGCGATGTCGCCGGATTGTAGCTGCCAGCATGCGGCGGCGGCGCGTCGCCCGACATCCTGTGCTGCTGCATGCTGTACGGCTGCATGTTGCCGGGCGCGTACCCGGGGCCGTCGTGACCGTGGCGCTGCGGCTGCGACACGCCGCCGGAAGAGTGCTGGCTTCCGCCACCGCCCCTGAACCCGCCACCAGTCAGCGGGAAGACATTGCTGACCCCGAACTGGCCCAGCGAACCCTGGAAGAAATTGGCGGCCATCGGCGGCACGGTCACGATCAGCATGGTCATCACCACGCCCAGGCCGCCCTGCTGCAATGCCATGCTGCTGATGCCCTCGGTGTTCGCCCCGAGGAAGCTGCCGACCCAGAACGACGTGGCCACCGCCAGCACCGCGTCCAGCGCGATGCTGACCATCACGCTCAGCACCGCCAGCGAGAACATCGCGCCGATGCCGAACAGCATCCATTTCGAGAAAAGCGCCTTGGTCGCATCGAACAGCAGGCACATGATGAAGATCGGCCCCAGGCCTACGAACAGCGCGAGCGCGATCCGGTTGAGCATCAGCATCGTGCCGCCCACCAGCGCCGGCCCGGCGATGCCGACGCCGGTAAAGACCTGGGCGCGGGTCTTCGCCGCGGCGATGGTCTCGTCGCCGCTGACCTGCAGGGCGTCGATGCTCAGCATGGCCAGCTGCATGTAGCCCAGGCTCCGGTCGATCGCACGGAACGGATCGTCCTCGCGCTCGCCGGTGACGGTCTGGTAGATGATGTCGGTCAAGCCATCGGTCATGCCCATGATGAGCGGCGAACCGCCCGCCGCCGTGGCGGTCGCCGCCGCCACGATCAGGCTGGCCCGCAACGAATCCATCACCAGCCCCATCATCGATTCCTGGCTCTTGCCGGCGATGATGCGCAGGCCCTTGAGCAAGACCCAGAGCGTCATCAGCATCAGGGCCAGCCCCATGACCAGCGACATCGTCCGGAGGACGAAGTCTTCCATGAACCGGTCGATGCGGTCGTTGACGAAATTCTTGATCTCGATGAAGAAGTACAGGTTGCCGAGGTCGTTGACGATGCCCGACACCATCGGCCGCAACACGTCCGGCATGCCGCCATCGCCGAACACGCTTCCCGCCATCATCCATGCCGCCTGGCTGTCCATTCGAATGTCCCGTTGTCCTTCACGCCGCACGTGGTCGATCGGTCGCGCGGACGTCGCGGCATCGACGCCCGCGCCACCCCGGGCCGATCACTTCGGTGACCGCCGCTCGTTCAGTGACTTCTTCAGCAGCGCACCCTGGACGAGGGAACTGAACACGTCGGGTTGCTTGCCCCGCAACGCGCGATCGGCCAGCCGCTTCTGGAACTGATGGAGCGAGCCGATGTAATTGTCGTAGGCGACGATCATCGCGCTCCAGCGATCATGGTCCATCTGCGTGCTTCTTTCGTAGCGCTGGAGGTCGTATTCGACCGCTTGCAGCCTGCCCTGCTCGGTGCCCACGCCGTCGCGCGCCTGGTCGATAGAACCCAATGCGCGCTGGCGCGCGCGCATGTTGTTGAGGAAGCGCACAGTCTCGTTGTATTTCATGTTCTCGGCCTGGACGATGCGCCTGCAGACGAGCAACTGCTGTTCGATGATCTCGGCATCGGCATTCGGCCGGAACAACTCGGTGACCGCACCGACCACGCCCTCGTTCGCCTTGCGGCATGCGTCCTCCATGCCGTAGTCCAGCGGCACTTCCGGGAAGGTCTCGTTCATCGCGGTCTGGCCGAACTGCATCCCGCGCAGGCGAATCAGCTGTTGCCGGTAATGCGAGACTGTCGCATCCCAGCGCCGCATCTGCTCCCTGAATTCGGCGAGATGGGTCAAGGTCTGTTGCGGATCGTGCACGATGCCGCTGATGGCATGGGCACGATCGACGATGCCGCCGGACAGCAGCACAAGGCCACACAGGGCAGCGGCCGCGATGCTGCGCCTGACGGAAGGGCGATCGGTTCGCAAGGGATACTCCGGGGATCAGGGCAGGACGATACGGGGCAGGCAGGTACGCGACGCCGCACAGCGCACACGAACTCCGGACCCATGGCGACCGTTGTCAGGCCGACGGATCGGATCGTACCCATCGTGGAGATACCACCCCGGGATGCGGGCCAGATCCGCGTCCGCGCTTTCGGAAGCCGGATGCAATCACCTGACGCGCATGCTCATGATGCAGACAACGCGGCCGCGAGTTCAGCGCAAGCGACTTCTTGCCGCCAGCTGTCGTTTCTTACAGCTTCGCCCACCATACGCCCCACGATGGACATGCGGATCACCCGCCATGTCCATGTCCATGTCCATGTCCATGTCCATGTCCATCGCCGTCGCGCCGATTGAACCCTATGCCTTCGATGGATCGGCGAGCTGCGGCGTCACCAGCGCGTACGCTTCCGCCAGATTGGCCACGATCCGATGCCCCAGCGCGCGCGTGGCATCGTCGGGTTCGATCAGATCGGGCACCTGGATCGGCGTCATGCCTGCAGCCAATGCCGCGCGCACGCCGAACGCGGAATCCTCGAACACCACGCAGCGCGCGGGATCGACGCCGAGCGCGGCGGCGGCCTTGAGATAGCCCTCGGGCGCGGGCTTGGGTTCGGTCACGTCGCTGCCGGTGACCACGATCTCGAAGAAGCCGGCGATGCCGCTGGTGGCGAGCTTGCGGTCCGCGCGCATGCGCTGCGTGGACGTCACCACCGCGCGCGGCATCGCGCGCACCTGCAGATCGCCAAGCACGTCGCGCACATGCGCGTGCAGCGCGATGCCGTCCTCGATCCGCTGGTGGTAGCGCGCGTAGCAGCCTTCACGCAGCGCGTGCACCTGGTCCTCGCCCATCGTGCGCAGCATCAGCGGCACGTAGTCCTTCTCATGCATGCCGATCATGCGGAACCACAGGTCGTCGTCCACCTCGACCTGCAGATCGACCGCGGCCTCGCGCCAGCAGTCGATGATCGCGCGCTCGCTGTCGAGCATCAGGCCGTCCATGTCGAACAGCACCGCTTCGGGAACGAAACCGATCGGGCTCATGCCGCTGCCCCGGCGAACAGCGCCGCGCGGTCCGCGTCGTCGAGGATGCGCCACTGTCCGTCCGACAGATCGCCCAGCGTCAGGCCACCGACCTGCGGTCGATGCAGCGCATCGACATGGTTGCCGACCGCCGCGAACATCCGCCGCACCTGGTGATAGCGACCTTCGTGCAGCGTGAGCCGAACGCGCTGCGCGTCGAGCACGTCCAACTCGGCGGGCAGCAGCGGCGTCTGTTCGGACTCCAGCATCAGCGTGCCGCTGGCGAAGATCGCCGCCTCGTCACCGTTGAGCGGCCGCGCCAGCGTGGCCTCGTACACCTTCGGCACCTTCGCCTTCGGAGAAATGATCCTGTGCAGGAGCGCGCCGTCGTCGGTCAGCAGCAGCAGACCGCTGGTTTCGCGATCGAGACGGCCCACGGTCGACAGCACCGGATCGCGCAGCTTGAAGCGCGGCGGCAGCAGGTCGTAGACCAGCCGGCCCTGGTCCTTGCTCGAACAGGTCACGCCCACCGGCTTGTGCAGCATCAGCAGCAGGCCGGGCGCGGGATCGAGCGGCTCGCCGTCGACGCGGATGGCTTCGTGCGCGGCATGCACGTCGAGCTCGTCGTCGGCGTACAGGACCTCGCCGTCGGCATCGGTGATGCGACCTTCGCGGAACAGCGTCATCACCTGCTTGCGGCTGCCGTAGCCGAGGTTAGCGATGCGCTTGAGGATTTTCACGGCCATGCGGTGCTCATTGTTTGATGGCTTCGATGATCTTGAAGCCGTTGTCCTGGGCCACGGTGCGCACACTGGCGAAGCGCGTGTCGAGCACTTGTTCGTAGGGGAGATGACGGTTCGCGACCAGCCACAGCCGGCCGCGCGGATTCAGCGCATCCGCCGCGGCCGCGATGAAGGCGCGACCGATATCGGGGCGATCAGCGCGACCCTGCGCATGGAAGGGCGGATTGCTGACGATCACGTCGTAACGTGCCGGAAGGCCGGTGGTCACGTCGTGCCAGTGGAAGGCGACCGGTACGCGCGCATCGGCGAGATTGGTCCTTGCCAGATCGAGCGCGCGCGCTTCGGCTTCGTACAGATCGACCGCAGTGATGCCGGGGCAGCGTGCGAGCAGTTCGCAGGAGAGATAGCCCCAGCCCGCACCAAGATCGGCGGCGCGTCCGGACAGATCGGCCGGCAGGTGCGCAGCGAGTAATGCGGACGCGGCATCGATCCGATCCCAGGCGAACACGCCGGGCCGGCTGACGAATCGACCGTCGAGAATGGAGCGCGGCGCATCCAGCCCGCCCCAGCGGGCAAGCAGATCAGGGTCGACCTTTGCCGGATCGGGCGTCGCCCAGAACACGCGGCAATGATGTTTCGAGAGATTGCCGGACAGTCCGCACAACGCATTCAGGTCCGCTTCCCCGGATTTCGCGCCTTCGTCGTTGGCCATGCAGGCGACGATGGTGCCGCCCGGCGCGCATTGCGCGACCGCGCGCGCGAACAGGGCACGGGCCTCGTCGCGCTGGCGCGGCGGCAGCACGAGCACGAGCGGATGGCGCGCGCCATCGTCGGCATGCGCATCGCGGACCACCCATCCGTCGCGCTCGAGCGCATCGGCCGCCGGCCGGAACGACTGCTCGCAGACCAGTCCCGGGCGGGGCGCAGCACGCAGGGCCACACCGGCGCGAGCGCGCAGGAACAACACGTTCGTGGCCTGGGCGCCGCCGGCCTGCGGCCACGCCAGCAGGCCGGTGTCGAACGGCAGGCAGAGGATATCGAGGGCGGGATCGCCGTGGTCAGCGGCCATGGCGGGAGCGGTTGGACATCGGCATCCGCGAATTGTACGGGCGGCGCTGTGAGGTTTCCCGCCCCGCCGCGAATCATGTGAGCATCCCCGCCACGAACACCGCCACCGTGATCGCCACCGCACCGCCCATGGATGCCTCCCGCCAGCGCTTCGCCGACCTGCTCGATACCCACCGGGGCATCGTGTTCAAGGTCGCGAACACCTACTGTCGGCACCCCGACGACCGGCAGGACCTCGTCCAGGAGATCGCCGCGCAGCTGTGGCGCGCCTGGCCGGGCTACGACCCGGAACGCAGCGTCTCCACCTGGATGTACCGGATCGCGCTGAACGTGGCGATCTCGCACGTGCGCAGCGCCGGACAGCGCGCACCGCACGTACCGCTGGACGAGCCGCACGATCCGCACCCGAACCTGTCGGTGGACGACCACAGCACGGCGCACGAACAGGACGAACGCATCGCTGCGCTGTATGCGGTGATCGATCGCCAACCGCCGCTGGACCGCGCACTGCTGATGCTCTGGCTGGACGAGCGCAGCCAGCGCGAGATCGCCGAGGTGCTGGGCATCAGCGAAAGCAACGTTTCCACCAAGCTCAACCGGCTCAAGCAACGCATCCGCGAACAGCTGTCCGCCCCCGCGCCGACGGCTCCCGATTTTCCCTGACCTCCCCCACGAGGCGACACACGACACGATGGATACGACCATGGAACTCGACGATCTCAAGCAGGCCTGGCAATCGCTGGACCACCAGTTGCAGAAGCAGAACGCGCTGCAGCTGCAGCAATACCGCGAATCGAAACTGCGCAGCCTGGGCACCAGCCTGCGCCCGCTGTTCTGGGGCCAGCTGGTGCAGATGGCGTTCGGTATCGGCTTCGTGCTGCTCGGCGCCTGGATGTGGCGCGTGGGCTACGGCGTCGCGCTGCCGCTGTTCGTCGCCGGCATCATCTCGCACGTCTACGGCATCGCCACTATCATCGCCTCGGGCGTGATGCTCGGCCACATCGCCAAGGTCGACGCCAGCCTGCCGGTGGTCGAGGTGCAGCACCGCCTGCTGCGCATGCGCAAGGCCTATCTCATCAGCGGCATGGTGGTCGGCCTGCCGTGGTGGGTGCTGTGGGTGGTGCCGCTGTTCGTCATCGCCGCTTTGCAGGCCATGAAAACCGGTGGCACGGCGACCGACATCCCGATGTGGCTATGGCTGTGCCTTGCCGGCGGCATGACCGGCCTGATCGGTACCCTGGCCTTCCACCGCTGGCTGCATCGCCCGGGCCGCGAGGCGCTCGCGAAGCGCATGGACGACAGCGCCGCCGGCGGCAGCCTGCGCAAGGCGCAGGCGAAACTGGACGAGCTGAAGCGGTTCATGGAGGAGTGAGGCGCCGCGCGATACCACCGGTCGGGAGCATGCGCAGGCACACTTGCGCATGCACTCTCCCACGAATAGATTCAAGTGAGTGAAGGCCCATTGCCTGTCCCGTTATGGGGACAGATCCGTTGAAGGGTGGCGACAACCCGCTGCAATACACCCACGTCTTCAGCCTCGTCCCGGTTATCGGGCGACAGCGCCTTGTAAGGACTTTCCTCAGGCCCCCGACGTCCACGCTCTCTGAGCCGCTCGGATCAATTGGGTCTATCTACGAGGAAATGACAATGGATCTTCAAGGCATTCGTGCGCGTGCTTTCCACGCACAAAAAGGATTCTGTTTTTACTGCGGCTTCCCCATGGCCATGTCAGACGCTGTACTCCAGTCCTTCGCCAAGACGCATGGCTTGAAGAGACGCGAAGCACGCCTCCTTCTCGCAACGGCAGAGCACCTTCTTGCTAGACGCGATGGCGGCGGCGACTCAACCGGGAACATCGTCGCCGCGCATCACGTCTGCAACAAGCGACGACATCAGGCGTCAAGGCCGAAACCCCCGGATGCCTATCGATCCTACGTGCAGAGCCGCTGCAGGCAAGGAAGATGGCACAGTCCCAGCGTGCTGCGGCTGAGGCCCGGACCCTAGCGATTCCGCTGACGCGCCGACTGCATCACTCGCGGCAGCGGCTTCACGCCCTGCGCACCACCGATCGGCCGCTGCAGCGGCGGCAGTGGACGGCTGGCGAATCGCGGCCTGCGCGGGCCGTATTCCGGCAGGTCGCTGCCGGCTTCGTAGGCGCCGATGTCCGGCGCCACGTCGATGAAGGCATCGTTGATGTTCGGCAGCAGCTGGCCCGCATCGAGCACGCTGCCGCGCGCAGGGCGCAGGTCCTGGGGCGCGTAGCGCGTGAGCGGCGAGGACGGTGCGGCGATGGCTCTGGCGAACACCGCGCGCGTGGCCTGCACCGCATGGGCTTCGGTGGTGGCGCCACGCAGCGTGGCCAGCGTGCTGAAGCTGATCGTGGCGAAACGGCCTTCGAAACGACCGATCTCGGAACCGAAGGCGTCGAAATCCAGGCTCGATCCGTCGACCACCAGGTCAGCGAAGGCCAGCACCGCGCCGGTGCCGTTGCTGAAGCCGTTGTAGCTGCCCGGGAAGCCGCCGAGGAACAGGTTGTTGCGGGTGAGCAGCCGCGACACGCCGACGCCGGGATACAGGCCGAAGGCATCGCCGGCCTTGACGATGGTGTTGTGCAGCAGCACGTCGCCGCTGCTGCCGCGATACAGCTTGAACGCCACGTGCGGCACGTTGTACGCGACGTTGCG
Organism: Lysobacteraceae bacterium; assembly: GCA_036404915.1. Lineage (GTDB taxonomy): Bacteria > Pseudomonadota > Gammaproteobacteria > Xanthomonadales > Xanthomonadaceae > Lysobacter_I. Next base: position 10,739 of record DASWYO010000057.1, read on the forward strand.
GACGAAGTAGATCGGGCCGCCGAGGCCCGGCTGCGACGAGAACGCGATGAAGGCGTTGGTGACGCGATTGCGCAGGATGCGGCAGTTGTGGAAGCAGAAGTCGGCTTCGATGGCATCGTCGGCCGCTTCGCCCAGTTCGTTGCCGACGATGTCGATGCTGTATTGGTCGCGCGCTTCGTTGTCTTCGAGCAGCGAGATGTTGTCGCGGAAGCCGCTGACGCGGTTGTGCGCGATCACGTGGCCGGGACCGGTGACGAGGATGCCTTCGCCGCGGTTGGCGCCGCTGGCCCCGAACGCCGCCTCGGTCCAGGCCGTGGTGCCGTTGACCACGTTGTCGGCGATGTAGGCGTTTTCCGAGCGCAGGAAGCTGACGATGCCGTCGCCGTTGAACTGCGTCGCGCTGGCATTCACCGTGCAGCGGGTGATGCTGATGTGATTGGAGGCATTGAAGCGGATGCGGCCGTTGACCGTCAGCGATTCGAGATGCACATGGCTGCGGTTGAACATGCCCAGCTCGCCTTCGATCACCGCGCCGGGCTGGCCGCGGATGACGATGGGCCGCGCGGCGGTGCCGTCGCGACCGAACACGAAGCCCGGATAGGTGCCGGCGCCAAGCAGCAGGATGTCGCCGGGCTGCGCGTTCGCGATGTTCACCGACAGGTCGCCTGGCGTGACCGGCTTGATCACCGCATCGTTCGCCGGCCGGGGCACGTTGCGCGTCGTCGCGCTGATCACGCGCGTTTCCTGCCCGCCATCGGGGTCGGACAGCGACAGCTCGATGTCGTAGGCCGTGCCCGGACGCAGGTCGAACAGGCTGCCCGAATGACGATTGGCCCACTGGAAGCCCTGGTTGAGTCCCGCCGGGATGCGCCGCAGCGGCATGGCCTCGCGCCATTGCGTGTCGCCCTGCGCCCGATAGCGCACGTTGACCACGCCATTGCGGTTGCTGTCGCCGCTGATCGCCCACTCCAGGGTGAGCGACTGCAGCGTCGGATAAGGCGCCGTGGTGGCGCCGGGCGTAGTCGCGGTCTGGGACTGCGCGTGAGCGGGCGACCAGGCGCCCGCACTCAAGAACAAGGCCGTCAGCAGCACGGCGTACGAAGGACGAACCCGCGACATCTCCGATCTCCCTTCACCACATGGCGGATCCCCCACGCGGCAACTTAGCAGCCCGGGCCGCGCCTCGACAGTGAATCGCGCCACGAAGCGCCCCGGACGCCGCGAACGGCGCCGGAAGTTCAGTGCGCGGTCATCCCGGCGTCAGGCATCCAGTTCGCGCAGCGTGATCGACGGTGGCGCATCCAGCACGCGACGCGTGGCGAACAAGCCGGCGACCAGCGCTGCGGCAATGCCGATGGCGGCGCCGGTGGCAGCCATGCCCCAGTCCGCTTCCCACGGCAGGTCGAAGACCTGGGTCGCGACCACGCCGGCAAGCACCGACGCGGCTACCGCCGCCACCACGCCCGACAACAGACCGATCGCAGCGAATTCCGAGGCCTGCGCCAGGCGCAACTGCCTGCGGCTGCCGCCGAGCGCGCGCATCACGCCGCCTTCGCGCAGGCGCTCGTCCTGGCTGGCGCTCACTGCCGCCAGCAGCACCAGCACGCCGGCCGCGAGCGAGAACCAGAACACCACCTGGACCACGCGCGCGACCTGGTCGCCGATGCTGCGCACCTGGGTCAGGATCGCGTCGACATCGATCACGGTGAGATTGGGATAGCGCTCGACCAGATCGGCGGTGAAGCGAGGCCGCGTAGTCGGCACCTTCACCGCGGTGATGTAGCTGCCCGAATAGGCGTCGAGCGCGCCCGGCGAGGCGACGACGAAGAAGTTGGGCTTGAAGCTTTCCCATTCGACCTTGCGGAAGCTGGTGATGGTGGCCTCGAAGCGCTGGCCGGCGATGTCGAAGGCGACGCGATCGCCGATCTTCCACTTCAGCCGCGCGGCGAATTCCTCCTCCACCGACAGCTCCGGATTTGCCGACTGTTTCGCCAACCGTTTCGCGGGCCACAGCTTGCCTGCGGTGACCTGGTTGTCGTCGCCGAGGCTCTCGGCGGTAGACAGGTTGAACTCGCGATCGGCCTGGCGGCGCGCGCGTTCGCCCTCTTCCGCGTAGTTCGCGGCGTTCACCGGCTTGCCGTTGTGCTCGACCAGCCGGCCACGGATCATCGGGTAGAGCGTCGGCGCCGCGATGCCCTGTTGCGTGAGGAAGTCGCGCACACCGTTCATCTGGTCCGGCTGCACGTTGACGATGAAGCGGTTCGGCGCATCCTCCGACAGCGACATCCGCCAGCGTTCGATCAGGTCGGTGCGCACGAAGGTCAGCAGCAGCAGCGCCATCAGGCCGAGGCCGAGTGCGGACACCTGGGCGATGCTGGTGCCGGCGCGGCGGCTGACGTTCGCCAGGCCGTAGCGCAGGCTGCCGCGCAGGCGCGAACGCAGGCGGCGCACGACGAGGATCAGCACGTAGGCGATCGACGCCAGCGCCAGCAGCGTGAGCACGATGCCCAGCAGCATCACGGCGCCGAGGGTGGCCGAACCGGCCTGCCACCACAGCAGCGCGCCCAGGCCGGCGAAGCCCGTCAACCCGACCAGCCATGCGCTGGGTTCGGCGACGTCGAGGTCGCGGCGCAGTACGCGCAGCGCGGGCACGCGACGCAGCGCCAGCACCGGCGGCGCGCCGAAGGACAGCAGCACGACGAGACCGACACCGAGGCCCTGCAGCGCGGGCACGATGCTGGCCGGCGGGATCGTCACCTTCAGCAGGTCGGCCAGCCACAGGCCGATGCCCCACTGCAGCGCGAACGCGATGGCCACGCCGACGACACTCGCGATCACGCCGAGGATCAACAGCTCGCCGATGTGGATCGCGGCCAGCGTGCGCTGGCTGGCGCCAAGGCAGCGCATCACCGCCGCGCCGGACAGGTGGCGCTCGCTGTGCCGGCGCGCGGCCATCGCCACCGCCACGGCGGCCAGCACCACCGACACCAGCGCGGCGAGGCCGAGGAAGCGGCTGGCGCGATCGAGCGCGGAGCGGATCTCCGGGCGCGCGTCGGCGATGGTTTCCAGGCGCTGGCCGCGACCGAGCGCGGCCTTCGCGGTCTTCACGAAACTGTCGACCGCTGCGCCCTCGCCGGCGATCACGAGCTTGTAGCCGGCGCGGCTGCCGGGCTGGATCAGACCCGTGGATGGCAGCTCGGCGAGCGGGATGAACACCTTCGGCGCGACGTTGAAATAGTCGATGGCGCCGTCGGGTTCCTGCAGCACCACGGCGGCGAGCGTGAACTCGCGCTCGCCGATGCCGATGGCGTCGCCGGGCTTCGCGTCGAGCTGGTCGGCGCCAGCGCGGCTGAGCCACAGGGTGCCGGCGGCCGGGCCGCCGACTGCGTCGCGCTCGCCGCGCGCATCGCGGATCCGGAAGCTGCCGCGCAGCGGGAAGCCCTCGCCCAGTGCGCGCAGTTCGCCCAGTTTCAGGCGCGCGGCGTCGCCTTTGCCGACGCGCACCATGGTCGGCATTTCCACCGTTTCGGTGCGCTTGAGGCCGCCGAGGTTCGCCGCGTCGCGGATGCGGCCGGCGATGGGCGCGTCGCCGCGCACCACCGCATCGCCGCCGAGCAGGCGGTTGGCTTCGCCGGCGAGCATGCGATCGGCGCGATCGGTGACGAAACCGACGGCGCTGACCGCGACCACCGCCAGCACCAGTGCGGCGACGAGGATGCGGATGTCGCCGGCCGCGAGGTCGCGCCGCAGCTGGCGCCAGGCGAGCGAGAACAGTCTCATGCCGACACCAGCCGCCCGCCGTCCAGCCGCAGCACGCGGTCGCAGCGCTCGGCCAGATGGTCGTCGTGGGTCACCAGCACCAGGGTGGTGCCGGCATCGGCGTTCAGGCCGAACAGCAGTTCGATGATGGCCTGGCCGGTGCGGGTGTCGAGGTTGCCCGTGGGCTCATCCGCGAACAGCAGCGAAGGCCGTGTGACGAAGGCGCGGGCCAGCGCCACGCGCTGCTGCTCGCCGCCGGACAGCTGGCGCGGATAGTGGTCGAGACGTTCGCCCAGGCCGACGCGACGCAGGATCTCGCGCGCCGGGCCGTCGACATCGGCATCGCCGCGCAGTTCCAGCGGCAGCATCACGTTCTCGAGTGCGGTCAGGGAAGGCAGCAGCTGGAAGCTCTGGAACACGAAGCCGACTTTCTCGCCGCGCACCTTCGCCCGGCCGTCTTCGTCGAGGGTCGACAGCGGCGCGCCGTCGAGCAGGACCCGGCCGTCGCTGGGTGTGTCCAGCCCGGCCATCAGCGCCAGCAGCGTGCTCTTGCCCGAGCCCGAGGCGCCAACGATGGCCACGCTCTCGCCCCGGGCGATGTCGAAGCCGACCGCGTCGAGGATGGTCAGCTCGCCGGACGGCAGCCGCACCCGCTTGCCCAGCCCCTCCACCTGCAGCGCCGGCGGCGCGGACCCGGCAACTCTCGCGGGGTTGGCTCCGGCAGGGGTGGCATCGTCGGACGGCGGCGTGGCGGCCTGCGGGGTCAGGGTCATGGGGGGCTTCCGGGGGAGTCGAATCGTGGATATTGGGCGAAGGGGCCCGGGACGCAAGCCCGCCGGGACCCAACTGATGGCATGGACGGACCCGGCGGGGTGGTGGATGCAGCGGGTCGGCGGCACCATGCGTCTCCCGCCCCGGAACGACGCCAATGCCGGACATCCTGCTCGAAGGCTACACACCCGATGCCATCCTCGCCCTTCCGCCCGGGCATCTGGATGGACTGGTGCTGTGCGACGAACCTCTGGTGTTCCGGGCAGGCACCGCCGACATCCTGGGTCGCTTCAAGGTCGAGGACCGGACGCTGGTCCTGGAACTCGGCCATATCGATGGCGGCGGCGAAGGTGCGCTCCCCGCCATTGCCGCAATCGCGCAGCGCTACGCCACCCGGGAGGGCCTCGACCACATCGAATGGCGGGTGCATGCCGTGAAATGCGCGCGACCAAACCTCAAGCTGCGGCGCGTGCTGGTCCGACGCGGATTCGAGATTCGCGACATCGATGGCGTGGGCGAATGCTACTGGTCGAAGCGACCGGTATCGTGACCGGCACCGCCGAAGGATTCGGCCTCCCGTCCATTTGTCTTGCCGAGCCCGAAACCGCCATGTATCCCAGCTCCGACTTCCGCATCGAACGTCTCACGCCCGACCGCGTCGACACCTTCGCCGACCTCAACACGCTGTTCGGCGAAGCCTTCGAGGACATGGACACCTACACCGGGCAGCGGCCCGATGCGGAGTACCTGCGCGGCCTGCTTGCCGACGACGGCGTCTTCGCGCTCGTCGCGATCGAAGGCGATGCGGTGATCGGCGGGCTCGTCGCCTACACGCTGCGCAAGTTCGAGCAGCGACGCAGCGAGGTCTACATCTACGACCTCGCCGTGTCCGCCGCGTACCGGCGAAGGGGCATCGCGACCGCGCTGATCCGTGCACTGCAGCGTCTCGCCGCCGAACGCGGCGCCTGGGTGATCTTCGTCCAGGCTGATCACGGCGACGACCCGGCCATCGCGCTGTACACGAAGCTCGGCACGCGCGAGGAGGTGCTGCATTTCGATATCGCTGCAAGCGCAGAGCCCACCGAAATCGCAATGCAATCCTTTTCGGTAGCGCCGGAGTGAAGCCACATCGCGAGGCTCTACTCGAGATGCTGGCAGGCCATGGTTGGCGCGTATGCGTCATCGAACGAGAAGATGTGGAATGGTGGGCCGATGAAATCTGGGAACTCCATTCGCTCTGGTCACCAACGTCGACGCGCGCCTGGCTGGTCTTTCTCGTGGACCCACAGCATGACGGGCACAGGCGAGCCGGCGAAGGGGTCTGGGGCATCGATCTGCATGCGCATGCACCTCCCCGAGCCGGACATGCGCTCACCGGAATCTGCATGTCCGATCTCCGTCGCGCGGACAGAATGCGTGGCTTCCTGGCGCAACTCGACGCCCTCCGGACGACGGCCTGAAGCCCCCCACATCTGCTATCGCCCGGTCTACCCTCCGCATACGACCTTCACCGCCGCCGCCCAATGACGCCTTACCTCCGTTTCGCCTTCGCCCTCCTGCTCATGGCCCTGCCCGGATTCGCTTTCGCGGATACCTACCCCTGCCCCAACGGCCCGGCCCCCGGCGACCACCAGATTGGCGTGACCGGCGGCTCGCACGGCATCGCGGCGATTCCGCTGTGCGCGTACGGTGACCACGCGAACGAGGAGGAGGAAGACACGCCACGGCAGCATGCCCCGGCACCGGACCCGATGCAGATGCGCATCGACGCCAGCATGTCGGCACTGAGCGCAATGGTCGCCAACATGGAGCAGCAGGCCGCGATCCAGCGGGACCCGAAATACAAGCGCTATCGCGAGGGCTTCTGGGACCATTTCCAGGCGAATGCCAAGCCGCGCCCCGGCGAGGGCTGCGTCGCGATGTTCGCCAACCTCGACGGCGCGGTCGGGGTCGCGGGCCCGGGCGGGGAATACAGCGGCGCGATGCTGATTTTCTGGGGCCTGGACGTACCCAAGCCCGGCAACGTCGCGACGATTTCCGTCTCGCTGAACCAGTTCGACGGCCCGGTGCAGACCGTCCAGGCGCTCAACTACACCCTGCACGGCGGCCGTGCCGGCGCCATCGCCTTCACCGTACCCACCATCGACGCCGCACTGGAGACGATGGTCGACCGCCAGCCCTTCGAGCTGTCGATCGAAGGTCAGCCGGTCATGAAGATCGAATGGCACGGCGGCATCGGCGCGCGCGACAGGCTGCGCGCGTGCGTCAATGGCAAGTGACGGGCGGGCGGCGCGCGCGATGAACGACGAGACCTCCGCCGGCGCACGAGCAACTGCCGGGCTTGGTGGATGGCTGTGGCCCGTCACGTGGGCGACGGCGGTGCTGCCGGTGTTCCTGACGGCGTCGGTCGTCGCATCCGTGCCTTCCTTCATCGGATACATCGAACAAGGAAACGCCGCCCCCTACCCTGTGGACACCGCATGGGCTTACCGAATCATGGGCCTGAATGCATTGCAGACCCTCGCCGCGTGGTGGTGGGCCACGCAATGGTTCGCGCGTGATCCCCGCCTGCCCCGACAGGGTCCGATCGTACTGTTGGCGTCAGGCATGCTGATCGCCGTCATCGCATGGATCGACGGGCACGACGATTTCCATCCGAAACTCGCTGCCGCGCTCACGGGACTGGGGATTGCCGGCATCCTCTGCGCCCGCTGGTCGAAACGCATCCGCAATACCTTCGTCCCGGGCACGCTCCCCGCGCACGCAGACGCATTCGATACCGCCGTGCTCGGCGGACCTCGCGACTGGTCGCGCGGATACTGGCTGCTGCCCGGTGCGCTGGCGTATGCCGCCTTCGGGCTCTTCTCGGAATGGGTGGTGTTCGCCGACGTGGCATCGCAGGCTTTGCCACCACCTTATCCCGAAGGTCCACCATACGATGGATGCGTACGCGGACTCGGATTCGCGACGATGGGAAACGCCTACTCCGTGAGTCAGATCGAGGCGTATCGCGAAGCGCTGACCCTCTCGCACGCCGCTGGCCTGATGCTTCTCGGCGCTGTGGTCGGCTTCGTTCGCGGCGCGCGATGGACGCTTCTGGCCGCCATCGCAGCGCTGGCACTGGCAATGGCTGCGCCGTTCCGCATCACGCTGCGCGACTGGTGCAGCCCGTTCGTGGATGGCCCCGATTTCCGGGGAATGTGGCACGAATGGTGCATTGCGCTGATCCTCGTGACCTTGGCCGCCTGCTTCCAATACTGGTCGGCCTCGAAAAGGCGGACATGAGCACAAACGGCACGACGATCCCCATCGCGCACACCCCAGGTCAGCATGGCCTCGGCGGCATGCTCTGGCTGTTCGGCATACCGCTGTTGCTGTGGGGCAGCTCGATGGTGGCGTGGTTGCCGTTGCTGCTGTGGCACTTCACGCCGACAGAACTGGACGCCACACGCGCCATGGCGATGCAACGCGGCATCCCGCCGTCGGAATTCAGCGTCATTCCCATCGATGAATTGCCGTGGATCATCACGGTGCTGTCCGGCATATTCATCGCCGAAGCCTTCTTCAGCCGGTCGTCGCACTTCCGCTGGCTCGCCACGGCATGGCTGCTCATACTCTGTCTGCTGCGCTGGCACGATGGATCGCTCGCATTTCCTCCGATCGTCGGCCTGTACCCACGATCGAATCTCTTGACCGAAGCGATCACGGGTGTCGCATTTGCGGTGCCGATCCTGTACCTGTGGCTGTCGTGGCGAGCCCGTAACACATTCTCCCTGCAAGCATCACCACCGCGTCGCGATGGGCCGCTGCACGCCTTCCTCGACGGCCCGCGCGACTGGGGCGGCGGCGTCTGGTGCGTGGCAGGAGCCATCATGATCCTGGTGTGCACGCACATCGTATTGACCATGACGCACTGGCCCTACATTTTTCCGCCGGAACTCACGCCGGAGATCGCCAAGTGGCTGAGTGCTGCCGCTGCACCACCATAGATGGACGTGGCAACGCCGCGAGTGCACTCATCACCTATTCTTACACTTCCGAACTCGGCCAGGTGCCGTACGCGCGCCTGTTCGTGGCGCTGCACGCAGCCGGCCTTCTGCTCGCGTTGTGGAGCATCCGATTGTTCATGCGCCGAGCATCCTTTGTGCGCTGGACACTCGTCGCCAGCGTGCTGTTTCTGCTAGGCGCGCACGGTCTCTACTGGTGGATGCAGGACCGGATCCCGGTGTTCTGCGTCTACTGCGGCCACTACGATGCGCCGCGCGACTATCTCGCGAAGTCTCTTTCCTTGTTCGTCGCCATCACGGCAATCCTGCTGCTGCCTGCCGTGCGACGACGATTCTGCAGCAAGCCAGGCGATTCACCGCCCGTGTAGGAGCGACGCGAGTCCCTCCTACAAGCGAGAATCTCCTCGTCTTCCTTGCCGTCGCCCCACTGCAAGGGGGCGACGGCAAGCCTGACCTGCGATCTCTCGTAGACTCACTCGATCCGCACATCATCCAGCACGAAGGTGAAGGCGCCTTCGGGATTGCCGGCGGTGAAGGCGATGCCGCGCACGCGACTGAGGTCGGCGCCGGGGAAGTTCTTCAACGGCACGCGGACTTCCTTCCATTCTGCGGTCGTCTCGAACATCTGCATGCTCGGCATCTGCTGGTTGCCGTGGAACAGCATCAGCGTGTAGCGGCGGCCGTCGCCACGGACGCGGAACACCAGGTCCTTGCGCGACGACAGATCGGCGAGCTGCATGGGCACCTTCGAGGGGAACACCATCGCGCCGGACCAGGGGAAGGCGAAGCCGGGCTTGATCTCGCCGCTCACTTCCAGCGCGCCGGCGCTGCCGTTGGCGCCACCGGCGATGCGACGGAACTGGCCCAGCGAGGCGCCGCCGGCCATCTTGTCCGTGGTCGACATCCAGCCTGCGCCGAAGTTCGCGGGCAGCAAACCGGCGGCATTCGCGACGGCTTCGGCATCGAAATCCGACACCACCGTCTGTGCGGGCAGCGCTTCGCCGACCGGGATCGTGGTCCCGCCAGCGGCAGGCTGCTTGCGCTCGACCGCGTAGCCATTCTTCCACACGGTCACGATGGCGCGGCTGGCGCGGATATCGGTGGTCGGGTCGCCGTCGACCAGCACCAGGTCGGCGCGCAGGCCCGGCGCGATGCGGCCACGATCGGCGAGGTTGAAGCGACGCGCCGGCACCGAGGTCGCGGCGGCCAGCGCTTCGGTCGGCGACAGGCCGGCGCGCGTGAGCAGTTCGAGCTCGCCGTGCATGCTCGCACCGTGCGCGGTGCCGGGATTGCCGGCATCGGTGCCGGCCAGCACGTCGACACCCGCGTCATGCAGCGCGCGCACGTTGGCGATGGCATCGGCGAGGATCTTCGGCTGCGCCGCGCCGCTGCCGAACGTGGCCTTCAGGCTGTCGCGCTGTTCCTTGCTGAGCCACGGCGAGAGCGCGGCATCGTCGGTCAGCTTCGCGCCTTCGCCGGCGCGGGCCATGGTGCCGAGCACCGACAGCGTGGGAATGACGAAGGCCTTGTTGCGCTTCGCAGCGGCGACGAATGCCGCATCGCCGGGTTCGCCGAACATGTGCACCAGGCCGTCGGCGCCAGCCTCGATCGCCGCAGTGCCGTCGCGCAGGCGAGAGACGTGGACCACCGCCAGCGTCTTGCCCGCATGCGCGGCGTCGATCGCACCCTTGGTCTGCGCGTGGGTGATCGTCGGGATGCGCCGAGTCTCGCTGTGCGCGCTGAAGTCTTCGAGGATGATCTTGATGTAGTCGGAACCTTCCGCGATGCGGCCGGCGACGAACGCGGCCGGATCCCCGTTCGCGTCGAGCGTCGGCACCTTCATGCCGTACTGCGTGCCATGACCGCCGGGTGCGGTGACGGCAGCACCGGCGCTCCACAGGTCCGCCTGCTGCGTGCGTGCAAGCGACTCGCGTTCGCGCTTGAGCTGCGGCAGGCGGTTCCAGTCGCCGAGCATGTCGAGCTCGGCGGTCACGCCGAAGCGCAGTGCGTCGCCCTGCGCCTCGCCCCAGCTGTGCGCATGCGCGTCGATCAGGCCCGGATAGAGCGTCTTGCCGCTGCCGTCGACGCGGGTCACGCCTTCGGGCGCGGCGGTCTTGCCGCCGACTGCGGCGATGCGGCCGTCGATCACCAGCACGCGGGTTGCGGGCAGCACGCGCGTACCGTCGAACACACGGACGTTGTCGATCAGCACGTCGTTGGCGGGGTCGCTGTCGCGCGCGGGCGGTGCGGCGCCGTTGGCGCTGGACACCGAGGCCGCGATGGCGACGGCAATGGCCACCGCAAAGGGCAGCCGGCGGGAAGAGGCGCAGAGGGACATGGTGAACTCCTTGGTCTTGCGGGCAACAGGGGCAATGGAGGGACAGGACGATCGAGTGCGGCCGATGTGACCGGTCGCGTGCAGGATCGGGATGGGGACTGACCGGGCGGACGTCGTGCCGCTATCCGGTGTCGCGGCGATCGGGGCGCATCACAGCCATCCCTTCTGCCGCGCCAGCCGATACGCTTCGATGCGGTTGCCGACGCCGAGCTTGCCGATGGCCTCGGACAGGTAATTGCGCACCGTGCCCTGCGAGAGGCTCAGCTGCGTCGCGATTTCGCCGGCGGACAAGCCCTCGCCAGCGAGACGCAGCACCTGTCGCTCGCGGTCGTTGAGCGGATCGGGTTCGGACCAGGCTTCCAGCGCGAGCTGCGCATCGATCGCCCGGCCGCCGCGATGCACCTTGCGCAGGGCTTCGGCGAGATCCTCGGCCGGCGCGTCCTTGAGCAGGTAGCCGGACACGCCGGCATCGAGCGCGCGACGCAGGAAACCGGCGCGGGCGAAGGTGGTCACGATCACCACCTTCGTCGGCAGTTCGTGTCGCTGGATGCGCTGCGCGAGTTCCAGACCGCTCAGGCCGGGCATTTCGATGTCGGTGACCAGCAGGTCGGGTTTCAGGCGCTGCACCTCGCGCCACCCGCTCTCGCCGTCGGGCGCGGCGCCGAGCACCTCGATATCGGTTTCCAGCGACAGCAGCGCGGTCAGCGCGCCACGCACCATCGCCTGGTCTTCTGCAAGCAGGATGCGGATCATGCGTTCACCGCCAGCGCCACGTCCTCGCGGCTGGTCTTGAGCGGCAGCCGGGCTTCGATGCGCGTGCCTTCGCCGCGCCGGGAATCGATGCGCAAACGGCCACCGAGCGCCTCGATGCGTTCACGCATGCCGTCCAGGCCGTTGCCTGGCACGATGGCGCCGCCGCGACCGTCGTCGACGATGCGCAGCACGGCGTCGCCCTCGATGGTTTCGAGTGCCACGCTCGCCTTGCGGGCGCGGGCATGGCGCTGGATGTTGGTCACGGCCTCGCGCACGGTCATCGCCAGCGCGCGCTCGACCTCGTCCGGCAGCGCGCCGCCTTCCAGCCAGCGCGGATCGACCTGCGAAGTGAACGCCACGCCGTCGGTCTCCAGCAGCAGTTTCGCCGAGACCAGTTCGGCCGCGATGCCTGCCGCACGGATGCCGGTCACGGCCGAACGCACCTGCGCCAGCGCTTCGCGCGCCACCCGGCTGACCTCGGCGATCTCGCGTTGCGCAGCCTCGCGGGCCTCGGCGGCGCGCGCATCGTCGCCGTTCCCGCGTGCCAGCAGCTTCGAGGCGAGATCGCTCTTGAGCGCCACCAGGGACAACGTGTGGCCGAGCAGATCGTGCAGGTCGCGGCCGATGCGCTCGCGCTCGGCCAGGGTGGCCAGGCGACGCACTTCATCGTGGCTGAGCTTGAGCTCGGCGCGCTTGCGCAGGTTCTCGACGAACTGGTACTGCCCGAAGAACACGCCCAGCGAGACGAGCAGGGTGATCAGGAACACGAACACCGGGATGTCCAGCAGCGTGGTTTCCAGGAACAGGCCGCCGAGGATCAGGACGGCCCAGGCCATGCGCGACCACAGCCACTTGCCGATCCCGGCCGCGAAGCCGATGGCGTAGATGGTGTAGGCGTTCGCGAACGGGTTCACCGGCATCAGCGCATAGCCCAGCCCGGCGATGACCAGCATGCAGGCCAGCTTGCCGGCGAACTCGAACCGGTACGACGCGAAGTACAGCGGCAGGAAGATCGCGATCGACAGCAGGGTCGGCCAGAGCACCTCGCTCGCCTCGCCGATCCAGCCACCGCGCCCATCGGCCAGCCAGCCCAGCATGAAAGGCATGAACAGGAAGGCGAGATAGCCCAGCGTGAAGAACGGCATCCAGCCGAGGCCCAGCGATTCGGGCACCAGACGGGCGCGCCAGCGCAGCAACAGGGGCATGAGGGATCCGGACATGGCGGGTTCGCGGCGTGTATGGAATGAAAGAGCGATCGGTCAGGGTAATGCAGCGATGCTCAGCCCGCGAGCCTGCGACGCGCCAGCGCGGCGAACAGCACGGTGATGCCGATCAGCACGCCGATGTGCACCGCCAGCAGGCCGCCGCCGTCCATGCCGATCACCTTCAGCGCGATCTGTGCGTGGTGGTAGGCGGGCCACACCGGCGCCATGCCGGCGATCCACGCCGGCAGCAGCTTCAGCGGCAGCCACAGGCCGGACAGGAAGGCCATCGGCAAGAACAACATGTTCACCACCGCCGGCGCGCCCTGCCCGCCGACCAGCGTGCCGATGAACAGGCCGATGGCGCAGAACGGCAGCACGCCCAGCGCGCAGACCACAGCGAGCAGCAGCCATTGCCCGGCCGGCAGCGACACACCGCCGAGGGTCGCGGCCAGCACCGCCAGCAGCGCGAAGATGGCCGATGCGAACAGCACCGCCGTGACCATCTTCGCCGCGAGGTACGCACCGGGCGGCATCGGCAGCGCGCGCTTGTAGGTCAGCAGCCCCTGCTCGCGCTCCATCGCCACGGTCACGCCGAAACCGAACAGGCCCGCGCCCATCGCGCCGAACACGCCGTAGGTGGCGAGCAGGTAATGCGCGGCATCGCCCTTGCCCTTGTTCAGCAGCACGCCGAACAGCACGTAGAACAGCGCCGGGAACAGCAGGGTCGGAATCACGTAGGACGGTGTGCGCAGCAGGCGGCGCCATTCGTACCAGGCTTCGAGCGCGTAGCTGCGCAGCGGCGAATGTACGGATTGAGTGGCGGGAATTGCGGTGGTGGCGTTCATCAGGCGGCCTCGCGGTCGGTGTCGCGGGTGAGTTCGAGGAAGGCGTCGGCCAGGCCGGCGCGGCGGATGTCCAGTTCGCTGAGCGCGGCGTCTTCCGCCAGCAGGCGGCGGACCACGTCCTCGGCGATATCGGCGACGATCTCGACGCGCGTGCCGTCGCGCGTGGCGGCGCGCACGCCGGGCCAGCCGGCGACATCGGCGACATCGAGTGCCGACACGCAGCGGATGCGCCGCTGCGACACACGTGCGCGGACCTCGTCCATCGCACCATCGGCGACCACGCGGCCGCGATCGAGCACCACCACGCGATCGGCCAGGGCCTCGGCTTCCTCCAGGTAATGCGTGGTCAGCAGCACGCCGGTGCCGCCGGCGACCAGTTCGCGGATCGTCGCCCACATGCGCTGGCGCGCGTCGATGTCCAGGCCGGTGGTCGGTTCGTCGAGGAACAGCAGCTCGGGATCGCCGCAGATCGCCAGCGCGAACTGCACGCGGCGCTGCTGGCCGCCGGACAGCCGGCCGTAGCGCCGGTCCATCAGGCCATCGAGACCGGCCATGGCCACGCAATCGGCCACGCTGCGCGGATGCGCGTAGTAGCTGCGGGTCAGGTCGAGCAGTTCGGCCACCTTCGCGCTTTCCGGAATGCCGGCCGATTGCAGCATCACGCCGATGCGGCGGCGCGCGGCCATCTCGCCCGGCGGCAGGCCCAGCACCTCGGCCTCGCCGGCATCGGCGGCGACCAGGCCCAGCAGCACGGCGATCGACGTGCTCTTGCCGGCGCCGTTGGCGCCCAGCACGGACAGCACTTCGCCGGGCCGGATCGAAAAGCCCACGCCGTCGAGCGCGGTGAGGTTGCGGTAGGCCTTGCGCACGCCGTGCAGGCGGGCCAGCGGCGCAGGTGGAGTGGCAGGGAGGGATTCGGGTGACATGGCCGGTCCTGGTGTCGGGATGCGCACAGTCTCGGCATCGCGCCGCCCCGCCGGCAGTCGCGGCCGTCAGCCATCGGAGGTGACAAACGTCACCTGACGCCGGCGCACGGGGGCCGATATGCTGGCACCGTCGCTGCATCCCGCGCGCCGTGCCGTCCGTCGTGTCACGGTCCCGCCGCCCCTTTTCGCCCAGCCACGGATCGCCATGAGCACCCCCTCCCCCTCCGACCCGCTGTCCCAGCTCCGCATCGAACGCAGCCCCGGCGCCCGCAAGCCGCGCCGCAAGCGCTGGCCCTGGGTGGTGGGCGGCCTCGTCGTGGTCATCGCCGGCCTGGCGTTCATGTCGGCCAACCGGCCGATGGAAGTGCAGGCCGCCACCGCCCGCGACGCCGCCGACCCCGCGAACGCCTCGCTGCTCGACGCCTCCGGCTTCATCGTCGCGCGGCGCATCGCCACGGTGTCCAGCAAGACCACCGGCCGCGTGCGCGAAGTGCTGATCGAGGAAGGACAGCGCGTCGAGGCCGGCCAGGTGCTGGCGACGCTCGATCCGATCGATGCCGACGCCCAGCGCGCGCTCGCGGACGCGCAGCTGGCGGCCTCGCAGAGCCAGATCGCTCAGGTCGAGGCGCAGCTCGCCGAAGCCGAAGCCAATGCGCGCCGGCTGTCGACGCTGGTGAAGGACAGGCTGGTCTCGCGGCAGCAGTACGACCAGGTCATCGCCCAGCGCGACGCACTCCGGGCCTCGCTGGTCAGCGCACGCCGCAGCACCGAGGTCGCCGGCCGCCAGCGCGACGTCGCCGCGATCGGCGTGGACAACACCATCGTCCGCGCGCCGTTCGCCGGCGTGATCACCGCCAAGGCCGCGCAGCCGGGCGAAATCGTCTCGCCGATCTCCGCCGGCGGCGGCTTCACCCGCACCGGCATCGGCACCATCGTCGACATGGATTCGCTGGAGATCGAGGTCGACGTCAACGAGGCCTACATCGGCCGCGTGAAGCCGGGCATGCCGGTCGAAGCGGTGCTCAACGCCTATCCCGACTGGAAGGTCCCGGCCGAGGTCATCGCGATCATCCCCGCCGCCGACCGCAGCAAGGCCACGGTGAAGGTGCGCATCGCGCTGAAGCTGCGCGACGCGAAGATCGTGCCCGACATGGGCGTGCGCGTGAGCTTCCTCGAAAAGGCCGCGCCCGGCGCGCCGAAACCGACCGGCGTGTGGGTGCCCTCGCGCTCCATCCGGCTGGCCGAAGGCGAGACGGCGGCGAAAGCCACGCGCGGCACCGTGTTCGTGATCGCGGACGGCACCGCGCAGGCGCGCGAGGTCGCGCTGGGCGAAGCGCGCGACAGCGACCGCCGCATCGCTTCCGGCCTGAAACCCGGCGAGCGCATCGTCGACGATGCATCGAAGATCGAGGACGGCCAACGCGTGGTCGTCGCCGACGCCAAGGCCAAGGCCGCGAAGTGACCATCATGGACGACGCGACCCGACCGCTGGTCGAAATCCGCGCGCTGACCAAGGTCTACACGCGCGGCAAGCAGCTGGTGCCGGTGCTGCACGGCATCGACCTGGACATCCCGCGCGGCGATTTCGTCGCGTTGATGGGCCCGTCCGGTTCGGGCAAGACCACGCTGCTGAACATCATCGGCGGCCTGGACACGCCCAGCGACGGTCGCCTGCTGGTGAACGGCGTGGCGATCGAGGATCTCGCCGCCGACGACCTCGCCGCATGGCGCGCGGACACGGTCGGCTTCATCTTCCAGAGCTACAACCTGATGCCGGTGCTCACCGCGCAGAAGAACGTGGAGCTGCCGCTGCTGCTCACCGACATGGGCGCCAGCGAACGCGCGAAGCGGGCGAAGATCGCGCTGGACCTGGTCGGCCTCGGCGACCGCGCGCGGCACAAGCCCAACGAACTGTCCGGCGGCCAGCAGCAGCGCGTCGCCATCGCCCGCGCGCTGGTCTCCGATCCGCTGCTGCTGATCTGCGACGAGCCCACCGGCGACCTCGACCGCAAGACCGCCGACGAGGTGCTGCGCCTGCTGCAGTCCCTCAACCGCGAGTACGGCAAGACGATCGTCATGGTCACCCACGACCCGAAGGCCGCCGAGTACGCACGACGCACCGTGCATCTCGACAAGGGCCGCCTCGTCGACGACCCCGGGCATCACTGAGCATGAAATACGTCGGACTGGTGCTCTCCGGGCTGCTGCGCAGGAAACTGCGCACCGGGCTCACGCTGCTGTCGCTGATCGCCGCGTTCACCCTGCTCGGCCTGCTGCAGGCGGTGAACTCGCTGTTCGGCGGCGCCGCCGATTTCCTCGGCGCCAACCGCCTCATCACCCAGGCCTCGACCTCGTTCACCCAGCCGCTGCCGATGCGCCTGCTGCCGCAGATCGAAGCCGTGCCCGGCGTCGAGTCGGTCATGCACTCGCAGTTCTTCGGCGGCGTGTACCAGGACGGCCGCGGCTTCTTCCCGCAGTTCGCGGTGAATCCGCAGCGGCTGCGCGACACCTATCCCGAGTGGACGATGTCCGAGGATGGATGGCGCCAGTTCATCTCCACGCGCGACGGCGCCATCGTCGGCAAGAACCTCGCCGACACCAACGGCTGGAAGGTCGGCGACATCGTGCCGCTGAATTCCTTCATCTGGACCAAGGCCGATGGCTCGCGCACCTGGGAATGGCGCGTGGTCGGCATCTTCGACGGCCGCGACGAGGAGTGGAGCGAGCGCGCCAACATCATGTACCTCAACTACGGCCAGTTCGACGAAGGCCGCAGCGCCGCCGCGCGCGGCCTGGCCGGCGTGTTCGCGGTGCGCATTGCCGACCCGAACGAAGCCGGGCGCATCGCCGCCGAGATCGACGCGAAGTTCGACAATTCCTCCGACGAGACCAAGACCCAGAGCGAGCAGGAATTCCAGCTCGGTTTCGCGCGCCAGTTCGGTGACATCGGCATGATCGTCAACCTGATCACCGCCGCGGTGTTCTTCTCGATCCTGTTCCTCACCGGCGTGTCGATGTCGCAGGCGGTGCGCGAACGCATCCCGGAACTCGCCGTGCTCAAGTGCCTGGGCTTCACCGACCGCCAGGTGATGTGGCTGGTGCTGGCCGAAGCCTTCGCACTGTGCCTGCTCGGCGCGCTCGCGGGCATGCTGCTGGCCAGCGTGGTCACCCTGGGCCTGCCGCCGGAATTCCCGATCACCACCGACCTGCGCGTGTGGGTCATCGCCGGCCTCAGCGTGCTGGTGCTGACGGTGATGGTCGGCCTGCCGCCCGCGCTCACCGCCAAACGCCTGAAGATCGTGGATGCGCTGGCCGGTCGCGGCGACGATTCGCCGCTGGAACGCCTGCTGCATCGCGGCCTGGATGCACTGTCCCGCCTGTTCGGCCGCGACCGCGACGGCGAAGAGGAGGAACCGGCATGAGCACGCTCACGCAGACGCGCGAGATCGTGATGATGAACCTGCGTTCGATCCCCGATCGCCTCGCCCCTTCGCTGGTGATCGTGATCGGCATCGCCGGCGTGGTCGGCGTGCTGGTCGCGCTGCTGTCGATGTCCAGCGGACTGCAGCAGACATTGGGCGGCAACGGTCGCGACGACCAGGCGGTGATCACGCGCGGCGGCTCGCAGGGCGAACTGTCGAGCTTCCTCACCATCGCGTCGATGACCCTGATCAAGCAGGATCGCGCCATCGCGCGCGGCAGCGATGGCCTGCCGCTGGCCAGCGGCGAACTGATCGTCATCACCGAAGTGCCGCGCCCCGGCCAGAGCACCGGCGCCAACGTCACCCTGCGCGGCGTGGAGTCGGTGGGCTTCGCGCTGCGTCCGGACTTCGTCATGGTGGAAGGCCGTCGCTTCCGCCCGGGCGTGCAGGAAATCATCGTCGGCGATGGCGCCGCGAAACAGTTCGAAGGCCTGGCCATCGGCAACCAGCTGCGCTTCCGCGGCGCCACCTGGACGATCGTGGGCCACTTCCGCAGCGGCGATGCCTACGACTCGGAGCTGTGGACCGATCGAGAAACCCTGCAGGGCGCCTTCGGTCGCGCCGGCGTGTCCTCGCTGCTGGTGCAGCTGCGCGGCATGAACGACCTCGACCCGATGAAGGACCGCCTGACCGCCGACCCGCAGCTCGATGTCGACGTGCGCAGCCAGCGCGACTACTACACCGGCCAGTCCGCAGGGCTGACCAGCGTGATCGGCTGGCTCGCCGGCGTCGTCGCCACGATCATGGCGTTCGGCGCCGTGTTCGGCGCGCTCAACACCATGTACTCCGCCGTCTCCGCACGCACCCGCGAAATCGGCACCCTGCGCGCGCTCGGCTTCGGTGCGCTGCCGGTCGTCGCCTCGGTGATGGCCGAATCGCTGCTGCTGTCGCTGTGCGGCGGCGTGCTCGGCGCGGTCATCGCCTACCTCGCCTTCAACGGCTACGCCGTCTCCACGCTCGGCGGCGGCTTCACCCAGGTCGCCTTCCAGTTCGCGGTCACGCCCGGTCTCGTGATGCTCGGCGTCGCGCTCGCGCTGGGCATCGGCTTCATCGGTGGCCTCGCGCCTGCAGTGCGCGCGGCGCGAATCCCGGTGACCGAAGCGCTGCGGGCCGGATAACGGAGCGGATGCACCATGAGGCCGCGCCACGATCCCACCATCGTCTATCAGGAGGCACGCCATGAAGACCACCATGAAGACCACCATCATGCGTGAACGCTCCCCGGCGGCGCTGCCGTTCCGCGCATTGCGCCGCCTGTCGCTGATCGCCTGCATGGCCATCGTGTCGCCCGCCGCGCTCGCGAAGGACGACACGCGGACCGACGTGTTCGACATGCACGTCCATCTCTGGCATGGCGAGCAATCGTTGCGCGACTACATCGGCAAGGTCGAAGGCGATGGGCTGTCCGTGTCGGGCTTCGGCGCGATGTGGTTCGGCGGTCCCAACCAGGCGCTCGCCGGCCAGATCGAACGGATCCGCGCCGGCAACGACGGCATCATCGCGCTGGCGGCGAAACACCCCGGCATGCTGCCCGTCGCGACCGTGCATCCCTACGACGGCGACGCCGCCATCGCCGAACTCGATCGCGTGGCGGCCAGGGGCGTGAAGGTGCTCAAGCTGCATCCGCACACGCAGAAGTTCGACCCCGACGATCCGCGCGTCCTGCCCCTGCTCAAGCATGCCGGCACGCTGGGGCTGGTCGTCATGCTCGACAACGCCAGCATCCTGCCCGGCGACAGCGAGAAGATGTTCAACCTCGCGCTGAAGGCGTCGGGGACGAAATTCCTGTTCGCCCACCTCGGCGGCATGAATTTCCGGTTCTGGAACGTGCTGAAGGCCGCGCGCACCGCCGAGGGGCTGTTCGGCAACAACATCTACTTCGACATCTCCGCCATCGTGGCGCTGGTGGCCGATTCGCCCGTCGAAGACGAATTCGTCTGGACGATGCGCAATGTCGGCATCGACCACATCCTGCTGGGCTCGGATTTCCCGCAATACTCGCTCGGGCAGAACGTCGACGCCCTCGAGCGCCTGCCCCTGGACGATGAGGAAAAGGCGAAGGTCCGCCACCGCAACGCCCGCGCCCTGTTCACACTGCCCTGAACGCGGGCGGGTCGCGGGGATGGCATGGTTCATGCCCGCGACGCGACTGTGCTAGGTTCGGCCGGAACCTCCGCCTTCTTTCGTGGATACATGGATATGGAACCGTCCGCGCCCCCGCCGCCTGCCGGTCGCAAGGGACCGCATCCCGACCGCACATCGCCGAGGCCCGGCTCCGGCCCGTCGCCGGGCCTGCACAAGCCGGCCTGCGCCCTCCTCCTCGCCCTCACCTTCTCCCTATCGGCCTGCGCCATGGAACATCAAACCCAATTCGACTCGGACGCCTGGAAATCGCAGCGTGGCGCCGCCGCCACCGACAACCGCCGGGGATCGATGCTCCCGGCGCTCGAGAAGGCGCTCCACACCGGCATGACCCGCGACCAGGTCGTCGCCCTCCTCGGCGAACCCGACATCAGCAACGCCCAGACCGGCATCGACGAGTACGAACTCGGCCTCGCCGGCTACGGCGTCGATGAGGAGTACTACGAGATCCGCTACCGCGACGGCAAGCTCGAGTCGCACCGCATGGGTCGCCGCTGAGCCCAGCGCGACCCGCCCCGGAACACGATCCAGACGATAGAACACACGCAAACAAGGAGTTCGCCATGGCCAGACCCGACCTCGGCAAGGTCCGCACCGATTACCAGGTCGCGGACGACACGATGATCGATTACCGCCCGCGCGCGTTCGGCGCGTTCGACATCCCGTTCACCGATTCGGTCAGGATGACCCGCACCGAAGGCGCGCTGCTCGATGAGCTGACCTTCAATCGCGGCCTCGCCGGACTGAGCGAATTCCGCGATACCGCCCGACTCGCAGGCAACGAGGCGATCCGGCGCTTCCCGAACAACCCCGTGCCGTCCGACATCCCCGCCGATCGCGCCGGCGAATGGCAGGGCAACGACGGCCACCGCGACGCGTTCCGCCACGCCTACTGGAACGCGTTGATGACGCAGAAGTACGGCGAGAACTGGACCGCCGCCTTCGCCACCGCGCATGAAGGCATTCCCGGCAACACCGCCAATCGCGAAGCGATGGATCTGTACAACAACCAGATCGGCCGTTCGATCGGCGCCGCCAATCCGAATGCGACGCCGCAGGAACTGGCCAACCAGGTCGAACAGGCGCTCAACCAGGGCCGGCTGGTGACGATTGATCGCAGCGGCAATCTGGAATGGAGCGACCGCGTCGCCCGCGGCCAGCACGGTCTGGCGCCGGACGACGTGATCGGCCCGAACCTGCGCACGCCGGGCGTGGTCTCGCCGGACACCGTCAGCCACAACACCACCGCCCCCACGCAGCAGAACACGATGCTGGCCGCCGCCGATCCCGCCGTCGAGCGCATGCGCCAGGATCCGATGTACGGACAGGTGGTCAACGCGATGGCCGCCAAGGGCCTGCAGGACGACGCCATGGCCGCGAATGTCTATGCCGCCGCGACCCGCGCCAATCTCGCGGGCGTCACCAACATCGAGATCGGCAACCGCATCGAAGGCGCCAACGGCCAGCCGGACCGCACCCTGTTCGTGTTCGACGGCCGCAACGGCGTCGAAGGCCCGAACCACGCCCGGCTCAGCGAAAACGACGCACGCGCCACACCGGTGCAGGTCGCTGCGAACATCGCCGAAACCTCGCGCACGCAGCAGCCCGCTGCACCCGAGCAGGAAACGCGCAGGACGATGCAGGTCTGAGCGATCCCCGGAAACCGGAACGCATCCGTTGTGAATTGAAACGCCCGGCTTTGGCTGGGCGTTTTTGTTTCTTGGGATCACGACTAGTGTTGATGCTGCGATGGCGGCGGTATCAGTTCGGCATCTGATCGGGATCAGTTCAATTCCTGTCATTCCGAGCCGAAGTCGAGGGAACTGCTTTTCAGTGAAACTCTCTGGCGAAGAAGCACCTGTCAGTTCTGACAGGAATGACATTTGGCCAAGATTTGAAAGAGGATGGGTGGAGGGCTGTCGCCTGTTCGCGTCGCGGCTCATCTTTTGGTGTTGATCAGCCGCCAGACAAATTGACATCAAGATGTTGCGGACTCGGACGTGACACGAGCACGTTGGCCGCTGGATTATTCAGCGATATCCGAACATTGACATCCTATATTTATTAGAGCGCCATGAAAGTACATCGCATCTCCTTCAATGGATGCCTCCTCGAACGTGGTTTCTGGCTCTATGCGTGGCTTCTCAAGAACGGTGAAGATAAAGCCGTGTATGTGGGCCGTACTGGGGACAGCTCCTGGCAGTTTGCTGCGTCACCGTTTTCCAGGCTCGGTCAGCATCTAGATGTACGGCCAAGCGCAACGGCAAACATGCTTCTCCGCCAAGTCCGTAATTTGGACTGGGATCCGCTAGCCTGCGAGTATGAATTGATCGCCTTTGGCCCAATTTTTCCAGAGCAGGCGGACTTGGAGCAGCATCGGCTCAAGCGTGATGTCATCGCCCCCTTGGAAACGGCCCTTGCCACCCTATTCCGCCAACAAGGCTTCAAAGTCGTCGGTAACCACGGCAAGCAGCGGGATACGGATCCCGCACTGTGGTCGCAGGTAGAGCGGGCGTTCCACAAGGCATTTGGCTAGCGCCCTAACAATCCACCAAGTCGAAGCCACACCGGGGCGCGACTTAACTCATGTGTTAGACCTCAATGGGAGAGGTTCATGAAGCTCAAAGACATCGTCATTGAGGTGCTTACTGAAAGTGGAAAGTCAATGCACGTAAATGATATTGCCTCAGCAGCGGTTGCGAAGTACCCGAATCTTCCAGACCCGCCCGAGCAACTCGCAGCGAAAATGAGCGCGATGCTGGCCGCTGAGGTAAAGAAGCCTAAGGCCCAGTCGCTCTTCTCAAAGCCAAAGAACAAAACGGGTGGATTCAGGAAGGGGATGTACAAGTTGCGAATCGGCCGAAAGGCGATTCCGAAAAACTTCAAGGTTCCTGAACAGCCAAAGGTCTCTTCACAGTTCACCGGAAAGGCCGGCGAGTACGCTGTGATGTCTGAGCTTCTGTTCTTCGGATTCAACGTATCTGCCATGACAGTCGATGACGGAATCGACATCGTGGCATCAAAGAACGACTCGTACTTTCATATTCAGGTCAAGACTTCAAACGCTAGTGCCAGCAACAAGTTCCAATTTAAGATAACCAAGCGCGTTTGGCTCGAAGGATGCAGCTGCAACGTTTTACGTGCTCGTGCTTCGCATCTCTGAAAATTCTCGCAATACGTGCGAATACTTGGTCTTGCCCAGTAGCGAAATTAGGCGCCTTATTGACAAGGGCGTCGTGAAGGATGGCGATGCAATGAATCTGTCGATTGATCGGGAGCGTGGAAATCGCTTTCTGCTCAACAGTGTTGAAGATGTCACCTGGTCCCTGAACCGCTTTGACAATGTCAAGTAACTAGGTGATATCAAAAATTCGTTCATGCCGACGCCACCTCACGGCGCGACTCAACTCAGGCACTGGGCACCCTATGAGAAACTTGATCACATCGATCATTGGCCTGTCGGTGGGATGGACAACGGCAATGACAACAGGGTTGCTGGCCGCCCTGGTGGTGTTCCCCATGCACCTCGCCGGCAAGCCGACGATTGTTGATCTATCTCATCTGGCATTGGATGTGGCATTGAAGTCGGCGGCCTTGCCACTCTTGATCCTGTCGATTATCGCGCTCCGTTTCCCGCCATCGCCGCGCATGGCATCGTTGGGCGTGGCGCTTTCATCCGTAATCATACGGTCACCTCGGGTGCATAAGGCGTGGAGCGATTTCAGCCAACTCCCGGATTGGATGCCTGCGGATGAACTATTGGTTCTACTGCCCACATCGTTGGCGGCAGGCCTTGCGTTTGGCCTCGCCTGCAAGTGGGTGTCTTCCAACGGTTCATTCAAATCACCTACGAAAGATGCATAAGCCAATCGTACTGCACAACCTTTGGATCACCTGCCATCGATAACGCACCACGGCGCATGACGCCTTCGGCTTATGCGCCCTACGAAAGACTGCTTGAAGCTTGAACGCACACAGGGGGCTGGATGCGATCGACACTTCCATGGCTGCTCGCACTGACGCTTCCGATGCAGGCCATCGCGCACGGCGGCGGCCTCGACAGGAACGGCTGCCACACCAACAGGAAGACCGGGGAGTACCACTGCCATGGCGGTTCGCCTGCGCCGCCGCGCAGCTCCTTCCAGCCCGACACTCTGCGCTTGCCTGCCAGGTCAGGCAGTCAAAGCGGCGCGTTCGCCAACTGCGCCGAAGCGCGCGCGGCCGGGGCCGCACCGGTGCGTCGAGGCGATCCCGGCTACGGCCCGCATCTCGACCGGGACAACGATGGCATCGGGTGCGAGCCGTACCGCGGGCGCTGATGGCGGCGTTCCGTCATCACTGGCATCCTTGCCGTGGTCATGCTGGCGACAACTCGCAGAATCAACGCAAGTAATGGAGCACACCGATGCACCGACACCCGATCGACACCTGGCACGCACTCGTGGCGTCGAATGATCCCACCGGGCTCGATGACCTGCTCGCCGACGACGCGGTGTTCCTGTCGCCTGTGGTCCACACCCCGCAGCGCGGGAAAGCGCTGACCAAGGCCTATCTGGCCGCCGCATTCCAGGTGTTCTTCAGCGGCAGCTTCCGTTACGTTCGCGAGATCATCGGCGAGTCGGATGCGATGCTGGAGTTCGAGACCGAGATCGATGGCGTGCAGGTGAACGGCGTCGACATCATCCGCTGGAACGCATGCGGCGAGATCGTCGAATTCAAGGTCATGGTGCGGCCGCTCAAGGCGATCACCGCGGTGCACGAGCGCATGGCGGCGATGCTGGCCGCCGCGAAGCGATAAAGCTCGTCTGGCGTCGCCGAAGATCGCCTTGCAAATCGCAAGGCCACCGGGCGAATCGCATCGGGGCATTACTTCACGAGTTTCGAACGCAGGCCGTCATGCTTGCGGCGTGAATGCATGCAGGCGCGCGTGATTTCGCGAACTGCGCATGCGAAACGTCGTATCGCGTCGATTAACGGCGATGGTGGCACGGTAATTGCAGCGGCAGCCGCATCGGCATCCGGTCGAAACACGTCGACCTGCCCTTCCCTGCCCTTCGATTCGAGCCCCCATGAAAACGTATCCGTCGCTCGCACTCGCGTTCGCACTCGCCACGCCTCTCAACGTCGTCCACGCCAGCACGGCGACGACACCGCTGTCGGACGCCGCCAATGATTCGACCTCGACCAGCGGCATGCCGGGTGTGCTGCGCGCGCAGATCCTGCTCGATCGCGCGCATTTCTCTCCGGGCGAGATCGATGGCCTCGAGGGGTCTAATCATCGTCGGGCGATTCGTGGCTATCAGCGCGCCCTCGGCCTCAACGAAACGACCACGCTGGACGCGCAGACCTGGGCCAGCCTCAATGCCGGCGCTGCGCCGGTGATCGTGAGCTACACGCTGACGGCCGAGGACGTGGCGCGACCGACGACGCGATTGCCGAAGGACATGATGGCGAAGGCGAAGCTCAAGTCGCTGGGATACGAATCGATCCTCGAAGCGCTGGGCGAACGATTCCACGCCAGCCCTGCCCTGTTGAAGCAGCTCAATCCCGGCGCCGACTTCACTCGCGCCGGCACCAGCCTCCGGGTGCCCAACGTGGCTGATGCCGCGGCCTTGCCCAAGGCTTCGAAGCTGGTGATCGACAAATCCGAGTCGACGCTTGCTGCCTTCGATGCAGCAGGCAAGCTGGTCGCGCAGTTCCCTGTGTCGTCGGGCAGCGAACATGATCCGCTGCCCATCGGCGAATGGGCGATCAAGGGCGTCGCCGTGAACCCGGCCTTCCACTACAACCCGAAGTTGTTCTGGGACGCCGACCCGGGCCACGCGAAGGCGACCTTGCCGCCGGGTCCGAACAATCCGGTCGGCACGCGCTGGATCGACCTGTCCAAGCCGCACTACGGCCTGCATGGCACGCCGACGCCGTCGAGCATCGGCAAGACCCAGTCGCACGGCTGCGTGCGCCTGACGAACTGGGATGTGGAGCGACTGGCGTCCGCAGTCGACACGACCGTGCCCGTGGTGATGCAGGAGTGAGCATGAAGTCGCTCGGCGTCCTGCTGCTGGGGATCGTGCTGGGCGCCTTGCTCCATCGCGAGTACGTCCGGTGGCGGCCGATCGATGCGGCGGCCGAGGTGCCGAGTGCGGTTGCAGCGCCAGTCGCCGCGCCTGCCGCCGTTTCGACCGATGCGGCCGTTGTCGGCATTGAGCCAGTCGCACCCGCTCCAGGAGGAAGCAGTACACCCGTGCTGCCGCCTCCGGTCGTCGATACGACACAGTCTGGTGCGGCCCCTTCAGGATCGGTCCCGATTCCAGCGCCTGCTGATTCCACGCTCCTCATTCCCGTGCAGGGCAAGCGCCCGGCCGACCTGAGCGACACGTTCACGGACAGTCGCTCGGAAGGTCGCTCGCACGAGGCCATCGATATCATGGCCGACGCCGGCACGCCGGTGCTCGCGGTGGCGGATGGGCACGTCGAGAAGCTGTTCACGAGCGACCGGGGCGGACTGACGATCTACCAGTTCGAACCCAGCGGCCAGTACGCGTATTACTACGCCCACCTTCAGCGCTACGCCGATGGTCTGCGTGAAAGGCAGGCGATCCGGAAGGGAGAGGTGATCGGCTACGTCGGCGCGACGGGAAACGCAGACCCCACGGCGCCGCATCTGCACTTCGCGATCTTTCTCCTTGGTCCGGAACGGCAGTGGTGGAAGGGCACGGCGATCAATCCGTATCCGCTGCTGGCTCGACGCTAGAATGCGTCGACGACCACGCGAGCCCGCACGCGAGCCCGCACGTGATCCGCCCGGCCGACCATGGAGATTCGAATGGATGACATCGACGACGCGCTGGAACGGATCATCGCCAGGGCTGGCGAGCGTTTCGATTCCCACGACATCATCCGCTGGTTCGCACATGCGAACCAGCGTCGATACGTCGAGTTGCTGCACGAAACGAATGGCGAAAAGCCCTTCCAGACGCTGCATGCCTCGCTCGGCAAGAGGATCAGGGCCATCTGCGAGCAGCAGGGCTTCACCGGCGTGGAATCGGAGAGCCTGGATGTGTTCTTCAACCCGAGCAGCCACTGCATGGCCTGGTCGCGCGCCTCGGACAGCTTTTCCCGGTGATCCTCGCCGAAACCTTTCCTGCCATGCCGGACCGGCCATGCCAGTTCCAGCTGTCGCTGCAGCGCGGCAGCGTGTTCGCTGACTTCGACAAGGATCCGGACGGTTGCCTCTACCTCGTCCGGATTTCGTATGACAGCTACGGATGTGTCGAAGTCGAGCGGCACGAGGTCTCGCGCATGTCGCTCGTCGATTCGGAACGCATGATCGAGATGTACGAACGCGGCCACTTCGATGTTGTGGACACGAACCGCATCCTCGGCGGTTACCTGCACGCGAACAGGGCAGCGCTCTACGAAGAAGCGCTGCGTCACCACCAGCTCATCGATCGATGATTCCCGGCGGACGTCGGTCGCCAACGCCTCGCGTCGCGCGAGTTGCGCTGGCTCACGCGACGCGTGGCATGGCGGCGGCCAACGCATCCAGCCGCGCCGCGCAGCGCGCTTCCAGGAAGATGCGCAGTTCGCGGATGGTGGGACTGAGTTGCCTGCGATCCGCGCAGACCAGGTGCAGCGGCGTCGGCTCGCCCTGCCATGCGGGACACAGGGCCACCAGGCGGCCGGCGATCAGGTCGTCAGCCAGGTCCAATGCCGACTTGCAGGCGATGCCGTGGCCATCGAGCGCCCAGCGACGCACGACGTCGCCGTCGTCGGACACGCGGTCGCCGCGCACCGCCACCACGCACTCGCCCTCGGCGCCATGGAATCGCCACTGGTCGTGCACGTCATCGCCCAGCACGAAGCACAGCGCATTCCGGTCGACGAGTTCGCGCGGATGCGTGATCGGCCCGGTGCGCGCGAGGTACGCCGGCGATGCGCACAGCACCCTGGCATTGGTCGGCGCCAGCGGCAGCGCGACCATCGATGAATCGGCGGGCAGCCCATAGCGCAGGGCGACGTCGACGGGCTCCCGATACAGGTCGCTGCGCCGATCGGTCGGCCGCAGTCGGATGCGGAGTTCCGGGTGCCGCGACTGGAAGTCATCCAGCCAAGGGCGCACGACGTTCCTGCCGAGGTCGGAGGGCGCTGACACCAGCAGGCTGCCTCTGACGGCATCGCTGCCGCTGGCGATGGCATCGCAGCCGTCGTCGAGCGCCTGCAGCGCCTGTTCGCAGTGGCGCAGGAAGGTCTCGCCCTCGCTGGTCAACCGCAGACTGCGCGTGGACCGCACGAACAGCGGCGCGCCCAGACTGCGCTCCAGCCGCTTGAGCGATGCGCTGGCCGCCGCCGGCGTGGTGTCGAGCTGCCGCGCGGCGGCCGACAGGCTGCCGGTGCGGGCGGTGCGGACGAACAGGCGCAGGTCGGTCAGGGACTTCATTTTCAACGGAATCGTGAAAGTGAATCCCAATTTACCCGCTTTCCACGATGAATCGGGGAGCGGATGATGCCGTCCATCCCTTCCACGGCCGATCCCATGACCCGCCTGTTCGACGCCCTGCCGCTTGGCCCGATCACCCTGCCCAACCGCATCGTGATGGCGCCGATGACCCGTTCGCGCAGCACCCAGCCGGGCGACGTGCCCAACGCGCTGATGGGCGCGTACTACGCACAACGCGCCACGGCCGGCCTGATCGTCAGCGAGGCCACGCAGATCTCGCCGCAGGGCAAGGGCTACAGCTTCACGCCGGGCATCCACACCGACGCCCAGGTCGCCGGCTGGCGCCAGGTCACCGACGCCGTGCATGCGGCCGGCGGGCGGATCTTCCTGCAGCTGTGGCATGTGGGGCGCAAGTCGCACGGCGTGTTCCATGCCGACGGGCTGCCGGTGGCACCGTCCGCGATCGCGCCGGGCTCGCAGGTGTGGGTGTCTGGCGACGACGGCACCGGCCGCATGCTCGACTGCCCCACGCCGCGCGCGCTGCGGATCGAGGAGATCCCGGGCATCGTCGAGGACTACCGCCGCGCCACGGCGCGCGCGCTGGAGGCCGGCTTCGACGGCGTGGAGATCCACGGCGCCAACGGCTACCTGATCGACCAGTTCCTGCGCACGACCTCGAACCATCGCGACGACGCCTACGGCGGCGATGTGGCCGGTCGGCTGCGTTTCCTCGAGGAAGTGACGCGGGCAGTCGCTGGCGAAGCCGGGGCCGAACGGGTCGGCCTGCGCCTCGCGCCCTTCGTCGCCGGGCCGGGCATGGACTGCCCCGAGATCGTGCCGACCATCCTCGAAGCCGCACGCCGGCTGGCGCCGCTGGGCCTGGCCTACCTGCACCTCTCCGAGGCCGACTGGGACCTGGCACCCGAAGTCCCGGCGGACTTCCGCCATGCCCTGCGCGCCGCGTGGCCGACCGCGATCGTCGTGGCCGGCCGCTACACCCGCGCACGCGGCGAGGCCCTGCTCGACGCCGGTCTGGTGGACGCCATCGCCTTCGGCCGGCCCTTCATCGCCAACCCCGACCTGCCCGCACGCCTGGCGCAGGGACTGCCGCTGGCGGCGCCCGATCCCGCCACGCTGTTCGGCGGCGACGCGCACGGCTACACCGACTACCCCAGCGCCGCCTGAGCGGCGCCTTCCCCCACGACACGCATCACACGGACTTCCGCCATGAAAGCCATCGGTTTCTTCCACAACGGCCCCATCGACCGCGACGACGCGCTGGTCGCCCTCGACCTGCCCGACCCCGTGCCCGGCCCGCGCGACCTGCTGGTCGAAGTGCGCGCGGTCTCGGTCAATCCCGTCGACACCAAGGTGCGCCGCAACGCCGCGCCGCCCGCAGGCGAAGCGCGCATCCTCGGCTACGACGCCGCTGGCGTGGTCCGCGCAGTCGGCAGCGAGGTCACGCTGTTCAAGCCCGGCGACGCGGTCTGGTATGCCGGTGCCATCGGCCGGCCGGGCACCAACGCCGAACTGCACGCGGTCGACGAACGCATCGTCGGTCGCAAGCCGTCCTCGCTGTCCTTCGCCGAGGCCGCCGCCCTGCCGCTGACCGCGATCACTGCGTGGGAGCTGCTGTTCGACCGACTGCAGGTGCCGCGCGACGGCAACGACGGCGACGCCATCCTCGTCACCGGCGCGGCCGGCGGCGTGGGCTCGATCCTCGTGCAGCTCGCGCGCGAACTCACCGGACTTACCGTGATCGGCACGGCCTCGCGGCCGGAGACGCAGGCCTGGGTGTCCTCGCTCGGTGCGCACCACGTCATCGACCACGCACAGCCGCTGCAACCGCAGCTCGACGCCATCGGCATCCCGCAGGTGCGCTACGTCGCCAGCCTCACCCACACCGACACGCATTACGACGCCCTGGTGCAGGCGCTGGCGCCGCAGGGCCGGCTGGGCCTGATCGACGACCCGGCGACGCCGCTCGACGTGATGAAGCTCAAGGGCAAGGCGCTGTCGCTGCACTGGGAAATGATGTTCGCGCGGCCGATGCACCAGACCCCGGACATGATCGAACAGCACAGGCTGTTGAACGCCGTCGCCGACATGGTCGATGCCGGTCGCCTGCGTGCCACCGTCGGCGAGCATTTCGGGAAGATCGACGCCGCCAACCTCAAGCGCGCGCACGCGCTGATCGAAAGCAATCGTGCGAAGGGCAAGATCGTGCTGGAAGGGTTCTGAGCACGACGATCGCCGGAGAACGAGGCCCCGCTGATCGGATCGGCATCGGGCATTGGATCGATGCCCCTGCCTCGGTCCGATGGCCCGGGAAAAGTGGGTGTCGCCGTTTTTCCTTCTCGTCACGCAACCGAAAGACCATGACGAAGGCAAGGCCGGTCCGACCTGTCAGAACTGCGAGTTCCGCTCTCCGCCCTGCACGCCTAGATTGCGGCAGCCCTCGCGGCGAGGAAAGTTGACGAGCATCTGCCGTCGACCATGTCCTCGCTGTTGATCCGCCTTGCGGCAGATCACGGCGTCTCGCAGGGACATCCGTCCCTTTCGATCATTTCCGCCTACCGAAAAGGATCTTCACGATGAAGAAGTTCAGGAAACCGCTGCTCGTCTCGATTGCCGGCGTGCTGCTGGCGGCCTCTGCACAGATCGCCGCGGCACCTGCGCCGGCGCTCAGCTACGTGCATGTGCGCGTGGTCGGTTCGTCCACGCAGGGCTGGGAGTTCGTCGGCGAGAACGCGCTGTCGACCGCCCAGGACCACGGCGGCGCGCAACTGCGCGTGGTCACGGTGGAGATCGGCTACGGCTTTACGCCCGTCGCGAAAATGAACGGCTCGGTGCTGCCGCAGTCTGCCAACTACCTGACCACCACCTTCTGCAATTACTCAAACTTCCTCCAGGCGTGCAACCCGGGCGAAACCGTCGTCGGCTACGTGCGCTACTGGAATCTCGACGGCTACCAGAACGGCAATTTCTGGTATCAGAACACCTCGACCAACTCGCCCTGGAACACCATCGGCGACCACATGAACATCCTGTAATCCGTCACGCTGCCATCGGTCACGGCGCGATCCACGTGCGACGGCCCGCCATGCGCGGCCGTCGCAACAACGCAGGCATTCAACCCGCCTGCGCCGCCCTCGCCCGCCGCAAGCTGTCGGTCATGAACAGCGCGAGCGCGATCCAGATGAAGACGAAGCCGATGGCGCGGTCGTGGTCGAAGGGTTCGTGGAAGAAGAACACGCCGGTGAGGAACGACAGCGTCGGCGAGATGTATTGCATCAGGCCGACGGTCGACAGCGGCACGCGGCGCACGGCGTAGGCGAAACCGATCAGTGGCAGCGCGGTGAGTGCGCCGCCGAAGACCAGCAGCAGATCGATGCTCCAGCCCCATGCGCTCGCGCCGGGCAGGAAACCTGCCTTGCCGGCCAGTTCTTCCGACACCAGCAGCGCCAGGGCCGGCAGGAGCAGCACCGCGTTCTCGAAACCGATGCCGGCCACCGAATCCACCGCGGCAAGCTTGCGGATCAGGCCGTAGGCGCCGAAGGTGGCGGCCAGCGTCAGCGCGATCCACGGAAAGCTGCCGTAGTTGAAGGTCAGCCAGAGAACGCCGCACGCAGCGATGGCGACGGATGCCCACTGCAGGCGGTTCAATCGTTCGCGCAGGAACAGCACGCCGATCAGCACGCTGAGCAGCGGATTGATGAAATAGCCGAGGCTGGTCTCGACCACGTGCCCGGCGTTCACCGCCCAGATGAACAGGCTCCAGTTGATGCCGATGCACAATCCCGCGAGCACCAGCATCCCGGCGAGGCGACGATTCTTCAGGATCGCGGCGAACCAGCCGCGCCCCTGCGACCAGGCCAGCCACAGCGCGACCAGCACCGCGCTCCACAGCACGCGGTGGGCGACGATCTGCAGCGCCGGCACGATCTTCAGCAGATGCCAGTAGAGCGGCATCAGGCCCCAGATCACGAACGCACCGATGGCGATGACCAGACCCTTGCGGTCCAGACCGGGCGACACGGTCGGGCTCATGCGTCGGTCGCCTCGGGCTTGGTCGCGACCACGGGCGCTTCGCCGCGCGATTTCGCGCGCGCGATCGCGATGACGCCGCAGAGGATCAGCGCCAGCGCGCCGAGATCATGCAGACCGAAGCGTTCGCCGCCCAGCCAGGCGCCGAGCAGCACCGCGATCGGCGGATTGACGTAGGCATAGCTCGACGCCAGCGCCGGGCGCACGTGGTCGAGCAGCCACAGGTAGGCACCGAAGCCGACGATGGAGCCGAAGATCGCGAGATACGCCAGCCATGCGGTGCCGTGCACGGTGGGCGCGACCGGCAGGCGCTCGCCGGTGACGAGGCCAAGCACGACCAGCAGCACGCCGCCGGCCAGCATCTGCGCGGCGGCGGCCATGAACGGCGACGGCAGGTCGCGGCCGCGCGACCACACCGAGCCGAAGGCCCAGCTGATCGGTGCGATCAGCAGCAGCACCAGGCCCAGCGGCTGCGCCGAGAGGCTGCTGCCGGCATTGAGCCAGAGCACGCCGACGAAACCGATCGCGATGCCCAGCCATTCGCTGCGGCTCGGATGGCGGCCGGCCATCGCGCCGAACAGGCCCATCCACAGCGGCATCGAGGCGATGGCGATCGCGGCCAGGCCCGAGGACACGGTCTTCTCGGCGACCACCACCGCGCCGTTGCCGGCGAACATCATCAGCACGCCGAGCACGACGAGCGTGGGCCACTGCGCGCGGGTGGGCGATGCCACGCCACGCATCCGCAGCACGCCGTAGAGCAACGCACCGGCGAGGAGCATGCGCCCGCCGGAGACGCCCAGCAGCGCCGGCCAGCCGCCTTCCAGCGCGAAGCGGATGCCGAGGTAGGTCGACCCCCAGATCAGGTACACCGCACCGAGCGCAAGCACGACGGCGAGCGTGGAAGGAGTCGACGGAGCGGAACGCGGCGACGCCGCGGATGGAGACGCCATCGCAGGATCCGGGAAGGGAAGAAGGAGATCGATCGGGCGGCCATGACGTACGACGCCGCGTCACCGCATTCTACGCGCGAGGTCCTTGCCATTGATGTCGGCAACGGAACGCTGGGGCGCGCGCGCCGCGACGCCGGGCGGACGCACCGCGCGCACCCTGCATTAGCCGGCAGGCGTCCAGGCGGTTTCGCGCGCCAGCAGCCCGCGCTTCATGTCCAGGCCCCAGCGGTAGCCACCGAGGCTGCCGTCGCCGCGGATCACGCGATGACAGGGCACCACCACCGCCACGCGGTTGTGGGCGCAGGCGCTGGCGACCGCACGCGCCGCGCGCGGCGCGCCGAGCGACGCCGCCAGCTCGGCATAGCTGCGGGTCTGCCCGCGCGGGATCTTCATCAGCGCATCCCAGACGCGTTTCTGGAAGGCCGTGCCGACCAGCGCCAGCGGTACCTGCACGTCGTTGCCCGCCAGGGCGTCGGCGACGGCGCGCACGCGCGGCGCGAGGAATTCGTCGCGACCGGCATCGACGCGCTGCAGTCGCGCACGCGGGAATTCATCGCGGAGTTTCGCCGCCAGCGCGTCCGCGTCCTCGCCCAGCTCGACCATGCAGATGCCGCGCTCGGTGGTGGCGACGAGCGCCTGGCCCAGCGCGGTGTCGACCAGGCTCCAGCGCACGTCTTCGCCGTCGCCGCCGGCGCGGTAGCGTGCCGGTGTCATGCCCAACCGCGCGGCGCCGGTCTCGTACACGCGCGAAGGCGACCCGTAGCCCGCGTCGTACAGCGCGGCGCTGACATCGCGCCCTTCTCGCAGCGACGCACGCAGGCTGCCGAGCTTGCGCTGGGCGAGGTAGTCGGCCGGCGAGAGGCCGAAGCGGCGGCGGAAGCTGCGCTGCAGATGGGACACGCTCAGGCCCACCGCCGCCGACAGCTCGGACAGACCGGGTTCGCCGGCATCGAGCAGCCGGCGCGCGCGCTCCAGCGGATCGGCCGCGGTGGCGTCCGCCGCGTCGGAGCCGGCGGCCATGCGCCCATTCGCGATTGTCTTCGTCGCCGCCATCGCACTCCTCTCCACGGGTCGTCGCGCCATGCCGGAAGACTACGCCCGGGCCTTTGGGGCTGCTATCCGGATCCTGCTGCCCGGCGCTCCTGTCCCCGAAACGCCGACGGCCCGCACAAGGCGGGCCGTCGGGATGCGAAACATGCGGAACGGAACGTGCGGAACAGAGCCGCGATCAGTCGGTCCAGCGCGTCGCGGACGCCTTCTCCGACAGCACCTGCGCGGAGAGGCGGCGGTCGCTGCCGAGCACCTGCATGGCGTCGGCCAGGATCGCGGCGGACTCGCGCAGCAGCGGATCCGGGCGCTTCTCGGCGGCCTTCTCGCGCTTGGCTTCCTCGGCCACGTTGCGCTCGCTGGAGGTCAGGCCGTCGTCGGTCTCCTCGCCCAGCGGGTCGAGGTCGAGTCCCAGCGCCTTGCGCTCTTCCTGGCGCTGCTTGCGCTTGGTGGCGTCGCGATCGCGCTCGGCGCGGCGCTCGGCCTCGTTGAGCGACACCCACTTCTTCGAGGTTTCCTCGCGGAAGCGCGCGATGTCCTCGCGCCACCACTGGAACTCGCGGTCCTTGGTCACGCGCGTCTCGTGCAGCGTCTTCAGCTGCGGCAACAGCGCGCTGAAGTCGCCGTAGCGGATGTGCGGCACGGCGGCGATGCGGGTCCACGGCAGGGCGTTGTCGTAGGTGCTTTCGCCGAACTCGCTGGCATCGACGCTGACCGGGAACGGGATGTCCGGCACCACGCCCTTGTTCTGCGTGCTGCTGCCACCCGGCAGGAAGAACTGGGCGATGGTCAGCTTCACCTGGCCGAAGCGCTTGCCGTCGGCCATCGGCCAGCGGTCGAGATCGACGAGGTTCTGCACCGTGCCCTTGCCGAAGGTGGTCTCGCCGATGATCAGGCCGCGACCGTAGTCCTGGATGGCGCCGGCGAAGATCTCCGAGGCCGAGGCCGAGCCACGGTTGATCAGCACCGCCAGCGGGCCTTCCCAGGTCACGCCGGTCGTGGTGTCGCTGTCGACCTGCACGCGGCCGCCGGATTCGCGCACCTGCACCACCGGGCCGCGATCGATGAACAGGCCGGTCAGTTCGACCGCCTCGCTCAGCGAACCGCCGCCGTTGTTGCGCAGGTCGATGACCACGCCGTCGACGTTCTGCTCGCGGAAGCCGACCAGCAGGCGCTGGACGTCGCGGCTGGCCGATGCGCCTTCACCGTTGTTGCGGCGACGCGCGTCGAAATCCTGGTAGAACGCCGGCAGCTTGACCACGCCGATGCGGCGCGCGGGCTGGCCCTCGGCGGCCGGCACGGTCAGCACTTCGCCCTTGGCGGCCTGTTCTTCCAGGCGGATGCGCGCGCGGTTGAGGGTGATGCGGACCGGCTTGCTGTCCAGCACGGCTTCGGCCGGCACCACGTCCAGGCGCACCTGCGTGCCCTTCGCGCCCTTGATCTTGGCGACGACGTCGTCGATACGCCAGCCGATCACGTCCTCCATCGGGCCGTCGCCGTTCTGGCCGACGCCGACGATGCGGTCGCCGGGCTTGAGCTTGCCACTCAGCATCGCCGGGCCGCCGGGCACCAGCTCGCGGACCACGATCACGTCGTCCTGGCGCTGCAGCTGCGCGCCGATGCCTTCGAGCGACAGGCTCATGCTCTGCTCGAAGCGCTCGGCCGCGCGCGGGTCGAAGTAATCGGTATGCGGATCGATCGAGGTCGCGTACGCGTTGAGGAAGGTCTGGAACGCATCGATGCCGTTGAGCTCGCCGATGCTCCGGGAAATGTTCGCGTAGCGCTTGTCCAGCGTCTTGCGGATGTCGTCGGGCGCCTTGCCGGCGAGCTTCAGGCGCAGCCAGTCGTTGCGCACCGACTGCTGCCAGAGCTTGTCCAGTTCGGCGGTATCGGCGGCCCAGGGCGCATGCTCGCGGTCGTATTCCCAGCGATCGCTGCCTTCGAAGGCGAAGATGTCCTTGCCCAGCAGCGCGCGGGCATGGGCGACGCGCTCGTTCACGCGCGTCTGGTACAGGTTGAAGATCTCGAAGGCCGGGCCGACTTCGCCGCTCTTGATCGCGTCGTCGAGGCGGGCGCGATAGCCCTCCAGCTTGGCGACGTCGGCGGCGGTGAAGAACAGTTTCCCGGGATCGAGCGATTCGAGATAGCGCTTGAAGACTTCGGCGGACAGCTTGTCGTCGAGCGCGCGCGGACGGTAGGCATAGCGGCTGTCCGACAGCAGGCCGTAGACGAGCTTGGCGGCGGTGGCCTGCTCGGCGGACGGGCTGCCGGCATCGGCCTGTGCGGTCAGCCACGCCACCGGCGCGGTCAGCGCGAGGGCCAGCAGGGAAACCGGGAGGATCTTGGCGACTTTCATGGCGATCTCGTGTGGGAGGGGCTCGAGCCCGCGAGGTTCATCTTGCGACCACCCGAGAGTACCGGAAGTTGCACGGCGCACACACCGCCCAAGGTCATGATCGCCCGACGAACGCGGGCGATCCGACGGCCGGTGGGCGATGGTTCATGCTTTGGCGAACGGCGACGCAGCGTGTCCGCAACGCTGCGTTTCCGCGATGTCGGCTCAGGCGGGACCGCTCAGGCGAAACCGGCGTCCGCCGCCTGCTTGTCGGCGTGGTACGAGCTGCGCACCATCGGGCCGGAAGCGACGTGGGTGAAGCCCAGCGCCATGCCGTAATCCTCCAGCGCCTTGAATTCGTCGGGCGTCCAGTAGCGCATCACCGGGTGGTGGTGGGCGCTGGGCTGCAGGTACTGGCCGATGGTCACCATGTCGACGTCGTGCGCGCGCAGGTCGCGAAGGGTCGCTTCGACCTGTTCCATGGTCTCGCCCAGGCCGAGCATGATGCCGCTCTTGGTCGCGACATCGGGATGCTGCGCCTTGAACTTCTGCAGCAGGGTCAGCGACCACTGGTAGTCGGCGCCGGGACGGACGTTGCGGTAGAGGTCCGGCACGGTTTCGAGGTTGTGGTTGAACACGTCCGGCGGATTCGTCGCCAGGATTTCCAGCGCGCGCTCCATGCGGCCCTTGCCGCGGAAGTCTGGCGTGAGGATTTCGATCTTCGTGTGCGGGCTGTGCTCGCGCACGGCGGCGATGCAGTCGACGAAGTGCTGGGCGCCACCGTCGCGCAGGTCGTCGCGATCGACGCTGGTGATCACGACGTACTTCAGGCGCATGTCGGCGATGGTGCGCGCCAGGTTCAGCGGCTCGGACGGATCCGGCGGCTTCGGCCGGCCGTGGGCGACGTCGCAGAACGAGCAGCGGCGCGTGCAGACCTCGCCAAGGATCATGAAGGTCGCGGTGCCGTGGCTGAAGCACTCGTGGATGTTCGGGCAGCTGGCTTCCTCGCAGACGGTGACCAGGCGGTTCTCGCGCAGCTTGGCCTTGAGGTTCTGCACGGCGTTGCCGGACGGAATCCGTACGCGGATCCACGAGGGCTTGCGCAGCACGGGCGCGTCGGCGAACTGCACCGGCGAGCGCGCAATCTTGTCGCCCGCCACCTGTTTGACGCCCGGCTCCAGCGATGCCGGGGCATCGGCCAGCACGGTCAGGGGAATGGTCTTCTCGGCGGGGGTGGACATCGTCAGGACGCCTGTTCGGCCGCGGCGAGGGCCACGGCATGGGGAGAATGCGCCGCGAGCGCGGCCAGGTCGGGCGGCGCGTCGTCCTGCAGGCGCAGGCCGAACTGCGCAGCCAGATGGCGCAGCAGCACCGGCTTGACCGCATCGAGTCCGGACGGGCCGCCGAGGTCGAGCATCGAGGTCACCTGCAGGCCGGCATAGCCGCAGGGATTGATCCGGTGGTAGGGCGACAGGTCCATCGCGATGTTGAACGCGAGGCCGTGGAAGGTGCAGCCGTGGCGGACGCGGATGCCCAGCGCCGCGACCTTGGCGCCGTTGACGTACACGCCCGGCGCGCCGCACTGGCGCTCGGCATGGATGTTCCATTCGCCGAGGGTGTCGATGATCGACTGCTCGATCTTGCACACGTAGTCGCGCACGCCGACCTTGATGCGGCGCAGGTCGAGCAGCGGATAGGCGACGATCTGGCCGGGGCCGTGGTAGGTCACCTGGCCGCCGCGATCGACCTTCACCACCGGGATGTCGCCGGGCATCAGCACGTGTTCGGGCTTGCCAGCCTGGCCGAGGGTGAACACCGGATCGTGTTCGACCAGCCAGATCTCGTCGGGGGTGTCGTCGTCGCGCAGGTCGGTGAAGCCCTGCATCGCGCGCCAGACCGCTTCGTAGGGCTGGCGACCCAGGTCGCGCACCCGCGCGGGCGGCACGGACACGGTGTCGCTCACAGCGTCCACTTGATCCCCGGTTCGGCGCGCAGCGCGGCATGCGCGGCTTCGTAGCGTTCGCGGCTCTCGGCCTGGATGCTCAGGCGGATCGAGACGAACCGGCCGCCGGTTGAATTGCGCGTGGCGACGGTCTCGCGCAGGACCGGGATGCCGATGGCTTCCAGCACTTCGGGGATGCGTTCTTCGAGTCCCGCGCCGGCGGGGCCCATGGCGGTGATCTCGAACAGGCCCGGGAACTGGAACCCGTGGTCGGGATTGTCGGAGCGGATGGTCATCGCGGAATTATGGGGCCCTGCGCGACGCAACCCAAGCGCGGAAATGGCATGAGGCGCGCATCAAACGCTCGTCGCGATGCAAACCGGCCAGAACGGCGCGTTCCGCACGAAGGCGGTCGACGGGGCGGCGGGATCTGTCCGCGTCCGGCACGTTCCGCCGTGTCCCGGGTAACGGACGTCCAGCGCCTGCCCCCATACGGAGCCTCCCATGCCCCTCAGCCTGTCCCTGCCGATCACCCGGGCGCCGGCCCGAGGCATACCCCTGTCGACGGTGCTGGCCCTGGCCACGATGGCGGCCCTGGCGCTGGCCGCCGCCGCGACCGGCGCGCACCTGCTGCGATCGACCGACGACGGCGACCATGCGGTAGCGGCCACGCCGATCGCCACGGCGTCGCATCCGGTCGAGGCGCCCGATCCCAAGGCGCAGGTCGAGGCCAGCATCGCGATCCTCGATGCGCGTTACGCCGCCGAGCCGATCGACGCCGCCTGGGCGACGCGCCACGAGGCGCACGTCCGCGATTTCTTCGCCACGCATCGTCTGGCCGCGGAAGGCCTGACCGGACCGGCCAGCCTGGAAACGAGCTGCCACAGCGAAACCTGCCGGGTCAGCGTGCGCTATCTCGACCCGCTGGCCGCCGAACTGGCGACCCAGCACCTGGCGATGCACGTCGCGCCGCGCCTGCCCTACGCGGCCGTGCTGCCGCGTGCGCTGGGCGACGGCAGCATCCAGGTCGAGGCCTGGTATTCGTCGAACCGCGCGACGCTCTGATCACCTGGTCGCGAGGCGTCACCAGCCCGGAAGACGCGTCGGGTCGAGCCCGCCGACCTCGAACAGCGCGCTGCGCTTGCCCAGGCCCTTCAGCGGGAACTCGATCTCCAGCGTCTTCGCGTCCTTCGCGATCTTCCACAGCGCACGGTCGTCATCGATGAACATCGCGATCGCCTCATCGGTGTCGGGACGCGATCCCGGCAGCGACTTCGTCGCGCCGCCGTCGATCTTCACCTGCACGCGGCAGCCGCGATAGCAGTCGAAATCGCCGCCCTGCAGCACGAGGTAGCTGCTGCGGCCCCACGACGGATGGTCGCGGAAGATCAGGCGTACCTTGCTCGGGCCCTTGCCGTCGACATCGACGTCGGCCTTGGCGTAGATCGAGGCCGCGCGCTGCAGGCCACCGGTCACGCCCTGCGTGTCGTAGCTCCACAGCGCGGCGGTGCGCTTGGATTCGCGCGTGTCTTCGAGGGTCTTCGCCACGGCGTCGTAGCCGGCGCGCACGCGCTTGGCCGCCTGCGAATCGGGATGGTCGGCGAAGAGGATGTCGGCCTGCGCCTTGGCCAGCGCCCAGTTCTTCTGCTGCACCGCCGCTTCGAAGGCGGCGGCGCCAGCTTCGGCCTTGGCCTCGGCTTCGGCGGCGCGCGCAGCGGCCTCGGCCTTCAGCGCTTCGGGATCGGGCCCGCAGGCGGCAACCAGCATGGCGGCGCAGGACAGCGCCAGCGTGCGCAGGACAGGCATCGCGTTCATTCGTCGTTCCCGGGCGGGAGCGCGGGCACGCCGCGCTCGATGTTCCATGCGATGGCGTCGGCGGTTTCGCGCGGGCGCTCCATCAGCGACATGTGCCCGCAGTCCTCCAGCATCACCTGGCTCGCATGGCGGATGCGCTGCGCATACAGCGTCATGGCATCGGGCGGAATCACCTGGTCGTGGCGGCACCACAGCAGCAGCGCGGGCTGTTCGATCTTCACCGCGCGCCTGCCGGGCTCGAAGCGCTCCTCGTCGCGGCCGATGCGGGCGAGCACGCGCGCCTCGAAGTCGGCCTGCCCGCGGCGATGGGCGATGTAGAGCGAGGTCGCGGGCCAGGGCAGCCAGGGCCGTGCTTCGCGGACGTGGAAGACCGTGGCGAGGTAGCGTTCCAGCGAGGCGTCGTCTTCGACCCGGAAAGGATTGCGGCCGGCAAGCACTTCGCGCGCGAAGCCGTTCTGCTCGAACGCCACGCCGGCCGCATTGACCAGGGCGACGTGCGACACCACGGTCGGATAGTCGGCCGCGAGCAGCGCGGCGATGGCGCCGCCCATCGAGTGCCCGGCCACGGCCACCGGCTTGCCCCGGCCGATCTGCGGTTGCTGCAGGAACGCGGCGACGCGCGGCGCCTGGGCGAGAAAACCGTAGTCGGCGTCCTCGCGACGCTGGCTCTCGCCCCAGCCGGGCAGGTCGGGCATGACGATGCGGTAGCGGCCGCGCAGCGCGGTCGCCACGCGATACCAGTTCTCCTTGCTGCCGGTGTAGCCGTGCAGCAGCACGAGGGTCGGCGCATCGGGCTTGTCGGCAGGCAGTTCGACGTAGACCCAGCGATGGTCGCCGACGACGAGGCTGTGCGATTCGGCGCCCAGGCGGATCCGCTGCTTGGCGAACTCGCCGCGCAGCGCCAGCCCGGGATCGCGCCACAGCGCGATCGCGAACAGCAGCAACAGGGCACCAGCGATGCCGTTGGCGATCCAGGCGGTCCTGGACGAGAGCGCCACCGCGCGTCGGCCCCGGTCAGCCGGCCGTGCCGGCGGCCGGCGCGGCGGGGGCCTCGGATGTCGCCGGCTGCGCGGGCGCAGGCACGGATGCCGCAGGCTGGGCCTTGTCGATGATGTCCTGCACGGTGCCGGTGGTGATCGGGTGGTAGGACGGTTTCGCCTCCTCGAACACCTGCTTCGCCAGCGCCAGGCCGGCCTCGGTCTTCACCAGGGCCTGGTAGGTCGGCACGATCAGCTTGCGGCGCCCCACGCGCTTGAGGAACGCGGCGATCGCGTCATTGGCCTGGGTGTAGCCGTTGTCGATCGCCAGCGGATACCAGCGCTGCGCGATCTCGCCGTTGAGGGTGCCGCTGAAGTGGTAGGCGGCGTCGAGCTGCGACAACTGCTCGAGGGTCATCGTGTCGGGCAGGCTTTCGATGAAGTGCACCCATTCCTGCGAGATCCACGCATCGGTGATCACCGGCGGCGGCAGCTGGCGGCTGCCCAGCCACGCCAGGCGCGCGGAGTCGACCACGCCGAAGCGGCGCGCCTGCACGTGCGGCGCGGACGCCGGTACGCCGGGCTTGTACAGCCATTCGTCGAATTCGCCCTGGCTGACGATGTTCGGGTACTTGTCGAGCAGGTTGGCCTTGGCGTACGTCGCGAACTGCTGCGAGTCGATGCTCTGGAACGCGAAGTGGTCGAAATAGCCGCGCAGGAACGCGTCGAACTTCTCGCGGCCGAAGCGCTCTTCAAGGAAGTGCAGGAACCACGCGCCCTTGGTGTAGACGGTCGCGCTGCTGCTGTTGTCCGGATCGGCCAGGGCGCCGGGTGCCGTCGCCAGCACCTGCAGCTTCGGATCGATCTCGGCGAATTCCTTCTTCAGCTCGTTGCGC
The DNA here is from genome assembly GCA_036404915.1 of Lysobacteraceae bacterium. Classification (GTDB taxonomy): domain Bacteria; phylum Pseudomonadota; class Gammaproteobacteria; order Xanthomonadales; family Xanthomonadaceae; genus Lysobacter_I. The sequence goes on from DASWYO010000057.1 coordinate 53,416, forward strand.
TCGATCACGTTCTCCATGTCGGCCTGGTCGCGGCCGTACAGGGCTTCCACGATGCGGTTCTCGACGTAGCTGGTGAAGCCTTCGTTGAGCCACGCGTCCTTGGCGCTGGAGAAGGTGACCAGGTTGCCCGACCAGCTGTGCGCCAGCTCGTGCGCGATCAGCGACACCAGCGACCTGTCGCCGACGATGACGGTGGGCGTGAGGAAGGTCAGGCGCGGGTTTTCCATGCCGCCGTAGGGGAACGACGGCGGCAGCACCAGCATGTCGTAGCGGTCCCAGCGGTAGCGGCCGTACAGGCCTTCGGCGGTGACGATCATCTTCTCGGTGTCGGCGAATTCCTTCACCGCGCGCTCGAGCATGGCCGGCTCGGCCCAGACGCCGCTGCGATCGGAGATGAATTGGAACTTCAGGTCGCCGGCGGCGATCGCCATCAGGTACGACGGGATCTTCTGCGGCATCTTGAACGTGTAGTCGCCGTCGCGCGCCGCATTGGGATCGTTGTCGGCGCTCATCAGCACCATCACGTCCGGACGCGACTTGATGTGCGCGCTGTAGGTGTAGCGCACGCTCGGCGTGTCCTGCAGCGGCACCCACGAACGCGCGTGGATCTGCTGCGACTGGCTGAACATGAAGGGCAGCTGCTTGCCCTCGGTCATCGACGGCTCCATCCACTGCAGCCCGGAGGCCTTCGGCGAGGTGCGGTAGGTCACGCGCACCTTCGGATTGCGCTTGGGCGTGTCGATGGTGAGCTTGGCGCCGAGGATCGGGTCGATCCCGGCCAGGCGGAAGGTCAGTGGGGTCCAGCCGCCCTTGCCGTCGTCGCCCTCGGCCTTTTCGATGGTGAGGTCGCGGCTGTCCAGACGAAGCTCGGTCGCGGTCTTGTCCTTCCAGTCCAGGCTCAGGGTGGCGGTGCCGGCCAGGGTCTTGCTGTCGAAATCCAGGGCCAGGTCGAGGGCGAGGTCGGTGACCACCACCTTCTGCGGTTCGGCATACGAATGCTCGTCGACGCGCTGGGCAGCGGCGGCGGCCGGCTTCGCCTCGGGCGCGGGGGGCGGCGCTTCTTCGGACTTGCAGGCGGTCATCATGAGGGTGGCGAGCAGCGGCAGGGCCAGGATCGAAGCGCGCATGGCGTGGAACCGGAAGGACAGGGAGAGCACAAGTGTAGCGCCCGGGCGCGGGGTGCGGCCCGGCCCGCGCGGCACTTGCCGCACCTCTGCCACGGCGGCGTGACGCCGTTCGTCTTCCTGGCGGCCTGACGGGCGTCCTCACGGCAACCGATGCTGAATGCCTCGTTCCCGGCCCGCGCGGCGGCCTGTCCTTGCCGGCATCCACCCTCCGTTGTTTACCTGCGTGGCCGGCGCGGGATGTCGCCGCAGCCCCGCCCGAAGCCTTACGATTCCCAGCCTCACCCCCATCAATCCACCCATCCAAGGCGTCCATCCATGATCCAGACCGTCCGTCCTTCCGTCCTGCTCAAAGCCAGCCTGCTGACCCTCGCGCTCGCAGCGGTGGCCGCGCCCGCCAGCGCCCAGCGCCAGAGCGCGCAGGACCAGCGCAAGCAGAAGATGGCCGAGATTCCGACCTGCACCAAGCCGCTGGGCACGCTGTCGGTGATCGAGCCGGAAGACGGCACCAACTGGTGGACCGGCCAGCAGCTGCCGGCCCCGTCGAAGCTGATCAAGGTCTTCGTCAGCAAGTCGCGCTGCTTCACCCTGGTCGACCGCGGCGCCGGCCTCGACGCTGCGCAGCGCGAGCGTGCGCTGGGCTCCAGCGGCGAACTGCGCGGCCGCTCCAACGTCGGCAAGGGCCAGATGAAGGCGGCCGACTACGTGATGATCCCGGACCTGATCTCGGCCAACAGCAATGCCGGCGGCAATGCCATCGGCGGCCTGCTGGGTGGCCTGGTCGGCGGCAAGGCCGGCGCCGCGATCGGCGGCCTGGACTTCAAGCGCAAGACCGCCGACGTGGTGCTGACGATCACCGACGTGCGCTCGACCGAGCAGGTCGCGATGGCCGAAGGCAGCGCCAAGAAGACCGACATCGGCTGGGGCGCCGGCGGCGGCCTGTTCGGCTACAGCGGCTTCGGCGCGCTGGGCGCCAGCGGCTATGCCAACACCGAGATCGGCCAGGTCATCACCCTCGCCTACCTGCAGGCCTACACCGACCTGGTCACCCAGCTCGGCGGCCTGTCCGGCAACGCCTCGGCCTCGAACGCGCAGCAGGCGGTCACCGTGACCAAGCCGGCGCGCCTGTTCACCACCGCCAAGGGCACCAAGGTGGTCCGTTCGCTCGACCCGGGCATGATGCTGTACCCCACCGGCAACAAGGAGGGGATGATGTGGGAAGTCGAGGACGAGCTGGGCAACAAGGGCTGGATCTCGTCGACGCTGATCGAGCTGTCGCGCTGATCGGCGCGACACCGACGATGTGACGGCAACAGGGCGCCTCGGCGCCCTGTTTGTTTTTTGGATACCCGGCGCCTCGGCGCCCTGTTTGCTTCTGGATACCCGGCGCCTCGGCGCCCGGGTTTTTTTTGGGATGCCCGGCGCCTCGGCGCCATGTCCGGTCCGGGCGGCGCAGGGCGAATGAATGCACAGGGCCGGCGCGGACCCCCACCCGCGTTGGTCCGACCATCTTCCTGCAGAACCGAGGTGCGGACCATGAAACGACACGTCTGGCTGGTGGCCTTCCTCCTCGTCCTGGCGGCAGGCCAGGCGATGGCGAATCCGCGCGTCGACCTGAAAGTGCTGCTCAACCAGCAGAATTCGATCAACCGGCAGATCGACGAATCCCCCGACAGCATGGGGATCGACAGCCTGCAGCTGGATCGGCTGCGCAGGGCACAGCGGACCGTGGCCGACATCGCGGTGAAGAAGAGCACCCTCGACCAGCTCAATCCCGCCGACCAGATCAAGCTGCGCAACGCGCTCGGCGAGGTCTATGCGGTCCTCAAGGGCACCCGCGTCGCCCAGGAACAGCGCGATGTCTGCTGGCGCGAGCGCAGGATCGGCTCGCAGATCCAGAGCACCCGCTGCGCGACGTTCGAGGAACTGCTGCTGACCCGCGAAGGCGCACGCAACTGGATGGAGAAATCGCAGGTCTGCGCCAGCCAGGGCAATGGCTGCGGTGTCGGTGGCATCAACTGACCGCGTCTCGCGAGGCCTCGTTTCCACCCGAACACCGGAACACCCAGTCCTGACGCTGCAGGATGCAGCACCACCTCCATGCTCCCGGCGTCGCGATCCACTGCGCGATGCCGCTCTCCCGCCTCCTGTGGCCCCCTGCAGGAGGTTTTTTTTGCGTCCGGAACGAAAGACGCGTCATCGTCGCGGCTTTCAACAGCCGCAGGGCTGGTCAAGCAAGGACGACGGACTGCCGGCGCTGCGCTCGTCAGATGCGATAGCCCGTATGGATCGCGACGATGCCCGCGGACAGGTTCTTGTAGCTGCAGCGCGCGAAACCCGCGTCCTCCATCATCGCCTTCAGCTCGGCCTGCGGCGGATGCTTGCGGATGGATTCGGCGAGGTACTGGTAGCTGCCGGGGTCGCCGGCGAACAGGCTGCCCAGTTTCGGCAGCACCTTGAACGAGTGGAAGTCGTAGATCGGCTTGAACCAGTCGGCGGTGACTTCGGAGAACTCCAGCACCCGCGCCTGGCCGCCGACCTTGAGGACGCGGTGCATCTCGCGCAGCCCGGCGGCCTTGTCGGTGACGTTGCGCAGACCGAAGGCGATGGTGACCAGGTCGAAGCTGGCGTCGGGGAACGGCAGGGTCTCGGCGTTGCACTGCACGTACTCGAAACCGCTGACGTTGCCGCGATCGGTCATGCGGTCGCGGCCGACGCGCAGCATCGCGCCGTTGATGTCGCCGAGCACCAGTTCGCCCGTGTCGCCGACCCGGTCCTTCAGCAGCGCGGCGATGTCGCCGGTGCCGCCAGCGAGATCGAGCACGCGGTCGCCCGGGCGCACCTGCGCGGTGGCGACGAAGTAGCGTTTCCAGACCCGATGGATGCCGAGGCTCATCAGGTCGTTCATCAGGTCGTACTTGCCGGCGACCGAGGAGAAGACCTCGGCGACCAGCTTCTGCTTCTGCTCGACGGGCACGTCGCGGAAGCCGAAATGGGTGGTGTCGCCGTGCGACGCGCTGTCGTGGCCGGAGGCCTGTCGATCGGGGGTGTTCATGCCCGCCAGTGTACCGCGCGGGGCCGGGGCGGCTCCGGCTTGCCTCCGTGCGACGACGGCCGATAACGTGCCCGCTCCCCTTCCGGCACCGCCCCCATGACCGCCACGCCGCTGCTCGCGACCCCGACTGCCTTCGACAGCACTGACGGCCCGGTGCCCTGCGTCGATCTGGTGCGCGGCGCGGCGCGGGCACGGGTGGCGCTGCAGGGCGCGCAGGTGCTGTCCTGGGTGCCGGCGCGCGGCGGCGAACGCCTGTTCCTCGGCGCGGCCACCCGCTACGGCGCGGGACGCGGCATACGCGCCGGCATCCCGGTGATCTTCCCGCAGTTCGCGGACCAGGGCCCGCTGGTCCGCCACGGCTGGGCTCGCACGTCCGACTGGACCTTCCTCGGCATCGAGAACAGCGGCGGCGAGCCGCTGGCGGTGTTCGCGCTGGGCGACGACGCGGCGAGCCGCGCGCAGTGGCCGCATCGCTACGCCCTGCGCCTGCACGTCGGCCTGGACGGCGACACGCTGACGGTCGCGCTGGACGTGCGCAACCCTGGCGATGCGCCCTTCGATTTCGCCTGCGCGCTGCACAGCTACCTGCGCGTGGCGACGCTGGCCACGACCCGGCTGGATGGCGTGGCCGGCCATGGCTTCGTCGATCGCAACAGCGGCGAGACACGGATCGACCCCGAGCCGTCGCCGCGCTTCGATCGCGAAGTGGACCGCACCTACCTCGGCTGCTCAGGCCTGCGCATGCTGTCCGACGGCGACGCGACGCTGCGCATCGAGACGACGGGTTTCGGCGATACCGTGGTGTGGAATCCAGGGGTGGCCCTGGTGGCGGGTCTGGCCGACCTCGCACCGGGCGAGCACGAACATTTCGTCTGCGTGGAACCGGCCTGCGTGGCGCCGCGCATCACGCTGGCCGCGAACGAGGCCTGGCGCGGGACGCTGCGAATGACGGCCGCGAATGACGGCCTGCAAATGAGTGCCTGCGACGCCTCCGCGCTCAGTTGACGATCACGCGCATCACGCAGGCGTGGCTGCGCTTGCCGGCAGGCTCGTCGGCCTCGCCGCGGGTGTGCACGATCACCGACAGGCCATCACGATCGAAATTCTCGTGCACCACGCGGCCGTTCTCGCCGATCAGGCTCTCGTGTTCGAAGCCCATCGCCTTCAGCTCGGCGGCGAAGCGCTCGTAATCGATGACGCAGATGTCGGTGGCCGCCGGATAGGTCCCGGCGCAGTCCGGGCGGAACGCCAGTTCGAAGCTCGGGCCCAGCGCGCCGTCGGGATCGAGCTCGATCGACGACCACCAATCGCGGCACAGGCGTTCGCCGAAGCCCAGGCGGCCCTCGTCGATCTCGAAATCGACCTCGAACGCACGACGAAGGCGCGCGCGCGTGAGGTCGGTGATTTCGTGGCTGTCGCGGAGCAGGTCGAGGAGGCGGCGAAGCAGGTCTTCGGCCGAGCGGACGGGCGGATCGATCGGGGCGGCGGTCGTCGTGGGCATGACGGCATCCAGAAGCGGGCACGGTGGAGACGGATGGCCACACGAAGGACGACGGTCGCGCTCGGCATCCCATGCCGGCATGGCCGGCCCGGGCGGGCCACGAGCGTCCCCTGCGTTGACCTGCGCGAATACTACCGCGTGATGCGACATCCGATGCATCGCGACCGCCCGGTACGCAGGAGTGTGACGGCGTACGCCAAGCAGACGATGCGAGCGGAGCACGACCGCCGGGGCGCGATCAGGCCGTGCCGCGAATGCGCGCCGCGATCAGCGCGCCTGCCTCGGCGCTTCCTGGCTCGGTGCCTCGTGGCCAGGGGCGTCCTGGCTGGGCGGGTCGCGCGTCGGCGCAGGTGCCTGCTGCAGCGTGTCCAGACGCTGCTGCGCGGCGGCGGGATCGGTGCGCAGCGCATCGGCCACCGCCAGCGGCGGCGACAGGCGCGCCGCCGGGTCGCTCAGGTCACCCTGCACCGCGATCAGGCCGGTGCGGCGATCGTTGAACACCACGTGGTCGGGCGTCAGTCCGTGGTTCGCCGCATGCACTGCGACGCCTGCGGCGACGCGCCCGCGATCGGCGCCGAACTCGGCCGCACCGATGTTCGGCGAACGGTCCAGCGCATCCATGGCCTGGCGCACCGCGGCGCTCTGTTGCGGAACATCGACCGGCGGCAGCGCGATCGGCACGTGCAGGTTCGTTCCTGCGGTGTGGTGGAAGGTGCCCTGGGTCGCCGGCGCGGTTCCGGTATTGGTGTACGCCTGGGTGTTGCCCGCGCCGCCGAGGTTCAGGCCATTGCGCTCCAGTTGCACCTCGTTGACGCCGAGCGTGGACATGTTGAGCGTGAACTGCGGGGTGCGGCCGGCGGCGGCGTGGGTGGGCGCATAGGCGCGCTCCATCTGTGCGGCATAGCCGATCCACGCGGCGCCGTAATAGTTCTGGTAATCCGAATCGCCGTTGGGACCGATGCGCGCCGACGTCGCCGGCTTGCCGTAGTAATGCTGGCCCATCGCCGTGGTGTTCGCCGCATCCGGCGTCATCGACATGTCGGCGTTGAGCGTGAGCCCCGGGCGCAGCGCGTAGGTGTTCGGCGTGCCGGGGGTGACCGCGATGAAGTCGTTCATGCGGCCGGGGTGCGCGCGATAGATGTCTTCGAGCGAAGGCGTCGCGTTCGTGTTGCGCACCATGCCGACCAGGGCGTTGAAGCCGGCGATGTGCGCGGTGGCCTCGTCGTTGCGGTTGGCCTGCAGGCGGGCGCTCACCGCGGCGGTGTAGTCGTGCGTGGCACCGGTGCCCTGGGCGACCGCGCGCACATCGTTGACGAAGGTCTGGGTCGCGGCGGCCTGCGCGGGCGCATTGATCGCGTGCTGGATCTCGTGGCCCATCACGAACGTGAGTTCGTTCGGATTGTGGGGACCACGGGCCGGCGAGGAGATGATCGACGCCGGCAGCTCCATGGTCCGCGTGGCCGGGTTGAACTGGCCGCCGGCATGCGTGCCCGGCGCCAGCAGCGAGAAACCGTTCAGCTGGTTCGCGGCGACGGCGGCGTTGATCTGGGTGACCAGCGCAGGCGAACCATTCAGCGCGTTCGCGAAATTGATGCGCTGGACGGGATCGAGCGAGGCATTGAACGCGGTGACCTGCGCCTGCGCCTGGGCACTCAGCGTCGGCACCGGCGGGGGATTGGGAACAGCGGCCATCGGAACCTCCTCCTTGGGTCCGGCGGCCCGGCCGCCGGACGGACTATCGACGCGATCAGTTGACCAGGACAATCTGCACGCAGGCGTGCGCGGTCTTTTCCGGCGGCGCTTCCGCTTCGCCGCGGGTGTAGACCTGCACGGTCATGCCGGGGCGCTCGAACTGCTCGTGGATGATGCGGTTGTGCTCAGCGCGGTAGGTCTCGTGGCGGAAGCCCATGGCTTCGAGCTCGGCGGCGAAGGCCTTGTAGTCGAGCGCGCAGATCGCGGTGGCGGCCGGGTTGGCGTTCGGCGGGTCCGGACGGAAGGCGAACTCGAAACGCGGGCCGTAAGCGCTGTTCGGGTCCAGCTCGAACGACGACCACCAGTCGCGATCCAGGCGTTCGGCGAAACCGTGGCGGCCGGCGGCTTCCGCGAAGCTGACGCCGAAGACCTCGCGCAGGCGCTCGGCGGTGATCTCCTGGACGCTGCGGCTGCCCCGGATGAGGTCCAGCAGACGGCGCAGCGACTGCTCGGCATCGAGCTTGGGCGCGAACGCCTCGGCGGCGGTGGCGGTGGTCGTCATCGGGGCATTCTCCTTGGCGGAACGGTCACGGGAAGACGGCGCTTGTGCGCAGGCGGCGAGCGCAAGTACGAGCGAGCATGCGAGTGGAACGAGCAGGGCGACACGCGGGACCGACATCGGGGGACATCCTGTTGGGTCGTCGGAAGGCGACTATACGCCGCGTCGGCCGGGCCGACCCCAGCCGTGGCCCGGCCGCCGGCCGGCCTGCGTTGCGGGGCGGTTCAGAGGACTGAACGTGCCCCCGCAGCGCGACCGGTCACACCGCGCGGCCATGCCCGGAATCAGGTTCAGAGGATGTAGCGCGACAGGTCCGGATCCTGCACCAGCATGCCGAGGTGCTGGTCGACGTAGGCGCGGTCGACGACGACCGTCGCACCGCCACGATCCGGCGCCTCGTAGCTCAGGCTGTCGAGCAGGCGTTCGAGGATGGTGTGCAGGCGACGCGCGCCGATGTTCTCCTGGCGCTCGTTGACGGTGGTCGCGATCTCGGCCAGGCGCTCGATCGCATCGGGTGCGAATGACAGGTCCACGCCTTCGGTGCGGAGCAGCTCGACGTACTGCAGAGTCAGCGAGGCCTTGGGCTCGGTGAGGATGCGCACGAAGTCGTCCTTGCCCAGCGCGCCGAGCTCGACGCGGATCGGGAAGCGACCCTGCAGTTCGGGAATCAGGTCGCTGGGCTTGGCGAGATGGAACGCACCGCTGGCGATGAACAGGATGTGGTCGGTCTTCACCGCGCCGTACTTGGTGCTGACCGTGGAGCCTTCGACCAGCGGCAGCAGGTCACGCTGCACGCCTTCGCGGCTGACGTCGGCACCGGCGCTTTCGGAGCGCTTGGCGACCTTGTCGATCTCGTCGATGAACACGATGCCATGCTGTTCGCAGGCTTCGATCGCGGCCTCGCGCACGTCGTCCTCGTTCACCAGCTTGCCGGCTTCCTCCTCCAGCAGCTGCACGCGCGCGGCGCGGATGCTCAGCTTGCGAGAGTGGGTCTTGCCGCCGGAGAGGTTGGAGAACATCTGCCGCAGCTGCTGGCCCATTTCCTCCATGCCCGGCGGCGCCATGATGTCGACGCCGACATTGGCCGAGATCTCGATCTCGATCTCGCGCTCGTCCAGCTCGCCGGCACGCAGCTGCTTGCGGAATTTCGCGCGGGTGTCGCTCTGCGCATCCTTCGTCTCGCCGCTGCCGACGTCCAGCGCGGTGGTGGCCGGATCGGCACCGAAACCGAAGCCGCCGGTCGACTGCCGCTTCGGCAGCAGCGCATCGAGGATGCGGTCTTCGGCGCGCGCCTCGGCCTGCGCGCGCACGCGCGACTTGGCCTGCTCGCGATACATCTTCACCGCGGTGTCGGCCAGGTCGCGGACGATCTGCTCGACGTCCTTGCCGACATAGCCGACCTCGGTGAAGCGCGTGGCCTCGACCTTCACGAAAGGCGCATTCGCCAGCGTGGCGAGGCGGCGCGCGATTTCGGTCTTGCCCACGCCGGTGGGGCCGATCATCAGGATGTTCTTGGGCATCACCTCGTCGCGCAACGCGGGGTCGAGCTGCATGCGGCGCCAGCGGTTGCGCAGCGCGATCGCGACCGCGCGCTTGGCGGCGGCCTGGCCGACGATGTGACGGTCGAGTTCCTGCACGATCTCGCGGGGGGTCATCGTGCTGTTGGCGTGTTCGGTCTTGTTGGGCATGGGTTCGATTCTTGTGGGAACGACGCGAGTCGCGACGGGATCAGGACCGCAACGTGAGCGCGACTCGCGTCGCCCCACGGGAGAGGCTCACAGTTCCTCGACCACGATGTTCCGGTTGGTGTAGATGCAGACGTCGCCGGCGATGTTCAACGACTCGGTGGCGATGCTGCGGGCGTCGAGTTCGGTATGCGCGAGCAGCGCGCGCGCAGCGGACAGCGCGTACATGCCGCCCGAACCGATCGCGACCAGGCCATCTTCGGGCTCGATCACGTCGCCGGTGCCGCTGATGATCAGCGAGGTCTCGCGGTCGGCGACGGCGAGCAGGGCTTCGAGCTTGCCGAAGCGGCGCTCGGTGCGCCAATCCTTGGCCAGCTCGACGGCGGCGCGGGTGAGCTGGCCGTGTTTCTCCAGCTTCGATTCGAACAGCTCGAACAGGGTGAAGGCATCGGCGGCGGCACCGGCGAAGCCGGCGAGCACCTGGCCGTCGCGGCCGAGCCGGCGCACCTTGCGTGCATTGGACTTCATCACGGTATGACCAAGGGTGACCTGGCCGTCGCCGGCCACGACGACGCGGCCGTTGCGGCGCACCGACACGATGGTGGTGGCGTGGAACACGTTGGGATTCTGGCTGGGATCCATGGAACCTCGGCTCCATCATGTGCGGGGTCCCCCGGTTGTGGGGACGCCGATGCCGACGGGCAAGGGGTGACCGATGGCAGGGCCGCCCCGTCGGTCATGGAAGCCCCGCAGAGCGGCGCTTGCTCCGCTCAGCCACCCGGAGAAGCATGAGCGGAGCAAGCTCCGCTCTACAGGACCGCCGTCAGCTTTTCCGCTTCGCCCGCGGATGGGCGCCGTCGTACACCTTCGCCAGATGCTGGAAATCCAGGTGCGTGTAGATCTGCGTGGTGGCGATGTCGGCGTGGCCGAGCAGTTCCTGCACGCCGCGCAGGTCGCCGGAGGATTCGAGCACGTGGCTTGCGAACGAATGCCGCAGCAGGTGCGGATGCACGCGCTTGAACAGGCCCTGGCGCTGGGCGAGCTGGCGCAGTCGGATCTGCACCGCGCGCGCGCCGATCGGCGCGCCGTGACGGCCAGGAAACACCGGGCGATCCAGCTGGCCCGCGGATTCCTTCCGCCATTCCTCCAGCGCGCGCAGCGCATGCGAACCCACCGGCACCGTGCGCTGCTTCCTGCCCTTGCCGAGCACCGTGACCAGCCCCTGTCCTGCATCCAGGTCGCGCCAGCGCAGCGCGCACAGTTCGCTCAGGCGCAGGCCGGAGCTGTAGAACAGTTCCAGCATGGCGCGGTCGCGCAGGCCCAGCGGCGCGTCGGTCGGCAGTTCGACCAGTTGCACGGCTTCGTCGACATCCAGCACCTGCGGCAGCTTGCGCGGCGCCTTCGGCGCGCGGATGCCGGCGGCGGGACTGGCCGCGATCCGGCCGTGCTTCAGCAGCCACAGGTAGAAGCTGCGGTACGCGGACAATCGCCGCTGCAGGCTCTTGGGCGACAGACCGCGCCGGTGCTCGGACGCGATGAACGCACGCAACTGCTCGGTGTGCAGCGTCGACGGGTCGTCGATGCCCTGCCCGCCCGCCCACGCGGCCAGCGCTTCGAGATCGCGCCGGTACGCATCGAGCGTGTGCGCGGACATGCGCCGCTCGATCTGCAGATGCGCCAGGAAGTCCTCGACGGGCGACGAGGACGCCATCGTCAGCCGAAGCGCCGCATCGCGACCACGAAGGCGTCGCCCATCATGCGCAGGAACAGCGTGCCCATGCCGGGAAAGAAGCGGTTGGGTTCGCGGCTGCCCACGGCGATCAGGCCCAGTCCGGGCAGCGGCAGCAGCGCGCTGGACTGCACGTCCTCGGCGCGCAGGGCGTAGAGCAGCACGTTCTTGTCCGGATGCAGGCGGCCGCAGATCGGCTCGCCGTCCTTCAGGCAGTCGCGGAATGGCGCCAGGCGCGGATCGGCTTCGCCGACGACCTGCAGCCAGTCGGCCGCATCCAGGCCCTCGACCGGGTCCAGCAGCACGATCCGCACCAGGTCGCCGTTGAAATCCTCGGCCAGGCTCGCGGCCATGGCGCGCGCGGTGTCGGCGGCGCTGCGCTGCTTCATCAGCGCGAGGGTGAGCTGGTGGGTGCGCACCGCGAGGCGCTCGTTCTCCTGCGCGTTGCCGAACAGCTCGTGCAGGCGTCGTGACAGTTCGCGGTTCTTGTCGCGCAGGATTTCCAGCTGGTAGCTGGCCAGCGAGGCCGCCGGCCCCTGGTCGCGCGGCACGACGAGGCTCAGCGCGAGGTCGGGGAACTGCTGGAGGAACGTCGGATGCCGTCGCAGCCAGGCGGCGATCTCGTGGGCACCGATCTTGTCTTTGTCTGGCATCGAACTGTCCTGCATGGAAGTGCTGTGGCGGTCGGTCATGTGCGCCACTCGCCTTCGAACACGAACATCGCCGGTCCGGCCATGGCGATGGTGGCGTCGTCGTCGGGCCAGGCGATGCGCAGCGTGCCGCCGGGCAGTTCGATCGAGACCTCGCGATCGACCCGGCCGCGGCGCATCAGCACCGCGGCGGCCGCGCAGGCGCCGCTGCCGCAGGCGAGCGTCTCGCCGACGCCGCGCTCGTACACGCGCAGGCGCACGCGGTCGCGGGCGACGACCTGGGCGAAGCCGACGTTGACCGAATCGGGAAAGGCCGCGTGGCGCTGCAGCGCGGGACCGAGCGTGGCGACCGGTGCGGCATCGATGTCGCCGATGCCGAGATCGTCGACTTCGATCACCGCATGCGGGTTGCCCATCGAGACCGCGCCGAAGGCGACGGACGCGCCATCGATGTCGACCTGGTAGGCATCGCGCGGCGCGTCGAAGCCGCGCAGCGGGATGCGCGCCGGCTCGAAGGCCGGACGGCCCATGTCGAGGCGATAGTGGTGCAGGTCGATCACGTCGACCGCGTGCGTGCCTGCCGGGCTGTCCAGTTCGAAGCGGCCGGCGAGGCAGCGCTCGGGATCGCGCTGGGCGCTGTCGCGCATCATCCAGGCGGCGACACAGCGCGCGCCGTTGCCGCATTGCCCGGCCAGCGATCCGTCGGCGTTCCAGATGCGGTAGGACGCGGCGGCAACAGGGGTGCGCGGCGCTTCGATGGTGAGGATCTGGTCGCAGCCCACGCCGGTGTGGCGGTCGGCCAGGGCCCGGCAGAGGCCGGGGTCGGGCGCGACGCTGTCGGGCGCGCGCAGGTCGATCACCACGAAGTCGTTGCCGGCGCCGTGCATCTTGCTGAAGCGCATGAGGCCGCGTGGCGCGTGGCTCATGTCAGCGATCGGGCGTCTTGGCGTCGTCGGCCGGGGCCGGCTGGCCGGTGGTGCCGTCGGCGGTGGCGCCGTCGGCAGGCTTGTCGGGAAGCACCAGCGGACCCTTGTTGCCGCAGGCGGACAGGACCAGGCTCAGCAGGGCGATCATGGCGAGCATCGCGGCGGACATGGCGGCGGACACGGAAGCGGGGCGTCGATTCATGCGCGCAGTGTAGCCAAGCCGCCGGGAGGGGGGAATCGCGGAAAAGACTCAGCCGGACCCGTGACTGCGTTCCGGTTCCGGTGCCGACGCGTGCCGGGGTTCCGGCCTGAACCACAGCCAGGTCGCGACGATCGCCATGATGCTGGTGCCGGTGGCGGCCATCCACCACTTCGGCGCGGTCAGGAACATCAGCACGGCGCAGACGGCCATCATCGTGGTCGCCAGCCATTTCGCGCGGCGGCTGACCGCCCCCTCGGCCTGCCAGTCGCGGATCATCGGCCCGAACCGCCGATCCGCCAGCAGCCGGGCGTGCAGCCGCTGCGAGCCGCGCGCGGCCGCGAAAGCCGACAGCAGCACGAAGGGCACCGTCGGCAAGCCCGGCACGACCACGCCGATCAGCCCGAGCAGCAGGCTTGCGTAGGCCAGCAGCCACCACAGCCAGCGCGTGCGGCGCGGTGCGATGACGGCGGTGCGGGCAGGTTCGGTCATGGATCGAGTATCGGCGAAAGCCTCGACGAAATCGCCCACAGAATCGACGACGACAGCGGCGGCCGGCGAAAACGGCGAGGCCGGGACTGCGCCCGGCCTCGCGATGCTTCGCTCGTGGCTGCGGCCACCGCGGCGCGTCAGCGCTGCGGTTCGGCGCTCACGCCCAGTTCGCCGAGCATGAACGCGAACATCTCGGCCTGTTCGCGGTAGCGCTGGAAACGGCCCGACTTGCCGCCGTGGCCGGCCTCCATGTTCGTGCGGAACACCACCGGCAGCTTCGACGTGTTCAGGTCGCGCAGGCGGGCGACGTACTTCGCCGGCTCCCAGTACTGCACCTGCGAATCCCACAGGCCGGTGCCGACGAACATCGCCGGGTAGGCCTGCTTCGACAGGTTGTCGTACGGCGAGTACGACAGCATGTAGTCGTAGTAATCCTTCTTCTCCGGATTGCCCCACTCGTCGTATTCGTTGGTGGTCAGCGGGATGGTCGGATCGAGCATGGTGGTGACCACGTCGACGAAGGGCACCTGCGACAGGATCACGCGGTAGCGGTCCGGCGCCATGTTCGAGATCGCCCCCATCAGCAGGCCGCCGGCGCTGCCGCCATAGGCCGCGACGCGGTCCTTCGCGGCGTAGCCCTGCTTGACCAGCGCGTCGGTCACGTCGATGAAGTCGGTGAAGGTGTTCTTCTTGCGGAACAGCTTGCCGTCGTCGTACCACTTGCGGCCCATCTCCTGGCCGCCGCGGATGTGCGCCAGGGCGTAGACCATGCCGCGGTCGAGCAGGCTGACGTTGACCACGCTGAAGCCCGGGTCCATCGACGCGCCGTAGCTGCCGTAGGCGTACTGCAGCATCGCAGCGCTGCCGTCGCGCTTGAAGCCCTTGCGGTAGACCAGCGACACCGGGATCTTCGCGCCGTCGCGGGCGGTCACCCAGACGCGTTCGGTGACGTACTTCGACGCGTCGTAGCCGATCACCGGCTGCTGCTTGAGCAGGCGGCGTTCGCCGGTCGTGGTGTTCAGTTCGTAGGTGGTCGCCGGCGTGGTCTGCGAGGTGTAGGTGTAGCGCAGCCACGGCGTGTCGCTTTCGGAATTGGTCGACAGGCCCATGGAGTACGCCGGCTCGTCGGCCTTCACGAACTCCTCGCCATCCTTCTTCAGCAGACGGATGCGCTCCAGGCCATCGGAACGCTCGGCGATCGCCGTGAAGCCGTCGAACAGCTCGAAGCCTTCGATGAAGACGTCGTCGCGATGCGCGACCCAGTCGGTCCACTGCTTGCGCGAGGTGCTGTCGCTGGGCGCGGTGACGATCCTGTAATTCGGCGCCGGCTTGCCATCGGCGCCCGGGGCGTTGGTGCGGATCACCCAGCGGCCGCCGTGGTGGTCGGCGCTGTATTCCACGTCGCGCTCGCGCGGCGCCAGCACGACGAATTCGCCGGGGTTCGCGGCCGGGGTGCAGCGCGATTCGCTGGACACCGTGCTGTCGACGCCGATGCAGATGTACTGGTCGTCGCGGGTGCGTCCGATGCCCATGTAGAAGCTGTCGTCCTTTTCTTCGTACACCACGACGTCCTGCGCCACCGGCGTGCCGAGCACGTGCTTCTTCACGCGCACGGTGAGCAGGGTCTCGGGATCGTTCTCGATGTAGAAGAGCGTCTTGTTGTCGTCGGCCCAGACCAGGTTCGCAGACACGCCCTGGATGACGTCCGGATACAGCTCGCCGGTGTCCAGGTTCTTGAAGCGCACGGTGTACTGGCGGCGGCCGTTGGTGTCTTCGGCGTAGGCCAGCAGGCGGTTGTCCTGGCTGATTTCGTAATCGCCGACGTTGTAGTACTTCTTGTCCTTCGCCAGCACGTTGACGTCGAGCAGCACCTGCTCGTCCTGGCCCTGGCTGCCGTCCGCGACGGCGCGGGCACGCACGTAGACGGGATAGTCCTGGCCGGTCTTGAAGCGGCTGAAGTACCACCAGCCGCGCTCGCGGTACGGCACCGAGTCGTCGTCCTGCTTGATGCGGCCGACGATCTCGTTGTACAGCGTCTCCTGCAGCGGCTTGAGCGGCGCCATCACCTTGTCGACGTAGGCGTTCTCGGCGTCCAGATACGCCAGCATCTCCTTGTTCTCGCGCTTGTCGTCGCGCAGCCAGTAGTACTCGTCGCTGCGGGTCGCGCCGTGCGGCGCCTTGACCTGGTGCGGCTTCTTCGCCGCGTCGGGCGGCGGCGGGAGATCGGCGGAAAGTGCAGAGAGGGGAAGCGTCATGGACAGGGCGATGGCGAGGAGGCGAATGGAAGGCATGCGGGACATCCGGAAGACCCTGGACCGGGTCGGGGCCGAGTATCGCAGATACCCCCGCGAATGGTCCCTGCACGAAAGTCAGGGGTCGCCGACCGCGCGGCAGAGGCGGCAGGGGCGGCAGGGGCACGGACGCGCAGCCTGACCGCCCGCAATACCTGCCCGGAGACCGGCTTCCGCAGCACCGGGCCTGTCCTGCCAGGACAGGCGGAAACGGACCGCCGTCGGGTTTCCGTCATCGCACCGCGATTTCAATACCCAACCGTATTGAGATGGCCGCCCTCGGCGGATATGGTCGGGATCGAGCAGCCCGGCGCACTCGCCGGACGGCTCCGCTCGCATGACGCGAGCGCCCCCGCAGCGCCATGACATCAAGGAGCACATGCCATGCCCCACCAGGCTTCCGACGGACGACAGCCGGCCCCCGGCATCGCCGATGCCTACCTCGCCACCCAGGCCGACCTGCAGACCCACGCCGACGCGCAGCAGACCATCGCCGCCATGAATCCGCGGCTCCCGGAGTTCGACATCTCCCGCGACCGCAACCGCTACGTGTTCGTCGCCGCCTTCGACGGCACCGGCAACGACGCTGCCCAGACGCTCACCGAAGCGAGCAACGTGCACGGCCTGTACGACGACTTCGACCGCTTCATCCACGGTCGCGGCCCCGACCAGCCGGGCTTCAGCCGCATGCACGCGCGCTACATGGAAGGTCCGGGCACGCAGGACGGGTTCCTGCAGAACAAGCAGGACAACGCCGACGGCCGGACCGTGCAGGACCGCGTGTTCGAGATGTACCGCGACCTGGGCGAGAAGTCCCTGCAGTGGAAGAAGGAGAATCCCGACGCCGAGATCAGCGTCGTCACCTTCGGTTTCAGCCGCGGCGCGGTGGAGGCAGCGGAGTTCGCATCGGTGGTCGGCAAGTACGGCATCCAGGCCAACGTGAACTACGCGGTGCAGGCCGACGACGACAGCCGCAACAACACCCGCAGCTGGACCGACACCCTGCTGCGGCGCCCGCCCAGCGTCCCGGGCCAGACCGATTTCCGCAACCTCAGCGACGAAGTCGTCGCCCCGGGCAAGGTGCCGATCGTCGCCGGCCTGTTCGACCCCGTCGCCACCGGCGTCGCCGCCGACCGCCACGATCGCGAGCTGCCGCAGGACATCCGCGGCGTGCTGCAGATCACCGCGCGCGACGAGCACCGCACGCTGTTTCCAGTCAACGACATCGTCAGCGACCGCTTCCTCGCCGCGCGCGAACAGGATCCGGCCAACCCCGACCGCTTCGCCAACGTGCAGGTCGCCGGCTGCCACTCGGACATCGGCGGCGGCTACGGCAACGGCAAGGGCCTGGCCGATTCCTCGCGCAACATGATGGGCACCTACCTCAACGGCGTGCTGGGCCGCGACATCTGCCAGAACGTGCAGGTCGACCCGACCCAGTGCGTGGTCCACGACTCCAACTCGCGCTTCTTCCAGTACCTCGGCCGCCAGCAGACCGGCCACTGGTTCGCCGACCGGACCCAGGACGGCGTCACCCAGACCCCGGACGGCAAGTACAGCGTCGGCTCCGGCATCGACCCCAACCTGCACGGCCGCGCGCGCGTCGAGATGCCCTCGGTGAACATGATCCGCGAAGCCACGCTGGACGACGGTGCGCGCCTGCCGCCAGGCCCGTCGGAATCGCGGCTGGACCCGCGCCAGCCCGATCACCACACGCCCAAGCCGAAGGAGGCGCAGTACGAACTGGAATCGACCCAGCGCGCGATCGACCCGACCAAGCTCGTCCTCGAAAGCTCCGCGCGCATCGGCACGCTGATGGATTCCACCGGCAATCCGACCTCCGCGCGCATCCTCCGCGACGCTGCGGATGCGCCCGAAGCGAAGCATTCCATCCTGTCGGTCGGCGACTCGGCGCAGGGCCGGCTCTCCGCAGCGGTAGCCCTGGCTGCAAGGGAGCAGGGCATGGACCGCGTCGGCGAGGTCGCGTTCAACCCCGAACGCACGCAGCTGCTGATCAGCGATCGCCGCGACAACCATTCCGGCCTGGTCAGGCACGCCACGGTCGACATCGCCGAGGCACTGCGCACGCCGATGCGCGACACACTGCGCGAACTCGATCCGGCCCTCGCGCGCGACGGCCAGCGGCCGGCCACGCTGTACCAGCAGGCCCACGACCAGTTGTCGAGGCAGCCGGGCCTGCGCACCGATCCGGAAGCGCTCATCCTCGGCGCGGAGCGACTGGCTTCGCAGGCGCGCGCCAACGGCCTCACCGCGATCGACGCGGTGCGCGTCGAGAACCGGGATGGCCGCGACGTTGCGCTGGCGGTGCAGCTCGGCGGCCAGGACGGCGTGCGCCAGAGCCAGGCGGTGGACGCATCGTCGCTGGTCGCCCGCCAGCCGCAGCAGCAGGTGCAGGCACCGCAGCAGGCGCCACAACAGCAGGACCCGCAGCAGATGCCCGCCCACCAGCGCCACTGAGGGCACAAGGGATCGACAAAAAACAGACGGGCCGGGAGATCGCTCCCGGCCCGTCTCGTTTCGAACGCTCGTATCGGTCGTCTCAGCCGGCGACCAGCCGCACCCGCGCGAAGTTGCGCTTGCCGACCTGCAGCACGCCCTCGAACCCGGGCTGGAAGGTCGTCGCCGGGTCTTCGACCACGTGGCCGTCGACCTTCACCGCACGCTCCTTCATCTTGCGGTTCGCCTCGGCGTTGCTCGGCGTGATGCCTGCGGCGGTGAGCAGCGCGGCGATGCGGATGCCCTCGGTCGGGATGGCCACGTCGTGCAGCGGCAGCAGCGTGGTGTCGCCCTGCCCGGTCACGGCGGCGTGCCAGCCGGCGATGGCGGTCTCGGCGGCGACGGCATCGTGGAAGCGCGTGGCCAGTTCGCGGGCGAGGCGCAGCTTCACGTCGCGCGGGTTGAGCTGACCGGCCTCGACATCGGCCTTCAGCCGCGCCGCTTCCTCGACGCCGATCTCGAAGCTGAGCAGCTCGATCCAGCGCCACATCAGCACGTCACCGATCTTCATGGTCTTGTTGACGATGTCGATCGCCGGCTCGGCGATGCCGATGTAGTTGCCCAGCGACTTCGACATCTTGTTGACGCCGTCCAGCCCTTCCAGCAGCGGCATGGTCAGCACGATCTGCGGCTTCTGGCCGAAGTGCTCCTGCAGGCCGCGACCCATCAGCAGGTTGAACTTCTGGTCGGTGCCGCCCAGCTCGACGTCGGCCTCCAGCGCCACCGAGTCGTAGCCCTGCACCAGCGGGTAGAGGAACTCGTGGATCGCGATCGACTGCTGCGCTGCGTAGCGCTTGGCGAAGTCGTCACGTTCGAGCATGCGCGCGACGGTGTGCTGCCCGGCGAGCTTGATCATGTCGGCGGCACTCATCTTGCCGAACCACTCGCTGTTGAAGCGGACCTCGGTGCGCTCGCGGTCGAGCACCTTGAACACCTGTTCGGCGTAGGTCTCGGCGTTGGCGAGCACGTCCTCGCGCGTCAGCGGCTTGCGGGTGGCGTTCTTGCCGGTCGGGTCGCCGATCATTCCGGTGAAGTCGCCGATCAGGAAGATCACCTGGTGGCCGAGGTCCTGGAACTGCCGCATCTTGTTGAGCAGCACCGTGTGGCCGATGTGCAGGTCCGGCGCGGTCGGGTCGAAGCCGGCCTTGATGCGCAGCGGGCGCCCCTCGTCCAGCCGCTTGGCCAGCTCTTCGGGCTTGAGGATCTCGTCCGCGCCGCGGGCGATGAGGTCGAGGGCAGCCTGGGTCGACATGGTTCGGTCTCACGGAAGGTCGCGACTTGCGACCGCGGTCCACGCTCGGACCAGTCAAAAGTTAAGTGGACGTAAAACGGGCCTTGACGAAAAAAACCATTTACATCAATGGTTTGACGCACAGACCTAGCGTGTCTATTTTACCGTCGTGACGGGGCCTACACGGCCTTCGGGGAACGAGCATGACAGACACCGTCTCG
>DASWYO010000058.1:0-250150 GCA_036404915.1 Lysobacteraceae bacterium
GCGCGTGGCGGGTCTGGGCGCGGTGGTGCCTGTGGCGATCGGGTTGGGCGTGGCGCTGACGATCACGCTGCTGGTGGGGATGGCGACCTACCTGTCGACCCGGCGGATCCTGCGCGGCGAGCCCGCCGAAGGGATGCGGTACGAGTGATCTGCATCCTGCATTAACCTACACAAACAACCGGGAGAACCCTTGTGCACCCCCAATTGATCATTCTCTTCGTGCTGGGATTGGCGCCGATCGCCATCGTGCTGATCGTCCTGCGCTATCGCTACCAGCAGACGCAGGCGCGCTACAACGCCGTCATGCATCTCGTGGACAAGGGTGTGGCACCGCCGGCGCAACTGCTGATCGAGCCGCGCGTGGAATTCTGCGAGCGGCGACGGGCCCTGGTGCTGATCAGCATCGGTCTGGGCATCATCGCCATGTTCGCCGCCATGCCGATGCCCTACGAGGATGGACGCGGGATCCGTGAACTGTGGGGGATTGGCCTGCTGCCCTTGATCACCGGGTTCGGCTACCTCGCCAGTTGGTGGCTGAATCGCCGCGACGGAAAGCATGGCTGACCAAGACGCGGAAGCGCGCATCGACCAGGCCCTCGTTGCGCGCGTTCTGCTCGGCAACGACAGTCGTGCGTTCGAGCAGTTGCTGCGACGTCACCAGGGCATGGTGCGCGCGCAACTGCGGCGCCTGCTGTACGGCGACGAAGCAGGTGCCGACGACCTGGCGCAGGAGGTGTTTCTGCTGGCATGGCGCAAGCTCGACCAGTTCCGCGGCGATGCGCGATTTTCCACGTGGCTTTACCGTATCGCATACACCTGCTTCCTGCAGGCCGATCGAAAGAAAGCGGGAACGCTCGAAGATGCCGATGGCGGCGAGCACGAAGCGCTGACGTCACCCGTCCAGACCATTGACCTGCAAGTGGATCTGGAGCGTGCGATGCGGCGCCTGTCCCCTGGCGAGCAGGCCGTGCTCTTGCATTGCGTGCAATTGGGATTGAGTCACGAAGAAGCCGCCTACGTGCTGGCCATGCCGCTCGGCACGGTCAAGACCCACGCGACGCGCGGCAAGGCCAAGCTGCAGAACTGGCTGTCCGTCTGGCAGGAATCAGAGCGCAAGAGGAAAGTCTCATGAACGACCCACAAGATGCATCCATCGATGTATTGCTGCGCCGGCAATTCGAAGGCCCTGTCGCCGATGACGGCTTTTGCGATCGCGTCATGCAGCAATTGCCGGCACGCCGACGCGCGCACCGCTGGCATTTGCCGGTCGGCATGCTGGCGGGCCTTGTCGCGTGCGCGTGGAGCCTGTCGTCCACATCCTTGATCCGAACCGGCTTGCAGGATTGGATGCTCGGGAATCTTTCGTCGTCGGCCGCAGGCCTGCTGCTGGCCATAACCGGGGTGTCGCTGTTGGCATCCTGGTGGGCGTTGACGGAGAGCGAATGAACGTCGCTCGATCAAGGCGCGGAGGGTGGGCGGTGCCTGTCGCGTGATCGTATGCCTGCGTCATGATGGCTGGCATCCCGGCGCGGCCCGCGTGCAGACATCGGCTACGCGAACGGCTCCCGGTTCGCGGGAACTACGGTTAGCATCGGAGATCAGGCCCAACCCCGTCGCCGGCATCGGGCCGTTTCCTCGTCACCTTCCCCACGGGACACCGCCATGCGCCGAGGTTTCACTGCGACCGCCACCGCCACCCTCATGCTCGGCCTGCTGCTGGGCCAGAGCCTGCCCGGTGAGGCGCGCACACCACGACCGCCGAGGCCGCCAGCCGTTCCGGTCATCGTTCCCGATGCGCTCACCGCGCCGCCCTTGATCCGCGCGCCGGAGGCGAAGATCCCGGTCGCCCTGCGCGAAGCGAAGATCGAGGTCGAAACCCACGGCAGCCTCGCGCGCACCACGCTGCTGCTCACGCTGCATAACCCAAACGATCGCCTGCTCGAAGGCAACCTCGAATTCCCGCTGCAGCCCGGCCAGCAGGTCAGCGCGTTCGCGCTGGACATCGACGGCGTGCTGCGCGATGCGGTGCCGGTGCCCAAGCAGAAGGCGCAGCAGGTGTTCGAGAGCATCGAGCGCCGCAACGTCGACCCGGGTCTGCTCGAACAGACCGCAGGCAACCATTTCCGCCTGCGCGTGTATCCGATCCCCGCGCGCGGCACGCGCCAGGTGCGGCTGGTGATCGACGAAGCCATGCGCCGTGACGGCGAGGCCTGGCGGCTCGACGTGCCGGTGCACCTGCTCGACGAGGCCGACGGCGCGGCGCTGTCGATCCAGGCCGAAGGCCTGCGTGCCGCGCCGACGCAGAGTGGTCGTTTCGACACACTGCGCTTCGAGCGTCGTCGTGGCACCTTCATCGCACGGCACGACATCCTGCGCGAACGCGTGGTCGGCGGCAGCGCGCGACCGGCATCGACACTCTCCCTGCGCCTGCCGGCAAGCGCCGATGCGCAGGCCTTCGTGCAATCCTTCGACAGCGAGCGTTTCGCGCTGATCGACATTCCGCTGCCGGAAGCATCCGCCGCAGTCGCGAAACGTCGCGTGCCGTCCTCGGTCGGCCTGCTCTGGGATGCATCCGCCTCCGCGCGCCATCGTGACAAGCAATCCGAATTCGCGCTGCTCGACCGCTACTTCGCGGCGATGGACAATGGCGAAGTCCGCCTGCGCGTGCTGCGCGACGTGGGCGAGGATGGTGGGCGTTTCAGCGTTCGCAACGGCGATTGGAGCGCGCTGCGCAAGGCACTTGAAATGCTGGTGCACGACGGCGCCAGCGATCTCGCGGACTGGACGCCCGAGCAGGGTGTTGACGAATACCTGCTGGTCAGCGATGGCCTGCACAACTACGGCGATCGCGCGTTTCCGGCGCTGAAGGATGGTCAATCGCTCTACGCGCTTGCTTCTTCCGGCGCCGAAGTCGATGCCACGCGGCTGTCGGCGCTCGCGCAGGCACGCGGCAGACGGCTCGTGCGCTGGCAGGGGCGCGACGGACTGGAGGCCGCAGCGAATGCGCTGCTGGGCCAGGGCCGCCGCGTGATCGCACTGGAAGGCGAGGGCATCGAGGATCTGCTGCCGCAATCCTGGGATATCGATGGCGGCCTGCTGCGCGTCGCGGGCCGCATGACCGAAACCACGGCCCGCGTGCGCGTGCGTCTTCAGGAAGGTGCCCGTGCGCGAACGATCGAAGCTTCGGTGGCCGCCGATGCGCCGACCAGCACGCAGGTCGCGGCGCTGTGGGCGAGCTGGCAGGTGGCATCGAAGGCCGCCGAGCCCGAGCGCCATCGCGGTGCGATCACCCGTCTGGGCCAGCGTTTCGGCATCGTTACCCCCGGTACGTCACTGCTGGTGCTGGAATCGCCCGACGACTACGTGCGTTACGACATCCCCGCGCCTGCGACGTTGCGCGAACAGGTCGCCGCGCTGCAGCGTACCCGCGACCGCACGCGCGAGCAGAGCCGCAGCGAGCGATTGGAGATCGTTGCGAAGCGCTTTGCCGAGCGTGTCGAATGGTGGGGCAAGACGTTCCCGAAGACCCTGCCATCGAAACCCAAGGGTGAGAGCCGCGGCGAAATCGCGGGCTATGTCGCTGCCGATGCCGCCGCCCCGGTGATGTCCGCACCGCCGCCGCCGCCCGCACCGCCGTCTCCTGTCGCCGTGGAGGAATTGTCCCGCGCGCGCGAAAGCGCGGTGGCCGAACGTGCCTCGCAGCAACGCGCCGCAGCCCCGGCCGGCGCGCGCCGTCAGGCCGAAGAGGAAGCGGCTAAGGCCGTGCAGGACGATACCGGCCAGGGTGTTGCCATCCGTCTGCAGGCCTGGGCCCCGGATTCGCCGTATGCGCGCCGCCTGCGCGAGGCCAAGGCCGAGGACCTGTACGCGCTCTACCTCGACGAAAAGGACAGCCACGCCGACAGCACCGCCTTCTATCTCGATGTCGCCGACCTGCTGCTGCAGAAGGGCCGTCGCGCGGAGGCGCTGCGCGTGCTGTCCAATCTCGCCGAAATGAAGCTGGAAAACCGCCACGTGCTGCGCGTGCTCGGCTACCGGCTGATGCAGGCCCGGGACTGGCCGCATGCGATCGCCGTGCTGCGCGATGTGCTGCGTCTGGCCGACGAGGAACCGCAGAGCCATCGTGACCTCGGGCTGGCGCTGGCCGGGGCAGGGCAGCGCCAGGAAGCGATCGAGCGCCTGTACGAAGTCGCCGCGCGGCCCTGGGACGACCGCTTCTCGGAAGTGGAACTGGTCGCGCTCAACGAAATGAACGAGATCATCGCGACCAGCCCGAAGCCGCTCGATACCGCTTTCATCGATCGTCGCCTGCTGAAGAACATGCCGCTGGACCTGCGCGTGGTGCTGGCCTGGGACAGCGACAACAGCGACATGGACCTGTGGGTCACCGATCCCAACGGCGAGAAGTGCTACTACGGCAATCGCAACACCTTCCAGGGCGGCCTGCTCAGCGACGATTTCACCGGCGGCTACGGCCCCGAGGAATTCGTGCTGAAGGATGCCAAGCCGGGCAAGTACAAGGTCGAAGCGAACTTCTTCGGCGACCGCCAGCAGATCGTCACCGGCGCGACCACGCTCAACCTGCGCCTGAGCTCGGGCTGGGGCACGCCGCGACGCAAGGACGAGACGGTGACCCTGCGGCTGAGTGGGCGTAGCGAAACGGTGTTCGTGGGCGAATTCGAGGTGAAGTGATCATCGACTCGTCGTCGCGCCCGTTGCGGGCGCGGCGGCGGGCGTGACCACCGGCGAGGGCGCCGATGCCTTCAGACCGAAGAGTGGTCGCAGCCAGCGGACCCGACGCACGATCTCGAAACCCGCGAAGCTCAGCCCGAAAGTCGCCAGCACCAGCAGCGGTCCTTCGGCAAGTGGCGGCAGCGCGAAAGGTTGCAGGTTGTGGGCGACGACGACGGTGATCGTCTGGTGAAGGATGTAGACCGGGAACACCGCGTCGCGCAGGTAGTGCAGGGTTGCGGTGTCGCGGAAGGCGATGCCGCGCGCGAAGCCCAGGATCGCGGCGATCGCCGTCCACTGGAACACCGCCCAGACCGCGCGCTGTAGCATCCGCAATGCCTCGGGCGGCGGGGTGCCTTCGTCGTCGAAGCCGCTGCCGAAGAAGTACCAGACGATGAAGCCATATCCGGCCACGGCAAGTGCCAATGCCGCCCAGCGCTGGCGGTGCAGCGCGTCCCAGACGTCGTTGCGGGTCGCGACCAGCAAGCCGAGCAGGAACAGCGGCAGGTATTGCGCGTGGTTGTACCAGTCGTCGACGAGGGCATGGGTCGATTCGAAACGGCCGACCAGCGCCACGCGCGCCACCGCAAGCGCCAGCGCAGGCCAGAGCAGCAGCCCGATGCCGGAGAGGCGCGCCGCCAGCCAGGCACCCGCCTTGTCCATGCCGCGCGGTGCGAAGCGCAGCAGCGCCCACGCGACCACGGTGTAGACCCAGAGATAGACCACGAACCACAGGTGGTTCCAGGTCGGTACGTCCAGACAGTCGCCATCCCGGCAGAACGTGTCGTCTGCGGACAGGTAGCGGCCCCAGAACGCGAGGTAGCCGTCGTGGTAGCCGCCGGGCAGCTTTTCGACGACCTCGTAATAGGCCTGCGGCGTCACGACCACCAGCATGCCGAACAGCAGCGGCACCAGCAGCCGCCAGGAGCGGCTGCCAAGGAAGCCGCCCGCACGCTTCGCGAACAGGAAAGCCGTGGCCACGCCCGAGACCAGGAACAGCAGCGACAGGCGCCAGGGCGAGCTGGCCATCATCAGTGGCTCCAGCGTCTCGCCGGCGTGCGGGCTTTTGACGTGCCAGTCCCAGCTCACGTAGTACATGCCGCAGTGGTAGAGCACGAGCAGGCCGAAGGCGGCGATGCGGATCCAGTCGAGGTCGAGTCGGCGTTGCATGGACAGCGGGTCGGGGAGAAGAATGATGTGCCGAGTGTCGCGGCCTGCGGCATGGGGTCCAGTGCCAAGTGCCTGATCGTGATGAAAAAGGGACGAGGCGTGGGTCTGCCGTGACGAGTCGGGCGCGCATCGCGGGAGGCGCCGCCTAGAATGCGCCCATGTCCATGCATGCATCCCTGACCTACGAACGTTACGGGCCCTGGCGACGCTGGGTCGAGATCGGTTTCTGGATCCTCCTCGCGGTCGTCAATGCCGCCGGCAACAGCATCACCACCCTGATGGACCTGCGTCGCCTCGGCATGGACACCCAGTCGTGGGAGCCGGCCGTGTGGGAGTTCAGCAGCGCGGTCGTCTGGTTGCTGCTGATCATGCCGGGTATCGCGTGGTACACGCGTCGGTTCCCGCTGCGATGGGGCGCGTGGCGCGCGCAGCTGATGGGCCACGCGGCGGCCAGCGTACTGGTCTGCCTGGTCCACGTGACCGGCATGGTCGCGCTGCGCGTGCTGGCCTACCAGCTTGATGGCGCGGATTACGACTTCGGCCCCTGGCCCCGCGCGTTGCTGTACGAGTACCTCAAGGATGCCCGCAGTTATGCCGCCATCGTCGCCATCATGGAAAGCTATCGCTGGTTCCTCCGCCGCTGGCAAGGCGAGGCGAGCCTGCTCGGTCGCCCGGACGAGGGCGAGCCGGTGGAACCGGTCGACCGGCCGGACCGCTTCCTGGTCCGCAAGCTGGGCCGCGATTTCCTGATCGCCGCCGCCGACATCGAATGGCTGCAGGCGGCCGGCAACTACGTGAACCTGCGGGTACGCGGCCACGATTACCCCCTGCGCAGCACATTGGCGGGGATCGAAGGCCGGCTGGATCCGGGGCGCTTCGTCCGCGTGCACCGGAGCTACATCGTCAATCTCACCCGGGTGGCGTCGATCGAGCCCCTGGACAGCGGGGATGCCCGCCTGCACCTGCACGATGGCGGCGTCCTGCCCTGCAGCCGGACCCACCGCGACGGCCTGCGGGCCCGGCTCGGTGCCGACTGAACCGGATCCGGGGCGTCCATCGCACCCCTCCGGCGCCGTCGGCGGTGCGCTTGCTGCTAGAATCCCCGGTCTTTGCTGCAGCCGCACATCCGCCATGATCGAACTCAACCCGATCCGCCAGCGCATCGCCGACCTCACCGGTCGGCTCGATGCGCTGAGGGGGTTTCTTTGACTACGACGCCAAGGTCGAGCGTCTTGAAGAAGTCAATCGCGAACTCGAAAATCCCGACATCTGGAACGACTCGGAACGCGCACAGGCCCTCGGCCGCGAGCGGTCCCTGCTCGACAAGACCGTCAACGGCATCCGCGACCTGAAGGATGGCCTGGTCGGGGCGGGCGAACTGCTCGATCTCGTGGAAATGGAGGCCGACGACGACACCGCGCTGGCCATCCAGGCCGACGTGGAGCGCTACGCGCGCGGCGTCGACCAGTTGGAATTCCAGCGCATGTTCTCCGGCAAGATGGACGGCTGCAACGCCTTCGTCGACATCCAGGCCGGCGCCGGTGGCACCGAGGCGCAGGACTGGGCGGAAATGCTGCTGCGCATGTACCTGCGCTGGTGCGAGTCGCGCGGCTGGAAGACCGAACTGATGGAAGCCAGCGCCGGCGACGTCGCGGGCATCAAGTCCGCCACGATCAAGGTGGAGGGCGACTATGCCTACGGCTGGCTCAAGACCGAGATCGGCGTGCACCGCCTGGTGCGCAAGTCGCCGTTCGATTCGGACAACCGCCGCCACACCTCGTTCACTTCGGTGTTCGTCTCGCCGGAAGTCGACGACGACATCGACATCGACATCAATCCGGCCGACCTGCGGACCGACGTCTACCGCTCCTCGGGCGCGGGCGGCCAGCACGTGAACAAGACCGAGTCGGCGGTGCGCATCACGCATATTCCGACCAATACCGTGGTCGCGTGCCAGAACGGCCGCAGCCAGCATCAGAACCGCGACATGGCGATGAAGATGCTGAAGGCCAAGCTGTACGAACTGGAGATCCAGAAGCGCAACGCGGAGCGCGACGCCCTGGAAGCCACCAAGTCCGACATCGGCTGGGGCAGCCAGATCCGCAATTACGTGCTCGACCAGTCGCGCATCAAGGATCTGCGCACCGGCATCGAGCGCAGCGACACCCAGAAGGTGCTCGACGGCGATCTCGACGAATTCGTCGAAGCCAGCCTCAAGTCCGGCCTCGAAGCCGGCGCCAAGCGGATCGACGCCGCATGATGATTGCGCTGTCATCGCGCATCCCCGGCGACCGCGTCCGCGCGGTCGCCGTCCGCCTGTCGAAAAAACGCATCATCCCCGACTGAAACCGTCGCGGCAGGAGCGGCGGTGGCCGCGGACATCGTGGCCCTTGCGATCCTGCAGCATCGCACTCCCACGATCACCTCCGGACCACCGCCATGACCGATGAACAGACCCCGCCGCACGACGAGAACGCCCTGATCGCCGAGCGTCGCGGCAAACTCGCGGCCCTGCGCGGCCAGGGCGTGGCGTTCCCGAACGATTTCGCGCGCACGCACTACGCCGGCGACCTGCAGGAGGCGTACGGCGATATCGAACGCTGGACCGGCGAAGCCCTCGATGCCGAAGCCCTGCGCGTGGCCGTGGCCGGCCGCATCATGGCCAAGCGCATCATGGGCAAGGCCGCGTTCGTGCAGATCCAGGACATGACCGGCACGCTGCAGCTGTTCCTGCAGGCCAATGCGCTGGGCGAGACCTACGACGCGTTCAAGCACTGGGACATCGGCGACATCGTCGGTGCGCAGGGTCTGGTGATGCGCACCAAGACCGGCGAGCTGTCGGTCAAGGCCGAGACGCTGCGCCTGCTGACCAAGTCGCTGCGCCCGCTGCCGAGCACCTGGTTCGGCCTGAGCGACGTCGAACAGCGCTATCGCCAGCGTTACGTCGACTTGATCGTCACCCGCGAAGCGCGCGAGGTGTTCGTCAAGCGTTCGAAGATCATCTCCGCGATCCGGCGCTGGCTCGACGAACGACGTTTCCAGGAAGTCGAGACGCCGATGATGCATTACATCGCTGGTGGCGCAGCCGCGAAGCCGTTCGAGACCCATCACAACGCGCTCGATCTCGATCTGTACCTGCGCGTGGCGCCGGAGCTGTACCTCAAGCGCCTGGTCGTCGGCGGCTTCGAGCGCGTGTACGAGATCAACCGCAACTTCCGCAACGAAGGCGTGAGCACGCGGCACAATCCCGAATTCACCATGCTCGAACTGTACGAGGCCTATGCCACGTACCACGAAGTGATGGACCTGACCGAAGGCATGATCCGTGACGTCGCCCGCGAGGTGATGCGCACCGATTCCGTCGAATGGGACGGCAATGCCATCGACATCGGCAAGCCGTTCCGGCGCTGGAAGCTGGAAGAGGCCGTGCGCGAATGCAATCCCGAGATTTCCGTCGCCGATTGCCGCGACCGCGAGGCGCTGGCCGCGCATTGCGCGCGACTGAAGATCCACGTGAAGCCGGCCTATGGCTGGGGCAAGCTGCTGCTGGAAATCTTCGAGAAGACGGTCGAAGCCGATCTGATCCAGCCGACCTTCATTACCCACTATCCGGTCGAGGTCTCGCCGCTGGCGCGCGAGTCCGACAGCGAGCCGGGCATCACCGACCGTTTCGAGCTGTTCGTCGGCGGCAAGGAGATCGCCAATGGTTTCTCCGAGCTCAACGACCCCGAAGATCAGGCTGCGCGCTTCCGCGCCCAGGTCGAGGCGAAGGAAGGCGGCGACGACGAAGCCATGCACTACGACGCCGACTACATCCGCGCGCTCGAAGTCGGGCTGCCGCCGACCGGTGGCCTGGGCGTGGGCATCGACCGTCTCGTGATGCTGCTCACCGGCTCGGTGTCGATCCGCGACGTGCTGCTGTTCCCCTACATGCGCCCCGAAGCCTGATCCATTGCGCTGTCGTTGCGTGCTCCGCGTCGCCAGGGAGGGCTGCAGGGCACGCGCCGTTCGTCCGTCGACCCTGTCGGGTCTTGCAGGGTCAATGCGATAACCTCCAATGCCGGCCCGCTAACGCAGGGCTTGCGGGGACGTCGTTCATCTCCAGCGAATCAATCGCTTACGCATGCGGGCAGGTGCGCGGGCAGGTGAGCGAGCCTGTTGCGCCCGGTCGTCGCCATCGGCCCTCGACGCGTTGCGCGTGGTTCACACTCGCGTTGCCTGCGGTCTAGAATGGACTGGCAATTCAGTCACATGCGGGCCATGGCATTGAAATTGCTTTAAATTCGGCGCAACGTATCGACCAGCAACTTCACGAACCGCAAGGACGCACGGTATCCGCATGTGGGGCAATTCCGTGAAAATCGTCATCGTTGACGACCAGACATCCGCACGCACCATGCTGCGGCACATCCTCGAGGACATCAGCCCCGAGCTGGAAGTGTTCGACTTCGGCGATTCCGAGGAAGCCCTGCGCTGGTCGGAAAACAACAGGCCGGACCTGCTCCTGCTCGACTACCGCATGCCGGTCATCGACGGCCTGGAGTTCGCCCGCCGCTTCCGTCGTTCGCTGAGCAACCGCGACGTCCCGATCGTGCTGGTGACCGTGGTCGGCGACGAGCCCATCCGCCAGGCCGCACTGGATGCCGGCGTGATCGACTTCCTGGTCAAGCCGGTGCGTCCGCGCGAACTGCGCGCGCGCTGCCGCAACCTGCTGCAACTGCGCCAGCAGTCCGAATCGATCAAGCAGCGCGCGCTCTCGCTGGAGCAGCGCCTGCTGTCGAGCATGCACGAAGTGGAAGAGCGCGAGCGCGAGACGCTGTCCCGCCTCGCCCGCGCCATCGAGTACCGCGACATCGGCACCAGCGCCTATCTCGAACGCATGGCGCACATCGCCGGGCTGATCGCCGATGGGCTGGGCATGCCCGAGGACGAGGTCCGCCTGATCGAACTGGCGGCACCCCTGCACGACATGGGCAAGATTGCCATTCCCGACGACGTTCTGCTCAAGCCCGGCCCGCTCGACGAGCACCAGCTGAGCATCATGCGTCGCCATCCGCAGATCGGTCACGAACTGCTGAGCGGCAGCCAGAACCGTTTCATCCAGGCAGGCGCGACGATCGCGCTGCGCCACCACGAGCGCTTCGACGGCAGCGGCTATCCCGACGGCCTCAGCGGCGCGCAGATTCCGATCGAAGCGCGCATCGTCGCCGTTGCCGACGTCTTCGATGCCCTCATTTCGCCGCGGCCGTACAAGGCGCCGTGGAGCTTCGACAGCGCGCTGGACTTCCTCGTGGAACAGAGCGGCAAACTCTTCGATCCGCAATGCGTGCAGGCGCTGGTGGACAACAGGGAACGTCTCCAGGACATCTGCGAACGCTATTCGACCGGATCGCAACGGCCGGGGCTGGAGTGAACGCGCTGCGCGCCGCCTTCGATTGGACGCGCGCCAGGCTGACCCACCGGCCGGACAGCGAACATGCGCAGGCGCTGGTCAGGCTGGCCATCGCGTGCCTGATCGTGGCTTACCTCGTGTCGCTGAAGGTGTTCGTCGGTCCGCACATGGACGACAGCACCACGGTGATGCTGCAGGTGATGCTCATCGAAGCCGGGATCGGGCTGGGCCTGATGCTGAGCATCGTCGCGCACCCGGGCACATCGCATGTCAGGCGCTGGATCGGCATCGTGTCGGACTACGCGACCCTGCTGACGCTCATGCTCATCGAGCCCAAGGCGCTGGCACCGCTGTACGTCATCATCCTCTGGGTGACGATTGGCAACGGCCTGCGCTACGGCACGGGCTACCTGCATTCGGCATCGGTCATCGGGGCCGTGGCCTTCTCGATCGTCGCGGTGAATGCCGAGTACTGGTTCGAACAGCCCTACCTGTCGGTCGGGCTGGTGCTGGGGCTGGTCGCGATTCCCGCGTATCTGTCCCGATTGCTGCAGTCGCTGCGACGCAGCACGGAAGAGGCGCGTCGCGCGAATGCCGCGAAGTCGCAATTCCTGGCCACGATGAGCCACGAATTCCGCTCGCCGCTGAACGGCATCATCGGCATGTCCGAGTTGCTGCGCGCGGCGCAGATGCCGCCCGAACAGCGCGACCACGCCGAGGTGATCTACACCTCGGCGCAGACCCTGTTGCTGCTGGTGGAGGAAGTCCTCGACATCTCCGCGATCGAAGCCGGCAAGCTGCAGCGCAAGCCCGCCGATTTCAGCCTGCGCGAGTCAGTCGCGAAGATTGAGCAGATGCTGCAGCCGCAGGCGCAGGGCAAGGGGTTGACGCTGCGCTGCACGGTCGCCGATGACGTGCCCGCCGAGGTGCACGGCGACGGCGCACACCTGATGCAGATCCTGCTGAATTTGATGCACAACGCGGTCAAGTTCACCGAGCGCGGCTCGGTGTCGCTCGACGTGACCCGCATCCCCGGCCCGGAGCTGCGCGTCGCGTTCTCGGTGCGCGACACCGGCATCGGCATTCCCGATGCCTACAAGCAGAAGATCTTCGAGGCCTTCGAGCAGGTCGACAGCGGGCCGGCGCGTCGCTACGGCGGCACGGGCCTGGGCACGACGATCGCCAAGACGCTGACCCAGCTGCTCGGCGGCACGCTGCAACTGGACGACAACCCCGGCGGCGGCTGCCATTTCCACTTCGACATCCCCTTGACCCAGGTCGAAGCGCCCGTGACGGTGCGCCACGATCTCAGCAACGTGGTCGCGTTCGACGATCCCTTCATCCGGCACAAGGCGCGCACGCGTTCGCTGCGCGCGCTGATCGCCGATGATCAGCCGGCCAACCGGTCGGTGCTCAGCAAGCTGCTGGAGCGCGCAGGGCACAAGACGGTGACCGCCGTGGATGGCGAACAGGCGCTGGACCTGCTGGAACAGGGCGAATTCGACTTCGCGGTGCTCGACATGCACATGCCGAACGTCAGCGGCCTGGATGTGATCCGGCAACTGCGTTTCATGCAGGCCGGGCGGCCGGTGCGCACGCCGGTGATCGTGCTCAGCGCGGATGCGACCGAACAGGCCTCACGCGCGGCGATGCAGGCGGGCGCGCAGGTCTTCCTGACGAAACCGGTGGTGGTGGCCAAGCTGCTCGAAGCGATCGTCGAGGTCATGACGCCGCAGCAGAAACCGACTGCGGTGAAGCAGATGTCGGAGCAGGTGTCGTTCACGACCAACCCGACGGTGCTCGAGGAACTCGCCGGCATGGGACTGGGGCGGGCGTTCCTGAAGGACTTCGTCGAGCAGTGCCTGCGCGATCTGTCCGGTTGCATGACGAGCCTGGAAAAGCACGGTATCGCGGGCGATTGGGCCGAGTTCCGCGATGCCGCGCACGCGATGAAGGGCGTGAGCGAGAATCTGGGCGCGACTTCGATCGCCGAACGTTGCCGCCTCATCATGCGCAGCGACGATGTCGCCCTGGCGCGCAAGCATGCGGGATGGTGCGCGGAGCTGGCTGCGCAACTGTCGCTGCTCGCCGAGCACAGCCGTCGCGAAGTCGACCGGATCACGTCCAGCGGACCGGATGCCGAGCGTCGCCCGGCCCCCGATGCGTCCTGACTGACGTCCGGCAGGAAACCTCGTTCCCGGCCGGATTCAGCCTGCGGCGGCCACGAGCGGCTGCTGGCCGGCGCGGCGCTGCTGGGCGCGGATCAGCCGTTCCATCGTCTTCAGCCCGCGCTCGTTGAGGCGCATCGCCGCGTCGACCCATTCCGAGGTCACGGCAAGCAGTTCCTCCAGCGTCACCGGACGCGAGGCCTGGCGCACGGCATTCATCGACCGCAGGGCGTTGCCCATCTTCTGGTGCTTGCGGATCAGCTCGCTGGCTGCCTGCTGGCCCATGCCGCGCGGAACGACCATGTCGACGACGCCCATCTGCAGCAGTTCCTCGACCGGATAGACGCGAGCGTCGAGCATCATGCGCTCGGCGACGATCGGCGACACGCGGCGAGTCAGGAACGTGTAGGCGCCCATGCCCGGGAACAGATCGAACAGCACTTCCGGGAAGCCCATGCCGGCGCCTTCCTCGGCGATGATGGTGTGGCAGCACAGCGCGGCTTCGAAACCGCCGCCGAGCGCGTCGCCCTGGATCACCGCGATGCTGTGCACGTTGTTCTCGTACAGCCGGTACAGGTTGTAGGCGACTTCGATGCAGAGTTTCGCGTAATCGAGCAGGCGCCCGCGGTTGCCGCTGCGGATCAGGTGTGCGAACAGCGCGAGATCGCCGCCGAGATTGAAGACGTTCGTATCGGACGCGAGCACGAGGTGATGGATGCCGGCGCCGCTGTCACTGCTGGCGGATGCGAGACGACGACGGATGCTCTCCTGCTCGCGCTTCATTTCGTTGAGCAGGCGCTCCGAGAAACACGGGTGGTAATGCCCGATGGTATTCGCATGCATGTGGAGCCAATCGGTGCGCTGCGTGGCGTCATGCTCGTGACGGACGAGCGGGGCGGTGGCGACCGGCGAAATGTTTTCGAGCAGGGACATGGCGGAACTCCAGAGAAATGGCGTGTGTGGAATTTTCTTGCGTGCCCGTCAACCTAAGGGTTGATGTCTAGAGCAGGCAATTCGAAGTGTTTGCTGGAATCGAAACTGGCAACGCCCGCGGGTTGTCGGAATGGTCATGCACGTGCCCATTCGCGCCGGAAGGCTAATCGAAATCGATTTTCTTCCGCATGCATCACCCCCGTGGTTCGTCGTGAGCATTGCCCGGGCCCTCTTCGTGATCGAAGTCAGGATCATGTCTGCCCGGATGTCCTCTGTATGCTCCGAAAATATGGAAACTGCAAGGCCGATCACCCCGCAAGCTTCGACAGGTCGGGGGTATTTGCAGGGTGTTTTTGCTCCGAAATGCGAAATACGTCTCTAAATGACGCTCGCCGGCCGGATTATCGATTTCCGGATGCGATTGTCGGCGCGCGCTTGTTTTCGGTCATGGCGCGCAGGTTGCGACCGCATGACGTCGGTGCCGATATCTGCCCGGAAAATGCAGTTTTGCTAACTTCCTCCCGTCTGCCAGGCCCGTATATTCCGGTGATCGCGGCCGCGATCGGATTGGTGGATTCGCGATGTCGTGCGCCGCGCCGGGTCGATACGCATCGCAACGGTCATCGGTATCGATGGCGGATCACGATAATGTCCATGGAATCCATTCTCTTCGGGTGCGCGATTTACTACGCGACACGTCGCAGAACCCGGCCAGCCGGCGCATGCGTACGCGCGAGAGAGTGGGCGCAGGCAGGAAGAGCGAACGGCTGGCCGTCATCGGCCTCGATTCACGCAGGCATGGACGCGGGGCATTCCCGGTTTCTGATCGATATACCCGGTCTTGCAGAAGGATCGGCGGGTGGCAGCCCGTGGCGGGTGCCGATGCCGGAAGGAGCGGAGTGATTCACGCCCCGAGGGGCACCGCGTCGTCAGGGACGCGGTGCCCGTTGCCGCGTCAGGCGCAGGCCTGGTCCCGCAGTTCGCGGCGCAGGATCTTGCCGACGTTGGTCTTCGGCAGTTCGGTGCGGAATTCGACGAATTTCGGCTGCTTGTAGCCGGTCAGGTTTTCGCGCGCATGCGCCTTGACCTGTTCGGCGGTGAGGTTCGGATCCTTCTTCACGATCACCACCTTCACGGCTTCGCCGGATTTCTCGTCAGGCACGCCGACAGCGGCGACTTCGAGCACGCCGGGCATCAGCGCGATCACGTCCTCGACCTCGTTGGGATACACGTTGAAACCGGAGACGAGGATCATGTCCTTCTTGCGGTCGACGATGTAGAAGAAACCGTTCTCGTCCATCCTCGCCATGTCGCCGGTGTGCAGCCAGCCTTCGCTGTCGAGCACCTTCGCGGTTTCCTCGGGGCGCTGCCAGTAGCCCTTCATCACCTGCGGACCCTTGATGCACAGTTCGCCGACTTCGCCGACGGCCACCGTGCGGTTTTCCTCGTCCTTCACGCAGGCATCGGTGGACGGGATCGGCAGGCCGATGGCGCCGTTGTATTCGGCCAGGTCCATCGGATTGATGCACGCGGCGGGCGAGGTCTCGGTCAGGCCGTAGGCTTCGACCAGGGTCACACCCGTCACCTGTTTCCAGCGCTCGGCCACCGCGCGCTGCACGGCCATGCCGCCGCCCAGGGTGAGGTGCAGTTTCGAGAAGTCGACCTTGTCGAAACCCGGCGTGTTGAGCAGGCCATTGAACAGGGTGTTGACGCCGGTGATGGCGGTGAACGGAATCTTGGACAGTTCCTTCACGAAACCGGGCATGTCGCGCGGATTGGTGATCAGGTGGTTGTGTCCGCCGAACTTCATGAAAACAAGGCCGTTCGCGGTCAGGGCGAAGATGTGGTAGAGCGGCAGCGCGGTGACGATCACTTCCTCGCCCATCTTGGCGTTGCGGCCGATCCACGCCGACGCCTGCTGCATGTTGGCGACCAGGTTGCGATGGGTCAGCATCGCGCCCTTCGAGACGCCTGTGGTGCCGCCGGTGTATTGCAGGAACGCGATGTCCTCGGGGCCGATTTCGACGGACGGCAAGGTGTGCATCTGGCCGAGCGTGAGCGTGTTGCGGAAACGGACGGCGCCAGGGATGTCGTAATCCGGCACCATCTTCTTCACGTACTTCAGCACGAAGTTGACGACGTTGCCCTTGGGAAAGCCGAGCATGTCGCCGAGGCCAGTGGTGATGACCTGCTTGACCTGGGTGTCGGCGACCACGTCCTGCACGGTCTTGCCGAAGTTGTCGAGGACGAGGATGGCGCTGGCGCCGGAGTCGATGAGCTGGTGCCTGAGCTCGCGCGGCGTGTACATCGGGTTGGTGTTCACCACCGTGAGGCCGGCGCGGAGGATGCCGAAGGTGGCGATCGGGTACTGCAGGCAGTTCGGCATCATGACGGCGACGCGGTCGCCTTTCTTGAGCTTCAGCTCGCCCAGCAGGTAGGCGGCGAACTGCTTGCTGTAGCGGTCGACCTCGGCATAGGTGAGGGACTTGCCCATGTTCGAGAACGCTGCGCGGCCGCTGTATTTCTCCAGCGACGACTGCAGCACGGCCACGATCGAGGGGTACTCCTCGACGTCGATCTCTTGCGGCACGTCAGCCGGGTAGCTCGCAAACCACGGGCGGTCTTGACTCATGTGATCCCCTCTCTCTCTTTTGGAGTGCGGCCACTGCGGGCCGTTCATTGGCTGTTCCGACCGATTGGAGCATAGCCCCCCGGGGGCCGCAAGACGCCCCCGTATGTTTTATCCGGCATGCGCTCCCGGCTGTCGGATGCTGCCCGTACACCGCAGCTTCGCGCGCCGGTGGACGCCCTCGCGCCGTGCACGAGGGCCGGGCTTCCGCCCACGCCGGAGAGTTGCCGATTACTGCGCCGCGAGCTGCCGGAGTACGTAATGCAGGATGCCGCCGTGGTGGGCGAAGCGGCGCGCTCGCGAACCATGGGTTCGCGCGCCGGTGAGCGCCCTCGCGCATTGCGCGAGGGCCGGGCTTCCGCCCACGCCGGAGAGTTGCCGATTACTGCGCCGCGAGTTGCCGGAGCACGTAGTGCAGGATGCCGCCGTGGCGGAAGTACTCGACTTCCTTGGGCGTCAGCAGGAGGATCCGCGCCTCGAACGTGCATTCGAAGCCGGGCCGACGCGCGGACAGCCGGGCCGTCTTCCCGGCGCCGTCGTCCAGGCCGGTGATGTCGATCACCTCGCTGCCGTCCAGACCCAGGGTCTGCGCGTTCTCGCCCGCTGCGAACTGCAGCGGCAATACGCCCATGCCGACCAGGTTGGCGCGGTGGATGCGCTCGAAGCTCTCGGCGACGACCGCCTTCACGCCGAGCAGGTTGGTGCCCTTGGCCGCCCAGTCGCGACTGGAGCCGGTGCCGTATTCCTTGCCGGCCATCACCACCAGCGGCACGCCTTCGTCGCGGTAGCGCATCGCGGCGTCGTAGATCGACAGCTTCTCGACCTGGCCGTCGGCGGCGTGGTGCAGGGTGTTGCCGCCTTCCTCGCCGCCCAGCATCTGGTTGCGGATGCGGATGTTGGCGAAAGTGCCGCGCACCATCACGTCGTCGTTGCCGCGGCGCGAACCGTAGCTGTTGAAGTCGGCGGGCTGGACGCCGCGTTCCTGCAGGAAGCGGCCGGCGGGGGAATTGGCCTTGATGTTGCCGGCGGGCGAGATGTGGTCGGTGGTGATCGAGTCGCCGAACAATCCAAGCACGCGGGCATGGTGGATGTCCTCGATCGCGCCGATCGCCATGCTCATGCCTTCGAAATAGGGCGGATGCTTGATGTAGGTCGAATCCGCATCCCAGGCGTAGGCGTCGCCCTCGGGGGCTGCGATCGCGTTCCAGCGCGAATCGCCATGGAACACATCGGCGTAGTTGCGCGCGAACATTTCCGGTCCCACGGTGGCGGCGATGAGGTCTCCGATTTCCTTGTTGGTCGGCCAGATGTCGCGCAGGTACACCGGCTGGCCATCGGCGCCGGTGCCCAGCGGCTCGCGGGTCAGGTCGATGTCGACCGTGCCGGCCAGCGCATAGGCCACGACCAGCGGCGGCGAGGCGAGATAGTTCATCTTCACTTCGGGATGCACGCGACCTTCGAAATTGCGGTTGCCCGACAGCACGGACGCGACCGCCAGATCACCCTCGGCGATCGCCTTCGAGACCTCGTCGGGCAGCGGGCCGGAATTGCCGATGCAGGTGGTGCAGCCATAGCCGACCACGTGGAAGCCCAGTGTCTCCAGGTCGTCGAGCAGGCCGGCTTTCTTCAGGTAGTCGGTGACCACCAGCGAGCCCGGACCGAGCGAGGTCTTCACCCAGGGTGCCGGTTTCAGGCCGCGTGCGGCGGCGTTGCGCGCGAGCAGGCCGGCACCGAGCATCACCGCCGGATTGGAGGTGTTGGTGCAGGAGGTGATCGCGGCGATCACCACCGAGCCGTCGGTCAGTTCGCCGTCGCGGTCGCGGACCCGGATCCTGATCCGCGGCGCGGCTGCGAGATGCTCGGCCTGCGGCTGCGCGCCGCCTTCCTCGATGAATCCGGAGACGGCCGCGTCCTTGGGCTTGCGCAGCGCGGTGAGCCCGGTGACGTGCTTGCGGTAGTCGGCCTTCATGTCCTCCAGCAGCACGCGATCCTGCGGGCGTTTGGGGCCTGCCAGCGACGGCCGCACGCTGCCGAGATCGAGCTCCAGCGTGGTGCTGTACGTGGCATGCGGCGTGTCGGCATCGTGCCAGAGGCCCTGCGCGCGGGCGTACGCTTCGACCAGCGCGATCTGCGCCTCGTCTCGGCCGGACAGGCGGAGGTAGGTGATCGATTCGGCATCGATCGGGAAGATGCCGCAGGTCGCGCCGTATTCCGGCGCCAT
The DNA here is from genome assembly GCA_036404915.1 of Lysobacteraceae bacterium. Taxonomy (GTDB): domain Bacteria; phylum Pseudomonadota; class Gammaproteobacteria; order Xanthomonadales; family Xanthomonadaceae; genus Lysobacter_I. Next base: position 19,245 of record DASWYO010000058.1, read on the forward strand.
GTTGGCGATGGTCGCGCGATCGGCCAGCGGCAGGTGCTGCAGGCCGTCGCCGAAGAATTCCACGAACTTGCCGACCACACCCAGCTTGCGCAGCATCTGGGTGACGGTGAGCACCAGGTCGGTGGCGGTGGCGCCTTCTGGCAGGCGGCCGGTCAGCTTGAAGCCGACCACCTGCGGGATCAGCATCGAACTGGGCTGGCCCAGCATCGCCGCTTCCGCTTCGATGCCGCCCACGCCCCAGCCGAGCACGCCGATGCCGTTGATCATCGTGGTGTGGCTGTCGGTGCCGAACACGGTGTCCGGGAACGCCTGCAGTTCGCGGCTGCCGTCGGGCAGGACGACCTCGCGGGTCATCACCACGCGCGCCAGGTGCTCCAGGTTCACCTGGTGGACGATGCCGGTGTTCGGCGGCACGACCTTGAAGTTGTCCAGCGCCTTCTGGCCCCAGCGCAGGAAGGCATAGCGCTCGCGGTTGCGGGCGAATTCGATCTGGCCGTTCAGGTCCAGGGCCTCGGGCTTGCCGAAGACGTCGACCTGCACCGAATGATCGATCACCAGTTCCGACGGGATCAGCGGATTGATCTTCGCCGGGTCGCCGCCGAGCGCGCGCATCGCGTCGCGCATCGCCGCTAGGTCGACCACGCAGGGCACGCCGGTGAAGTCCTGCAGGACCACGCGCGCCGGCATGAAGGCGATCTCGGTGTCCGGTTCGGTCGCCGGATTGCAGTGCAGCACCGCGCGGATGTGCTCGGGCAGCACGGTGATGCCGTCCTCGTGCCGGAGCAGGTTCTCCAGCAGGATCTTCATCGAATAGGGCAGGCAGGCCAACGCAGCGTCGGCCTCCAGGCGTCGGGCCAGGGCCGGCAGGCTGTAGGTGGTCAGCGAACGGTCGCCGATCTGCAGGCGGGTGCGGGTACCGAAGGAATCTCGCACGGGCTCTCTCCTTGGGGCGGGGGATGTCTCGATTATCCGCCCCGGATGCGACCGATGGGCAAGTCGCGGGCGGATCGCCGCGAAACGCGGCGTTGCGCGCCGCTGGGCGGGCTGTCATGGAGTATGCATGGAAAAGTATGTAAAATTCGCCCATACCAGCTGAGGGGTGTCCGATGGAAGCCACCGTTGCCGAACGCGGCCAGATCACCCTGCCGAAGGCCGTCCGCGATGCCCTGGGCCTGACCAAGGGCAGCGTGCTCAAGGTCGAACTGGAAGGCAGCCGCATTGTCCTGCGCAAGAGCGTCGACGACGCCATTTCCCGGGCCCGCGGCCGCTTCAAGCTCGACGGCTTCGCATCGACCGACGAGGCGATGCAGGCCGTGCGCGGCCGCGCCGCCGGCGAGGAAGGCGAGGGCGGGGCCGAAGGATGATCGAGGCATGATCGCAACATGATCGCGATTGACAGCCCCGTGCTGATCGACCTGCTGGCCGATGGCCCGCACGCCGACGCCGCCGAAGCCTGCCTCCGCCAGTGCCTCAGCGCCGGCCCGGTCGTGGTCTGCGACGTGGCCCTGGCCGAGATCTGCGGCGCGCTGCGCGACGGCGCCGAGGCCATGGCCGTGCTGGAGGAGATGAGCATCCGTTTCAGCCCGCTGGAGGCCAAGTCCGCCCTGCGCGCCGGCGAGATGCAACGCCGGCACCGACAGCGCGCTGGTGGCGGTCTCCGCGCCGCGCCCGATTTCCTGATCGGCGCCCACGCACTGCTCCAGTGCAACGGCCTGATCACCCGCGACGACCGTTTCTTCCGCGAATACTTCAAGGGTCTCAAGTTGATCGTTCCGAGCGTCTGAACGATCGGATCGAAGCCCGAGCGCCACACCACACTTCGTAGCAAGCCGCCACCAGGAGTCATCAGAATGCTCGCAGCCTACCGCCAACATGTCGCCGAACGCGCCGCGCTCGGCATCCCGCCGCTGCCGCTCACCGCGCAGCAGACCGCCGAGGTCATCGAGCTGCTGAAGGCGCCGCCGGCCGGCGAGGAAAGCGTCCTCGTCGACCTGATCACCAACCGCGTGCCGGCCGGCGTCGACGATGCCGCCAAGGTCAAAGCGTCCTACCTCGCCGCCGTGGCCTTCGGTACCGAAACCTGCGCGCTGATCAGCCGCGAGCGAGCGACCGAACTGCTCGGCACCATGCTCGGCGGCTACAACATCCATCCGCTGGTCGAACTGCTCGACGACGCCGTCGTCGGCACCATCGCCGCGAATGCGCTGAAGCACACCCTGCTGATGTTCGACGCCTTCCACGATGTGGAAGAAAAGGCGAAGGCCGGTAACGCGAACGCGAAGTCCGTGCTGCAGAGCTGGGCCGACGCCGAATGGTTCACCAGCAAGCCGGAAGTCCCGTCGTCGCTGACGATCACCGTGTTCAAGGTGCCCGGCGAAACCAATACCGACGACCTGTCGCCCGCGCCCGACGCGACCACGCGCCCGGACATCCCGATGCACGCGCTGGCGATGCTCAAGAACAAGCGCGAAGGCGCGCCGTTCGTGCCGGAAGAAGACGGCAAGCGCGGCCCGATCCAGCAGATCCTTGATCTCAAGGACAAGGGCCACCTGATCGCCTACGTAGGCGACGTGGTCGGCACCGGCTCCAGCCGCAAGTCCGCGACCAACTCGGTCCTGTGGTGGACCGGCGAAGACATCCCGTTCATCCCGAACAAGCGCTTCGGCGGCGTGTGCCTGGGCTCGAAGATCGCACCGATCTTCTACAACACGATGGAAGACGCCGGCGCGCTGCCGCTGGAGATCGACGTCGCCGACATGAACATGGGCGACGAGGTCGAACTGAAGATCGACCATGCCACCGGCAAAGTCACCGCCTTCAAGAACGGCCACCAGATCGCCGAAAGCGCGCTCAAGTCCGACGTGCTGCTGGACGAAGTCCGCGCCGGTGGCCGCATTCCGCTGATCGTCGGCCGAGGCCTGACCGCCAAGGCGCGTGAATCGCTGGGCCTGCCGGTCTCGACGCTGTTCCGCCTGCCGCAGCAGCCGGCCGACAGCGGCAAGGGTTTCTCGCTGGCGCAGAAGATGGTCGGCCGCGCCTGTGGCCTGCCTGCGGTCAACGGCGTGCAGCCGGGCATCCGTCCGGGGGCCTACTGCGAACCGAAGATGACCTCGGTCGGCTCGCAGGACACCACCGGCCCGATGACCCGCGACGAACTGAAGGATCTCGCCTGCCTCGGCTTCTCCGCCGATCTGGTGATGCAGTCGTTCTGCCACACCGCCGCCTATCCCAAGCCGGTCGACGTGAAGACCCATCACACGCTGCCGGAATTCATCTCCAACCGCGGCGGCATCTCGCTGCGTCCGGGCGACGGCGTGATCCACAGCTGGCTCAACCGCATGCTGCTGCCCGACACCGTCGGCACCGGTGGCGACTCGCACACCCGTTTCCCTGTGGGTATCAGCTTCCCGGCCGGCTCGGGTCTGGTCGCCTTCGCCGCCGCCACCGGCGTGATGCCGCTGGACATGCCCGAAAGCGTTCTGGTCCGCTTCAAGGGCGAGATGCAGCCGGGCGTGACCCTGCGTGACCTGGTCAACGCGATCCCGCTGTACGCCATCAAGCAGGGCCTGCTCACCGTTGCCAAACAGGGCAAGCAGAACATCTTCTCGGGCCGCATCCTCGAAATCGAAGGTCTGCCGAACCTGAAGGTCGAACAGGCCTTCGAGCTGTCCGACGCCTCGGCCGAGCGTTCCGCCGCCGGCTGCACCGTGCGCCTGGACAAGGCGCCGATCATCGAATACCTCACCAGCAACATCACGCTGCTGAAGTGGATGATCGCCGAGGGGTACGCCGACGCCCGTTCGATCGCCCGCCGCATCGCCAAGATGGAAGCCTGGCTCGCCGACCCGCAGCTGCTCGAACCCGATGCCGACGCCGAATACGCGGCCGTCATCGAGATCGACCTGGCCGACGTGCATGAGCCGATCGTCGCCTGCCCGAACGACCCGGACGACGTGAAGACGCTGTCGGACGTGTCCGGCGCGGTGATCGACGAAGTGTTCATCGGTTCGTGCATGACCAACATCGGCCACTTCCGCGCCGCCGCGAAGCTGCTGGAAGGCAAGCGCGACATCCCGACCCGCCTGTGGGTCGCGCCGCCGACCAAGATGGACGCTTCGGAGCTCACGAAGGAAGGCCACTACGGCACCTTCGGCACGGCCGGTGCGCGCATGGAAATGCCGGGCTGCTCGCTGTGCATGGGCAACCAGGCGCAGGTCCGCGAAGGCGCGACGGTGTTCTCGACTTCGACCCGCAACTTCCCGAACCGCCTGGGCAAGAACTCGAACGTCTACCTCGGCTCCGCCGAGCTGGCCGCGATCTGCTCGCGCCTCGGCCGCATCCCGACCAAGGAGGAGTACATGGCGGACATCGGCGTGATCAACGAGAAGGGCGCCGAGATCTACCGCTACATGAACTTCGACCAGATCGAGGACTACAGGCAGGTCGCCGACGGCGTCGCTGCCTGATCAATGCAGGCGATGCAACGGAAACGCCCGGCAATGCCGGGCGTTTCCGTTCGGACTGCGCGCTGCTAGGATCGGCGCATGTCCGAGCACGACTCTCCCACCGGGTACTCGCAGAAGTCCTCGGACGGCATCGCGGAGACCACTTGTCCGCATTGCGGCTCATCACAAGTCTCCCAGCACCCGGTCACGGGTGAGTGGACCTGCCTGTATTGCCGGGCACACTGGGTCGCCACCCGGACCGCCGTTGTTTCGGTTGGCGACGAAAACGCGCCGCGTGGCGCGGACATCGCCACCGGCCGGGTGTTCGTCTGCCCCAATTGCGGTGGAACCCAGCTCAAGCAGGACGGCTACACCGGCAAGTGGCTGTGCCTGGACTGCCGCAACGAGTTCCTCGATGTCGATGCGCGGATGGTTGTCGTTGATGCCGCCGCCACCATCCGCAAGAACGACCTGGTCGTAGACACCGCGAACCTGCTGACCGATGCGCAAGAGGCCGATTTGCTGGCGTATCTGCGCTCGATCGAATCGCAGTTGGTGGTGGCAGTGGAAACCGTCAACACGATCACCGAAAACGTCGAATACTACGCACGCCGCCGCGCGCAGGAACTCGGCGTCGGTCGCGACGACATCGACAATGGCGTGTACATCGTGGTGGTACTGAATCCACGGCGCATCCAGATCGTCACCGGCAACGGCGTCGCGCCGAAAATCGATGCGACGCAGCTCAACCGCATTTCCAGCCAGATCATCGCGCCGAAATTCAAGGCGGGCGACCATGTGGCCGGGCTCAAGCGCGGTGTCGCGGAGATGCTGCGGTTGTACACGTCTCCAGCCAACAGCGCCGAGGCATCGGCAGCGAAGCCGAACGGCGGACGAAAGATGGGGCGTGGCTGCCTGGGCTTGGTGCTTGCGGCCATCACGGCCATCATCGGAGGCTGCTTCGGCTTGGCGTCTTGGCAGGCCCGGCAGCCGTACCACGGCTACACACGGATCAGCGCGGAAGGCGCGGCCTGCTTCGACCACTACTACGTGTACGACAAGCAGGCGAAAGCCCATCGCCTGGCATCGAAGACTGCAGTGCCCGTCGGCAATTGCATCAGCGAGAGAAAAACCTCCAGCTCATGCACACATGCGGTTTACACCACCTTCGAATCAATCGATTGGCGCGATGTCGAAGTAAGCAGCCGGACCGAGAGCGGTGATTTCTGCAGCAGTTCCAGCGGGGATTCCGGCAGTAGCAGTAGCAGCAGCGACAGCAGTGGTTCCTATGGTGGAGGCGACTCTGACTCGGGATCCAGTGGCGGTTCCGATTGGTAGCGTCACCCCAGCTCTTCCTCCACCACCTGCATCATCGCGCGGCGGCGGAGCGCGAAGTCCCAGTAGCTGCCGCCGACCTGGCGCCAGAGCACGGCGGAGCGCAGGGCGGCGAGGAGCAGGGCGCGGATTTCGGCGACGACCTGCGGTTGCTGCAGGTAGTGCGGGTTGCCCTGCACGATGACCTTCGGCCGCAGGTGGCTGATGGTGTCGGCATAGAGCTGGCCGAGGCGGCCGATGACTTCGGGATGGATGCTGCCCTGGCGCTGCGCCGCCGCATCCAGCGCGCGGATGCCGCTGATGACCTGCGCGGTCATGCCGTCGTCGCCGACGAAGCGTCGTTCGAGCTGCAGGATCGACATGCCCAGCTTGGGCAGCATCTCGTCGCCGCTGCGGTCGACCAGGTGCTCGCGCATCGTCAGCAGGCCGTGCCGGAGCTGGCCGCGACCGCCGTAGACGGCGTCGACGGAATCGGCATCGATGCGGAAGACGCTGTCGAGCACGATCCGCTGGCTGCCGGAGTCGGCATGGCCGGTCTCGGCGATCTGGCGGACCAGCTTGAGCGACTGGACCATGCCGGCGAGGGCGAGGACGCGGGGGCGCATCATGTGCGGGTGAACTCCGTGTGGACTGGATCGGGGGATTCGGGGGACGTGGCGGTGCGTTCGGCGGCTTCGAGCGGTGCATCGGTGGCGGCGATCACCGCGCCGCCGAGGCAGACCTCGTCCTGGTACAGCACCAGCGACTGACCGGGCGTGACCGCGCGCTGCGGCCGCTCGAAGGTCACCGACACCGAACCGTCGGCGTGCACGACCACCTCGCAGGCTTCGTCCTGCTGGCGGTAGCGGGTCTGCGCGGTGCAGGTGAAGCGGGTGGCCGGCGGCGTGCCGGAGATCCAGTGCGCCGCCTCGGTCCACAACCGCGTGGAACACAGGTACGGAGAATCCGTGCCCTGGTCGACGATGAGCGTGTTGTCGCGCACGCGCTTGCCGACCACGAACCACGGCGCGGCGGCGAAGCCCTTCACGCCGCCGATGTGCAGGCCCTCGCGCTGGCCGAGCGTGAAATAGAACACGCCCGGGTGTTCGCCGACGCGGTGGCCGTCCGGCGTGACCATCGGCCCCGGTTTCGCCGGCAGGTACTGCGACAGGAACTCGCGGAAGTCGCGCTCGCCGATGAAGCAGATGCCGGTGGAATCCTTCTTCGCGGCGGTCGGCAGGCCGGCGTCGGCGGCCATGCGGCGCACGTCGGTCTTGATCAGTTCACCGAGCGGAAAGAGGGTGGCCGACAGCTGGCGCTGGCCAAGCTGGTGCAGGAAATAGCTCTGGTCCTTGCTCCGGTCGACCGCACGCAGGAGCTGCCATTCGCCGTCGCGTTCGCGGACGCGCGCGTAGTGGCCGGTGGCGATGAACTCGGCGCCCAGCGCATGCGCGGCATCGAGGAAATGCTTGAACTTGATCTCGCGGTTGCACAGCACGTCCGGGTTCGGCGTGCGCCCGGCTCCGTATTCGGCGAGGAAGTGCTCGAACACTCCGGCCCAGTACTCGCCGGAGAAGTCGCGGAAGTGGATCGGCAGGCCCAGCCGGCCGCAGACCGCCACCGCGTCGCGCCGGTCGTCCTCGGCGCGGCAGTCGCCGCTGCCGTCATCGGCCCAGTTGGTCATGAACAGCCCGGCGACCGACCGCGAAGGGTCGGCCAGGGCCTGGTCGCGCAGGAGCAGCGCGGCGACCGACGAATCGACGCCACCGGACATGCCGACGATGATGCGGGGCGCAGTCATGCCAGTGGATTCATGCCGCGTGGCTCATGCCAGGTGCTGCAGCACCGACAGGGGGGTGCGTTGGCCCGCGAGGTGGTCGGAAACGACCTGCCAGACGAGCGGGCTGCGGTGCTGGTCGCGGCGGGCCAGCAGTTCGTCGGGCGTCAGCCACAGCGCCTGCACGATGCCTTCGTCCAGCGTGCGAGCCGGATCGTGACGGTCCGGCTCGGCGGAGAAGGCGAAACGCAGGTAATGCCGGCCGGTCTCTTCGGCCTTCCACTGGTAAGCCCCGAGGAAGGCGGTCAGGCGCACGTCCCAGCCGGTTTCCTCGCGGGTCTCGCGCAGCGCGGCGTCGGCCAGGCTTTCGTCCGGTTCGAGGTGGCCGGCCGGCTGGTTGATCACCAGCCGGCCATTGACGCGTTCTTCCACGCAGAGCAGGCGGCCGTCGGCGACCACGACGGTGGCCACGGTGACGTCCGGCTGCCAGAAGCGGCCCTCGCGATAGGTCACTGGGCGCCTGCCTTACAGGTCGTCCCGGGCGCCGCTGATTTCCATCTCCATGTCGTCGGCGGTCTGCGCGGCGATGTCCATGGCCGATTCCAGCTGGGCGCCGTCCAGGCTGTCCGGCACCTTGATGACGAAATAGAGGATGTCGCCGGCCAGTTCCCAGCTGCCGAGCTTGTTCTTGCGGCTCTCGGCCATCAGTTCCAGCGCCTTGGCGCCATTGATCTTGTCCTTGTCCACCCGGGCCGCCGGCGAGAACACCTCGCGGACCTGGAAGCCGCCGACGCTCTCGGTCTTGCCGCTGACGAAGACCAGCTGGGTGCGGCCTTCCTTCGAGTAGTTGTAGGTGACCTTGTAGTCGCCGTCGCCATCGACTTCGAACTTGATGCCGCGCGCTTCCAGGCGGGTCTTCACCGACGCGTCGAACGCATGGGCGGCAGGAAGGACGGCGCTGGCGAGCAGCAGGGAAGCGATGAAGGCGGTGCGAGCAGGCTTCGTCATGGAGGAATTCCCCTGGATGCGTGACCGGGATGGTCGACGCGATCATGCATTGTGATGCGCGGTCGCAATCGCGTCCATGCCCGGGCGGATGGCCATGCCCTGATGACCGGCAGGCAGTCGCGGAGATGAGGGGGCGTCCCGCGTCAAGCGCAGCAGGGCGCGCGATCCGCTGGTCTGCGCGGACGGCCGGGCGGTGTCGGCCACGTCGCGCCCGTTATAATGGCCGGATGACCGGCCAGCACGACCACGAACGCGACCACGGCATTGCCGTCGAGACCAGCAAGCCCGAGCTTGCGCGGCCCCCGCTGTATTCCGTCCTGCTCCTGAACGACGATTACACGCCGATGGACTTCGTGATCGAGGTCCTCATGCGTTTCTTTCCCATGACCCTTGAGAAGGCCACGCAGGTCATGCTCCACGTGCACACCCGCGGCCGGGGCGTCTGTGGCGTGTTCACGCGGGAAATCGCCGAGTCCAAGGTCGCGCAGGTGAACGAATTCGCACGCCTGAACCAGCACCCGCTGCTGTGCACCATGGAAAAGGCCTGAGCGCGTCCCCAGATCGACGCGACTGCGACGACAGCGGAAACATGGCGCGGAACTTGCATCCATGCCTGCAGCGAGTGCATCTTGATCCCCGGAGGTGACGTAAGGGGTTCGAAGGTACTCGACGCTTGCGATGCAGTGTTCCAGATCTTCGGTATTCCGCTGCAGGATGCGCGTACCCATCCTGCGATCACCGGGACGCGATGTGCCCACGCGCGGCACACTTGGTCCCGAACGGCAACCCCAAATCGGAGGGCAGCGACGATGTTCAGCAAAGACCTCGAATACGCGATCGGACAGTGCTACAAGCACGCTCGCGAAGCGCGTCATGAATACATGACCGTCGAGCACCTGCTTCTCGCCCTGATCGACAATCCCTCCGCCGAGACCGTGCTCAAGGCCTGCGGCGCCGACTTCCAGCGGCTGCGCGGCGACCTCGAGCATGCGATCTCCACCTCGGTCGCGACCCTTGCCGAGGACGACACCCGCGACACCCAGGCGACGCTGGGCTTCCAGCGGGTGCTGCAGCGTGCCGTCTACCACGTGCAGTCCAGCGGCAAGAGCGAAGTCACCGGCGCCAACGTGCTGGTGGCGATCTTTGGCGAAAAGGACTCCTACGCGGTCTACTACCTCAACCAGCAGGGCATCACCCGGCTGGACGTGGTCAATTTCCTGTCGCATGGCATCACCAAGGCCGGCGACGCCAGCGAAGCGCAGAATCCCGACCAGGCCGAACAGACCGGTGAAGGCGAGGGCGGCGAGGGCCGCAACGATCCCTTGTCCGAGTTCGCCACCAACCTCAACCAGATGGCGCGCGAAGGCCGCATCGACCCGCTGGTCGGCCGTGCCGACGAGATCGAGCGCACCATCCAGGTGCTGTGCCGCCGTCGCAAGAACAACCCGCTGTACGTCGGCGAGGCCGGCGTCGGCAAGACCGCGATCGCCGAGGGCCTGGCCCGTCGCATCGTCGACGACGAGGTGCCCGACGTGCTCTCGGGGGCCACGATCTTCTCGCTCGACCTCGGTGCGCTGGTGGCTGGTACCAAGTACCGCGGCGACTTCGAGAAGCGCCTGAAGTCGGTCCTGGCCGCGTTGAAGAAGATCCCGCAGGCGGTGCTGTTCATCGACGAGATCCACACCATCATCGGCGCCGGTTCCGCCAGCGGCGGCACCATGGATGCCAGCAACCTGATCAAGCCGATCCTGGCCTCGGGCGAGCTGCGTTGCATCGGTTCGACGACGTTCCAGGAGTATCGCGGCATCTTCGAGAAGGATCGGGCTTTGGCCCGTCGTTTCCAGAAGATCGACGTGGTCGAGCCCACGATCAGCGAAGCGGTCGAGATCCTGCGAGGCCTGCGCACCAAGTACGAGGCGCACCACAACGTCACCTACAACGACGATGCCATCCAGGCGGCCGTGGACCTGTCGGTGAAGCACATCAACGACCGCCTGTTGCCGGACAAGGCCATCGACGTGATCGACGAAGCCGGCGCGCGCCAGCAACTGCTGCTGCCCGAGAACCGCAAGCAGCGGATCGACGTCGAGGAAGTGGAGCTCATCGTCGCCAAGATGGCGCGGATCCCCGCCAAGCAGGTCAGCGCGTCCGACAAGGACGTGCTGCAGCACCTCGAGCGCAACCTCAAGATGGTCATCTTCGGCCAGGATCCCGCGATCGAGACGCTGACCTCGGCGATCAAGCTCGCGCGCTCCGGTCTGGCCAATCCCGACAAGCCGATCGGCAGCTTCCTGTTCGCCGGCCCGACCGGCGTCGGCAAGACCGAGGTGACCCGTCAGCTCGCGCTCCAACTGGGCATCGAGCTGGTCCGCTTCGACATGAGCGAATACATGGAGCCGCACTCGATCAGTCGCCTGATCGGCGCGCCTCCGGGCTATGTCGGCTTCGACCAAGGTGGCCTGCTGACCGAGAAGGTCGTCAAGACGCCGCACTGCGTGCTGCTGCTGGACGAGGTGGAAAAGGCGCACCCGGACATCTTCAACATCCTGCTACAGGTGATGGACCGCGGCATCCTGACCGACACCAACGGCCGCGAGGCGAATTTCCGCAACGTGATCGTGGTGATGACCACCAATGCCGGCGCGACCCAGGCCGCCCGCCGTTCGATCGGCTTCACCAAGCAGGACCACAGCACCGACGCGATGGAAGTGATCCGTCGCAGCTTCAGCCCGGAATTCCGCAACCGCCTCGACGCGGTGGTGCAGTTCCAGGCACTGGGCTTCGACCACATCCTGCGTGTTGTGGACAAGTTCCTGATCGAGCTGGAAACCCTGCTGCACGACAAGAACGTGTCGCTGTCGGCCACGCCGGCGGCACGCGACTGGCTGGCCGAGCATGGCTTCGATCCGCTGATGGGCGCGCGCCCGATGGCCCGCGTGATCCAGGACAAGGTCAAGCGCCTGCTCGCCGACGAGTTGCTGTTCGGCAAGCTGGTCAATGGCGGCCGGGTGTCGATCGACGTGCGCGACAACGAACTCGTCGTCGAGTCGCAGGCCGAACCCGAGAAGCTGCTGCCCGCGACGGTGGAGTGATCCCCGTCGCAAGGCGTCGCCGGTCCAGCGGCGGCGCACGAAAAAGGCGACCCGGAGGTCGCCTTTTTCTTTTTTGAATCAGTGAGATGAAGCGATCACTTCATGCGGTACGTGATCCGCCCCTTGGTCAGGTCGTAGGGGGTCATTTCGACCTTGACCTTGTCGCCAGTGAGGATGCGGATGTAGTTCTTGCGCATGCGCCCGGAAATATGGGCGATGATCTCGTGGCCGTTCTCCAGTTTCACCCGGAACATGGTGTTCGGGAGGGTTTCGGAGACCGTGCCTTCAAATTCGATGACGTCGTCTTTCGCCATGCGCCTTTCGCTGCCGTGAGGGATGCCGGACCAAATGCCCGACGAAGCCGCGCATTCTGCCACGCCGGGCGGGGGATCGCAAAGAAAACGTTAGTCCTCGGCCAGCGTCCGGGCGTCGACGACGCCGAAATCGGCCGTCCAGGGGCCAGGCCGACCCGGTTCGATGGCCTCCGCGTCGGCGGCTCGCGTCTCCGCAGTGAGCGGCGCGATCGCGGCAAGGAAATCGCGTCGCGGCATCGACAGCGCGCCCATCCGGAACAGATGCGGGTTCTCCACCTGGGCGTCGATCAGCGGCCAGCCCCATTGCCGCAGGCGCAATGCCAAGGCCGCGAGCGCGGCCTTCGATCCGCCGGAGACCAGGCTGACCATGCTTTCGCCGAAGAACATGCGGCCGATGGCCACGCCGTACAGGCCGCCAACCAGAGCCGCACCGGGCGAATCGCTGTCGTAGACCTCGATGCTGTGCGCATGTCCCAGCCGATGCAGGCCGAGATAGGCGGCGCGCATGTCATCGGTGATCCAGGTCCCGTCCTGTCCGGGGCGCGGCTGCGCGGCACAGGCGTCGAGCACTCGGGCGAACGCGGTATCGGCGCGCACGACCCAGCCGCTGTTGCACAGGCTGCGACGGAATCGTCGGGCCAGATGCACGCCGTCCGTGCGGAACACGGTGCGCGGGTCGGGCGACCACCACAGGATCGGCTGTTCGTCGTTGAACCAGGGAAAGATGCCCTGGCGATAGGCGTTGAGCAGGCGCAAGGGGTGCAGGTCGCCACCGGCGGCGAGCAGGCCCTCGGGATCGCGCAAGGCCTGCTCGGGCGGCGGGAACGGTGCGCGCGGGTCCGCTGGCAGCCAGTGCAGGCGCAGGTTCACGGGACGGGTTCGCAGGTGTCGCGATAGGGTGAGTGCGCTGCGATCTGTCGCGCATAGTGCCGCACGGCCTCGACGTCCTCCGCGCACCAGCGCGACAGGGCTTCGGCGAAACCCGGGTCAGCGACCCAGTGACGGCTGCGCGTCTCCACCGGCAGGAAGCCGCGTGCGACCTTGTGTTCGCCCTGCGCCCCGGGCTCGAAGCGGGTCAGCCCTTCGCGCAGGCAGTAGTCGATGCCCTGGTAGTAGCAGGTCTCGAAATGCAGGCCGGGCAGGGTGCGCGTCGCGCCCCAGTAGCGGCCGTACAACGTGTCGCCCCCGCGCAGGCAGAGCGCACCGGCGATGGTCTCGCCATCGTGGTCCGCAAGGATCAGCACCAGTTGCCGCGGCATCGCCTGCGCGAGGTGGCGCAGGAAATCGAGGGTCAGCGCCGGGGAATTGCCGTAGTCGGCGAACGTCTGCAGGTAGAAACCGTACATCGCCGCGAGGTCGGCATCGTCCGCGTCTTCGCCGTGCAGCACGCGGAACGTCGCCCCGCTGCGCGTCACCTTCGCCCGCTCCTGGCGGATGTTCTTGCGGTGCTTGTGGTCCATCGCGGCCAGGTAGGCGTCGAAATCGCGCCAGCCCGCCTCGTTCCGCCAGTGGTACTGCACGTCGACACGCGCCATCCAGTCGCCCGCGTCGTCGAACGCCAGCGCATCGCAGGAATCGATGAAATTCGCGTGCGCCGACGAGCACCCGGCCGCGCGCACGAACTCCGGGATCGCGCGCACGAGTGCCGCTCGCGCTGCCTCATCGCGCGCCAGAAGGCGCGGCCCGCTCACCGGCGAGTAGGGCACGGCACAGAGCCATTTCGGGTAGTAGTCCTGCCCGTAGTGCGCGTAGGCGCGGGCCCAGGCGTGGTCGAACACGAATTCGCCGTGCGAATTGGTCTTGAGATAGCCCGGTGCCGCAGCGATGAGTGCGTCGCCGTCCCACAGCGTCAGGTGATGCGGCGTCCAGCCCCAGCCCTCGCGCAGGCAGCCGTGGGTTTCGAGGCCGGCGAGGAAGGCGTGGGACACGAAGGGATTGTGGCCGTCGTGAAGGCTGTCCCAACGTTCGGGAGAGACACTGCCCAGGTTGGACAGCACGCGCAGCGTCATGGGCATCCCGGGCGGCGATAGATGTCCGGATCGTGCCGCTGCATGTGCCGTTCCAGTTCCAGCGTGTCCATCGGAATGCCCGCGGCCCAGTAGGACTCGCGGGACAGGTAGTCATGGACCCGCGCGAGGTCGATGTCGTCGAACGCCGCGCTGGTCCTGAGCATGTCCTGCGTTCCCGTCGCGATCACTCGCCCTTGTCGAGGAACTTCTCGGCGTCCAGCGCGGCCATGCAGCCGAAGCCGGCGGAGGTGATGGCCTGGCGATAGACCTGGTCGGCCACGTCGCCGGCGGCGAACACGCCCGGCACCGAGGTCTGGGTGGCGTTGCCTTCCAGGCCGGTATTGATGACCAGATAGCCGTTCTTCATCGCCAGCTGGCCTTCGAACAGCGTGGTGTTCGGGGTGTGGCCAATGGCGACGAACATGCCGTGCACGGCGATGTCGCGTGTGCCGCCATCCTGCACCGACTTCAGGCGCAGGCCGGTGACGCCCTTGTCGTCGCCCAGCACTTCATCGACGGTGTGGTACCAGACGGTCTCGATCTTGCCGGCCTGAACCTTCGCCGAGAGCTTGTCCTGCATGATCTTCTCGGCGCGCAGGGTGTCGCGGCGATGCACGAGGTAGACCTTGCGCGCGATGTTCGACAGGTACAGCGCCTCTTCCACGGCGGTGTTGCCGCCGCCGATCACGGCCACGTCCTGGTCCTTGTAGAAGAAGCCGTCGCAGGTGGCGCAGGCGGAGACGCCGCGACCCTTGAACAGTTCCTCGGATTCGATGCCGAGGTACTTGGCGGTGGCGCCGGTGGCGATGATCAGCGCATCGCAGGTGTATTCGCCGCTGTCGCCCTTGAGGCGGAACGGGCGCTTCGACAGGTCGGCGGTGTGGATCTGGTCGAACACGACTTCGGTCTCGAAGCGTTCGGCATGCGCCTGCATGCGCGTCATCAGGTCCGGGCCCATCAGGCCGTGGGCATCGCCCGGCCAGTTGTCGACCTCGGTCGTGGTCATGAGCTGGCCGCCCATCTGCAGGCCGGTGATGACGACCGGCTTGAGGTTGGCGCGTGCGGCGTAGACGGCGGCGGTCCAGCCGGCCAGGCCGGAACCGAGGATGATCAGCTTCGAATGCTTGGGCGTGCTCATGGGGACTCGATGGAAGAGAGGAACGCCCCGGCATCATGCCGGGGCGGCAGGATCACATTGTAGTCAAGCGGGTGTGGATCAAGGCAGCGCGGCGATCCACCTGCGGAACACTGCAGCCTCGCGCGAACGGCTTACCAGTCCTGTTGGTTGGGCAGCAGACCGCGCAGTTCCGCATCGGTCAGGTTGCGCCATTGCCCGGGCTTGAGGCGGCCGAGCTTGAGGTTGCCGATGCGCACGCGCATCAGTTGCTTCACGCGGAAGCCGAAATGCGCGGCCATCAGGCGGATCTGCCGGTTGAGGCCCTGCACCAGCACGATGCGGAAGCCGAAGGGGCCGATCTTGGCGGTGCGGCAGGGCAGCGTGGTCTCGCCGTGGATCGGCACGCCCCGGCTCATGCCGCGCAGGAATTCGTCGGTGACCCGGTTGTTCACCGCGACCAGGTATTCCTTCTCCAGCTTGTTCTCGGCGCGGAGGATCGCGTTGACGATGTCGCCGTTGCTGGTCAGCAGGATCAGGCCTTCGGAGTCCTTGTCGAGGCGGCCGATCGGGAAGATGCGCTCCTGATGGCCGACGAAGTCGACGATGTTGCCCTTCACGGCGTCCTCGGTGGTGCAGGTGACGCCCACCGGCTTGTTCAGGGCGATGTAGACATGGCGGCGCTGGCCCTTGGCGGCGGTGCGGGCACGCAGCACGTCGCCGTCGATGCGGACCTCGTCGCCTTCTGCCAGTTCGGTGCCGACCCGCGCGCGGACGCCGTTCACCGTGACCCGGCCCTCGCCGATCAGGCGGTCGGCCTCCCGGCGCGAGCAGAAACCGGTGTCGCTGATGTGTTTGTTGAGGCGCATGGCGGGCGGACGGCACGAAAACGGCCGCATAGGGTAACCCGGAAGCGATGGAGCGGCCCGCCCGAGGCTGCCGTGGACACATGCACCGGGGCCTCGTGGTGCCGAAATGCGAACCCCCGCCGGAGCGGGGGTTCGTGGCGCGCGGTGTCCCTGGAAGGATCAGCCAGGGCGACGGGCGGGCGTCAGCGGCTTGAGCGTCGGCAAGCCGGTCATCGGCATCACCACCGACTTGCCGGCCTTGGCCTTGGTCTTCGCGAAGACGAAGGGGTTGGGCGCGGCCGGGCAGACGATCTTCTTCGGTGGTACGGCACCGTTGAGGATGTAGTCGGTGACGATGTCGTCCACGCACTGGCTGCGGCCGGTATAGGAGGCGACGTGGCCCCAGCCGGCGTACGACAGCAGGCGGCTGCCGCGCAGCAGCTTCTGGGTCTCGACGGCGCCGCGGTAGTTCGTGGCCGGATCGAAGTAGTTGCCGATCACCAGGACGCGCGAGGACGTGCTGGTCTTCCAGCGCCCGGTGTAGCGGTTGGGGCCCTTCGGCCATGCGGCGCAGGCCGAATTGATCCACCACCAGTTCGGACCCAGGAACGAGCCGTTCTGCGCGTACTGGCCGATCGCCGAGTACCACTCGAAACCGTAGGGGTAGGAGGCGTCGGAGCAGTGGTTGCCGAAATAGGCTTCCAGGCTGTTGTCGTAGAAGGCGCGCTGCACGGGACCGGCATCGGTCAGTACTTTCTCGATGGCGCGACGGGTCGCCAGCGCCTTCTTCGCAGCGCGCTTGTCGCCGGCCAGCGCGGTTTCGAGCAGGTCGAGGAAGTTGGCGTACTGCGGCCAGCTTTCCGGCGAATACATCAGGCTGGACGCGTCCGCGACCATTTCGTCGTAGCCGTATTCGAAGACGTCGTCACCTTCGCCGATGACGATCGTGCCCTTGCGCGCGGCCGCATAGATCCTGTCGAAGCGCGCCTTCGAGCCGTTCTCGCCGCGCAACGGACAATCCTTGCCGGCGAAATCGCACTGGCGGAAGAATTCGAGCAGCACGTGGTACGCACCGACGCGGTCGGTCTTGATCTGCCAGCCGCTGCTCCACTGACGCGGGTCGAGCACGCCGTCGATGACCATCGCGCGGATGTTGCGCGGAAACAGGTTGGCGTAGGTGCTGCCGATGTACGAGCCGTACGAGTAGCCCAGGTAGTTCAGCTGGCTGTCGCCGACCGCACGACGCAGCAGGTCGAGGTCGCGTGCGACGTCGCCGGTGGTCATGAAGTTGAGGATCGGCTGGGTGCCGACGTTCGCGAAGCACTTGTAGGCGACGTTGCGGTAGGCCTCGAAGAACGGACGTTCCTGGGCCGCGCGGTACGGGAAGATCGGCTGGCCCTCGAAGTGGGCGTTGCGTTCCTCTTCGGTGTCCCAGCACTGGATCGGGGTGGATTCGCCGATGCCGCGCGGGTCGAAACCGACGATGTCGAAGCGGCCGCGCAGGATTTCGTTGAGCAGGTCACCGAAGCCGTTGTAGATCAGGTCGACGCCCGATGCGCCCGGGCCGCCCGGATTGAGGAACAGCGTGCCGATCTTGTTGTCCCTGTCGGCGGCCGGGATGCGTGCCAGCGCCAGGGTGGTCTTGTGGCCGTACGGGTTGCGGTAGTCCAGCGGCACCTTCACGTAGGCGCAGTCGAGATTTTCGACGCCTTCGATGCAGGGCGCCCAGTCGATGGCCGGCACCTGCGGCGGCGGTGGCTTGCGCGCCGCGAACGACGGTGCCGCGACAACGGCGAGGAGGAGGGGGGCAAGGCCCAGTGCGATGCGGCCAAGACGGCCGCGGCTCGAAATACGGGTTGACGCCATTTCGCTGACTCTCCGTTGTGCTGCATCTTGTAGCGGCAAGGTGTGCGGGGACGCGCGCGAAATCGTCGCGCACGCCCCCATGCGACCGGCCGATGATAGCGATTCGGTGCGGTGTCGCGGTCCGGACGGCAGGAAATGGATCGCGAACCCGGTCACGATTGTACAAATAACTTTTCGCATCCGTCGCGGCATGAGGGCCATGCGTCGATGCTGCGCTGCGGCATGATATGTCGCGGCGCGGGCGGTTCCCTGTCGTCGGCCGGCCTCGGATGGCGCGGCGGCATCGCCCCGTGGCAGGATGTCGCCAAGGTCGCGTGCCCCTGCGATGTGATCGGTGCTTTTTCCCTGTAACATCAGCCGACTAGGCGAACTTCTTCAGGTATCCGGACACGGTGGCACGCGAGCTCCCAGAACGCAGCAGCAAGACGACCCGACGCACGCCCGCAGCGTCGGTTTCCGCCGAGACGCCCGCCCGCAACCCGCGGCGGCAGCGGCTGGTGCGCGACATCGCGCTGATCATGATCGCGCCGTTCCTGCTCTACCTGCTGGTCTGCCTGTTCACCTTTTCGCCCACCGATCCGGGCTGGTCCCATTCGGGCAGCGTGACCGCGCCGCTGCAGAACGCCGGGGGCCGTGTCGGCGCCTGGCTGGCGGACGTCATGCTGTATCTCTGCGGTTACGTCGCCTTCCTGCTGCCGCTGATCCTCGGCGCCGTGGCCTGGATCGCGCTGTTCGGCATGGACAGCGATGGCGACGGCGATGCCGACCTGGGCCCCGCGCTGCGGCTGGTCGGGATCGTCGGTTTCCTGGTCGCCGCTGCAGGCCTGCTGCACATGAAGATCGGCGCCGCGCCGGACTTTTCGGCCGGTGCGGGCGGGATCCTCGGCCAGATCACCGGCCGTTCGCTGTTCCGCGGCTTCGGGCCGGTGGGCGCGAACCTCTTCCTGATCGCCCTGTTCCTGATCGCCGTGACGCTGGCCACAGGCCTGTCCTGGCTGGCGGTGATGGATCGCATCGGACAATGGATCCTGAAGCTTCCGCCGATGTTCCGCAAAGGTACCCAGCAGGCCAGCGAATGGCAGGCCGCGCGCGCGATGCGCGAGGAGCGCGAGGAAGTGCGCAAGGTCGAGACCGAAAAGCGCGCCAAGCGCGACCCGGTCAAGATCGAACCACCGCCGGCGCCGGTCGTGGAAAAGAGCGACCGCGCCAAGCGCGAGCAGCAGATCCCGCTCTTCCATGTCTCGGACGGCTCCGGCATCCCGCCGCTGTCGCTGCTGGACGATCCCAAGCCGCAGCCCAAGGGCTACGACGAATCCACGCTGGAAACCCTGTCGCGGCAGATCGAATTCAAGCTCAAGGATTTCCGCATCGACGCCCAGGTGGTCGGTGCCTATCCCGGCCCGGTCATCACCCGCTTCGAGATCGAGCCGGCGCCGGGCATCAAGGTCAGTTCGATCAGCTCGCTCGACAAGGACATCGCCCGCGGCCTCAGCGTCAAGTCGGTGCGCGTGGTCGACGTGATCCCGGGCAAGTCGGTGATCGGCCTGGAAACCCCGAACACGCATCGCGAGATGATCTACCTCAGCGAACTGCTGCGTTCGAAGGAATACGACAAATCCACCAGCCCGCTCACGCTGGCGCTGGGCAAGGACATCGCGGGCCGGCCGACCGTGGCCGACCTCGCGCGCATGCCGCACCTGCTGGTCGCCGGCACCACCGGTTCGGGCAAGTCCGTCGCGGTGAACGCGATGGTGCTGTCGCTGCTGTACAAGGCCAGCGCGAAAGACCTGCGGATGCTGATGATCGACCCGAAGATGCTGGAACTCAGCGTCTACCAGGGCATCCCGCACCTGCTGGCGCCCGTCGTCACCGACATGAAGGAAGCGGCCAACGGCCTGCGCTGGTGCGTGGCCGAGATGGAGCGCCGCTACAAGCTGATGAGCGCGGTCGGCGTGCGCAACCTCGCCGGCTTCAACAAGAAGGTGAGGGACGCGCAGGACGCCGGCCAGCCGATGCTGGACCCGCTGTTCCGCGCCAATCCCGACCTGCAGGAAGCGCCGCCGGCCCTGGAGCCGATGCCCTTCATCGTCATCTTCATCGACGAATTCGCCGACATGATGATGATCGTCGGCAAGAAGGTGGAGGAGCTCATCGCTCGTCTGGCGCAGAAGGCCCGCGCCGCCGGCATCCACCTGATCCTCGCCACCCAGCGGCCGTCGGTCGACGTGATCACCGGCCTCATCAAGGCCAACATCCCGACCCGCATCGCGTTCCAGGTGTCGAGCAAGATCGACTCGCGCACCATCCTCGACCAGTCCGGCGCGGAAACCCTGCTGGGTCACGGCGACATGCTCTACCTGCCGCCCGGCACGGCCATGCCCGAGCGCGTGCACGGCGCTTTCGTCAGCGACGAGGAAGTGCATCGCGTGGTCGAGCACCTCAAGCAGATCGGCGGTGGCCCGGATTATGTCGAAGGCGTGCTGGAAGAGGTGCAGACGATGGGCGACGGCGTGGTCGTCGGCCCGACCGGCCTGCCCGAGAGCGGTGCCGGGGCAGGGGACGAGAGCGACCCCCTGTACGACGAAGCGGTCAAGATCGTCACCGAAAGCCGTCGTGCCTCGATTTCCGGCGTCCAGCGCCGGCTGAAGATCGGCTACAACCGCGCTGCGCGCCTGATCGAAGCGATGGAAGCGGCCGGGATCGTGTCGCCGCCGGAGCACAACGGCGACCGCTCGGTGCTCGCGCCGCCGCCGCCGCGTTGACCACCCCTCGTTGGTGCGCGGCGCCGGCATTGACGGCCCGGCGCCGCACCCGGACTCATTCCTCGATGTTGCAGGGCCAGCTGTTCTCGACCTTGTAGATCGTGCGTTGGCCCCAGTGCAGGTAGCCGTCGCAGGTCCAGCGCTCGTTTCCGACTCGCGTGGTGTAGCTGTAGTCGGTGTAGTAGGTCACGTCGTAGACGTAACCCGCGGGCGGAAACTTTGCCGTCGCCGCGCCGATCGCCAGCAGCCCGCCGGCGATCAGGGTGCTTCTCAAAAGGGATTTCATCGTCAACCGGGGTGTCGTAGTCATGATCGTTCCTGTCCTTGGTGCAGCCGGATGGCTGCCCGTGGAGGATCACGCCGGCGGGCCGTGCCTGCTGCGACCCGCGTGGCGGATCGAACAATCCGGCCGCCAGGCGCATGCGTCAGGCCGCCACCGGAACATCGCGTCGAAACCACGCGTCGAGACCGTGTTCAGCCAGTTCCGTTCAGACTCCGCCCATCGTTCGCCGAGAGCCCTCCCCGTGATCCGAGCCGTCCGCCTGCTGTCGCCCGTGTTCGCCCTCGTCCTCGCCCTGGTCGCCATGCAGGCCCATGCCGGGGGGCGGGAATCCTTCGATGCCTTCACCCGTGGCCTGAAAGGCCTGGACGGCCAGTTCAGCCAGCAGGTGTTCGACAGCAAGGGCCAGCGCAAGGAGTCGTCGTCCGGGCGGGTGGCCTTGTCGGCGCCCAGGCTGTTCCGCTGGGAATACGTGAAGCCCGCGCCGCAGTTGATCGTGGCCGACGGCAAGGCGGTGTGGGTCTACGATCCGGACCTCACGCAGGTGACCACCCGCCCGCAGGGCGAGGAAGAGCAAAACAGCCCCTTGGCCGCACTGCTGGACCCGAAGAAGCTCGACCGTGACTTCATCCTCAAGGATGCCGGCAGCCGCGAGGGTCTCGACTGGCTGGAGATCGTGCCCAAGCGTGGCGAGGAATCGGGTTTCCGCAACGCGCGCCTCGGCTTCGACGCCAGCCACGCGCTGCTGCGCATGGAGATCGTCGATGCCCTGGGTCAGCGCACCGACATCCGCTTCAGCGGCTGGAAGCGCAATCCGGCCTTCGCCGCCGACACCTTCCGGTTCACGGTACCGAAGGGCGTGGATGTGGTGGGCGCGCAGTGACCGGCCCGCTGTCCCAGGTTTTGCCGTTCTCAGGCGCATGAATCGCTTTGTCCCGCTTTCGCTCGCGGCCGCGCTGATCCTTGGCTCGGCCCAGCCTGTGCTCGCCGCGAAACCGGCCACCGACGCCCGTGCGATGCAGGCGCACGAGCGCGAGACTGTCCATGGGGTCGTCGCGGCGTCCCTGGTGGGGGCGCTGTCCGAACAGCTCGGCGGTCGCGCGGTGAAGATCAAGCTGGGAGAGGTCGACGTGCGCGTCACCAGCCTGCGCGACCGCATCGTCAGCGGGCAGGGCGAACTGCAGATCGATGGCGCGCCGGAGTGGCTGGGTTTCCGGTTCAGCGCCTTGTACGACAGCCTGTACGAAAGCGCCGGCTATCCCGAGTTGAGCATCGGCAGCGCGGGCCCCGGAGGACGCGCCGTGCCGAACGATTCAGGGCTGATCCGCGAGGCCGAAGAGCGCGTGATCGCGCAATTGGCCCGCGAGTTCGGTTACCAGAAGGTCTGGCTGCAGCTCGACCAGATCGCCACCGTGGAATCCGGCCGCCGCTACCTGCGCATCGACGCCTCAGGCACCGCCGATTTCGGCCGCGACGGTGCCGCGCCCGCGCGGATCGAGGGACTCTACGATCGCGAGCAGAAGGTCTGGCTGCGCGTGGCCTATGTCCTCGAAAGCGCCATGCCGCAGTCGCCGCCCGCTGGCTGAGCGCGCCTGGTGTTCGCGCCTGGTGCTAAGGTAGTGCGACACACCCTTCCAGATCGCCGCATCACGATGGCGCTTCCGCGTCCGTTTCCGCAATGAGCCTGTTCGACGTCCCGACCGACGCACTCCGCCCGCTCGCCGAGCGCATGCGTCCGCGCACGCTCGATGACATGGTCGGCCAGCGCCGTCTCCTCGCGCCGAATTCGGCGTTGCGCAAGTCGATCGAATCCGGTCGTGTGCATTCGATGATTCTCTGGGGGCCGCCCGGCTGCGGCAAGACCACGCTGTCCCTGCTGCTGGCGCACTATGCCGAAGCCGATTTCCGCGCGATCTCGGCCGTGCTCTGCGGCTTGCCTGAAGTGCGCCAGGTGCTGGCCGAAGCCGCGCAGCGATTCGCCGAAGGGCGGCGCACCGTGCTGTTCGTCGACGAGGTGCATCGCTTCAACAAGACCCAGCAGGACGCCTTCCTGCCGCATATCGAACGCGGCACGATCGTGTTCGTCGGCGCGACCACGGAGAATCC
This sequence comes from Lysobacteraceae bacterium, assembly GCA_036404915.1. Lineage (GTDB taxonomy): Bacteria > Pseudomonadota > Gammaproteobacteria > Xanthomonadales > Xanthomonadaceae > Lysobacter_I. The sequence continues at coordinate 42,180 of DASWYO010000058.1, forward strand.
GTCGTTCGAGCTGAACTCCGCGCTCCTCTCGCGCTGTCGCGTGCACGTGATGGAAGCGGTGTCGATCGAAGACATCGCCGTCGCCCTGCAGCGCGCGCTCGATGATGCCGAGCATGGTCTCGGTGGACGGGGGCTGCGCATCGGCGAGGCACAGCTCCGCCTGATCGCCACCGCTGCCGACGGCGATGTGCGTCGTGGCCTGACCCTGCTTGAAATCGCCGCCGAACTGGCGGAAGGCGAGGGTGGAGAGGATTCAGCGGTTTCCGGGGCGCCTGTCGCCGAAGCGACCATCACCGACGACATCCTCGAGCAGGTGCTGGCCGATCGCACGCGGCGTTTCGACAAGGGCGGCGAGCAGTTCTACGACCAGATTTCGGCGCTGCACAAGTCCGTGCGCAGCTCCAATCCCGATGCCGCCGTGTACTGGCTGGCGCGCATGCTCGACGGCGGTTGCGACCCGAGTTATCTCGCGCGCCGCCTTACGCGCATGGCGGTCGAAGACATCGGCCTGGCCGATCCGCGTGCACTGCAGATGTCGATCGATGCCTGGGATACCTTCGACCGCCTCGGCAGCCCGGAAGGCGAACTGGCGCTGGCGCAGGTGGCGATCTACCTGGCCAGCACGGCCAAGTCCAATGCCGCTTACACGGCCTACAAGGCGGCGAAGCGCGACGTGAACGAATACGGCACGCAGGACGTGCCGCTGCACCTGCGCAATGCACCGACGAAGCTGATGAAGTCGATCGGCTACGGCAAGGACTATCGCTACGACCACGACAGCGAAGGCGGTGTCGCGCTGGAGCAGACCGGTTTTCCCGACGCGATGGGCGAGCGCGTGTACTACCGTCCCGTCGAGCGCGGACTGGAACTCAAGCTCAAGGACAAGCTCGACCGCTTGCGCGCGGACCGCGAAGAGGCACGACGCAAGGTGGGACGATCGTGACCCTCTGGTGGCAGCAACTGGCGCTGGTCGCCAGCGGCGGTGCGCTGGGAGCGATGCTGCGTTTCTGGCTTGGCGGCTGGCTGCTGCGCCAGTTCGGCGACGGGCTGCCGTGGGGGACGCTCGCGGTGAATCTCGCCGGCTCGTTCGCCGCCGGCTTCATCGCGATCTGGCTGGAAGGCCGCGGGCCTTCCGCACTCTACTGGCGTGCGTTCCTCATCGTCGGCGTACTCGGCGCGCTGACCACGTACTCGGCACTGATGCTCGAATGCCTGCTGTACGCGAAGTCGCAGCGCAGCGGCGCCATGCTCGGCTATCTCGCATTGACGCTCGCCGGCGGCCTGCTGCTGGTCTGGCTGGGTGCGCGCACCGCGACGGTGTTTCGCATGCCATGAGCGCATGGGGCGCGGTGTCGGAATAATCCGACACCGTATCGCGGTGATCCCCGATTCTTCCGCGTCGACGTTGCGTGGAAGCTCTCCGTATCCATCACACGGAGCTTCCGATGCCTTCGCCGAACGCATGCCAGTGCCTTTCCGCCGTCCTGCTGCTTGTTCTCTTGCCGCGAATCTGCGCGGCGAACCAGGGCGCTGCATCCACGACCACATCGACGACCACCTCATCGACCGATGTCCATGTCTGCATCGACGCGCGTGGCCATGTGGCCTACCAGGGCATACCCTGTGCCGATGGCCAGCGCACGCGAGGCGTGCGTGCCTATGCGCCTCAAGCGGTCGACCCCGCCCTTGCGGCACGAACGCGGGCCATCGAGCAGGAGATGGATCGACGCAACCGAAGTGGTGCCGCTCGCACGACGCGCGCGGTCAGACCCGTGAAAGCCGCCCCGGATCCGTGCAAGGCCGCCAAGGCCAGGCGCAAGGCGATGCTGGATCGTGCCGGCGTGAAGCGCAGCTACGAATTGCTCGGCGAGATCGATCGCGAGGTGTGGGCGCTGTGCAAGGGCTTGTGAGGTCCGCGGCGCGAGCGCCTCAGTCGACCACGGCGAAGCCGATCATCATTCCCTGGTCTTCATGTTCCAGGTTGTGGCAATGGAACATGTAACGCTGCCGCCCGGCATAGGGCTGGGAGAAATCGATCTGGATCGAAACCGTTTCGCCGGGCCAGACCAATACCGTATCAAGCACGCCCAGATCGTGAGGCGTGCGTCCGCGCGGGTCGATCGCGCGCTCGGAGACCTGCCTGGGACTGTTCGCGCGCCCGGTGACGATGAACTGGAAGCCATGCAGGTGCATGGGGTGCGGCATGCTGCGCATGTCGTTGGTGATGTCCCACCGTTCGACGCTGCCGCGCTTGATCTCGAAGACGTCGCCGCCGTGGGCGAGGTGGTAGTTCCAGTGGTTGATCATCCAGCGCCCGGAATCCTGGATCCAAAGCCGGAACGGTCGCCGCGTCGCATCCTCGCGGATGCCGACGGCATGCGTGGAGAGGCGATCGGGCAACTTGCCGCTGGCGCCGCCGGCCTTGCCGGACACGCGGATCAGCATCAGCGCCATGTCCTCGCCCATCGGCATCGCGCCCGGATGTTCCATCGCGAAGTCCTCGGGTGGGCCGATCCCGGCGTCGTTCTCCATCGGGTCGTAGACCATGCTGCGCATCATCAGCAGGGCTCCGGGCGCATGCCCGCGCAGGTCGAGCAGCACGTCGATGCGTTGCCCCGGGCCGAGGAACACGCTTTCCATGCGATGCGCGCGGTCGAGCAGTCCGCCATCCGTGCCGAGCAGGTGGAAGGGCAGCCGCTGTCGGTCTTCGTCGTCGAAGCCGATGCAGTAGAGGCGAGCGTTCGAGGTGTTGGCAAGGCGCAGCCGCAACCAGCCGCGTCGCGCTTCGAACACCGGGTCCGGCGTCCAGTTGATCAGCACCTGGTCGCCGACCCAGTCGTCCGCGCCGACTTCATGCACGATCTTGTTGCGCAGTCCGAACTGCTTGTCGGCGATCGAGAGGGCGATGTCGTCGACGCCCCAGGTCAGGCCCAGCGCTTGTTGCAGCGCGAGCTCTTCGTCGTCCTCGACCACCACCAGCCCCGCCAGTCCCTTGTGCACCTGCATGCCGGTCTGGCCATGCGGATGCGCGTGATACCAGTACAGGCCGGCGCGGTTGCGCACGTCGAAATCGTAGGTATGGCTCGTGCCGTGACGGACCGGGTGCAGGCCGCTGCCGTCATTGAGCTCGTCGACGGTCATGCCGTGCCAATGCATCGTGGTGTCGTCGCCGAGGCGGTTGTCCAGCCTCACCTTCAAGCGGCCGCCGCTGCGCGCGAACAGGGTCGGATTGAGCTGCACGTCTCCGGATGCGGTGCGCTGCGCATAGGCCCAGACGTCGGACAGCGCGCCTTCGCGCAGCGGCTGCGGGTGGATGCCGGTCTGCAGCACGATGCCGGCATCGGCGGCATCCGAGGCTTCTCCCAGGCGGGCGGAGGCGCCGGGGATACGCAGCGGATTCACGAAGCGGGTGCCATAGTGGCCGGGGCCATGCGCATCCTGACGGTATTTCAGGCCGAGATAACCAGCTGCGGCCGCGATGCCTGCGGCGGCTCCCCCCAGCAACAGTCTGCGTCGGCCGGGGTTCCCGGGTGCCTGCTCCATGGGCCAAGCCTCTGAATGTGATGGGAAAACGGCGGTTAGCTTGACAGCGGTCACAAGCCGATGGCAAGTTCCATGATCGATCTTGACGCGAACGTGTCATCGCCTCCCGGGGAGAATGGGAGGGTCGAAGGACGTGGTTTGAAGGCATTGCTAGGGGAATGGATATGCGGCGATGGGTTTGGCTGGCGGCGTTCCTGTGCGCCATTTTCGTCGTGGCCGCGCAACAGTCCGGCCATACGACCGAAGTCGCGAAAGGATTCGCATGGCTCCGCTCCCAGGTGCAGGCCGACGGCACCATCGCGGGCGAGACCGCATCGCAGGCCCTGCCTGTGCAGGTGCGGACAGAGACCATGCACACCCTGGCGCTGCTGGACTCGCGCCCGGCCGAACTGGCGAACCTCATCGGTTCGCAACCGCAGAAGCACACCGAACTGCAGGCGCGAAAGGCGCTCGCGCTGCGTCTGGCCAACCGCGACGCGCAGCAGGTCATCGCCGATCTCGGCCTGCAGCAGAATGCCGACGGCGGCTTCGGTTCCCGACGCGAGTACGGCAGCAATGCGCTCGACACTGCCTACGCGCTGATCGCGCTGGCCGCCACGTCCGATGCGGATGCCAATCGCGTCGCCAACGCACTGACTTATCTGCGCACGAGCCGGCTGTCGCCTTCGGGTTGGCCGGTCGGCGATCATCCCAGCGTGCATGTCACGTCCGCGGTGCTGCTCGCAGGCCAGGCATGGTCGAGCCGCTATCAGGTCGGCGACATCGTCGCGGCCGCACGCGACTGGCTGCTGGCCCAGCGCAACAGCAGCGGCCACTACGGCAACGTCATCGACAACGCCAATGCGCTGCTCGCACTGACCACGCAGACTTCGGACAACGCCGTGCTCGGTCCGCTGGCCGATGCTGTCAAGGCGACCCAGCAGGAAAGCGGTAGCTGGGAGGACGATCCCTACGTCACTGCGATCGCCCTGCGCGCGCTGTATCGTTCCACCGTCGGCCTGCCGCCGAGCACCACCGGCGTGATCGCCGGCACACTCGTCGATCGCGACACGCGCGGACCTGTTTCCGGCGTCACGCTCACCGTGCGTGCGATGCCCGAGATCCGCGTGTCCAGCGCCGCCGACGGTACCTTCATGCTCCTGGGGTTGCCGCCGGGCTCGCACACGGTGGATATCCAGGCGCTTGGTTACGTATCGACCGCGTTCACTGCGACGGTCACCGCCGGCAATACCACCAGCACCGGCGAGATCCCGCTGCAGAAGACCACACTGACCGCAGAAGTCTCCGGTGTGGTGCGCAACAGCAGCGGCACCGTGCTGGCGAACGTGGTCGTGTCTTCCGGCACCGTCTCCACCTTCACCGATTCGGCGGGTCGCTACAGCCTGACCGGGCTCAACGCCGGGGCCGCGACGGTGACCTTCGCGCTCAGCGGTTATCGCACCGTCGACGTGCCGGTGACGCTGGAGCCGGGCAAGCGCTACCAGCTGTCGCCGACGCTCTACAGCACTGGTCAGACACCGCCGACCACCGCGACGATCCGCGGCACGGTCACGAACCAGGCCAACGGCCAGGCCATCGCCGGCGCGAGCGTGCGCGTGGGCACGGCCAACGCGACCACCAATGCCAGCGGGGCCTTCGAAATCACCGGTCTTGCGCCGGGCGCCTACAACCTGTCCGTGCAGGCTGCGAGCTATCTGGCCGTGCAGGGCTCGGTCACGTTGGTCGCCGGCATCAACAACGTCGGTGCGATCGCACTGACCCGTGCACCCGACACTTCGACCCTGACCGGCGTCATCACCGATGCGCAGAGCGACGCGCCGGTTCCCGGTGCCGTGCTGGTCGTGCAGGGGCAGACCGCCACCGCGGTGTCCGGCCCCGATGGCCGTTACCTGTTGCAGGGCGTGCAGGGCACCGAGTTCACCGTGATCGCAAGCGGGCAGGGCTACAACAGCCGAAGCCTGAACCTCTCGCTGCCGGCGATCGGCCAGAGCACGCTGGATATCCAGCTGCTGCCGATCGGCAACAGCGACATCGTCTTCGAATCGGTCGCGACCAATCGACCCGTGTACCGTCCGAACGGCGAAATCGAGCTCGAGATCGAAGTCCGCAACGGCGGCACCGTCGCCGCCGATCTGGTGATCGATGCCGAGGTCCAGGATCCGCAGGGCAATGTGGTCCACGTGTTCAAGGCGAATGCCATGGGCCTGGGCCAGAATCCGCCGAACCGGCCGCTGCGTTTCGAGCCGGGAACGCTGACCGAAGTGGAGATGGACTGGGTCATTGCCCGCCAGCAGGCCGGCGTGTACACCGTCATCGCCCGTGGCCGTGACGGGCAGGGCAACGTGCGCGCCGAGGGCACCACGCGCTTCACCATCGATTCGATGCCGATACTCGCTGGTGCGGTGATCGCGGATCCGCCGCTGACCCAGGTGGACAGCGCGACGCCGGTGAGCCTGCGTGCAGAACTGACCAACCTCGGCAACGAGCCCATCGTCGCGGGGCAGGTCGATCTGAAGATCACCCTCGATGCCGCGGATAGCAACGGCAACACGGTCGCGCGCACCACCATCGAGCCCGTCGCCTCGTTCCCCAACCGGAGCATGGCGCACCTGGACAGGGATGCCCAGGGCAACTTCTACATGGCCGAGTCGAACCGGATCAACCGGATCGCGCCCGATGGGTCCCTGTCCCTGCTGGCCACGGTCTCGGGGATCACCGACCTGGCCGTGCAGGACGACGGCACGGTGTGGACCTGCAGCGCGCGTTCGCTGTCGCGCATCACGCCGCAGGGCGTGGTGACCAGCTACACGGTCACGCCGCTGGGGACATGCTCGGCGCTCGACGTCGACGACAACGGCCGCGTACTCATCGCCGGCACGTCACAGACCGGCCTGGACCACCTGCTCGTGCGCTACGTGGTCGGCGAGGCCGAGCAGGTGCTGTGGCGCAACGGCCTGTACCAGCCGATCGGCATCGCACGGCTGTCCACGGGCGGTTATGCCGTGGCCAACTATGGCGATGGCAGCATCAACCGCGTGTCCGAAGGCGGGGCGGTCACGCCGTTCGCCACGGGCCTGGACCGCCCGTTCGACGTCATCGAACTGCCGGACGGCGACCTGCTCGTCGCCAACAGTGGCGGCAACAACCTGATCCGCATCGACCGCGATGGCCAGCGCAGCGTGTACGCCACCGGGCTCAACCAGCCAGTCGGCCTGCTGCGTCGCGACGACGGCGCCATCTTCGTCAGCAACCAGGGCAACAACACCATCGCCCTCGTCGGCACGGACGGCCAGGTCTCGACCTATGCGCAGGCTTTCGCGCATGCGCCGAGCGGGCTCGCACGCGACAGCGACGGCAGCCTGATCGCCGCCAATGCCGGCGACGGCACGCTCAAGCGCCTGCGTGCAGGCAACGTGAGCGCACTCGCCACCGGGCTCGGTACGACCAGCGCGCTGGCGGCCGACAGCCTGGGCAACCAGTACGTCGCCAACAGCGCCGGCCGGATCTACCGGCTGTCGTCGGCGGGCGTGCTGACCGAACTGGCCAATGGCCTGGGCGCGATCGGCGGACTCGCGATCGAGGACGACCGCATCCTGCACGCCAGCGACGTCAACGGTCACCGCATCGTCCACATCGATCTGGACACGAACAGCCGCAGCTTCACCAGCAGCATGTTCGTCAGTCCGGGCCTGATGCGGATCGCACCGAACGGGCGCAGCTACACCACGAACAGCGGATTCATCACCGCGCGCAACGCGGACGGTGCGCTGTCGCGTTTCGCCAGCGTCGCCGCAACGACGGTTGCCGCGCGTCCGGAGGGCGGACTCTACGTCCTGCGTTCGAATATCGAAGTGCAGCGTTACGACGAGAGCGGTACGCTCGTGCTTGGACGCACGCTGCCGTCGCACGTCTACAACATGGCCGCGCGCGACGGCGACAAGGTGCTGGTGGTCCGCTACAACGGCCGCTACGAGCTGGAAGAGCTCGACATGGCGACAGGCACGCGTCGCCTCGTGGCCGCCCTGGCGGGCAACCCCAACTTCATGGCGTCCGATGCTGCCGGCAACGTCTATTACCGCGTGAGCAATGAACTGCATCGCATCACGCCGGCCGATGTCGACACGGTCATCACGCTGGCGTTGAACGGCGAGAGCGTCCGCCAGTTCAGCGTCGCCAGCGACAATGCGCTGCTGGTGCAGACGAGCTCGAACAATCTCTACGAGTACGACCCGGCCACCGGCATCACCACCCGTCGCCTGACCCAGTTCACCACCGGTTCGTCCTTCGTGCGCGCCCCGGACGGCAGCTTCCAGGTGGTTTCCGGCAATGGTCTCGCCCTGCTCACGGCCGCCGGCGCCAATGCCGGCTACGACGCGGGCTTCGTGAATCCGCGCGGCCTGGCCTGGACCGGCAGCGGCCTGCGCATCGTCGACGGCAGTTACCGACTGCTGCAGTTGTCGGCAGCCGGTGCCATGCCGACGCGCCTGTCCGATGTCTTCTACGCCACCGCGCTGACCCACGACACAGGCAATGGCTCGACCTACGGCGTCGGTTACTCGCGCTATTTCATGGAGTACCGCAGCAACGCCACCCTGGTCACCAACACCACCCTGCTGCCGAGCGGTCCGACCTACACCGCGATCGTCGCACTCGGCAGCGGACGCCTTGCGATCTCCGACAGCGCCAACAGCACGGTCTACATGCTGCAGTCAGGCGCGATCGCCGAGACCTATGGCGGCTTCGTCTCGCCGCGCGGTCTGGCTTTCGACCCTTCCGGCAACCTCGTGGTCGCCAGCTACGTATCCAACACCGTCGTTCGCCTGAACGGCAGCGACGGCGTGGCCCAGGTCGTGCACAGCGTCAGTACGCCTCGCTACGTCAAGTACGCGGCGGACGGGGCGCTGTGGATCTCGGTCAGCGGCGGTATGCGTCGCGTCGCCACCGATGGCAGCGTGACCACCGCGTCGATGACCATCAATTCGACGGTCAATGCCAACGACTTCGAACTGTCGGGCGCCGACGTCATCGTTGCCGACTACAACACCGGGCTGGTGAGGGGACGCATCGGCGGCAGCGCCACCTTGCTGGCCGGTGGTGTGCGCAGCGCGACGGGCGTGGCGTGGACGATCGACGGGCTGCCGGCGATCATCGATGGCACCGCCAACGCCGTCCACGTCCTCGATGGCGGGGCGCTTCGCCAGTTGCATGGCCGCGTGCCGAATGCGCGTCACCTGTCATTCGAACCCCAGGGCACGCCATTCACGGCTGGCAACGCTTCTTCGCTCACGCGCTTGCTGGGTGCGGACCTGCAGACGCTGCAGGTCGGCGCCCTGGTCAACGGCATCGCATTCAACGGTCTCCACGCGTTCTCCGACACGGTCGCCTATGTCAGTGCCTATGGGTGGAACGCGGCGGCTTCGCGCAACGAAAGCACGATCTATCGCGTGACCGCGACGCGGCCGACAGCGCCGGTGGATGTCGGCCAGGTGGTGTTCGAGCGTTCGGTGCCGTTCAATGGCTTGTCGACCGATGTCGACATCCTGCCCCTCGACTTCGGCACCTGGCGTCCGCCTTATTCGGGCGACTTCAAGATCGAAGTGTCGATCGTCGGCGTGGAAGGCAAGCTGACGAACTTCATCCATGTCGGCGCCTCGGCTGTGGGTGCGCTGACCGTCTCGCCCGAGGAACTGCCGCCGGGCGACCAGACCGCGAGCATGCGCCTGAGCCTGAGCGGTGGCGATTTCACCACGCTGTCCCGGGTGGAGCTTGCGCGCCTGCGCAAGGTGGTCGACATTTCCTTCCCGTCGGGCATCACCGCCGATCGTGCCGGCAACATCTATTTCACCACCGCGACCGAACTGCACAAGGTCACGCCTGCCGGCGTGCGCACCACGATCGCAACCGGCCTCAACGTCCGCTTCGGTCTCGCCATCGACAGCCAGGAACGCCTGTATTTCCTGCAGCGCAATGCGGCGGGTCGCTATGACATCGCTCGGGCCGACACCTCCGGCCAGTACGCGATCTTCGCGAACATCGACATGGCATCGGCATCGGGCGTGTCGATCGACAGCGCCGACAATGTCTTCGTCGCTGCGCCCAACCGCCTGATCCGGGTCACCCCGCAGGGCGCCATCACCACCGTGGCCACGAGCGGATTCCCCAGCCCGCGCGGCATCACCGTGGACGGCAAGGACAACATCTACGTCCAGAACGACAACAACCTCGTCGCGCAGGTCACACCGGACGGCAAGGTGTACCAGTTGTACGCAGGCGGCGACGGCGTCGAGAACCCGAGCTTCGAAGGCGACGGCTATCCGAACATCACCGCCGACTGCAGCGACAACCTGTACATCGCCACCTGGCAGTGGTCGAAGATCGGCCAGAACGGCGAAGAGCACACGCTGGCGCAGATCGTCTCGCGCACCGGCCACGTCGGCCTGCTCGTCGATACCAGCCGCACGGTGCCGCGCCTGACCGACATCGATTACCTGGCCTTCGACAAGTTCGGCCAGCGCCTGATGCTGTGGGACCACTCGTCCTCGGCGATCTACTCGATTCCGGTCACCTGCGGCGCGATCAGCGTCGACGCGCACCTGTTCAGCCAGCCGGGCCAGTCGCTCACCGGCTTCACGATGCCGCCGAGCGCGACCATCCCGCATGCGGATGGCCGCACCGAATACGTGTGGAGCCTGCGCGACGTGACCGTGCAGGGCGTGTCGATCGATTTCGGCGCGCCGCTGAAGGACCTCGTGCTAGGCGAAGAGCGCCAGACCATCGATTCCGGCTATCTCGCGTTCCAGAACTCCTTCACTTCCGGCGAATACCGCGTGCCGCTGCAGGTGCCCAAGGTCGTGGTGACCGATCTGGTGGATCTGTCGGTCACGACGGACAAGGCCGAGTACGCGGCCAACGAGATCGTGCGCATCACGACGACGCTGCGCAATGCGCACAACCGTCTGGTCGATGGCAGTCTGGTGCTGGAGATCCTCGACGCCAACGGCATCCTCGTCGACGAGATACACAGGAGCGAGGTCGCCATTCCCGCCAACGAATCGCTGACGGTATCCGACACCTACGACGTCGGCAGCATCCTGCCGGCGGGCTACAGCGTCCGCGCCCGGTTGCTGAACAGCACGCTCAACACCGCCGAGGCCAGTACCGGCTTCGTGGTGTTGCCGGCCAACATGCAAGCGGCTGCGGATGCGCGTCTGATGGTCGATCGCGCGGTCTACAGCCCGAGTGACCGTGTCAGCATCACGTCGACCGTCGTCAACCGTTCGGCCAACGTCAATCTGTCCGACCTGCTGGTCATGGTGCGCGTCTACGATGCCGCCGACAAGCTGCAGTACACCGGCGGCCACACCGTCGGGATGCTGTTGCATGGCGTCACGCGCACGTTCACGGCCGACCAGGTCCTGCAGAACGCCGCGCCCGGAAGCTATCGCGTGGTACAGGTGCTTCAGGACGCCTCCGGACGCGTGTACGACACGGACGAAACCGTTTATCTCGTCGCATCGACCGCGGATACGGGGATCGGCGTCTCCGGCAGCATCGCGGCGATTCCGCGCGAAGCGGACATCGGCACGCCGATCGCGCTCGATGCAGCGGCGCTCAACACCGGCAACGCAGATCTCGCGAACGGCACGCTGATCGTACGCGTGCTCGACCCGGAGAACGGCCTGCTGCTGCAGGGCTGGGAAGCACCCGCCGCCATCGCGATGGGCGGCGGGCAGGACATGGACCGCGAATGGCTGACTGCCCAGGCGCAAGCCGGCGATTACGTCGCGACGCTGTCGCTGCGCATCGGCGACGGCGAACGCCTGCTCGCCAGCACCACGTTCCGGCTCAATGAACGCAGCGTGCGTATCGGACTGCGACAGAACCTGCACCACGAAGGCAGGTTGCTGGCACTCGCATCCTGCATTCCCGGGGAGTCGCCGGAATGCTGGACCCGTCGCAAGCGCGAGATCGAAGCGCTGCTCGACACCATCGACGTATCGCACACCGTCACCACGGACTACGACACCTTCATGCGCCTGATGCGCAGCGACGAGTTCGACGCCTACTGGGTCTCGGGCGGTTCGCTCAAGCTCGACCAGGTGCTCGCCGACGAAGTCATCGAGGCGACGTTCCGTGGCGATGGCCTGATCGTCGACGGCGTGCACGACTCGCGCAACCAGCTGCTGCACACGGCGATGGGCGTCAAGTTCCAGGGCAAGCTGCCGCTGCGCCAGGTCGTGGTCGACGTGGACGACACCACGGTCTTCGACACCGCGCAGTTCGACATCCGCGACAAGACCGTGCGCTTCCAGCTGGCGGGTGCGCACATCGATGGCCGTTTCAACAACGGTGATCCGGCCGTGCTGACGCGCGATTTCGGACGCGGCCACACGGTGTCCCTGAGCTTCGATTTCGTCGAAACCCTCAAGACCACCACCTCCCCGGAACCCATGCGCGACACGCTGCGCGATGCGGTGGCCTACGCGCTGTCGGGCGAGCAGGGACGGTTGTCCGCAGGGCAGACCTTCGGCGTGCTGACCACGGTCTTCAACCAGGCCGGTGCGACTCCGGCCTGGCTGCGGGTCTTCGCGGCATCGCCGCTGTCGATCCTCGGTACGTATCCCGATGCGCTGAGCCGCGACGAACATGCTGCGACATGGCGCTTCGACCTCGACGTGGCCCAGGAGCGGGCGTTCACCACCTGGCTGCGCGCTCCGGACCGCGATGGCGATTACGTGGTCGAAGCGGCCGCAGGCATCGGCGCGGTGGTCGGCGACAATCCGCAGGCGCAGGCGAGCACGCCGGTCGCAGTGGTGTCGAGCGAGCGGTTGGTGATCGATCTGATCGCCGAGGTCGAAGCGCTTCGGCCGACCCGCGCCCACGAGGTCCAGGCGCTGAGGCGCGTGCTCGAGGACATCGAGATGGCGCGGGGCAAGGTCGCAGCCCGCGAGTACGACCTGGCGATCCGCGTGCTCCTGCGGGCCCGCGACTCGCTGCTCAAGGTCACCACCGTGGACGTGACGTCCACGCGTCTCGCACTGTCGAACTATCTGTCCTTCGTCGAGCGCAAGTCGACGCAACAATGACGCTGGGCCGTCCCCGCGGGCACGCGCCCGGGGGACGGTTGCGATGGGGAAATGCATGAAGCAGCAATTCAATCTCGGACTGTCGCTCGCACTGGCCGCACTGGTCGCGGTGGTCGGTGTCACCCATCCCGAACCGGTATTCGGACAGGTCGCCGCGCGCCCCGCCGAAGCCGTGGAGGTGCCACCCGCCACGCTGGATACCGCCACCGTGGGCGAGGCCGATGCCGCCCGTCGCTTCGGTCGCGTCGCGCGTGCCGCACATGCCCTGCGGACGGCCGATGCGGCCAACGCGCCGCGCGAGGAACTGATCGCGCTGTCGGATGAGCTCGGCCAGGCGGTCGTCGCGCTCGGTCCGATCGAGTATCTCTTCGGCGCGCCCGGCGCGGAAAAGCGCGAAGAACTCGACGACATGCCGTACGAGATGCGCAGCCTCCATGGCGAAGGCGAACGCGAGATCGTCGCGCGCATGGTCGCATTCCGCGAGCGCGCGAACGCCCTGCATGGCGCGCGCATCGGCAATCAGCCCGAAGCGATGCTGAGCGCGGCGCGTTCGCTGGCCGAGTCGATCAAGGACCAGGAATTCAACGGCCGCTTCAAGCCGCTCGATCCCGAGAGCGTGCGCCGCGTCGTGACCGGCAAGATCGACCGTGCCCCCGCGATGACGCGCAACGCGCTGGATCGCGTTTCCGTCACTCCCGAGGCCGCCTCCGCGAAGGCGGCGTCCACCGCCGACGTCGCAGCCGCAGGCGAGGGCACGGTCGGCACCCGTGCGCTGAGCAGCAATCCCGCCGAAGTCACGCCGCGGATCCAGGCGCTGGCCGATCAGCTCGGACGCAACCCGATCCGGATCAACAACTGGGTCCACGACAACATCCGCTTCACCCCGACCTATGGCGTACTTCGCGGCGCGGAACAGACCCTGGTCGCGCGCCAGGGCAACGCGTACGACACCAACGTGCTGCTGGCCGCGCTGCTGAACGCCTCCGGCTACAGCACGCGCTATGTCTACGGCACCGTGCAGGTGCCGATCGCGCAGATGCAGAACTGGCTGGGCAACGCCCGCACCGGCGACGATGCGCTCGACCTGATGCTGATGGGCGGCATCCCGGCGCAGTACCTGACCTCGGGCGGACGCATCTCCGCGATCCGTTTCGAGCACATGTGGCTGGAAGTGCACGTCGATTTCATTCCTTCCCGCGGCGCCATCGAACGCACGCCGGACACCTGGGTGCCGCTGGACGGCAGCTTCAAGCAGCATACCTACGGCGCGCCCCTGTCGCTGCTGCAGGCGACAGGCTGGAACCCGGCGACCGCGTTGCAGCGTGTGGTCGACAATGCCGTGCGCGGCACCGATGGTTCGATCACCGGGCTGGATCTCAACGACTATTCGACCTCGCTCGATGCCTACCTCGATCGCGCCGCCGCGCACATCGAGGCGAACGTGCCGGACGCCAGGCCCGACGATGTCTTCGGCGCGCAGACGATCATCCCGCTCAACGATGAGGTGCTTGCGGGGACGTTGCCTTATCGCGTCGTCGCGCGTGGCACGGCACAGGAGACATTGCCCGATCGTCTCAAGAATCACATCGTCGTCAACCGTTTCGACACGCGCACGGACTATGCGCTCGAATCCCCGTCGATGACCGTGCGGATTCCCACCCATGCCCTGGCGGGCCATTCGATCCACGTCGGCTACGAAGCGGCGACGCAGGCGCAGCGCGACACGCTGCTGGACTATGCAGCGCGCAATCTCGCGACCCTGTCGCTGTCGGCGTTCAGCGTGCGCCCGGTGCTGCGGGTCGGCGACGAAATCGTCGGCACGGGCGGCTACGCCAGCATGGGCACCATGCAGATGTGGACCGCCGGCATCGTCGATCCGCATGGCCGCGGCAGTTTCGGCGTCGAGCCGCACGAATACGCGGCCGGTTCGCAGATCAGCTTCACGCCGAACCTCGGTGGCGTGACGCGGGAACAACTGAGCGAACTGATCGAGCCGCTGCCGGATACGGTGACGTTGCCGGTCGCGCAGGGCCTGCACCTCGCGGGCATGCAGTACTGGTTCATGAGCGACATGCAGGGCGACCTCAGCGCCAAGGGCTGGGGCGGCAGCTTCCTGCGCCGTCCGTCCGTGGGCGCCTTCGCGATCCCCCTGCAGGTCACGTACTTCTTCGGTCTTCCGCGCACCGGCTTCTTCTCCGGCCAGTCGACCGACATCAAGTCGGACAACATCGCCATCGCCAACAGCGACCCCGAGAAGCGTCGCCTCATGATCGTGCAGTACGGCGCGCAGGCCTCGTTCAACGAAAGCCTGACCTGGGACCTGCTGCTGAGCGGCCAGCCCGGCTACGGCATGTCGGCAACCAGCATGTTGCTGCGCGCGAACGAAATGCGGGTGCCGATCCACATCATCACCCGCGACAATGTCTCGGAGATCATGCCGAAGCTGCAGCTGAGTGCGGATGCCGAGTCCGAGATCGCGCAGAGCGTCTCCGCCGGACTGGTCGCGATCGTTCCCGAACGCGAGTACAGGGACAACCGCCAGGTCGGCGCGGGTTACGTGATCCTCGATCCGGACTCCGGCGCCGGCCTCTATCGCATCGACGGTGGCCTCAATGGCG
The DNA here is from genome assembly GCA_036404915.1 of Lysobacteraceae bacterium. Classification (GTDB taxonomy): domain Bacteria; phylum Pseudomonadota; class Gammaproteobacteria; order Xanthomonadales; family Xanthomonadaceae; genus Lysobacter_I. The sequence continues at coordinate 57,427 of DASWYO010000058.1, forward strand.
CCATCACCGTCGGCTGCATCGCCAAGGCGGTCTCGCTCGAACTGCTCTGCCGTTCGAAGATGATGAAGATCCTCACCCGGCGCATCGCGCGCTGGGGCGCGCGCATGCTCGCGGGACTCACCGTCGCCGCCGTGCTCGGCCCGGTCGCATTGCCGGCGATCGCCGTCGTCAGCGCGGTGCTGTGGACCATCGAGATCATCATGACCGCGATCGAGGTCATGAACTGGGTCCGCATGGTCATGAACGGCATCGAGAACCTGACGCCGGAGGAATTGGCGGAGCTGGGGATCAGTGCGCTCGACGCCGCGATATGCAACTACAACCCGCCATGCTTCGGTGGTGGCGGATTCGGGGGCGGTGGAGGGGGGGGCTTCGGCGGCGGGTTCGGTGGTGGCCGACCGGGCCGAGGCAATCCCGTCAGCGTCGACGCCGGCGTCAAGTACCAGACCGAGACCGATTACATCGGTGCCGGCGTGTTCCCGCTGGTCTTCGAGCGCAACTATCGCAGCTACCTGCCCAATGGCAGCGTGCTCGGCCACAAGTGGACCAACCGCTACCTCACGCGCGTGAAACTCGCGCCGGATGCAGACCCCGCGAAGCGTCCCGAAGCGGTGCTGGTCGCGCGCGGCGATGGCGCGCTGTTCCAGTTCATCTATCGCAATGGCGCCTATGTCGCGCCCGTCGATGTCCCCGAACGCCTCGAACGGCAGACCGACCTGCTCGGCAGGACGTCCGGCTGGGTCTACGTCAACATTGATGACGAGACCGAGACCTACGACGAGGAAGGCAAGCTGCTGCGCATCCGCAACCGCGCCGGCGTCGAGCAGGTGCTCGCATACAACGACGCGGATCAGCTGGTGCGCGTGACCGACGATGCCGGCCGTTCGCTGCGCTTCGAATACGATCCGGTCACCACGCAGATGGTGCGCATGATCGATCCGCTGGATCGCGTGTACAGCTACGAGTACAGCGAGTACGGCAGCCTGGTGAAGGTCAATTACCCGGGCAACCTGTCGCGCGAGTACCACTACGAGATGCCGGGGCGCGGGTCGCTGCTGACCGGCATCACCGACGAGCGTGGCGTCCGCTACGTCACTTGGCGCTACGACTACCAGAACCGCGCGATCGAATCGGCGTACGCAGGCGGCGCGAACCGCTACACCTTCAGCTTCGGCGACAAGCGCACCGTCGTGACCGATCCCTACGGCGCGAGCAGCACCTTCCTGTTCCGCCAGATCCAGGACACGAACTACGCCACCTCGACCAGCCAGCCCTGCTCGAGCTGCGGCGCGGGCAGCGTCAGCACGTCGGAGTTCAACGGCAACGGCGATCCTTCGTGGGAGCGCGACCACAACGGCAACCTGACCACCTTCAGCTACAACGCGCGCCGCCTGCTGACCCAGGTGACGCAGGCCTCCGGCGCTCCGGAAGCGCAGACGCGTTCGGCGACCTGGCACCCGACCTGGCGCCTGCCGACTCGCATCAACGAGCCCGCGGCGTCCAGCGGTTCGATGGTCACCGACTACACCTACAACGCCCAGGGTCTGGTCGAGACGAAGACGGTCACCGCCGACGGGCAGTCGCGCGTGTGGCGCTACACCTACAATGCGCGCGGCCAGGTGCTGACCATGGATGGTCCGCGCACGGATGTCGTCGATGTCACACGCTACGCCTACGACGACGCAGGCAATCTCGCCAGCGTCACCGACCCCAGCAACCTCGTCACGCGTTATCCGCAGTACGACGCTGCAGGCAAGCTGCTGAGCCGCATCGACCCGAACGGCACGACCACCCTCTACGGCTACGACGAGCGCGATCGGTTGCGGACGGTGACGGTCCTGCCCGTCGGCCAGCCCACGGGCGAGACCACCATCTATCTCTACGACGGCGCCGGCAACCTCACGCGGATGCAGCTGCCGGACGGCAGTGCGCTGAGCTATGGCTACGACGATGCCGGTCGCCTGACCCGGATCAGCGATTCCCTGGGCAACCGCATCGTCTACACGCTCAATGCGGCGGGCGACCGGGTCAAGGAGGACAGTTTCGATCCGCAGGATCGCCTGGCGCAGACGATGAGCCGCACGATCAATCAGCTCGGTCGGTTGACCGAACTGAAGGGTGCGGATCCGGATGACATCACACGTTTCGGTCATGACGCACATGGCAACGAAACGTCGACGCAGTCGCCGATCCATGCGCAGGCCGCACGCAGCGAGTACGACCCGCTGCATCGCCTGAAGGCGAGCATCGATCCTCTCGACGGTCGCGTCGGGTATCGCTACGACGCGCAGGACAACCTGCGCGAAGTCACCGACCCCCGCGGCCTGAAGACCGGGTACACCTACAACGGCTTCAACGAACTGCTGACCTTGGCCAGTCCGGACACGGGCACCGCGCAGCATCGCTACGATGCATCGGGCAATCTCGTGCAGCGTACGGATTCGCGCAGCGTCGTCGCGAACTACAGCTACGATGCGGCCAATCGCCTGTTGCGCATCGTGTATCCCGACGAAACCCTGGATTTCGTCTACGACGAAGTCGCCGGAGGCGTCGGTGCGAAGGGTCGACTGACCACGATGTCCGACGGCAGCGGCCGCACGCGCTATGTCTACGATGCGCAGGGTCGCGTCACTGCGAAGGTCCAGCAACTCGGCGCGGACGACAATGCCGCTGCCCGGAAGACCATGGGCATGGCCTATGCAAACGGCCTGCCCAGCGCAATGCAGCTGCCTTCCGGTGCGACCGTGGCCTACCGTTACGCCAGCGACGGACGCATCCGCGAACTGCTGGTCAACGGCCAGGTCATCGTCAGCGAAGTCGACTACCATCTGTTCGAAGACCCGAGCGGCTGGACGACGCCCGCAGGTCGCTATCAGCGCAGCTTCGACCTCGATGGTCGCATCACCGGTCATACGCGCGGGTCGCGATCGGTCGCGTTGCAGTACGACGCGGCGGGGCGCATCACGGCGCAAGGCGACTGGACCTACGGCTACGACGACCAGGATCGCCTGACTTCAGCCGACGGCCCGCAGATTCTGCGCTGGTCCTACGACGCTACCGGTAACCGCACGCAGCAGACGGATGGCGCCGCGACCAGCGTTTACACGATCGAAACCACGAGCAATCGTCTTTCTGCCATCGACGCAAACACGCGTCAATACGACGCGGCCGGCAATACCGCCAGCGCCGACGGCAAGACCTTCGTCTACAACGGCCGCAACCGCATGGCCGAAGTGCGGCAGGGCCCGTCCGTGCTCGCGCGCTATGCGTACAACGCCATCGGCGAACGCGTCTGCGTGGCGCTGCAGGGCGGCGCATGCCCGACCTCGTCCAGTGCAGGCAGCAACTACCGCCAGTACGTCTACGACGATGACGACCATCTGCTCGGTGAATACGACAGTGCAGGCAGTCTGATCGCCGAGCATGTCTGGATCGGCGACACGCCGGTTGCGGTGCTCGTGCCTGCATCGACTGCCGCCACGCACGGTGGCCTGGTCGTGGGCGATGTCGCGGTGTACTTCGTCCACCCGGATCACCTCGATACCCCGCGCGCCATTGTCAACGCCACCAATGTCGAAGTCTGGAACTGGGACAGCGCGCCGTTCGGCGACACGGCCGCGAACCAGAATCCGAACGGGCAGGGCGTGTTCGCCTACAGTCTGCGTTTCCCGGGGCAGCAGTTCGACGCCGGCAGTGGCTTGCATTACAATCATTTCCGCGACTACGAGGCAGTAACCGGCAGGTATGCCGAATCCGATCCCATCGGCCTGCTCGGCGGATGGAATACCTATGCATATGTCGGCAGCGATCCGCTTGGCTGGTTTGATCCGCTTGGTCTGGCGAGGATCGGAAAGAAGACAAAGCGCGATGTGAAGGATGAGAATTGCGAATTCTTCGGTGCCCCGACCTGTGAGTGCTGCAAATGCACCCTCACGCCGCCCAAGAAGAGCAAGCGTGGCGAAACGCCGCCGATTACGGACTGGCAGTTCGATCACATCCGTGCGGATTCCAGGGGTGGTGGCAATGGTCCCGTGAATGTCCAGATGCTCTGCCGGGTATGCAATCGCCGGGATTCGAACAAGCCGAACAAGCCGAACTACCGCAAGCAGAATCGCGGCCCGAAGTGGAGATGGAGACGCAGGTGAGCACTAGACGGGAACTTCATGATGCAGGGTCGACGGAGCCCGGTTGGCACTGTATTTCCGTCGCTCCGGAAACCGAAGGTCAGTACGAATTCACCTATACATCTGGGGTGTGGCGTGCTTTGCATCACCCGGAAGTGTCCATTTTCGGCCTGTCTTCGGCAATCGCCGTTGATGTGCTCGGCAGCGTCGTTTCGCGGATACGCGATGGATCCAAATTCGAGGAAGGGCATCTCATCCAGGATGTCCTGCAAGGCGGATTCACCTTGAAAGTCGCCGGACTCGCATCGCGCGAAAGTTACGATGAGTATTTCGGCGAAGGCATGCGCCAGGCCGGTGGCGATGTCCCGGTCCTTGTGCTGCTCTGGCCCAACAAGCGTGGTGAGTTCCCCAAGCCGGGCGAGGCGCATCCCCAGGTCGAGGCATTCCAGGTCATGCAAGGCGCTTGAGCATCGGGCAGGGTCGATACAGGCCCTGCGGCTTCAGGCGCAGGCATGTTCAGGAGCAGGCATGCATTTTCATCCGACCGTCGTTTCCGTGGCGACCGAAGCGAATTGCTGGCAGATCACTTTCGCCGACGACCCGCTTCATCCGACCACCTATCTCATTTGCCAGAACGCGTTCGAGTACGACGATAAGGATCTGCGCAACGGCATGGATTCGCACTACGTCGAACTGAATGATCAATCGCAATCCGCTTATGGCGGTGTCGAGCGAGTGATGCTGTGGCGTGATCGCGTTTTCTTCGCTTTCACGCCAAGCGTCGCGGCGTTGTTCGAGCTTCCGGATGGACTTGGACTTGCATTCCACGTGTCGGATGATGAGTACGCGAACCTGGCGATGCTTGCGAGGAAGATCTTCGTGGACAGGATCAGTCTGGCAGGTCAATCAAGTCCATGATTGCCTGTCAGGAAGTCCAAGGCATCCTGCAGCCACACGGAGACGTCGAGGCGGTTGCCATGCCATCTCCAGATACGGAACAGGGGCGCCGCATCGTGCAGCGCCCCTGTTTCATTTCATGCTGGTCGGCAATTCGACCCGCAGTGAAGGTTTACTGACGGACGCGGTCAGCGACGCCTTCCTTCTGTTCCTTGCTCATGTCGGCCTTGGCCTTGGCGGCGTCGTAGGTGGCTTCGGCCTGGTCCTTGCACGCCGACTGCTGGGCCGACGGCAGCGCATCGCACTTCTGGACGGCCACATCGTAGTCAGCCTTGGCCTTGGTTTCGGCCACGTCCTTCTGGGCGTCGGCATTGTCTTCGATCGCATCGGCCTGCGCTTCGCGGGCTTCGGCAGCATCGTCGGACTTCGCCACGTCTTCGCGGCCTTCGGCGGCGACGACGGCGGCTTCGGCTGCGTCTTCGGCGACAGCCTGCTGGCCATCTGCCTGGGCCTCGGCGACATCCGCCTGGGCTTCGGCCGGGGATTCCTGCGAGTTGCAGGCGGTCAGTGCCAGCGAGCTCGATGCGATCAGCAGCGCGGACATGAGGCTGGAGGTGAGCTTGTTCATTCGGGGGACCCTGGTGTGCGTTCGGGAGCGGAAGTGCTCGCCAGCCCATTCATCAAGATGCGTGCCAACGCCAAGCCATTGAATTTCCGTAGTCGCGCTCGCTGGTCTTCGTGCATCGAGCCAGCCCATCGTGCGCGTTGCACGATGCGCGTGGGCGATGTGGGCATCGGTTTCGCCCGCGCGAACCACTTCGGTGGCCGAAGCGGAGCCGTTGACCGCCGCAGGGATGCCCGTGATCATGTCGCGTGGATGAATCGACATGATGTTCGCAGGAGGCGGGCGCGTGACAGGGAAAGAGCGGTCGAAGTTCGTGTTGCCCATGTCCGCTTCCGGTCATGAGGGCCCGCCGTCGTGAGGCTGTTCGCCCTGTCCGACATCCATGTGGACTATCCCGACAATGCGCGCTGGGTGGATGCGCTGTCGTCGGAGGACTACCGCGACGACACGCTGATCCTCGCCGGCGACCTCACGGAGGATCGCCGCCTGCTGGCCTGGTGCCTGCAGCGTTTCGTCGCGAAGTTCCGCCAGGTGCTGTTCGTGCCGGGCAACCACGACCTGTGGGTACGACGCGATCCGGACATCGACTGTTCGCTGCGCAAGTTCGATGAAGTGCTGTCCATCGCTGCGGACGCCGGTGCATGGATGCAGCCCAGGCTGCATCGCGACAGTCTGGTCGTGCCGCTGCTGGGATGGTACGACTATTCCTTCGGCTCGCCCTGCGACGATCTCCGCGCGATGTGGATGGATTATCGCGCCTGCCGCTGGCCGGAGACGTTCGGGCCCGAGCGGGTGACCGAGCATTTCCTGGGCATGAATCCCGACATGCTGCCGCAGCCGGCGCGCCGGGTCGTGACCTTTTCGCACTTCCTGCCGAGGATCGACCTGATCCCGTTCTTCGTGCCGCGGGCCATGCGGCGTCTGGATCCGGTGCTGGGGAGCAGCGGGATCGAGCAGCAGCTGCGTGCGCTGGGCGCGGACCTCCACGTCTACGGGCACAGCCACATCAACCGCAGGGTCGCCATCGATGGCGTGGTCTACGTCAACAATGCCTTCGGCTATCCGCAGGAAGGATCGATCGCGGCCCGCAGGCTGGTCGCGCTGGACGACGAATTGCGCTGAAGCGAGCATTGTCGATGTGAATTCTGCGCGGAATCCGCATCATCCGGCATGCGAACGCCTGAGCAGCGGCAGCGTCATGTCGCCCGTGTCGAACAGCGGTATGCAGGTGCGCAGGGCGATGGTCGGCAGCCTGTCGCCTGTACGCTCGGCGCAGAGCGCTAGCAGGTATTCGGCGGACGGGCGGAATTGCCAGAAGCTCCAGCGCTCGTCCTGGTCTCCCAGGGCGGGATCGATGCGGATGCGCACGGCGTCCTGCTGCGGGAATTCGAAGCTGAAGCCGTCCAGCGGCAGCGACAGGCCCATGCCGCGCGCCTTGATGTACGACTCCTTGAAGGTCCAGTACTCGAAGAAGCGATCCTGCTGCGCGTGATCGGGCACGGCGGCCAGGTCGCGTACCTCGTCGATCGAGAAGAACCGGTGTGCGATGCCGAGCGAGACATTGCGCACGGACAGGTGTTCGACATCCACGCCGACTTCGCGATCGCGCGCGATGGCCAGGGCGATGAGGCCGCGCGTGTGCGACAGATTGAAGGCCAGTCCGCGCGCCTCGGGCCATGCATCGACGATCTCGCTGGCGATCGCCGGCCTGCCATAGGTGTTTTTCTTGAAGCGCCATGCCTCGGGCGGCAGCGGAACGTAGCGTGATAGGACGGTGCGGACCATCGCGCGCGTGACCAGGTAGCGTTTGCGGTCGTCGGCGAAGTAGAAGACATGCGCCTGCGCGCGTTCCTCGTCGTCGAGCAGATGGCGCATGCGGTCCAGCCAGGCCTCGTCTTCGATCATGTCGTAACGGGTCAGCCAGACATCGATATCGCCGCCGTCGACGGGTGACCGGACCATGGCGCGCTCAGTGCCCCATCAGCAGGGAAAGAAAGCGCTGTGCGATGACCGGATCGACCCGATGCGCGCCGGGATCCACCGCGATGCGCATCGCGATGTCCGCGACACGCGCGCGCTCGTCCGTCATCTGTGCGCAGTGCTGCAGAAGTTCGCGGGTTCGCTGCTCCAGTTCCGCGGCTGCCATCGCCGTGCGCGGGTCGAAGCGCGGCATGGGCAGCAGGCGGCTGCGGTCGAGCGTGTCGGGATTCCAGCCGAACTTCAGCGCGCTGCCGTCGTGCTCGGCGACGAGGGGCATGCGCATGCCGGCATCGACCGAGACTTCGGGCAGGAATTGCAGTCCCTGGCCCCAGTGGCTTGGGGGCTGCGCGCCCGGCGCGTTCGACAACCGCGTGTCTGCATCGAGATCGAGTTCGAACCAGAACAGGATGGCGCTGGCGATGCCAGACGCCCGTGTTTCGACATCGATGCACACGCGTTGCGGGTCCGGGCCGGCCGTCGCGAAGTCGAAGCGGAACAGTTCAAACGGCTCGCCTAGCGGCGACCATGGGATCCGGCTGGCATCAATGTTCACGAAGCCCGGCGAGTACAGGAACGGATTGAGCAGGGACGCATCGATGCCGAGAACGCGGTCGAAGCGATGCTCGATCAACTGGCCGCGCAGTACTGCGGAGGCCGGAAGGACTTTTGCGCTGTCCGTGAGGAGGTGGGTCCGCGCATGCGCGAGGTAATGCAGGATCCCTTCGCCGATCAGACTGCAATCGAACTGGTCGAACACCAGCATGTCGGCGCGGACCGGCATGTCCTCGGGAATCGACAGGCGACGCAGGTCGCGCGCGATGTGCCGGATCACGCCCTGGGTGTCGTTCGCGGCGATCACGTCGGCGCCAGCGCGCGCCAGAACGGGCACGTGGCCCGTCGTGGTCACGTCGACGACTCCGGCCCCCTGCAGCATCAGCGCCAGCGTGCCGCAGCCCGTGCCCGGATTGAGCACCCGCGCATCCGGGCATTCGGAGACGGCGCGCGTGATCGCGGCGCGATAGGCGCTGTCTCGCACGCGATCGGCCAGCATCGATGCGTGCCAGCCGGGCAGGGTGTCATCGCGCGATCGACTCGGCGGCGGATCGCTCAGCAGGCTCAGGCGCTTATCGTCCAGTCGCAGCCGTAGCGGCAGGCGACCGCCTGCGTGGCAGGCGACCGGGTCGATGTACTGCATCGCCGGACGCAGCCTGCCGGTGGCGGCTTCCGGCGCGGTCGAGATCACGGTGTCGCCGAGTTCCAGGTCATACCAGAAGACGATGGCGTCGGCGATGCCGTCTTCCACGATCGTCAGGTCGATCGCTCGATCCTCAGGCGTGAAGTTCGCGAAGTCGATGTCGACGATATGCGTCGCCGGCGTCAACACGCGCCAGCACGAGGCGGGCAGGTCGAACGCTTGCGGGTAGGCGCTCCAGTGCCTTGCGCGCAGTGCGGAGAGATCCGTTGACGGATCCGGATCGCACCACTGCACGGCCATGGCATGCACACTGGCCCGTGCCGGAAGCAGGATGGGCGCGGCATCGGCATCGGCATCGCGTCCGGCGAGGAAGGCGCGCAGTGCGGGCATGAGGCCGGTGCCGAGAAGGGTATGGTCAAGATCGGTGTAGACGAATGCGTCGCGGTCGCCGGTGTGCTGCGCGTCGTCCTCATCGACGACGATCTCGATCGCCGCGCTGAAGTCATCGAAGGATGCGCGTTGCGTCGCCTCGTCCCATTGCCGCAGCGACTCGCCGTGGCGGGCATGCCAGGCCGCGAGATGGTGCTTGTGCGAGAGACCGGCCGCGATGCGTGCGGTCTGTGCGGATGGTTCGATGCAACGCACGTGCTGCGCGCCGAGTTCGAGCGCGCGAAGCGCGAGCAGTCCAAGCCCGCTGCCGTGCATGGCGACGCGACGTCCGTTCAGTGTTGCCAGCGCCCGTTCCCAGCATCGTAGCCAGGCATCGTCCTGCAATCGATGCATCGCATTGCGGACATGCTGGTGCGCGCTGTAGCGGCGCAGATGCTGCAGCAGGCCATCGCGACGAAAGGCTTCGATCGATGCTGGCAGCGACGGGTCGATCAGCAGGGCAGGGTCGAAGCGGATGGCGTCCGCTTGCGTCCGCGCCTGCGCCTCGGGTGTGGTTGCACGGGTTTGTGCGGGCGCAGGCGTTCCGCCTGCTTTCCGGATCGCTTCGTTGACGATGTCGAGTGGGTTCAGTGACGTCATGTCCTTGCCTGCGTGCGGCGTCATGCCTGTGCGTTGCGCTGATTCAGACCACCGGGCGTCCGGTCAATGCTTCGTAGTTCTTCATGTCGCGGCCGAACGGGGTGAGGATCGACGCGGTGGTCGATGCCGATCCCGAAGGCATGGCGTACTTCGCGAACGTCGCGAGCGTTCCGGATGGCCCGACATCGATGTAGCGCCATGCGCCCTCGCGTTCGAGCCGCGCGATCGCGTCCGAAAAACGGATCGGCTTGCGGACCACATTCCACAGGTGACCCGGGTCGAAGGCCTTGCGATGCACGTCCGCAGTGGCGCAGCAGGCCATCGGGATGCGGCCATCGGCCACGGGCAGGGTGCCGAGCAAGGCTTCGACATCGTCGCGCGCAGGATCGATCCACGGCGAATGGAACGCGTACTGCACGGCCAGGCGCTGGTGCACCACGCCGCGTGCACGAAGTTCGGCTTCGACGGAGTCCAGCACGGCGGGCGCGGCCGAGACCACGAAGTGGCGCTCGAAATTGATGGCGGACAAGGTCGTGTGCTCGCGCAGGAAGGGCGCGTCGAACAACGCGGGGTCGTCGACGATCGCGGTCATGCCGCCGCGTTCGCAGCTGGATTCGACCGCATCGGCCTGCGCGACGATCGTGTGCAGCGCCTGTTCGGGATCGATGAAGCCGGCGATGCTGGCCGCGGCGAACGTGCCCAGGCTCGCACCGAGCGTCATGTCCGGGACAATGTCGTCGGCCACGAGACATTCCGCGAGTGCATGCTCGATGATGAAGATCGCCGGGTGCGTATACCGAAGACGATCGAAGTTCTGCGACTTGTCGCCGCGATGCGCCTCTTCGATGGGCGATCGTCCAAGCATGGCGTGCGCGATCGCATCGAGCCGACGGACGGTTGACCGGAATCGGGCATGCGTGTCGTAGAGCTCCCGGCCCATCTGGAAGTACTGCGAGCCCTGGCCCGAGAACATGAACACCGTTCCTGGCGCTGCCATCATCGAATCCCTGCGAATGAGCGACGCGCACTGTACCAGTTCGAGCGGGTCGGTTCGAGGCGACTGTATTCATATGAGCGCCCGGGTGCGACAGTTTCGATGCGACGTGTCGATGTCCGTCCGTCGCGACTGCGCATCGGCATGGACATTGGCCGCTGTCATATCGACGACAAGGATGGCGTGTAAGGTATGCATGGTGACAATGTGTTGACACACGAGGCGAGATGGAACATGTGTTGCGTTCGTCCAGTGTCGTTGCATGCATTCGATTTCAATTCCGGTCGTCGGCGTGTTGTTGACGGTCTTCGCAAGCCGTTGTTAACCTGACCCGGCACCAAGGAACAGGGAGCGCGATCACTTCGCACAGGAAGCGGGATTTCATCGGCATGGGCGTTCCATGCGCCAAGGACGGACGTCTTCACTCACGATTCAGTGTCTCGCCGTAATTGCAGGCGGGTATGTCGTCGTGTGTGCCATGTCATGTGTCCCATCGCGGGATTCGATTCCGTTTCCGATCCGGTCGGGAACTGGATGGCGTTGTCCTCTCGAAGCATGCGTGTCCGTAGATCTGTGGACGTGCATGCGTGCCCGGAGTGGCTCGAGGATCGTGTTCGTGCAGGGAAACGGCGGCTCGCCGTCATGGAAGATCAAGGAAAAAGGTAATGCAGGCGGATGCAGGATTGCAGGAAAGGACTGAGACGTACCTCAAGGCTTTGTTCGTCGATGCGCAACCCGCGCTCACGATGGATTTCGATGGCACGACGGCATTCGGCGAACTCGGGATCGATTCGTTCCGGGTCCTGAAGATCATCAAGCGACTCGAATCCGATTTCGGCGCACTGCCGAAGACCTTGCTGTTCGAGAACTTCAATGTGGATGCGCTGGCAGGATGGCTGGTGCAGCGGCATGCCGGCACGCTGATGCGTCTGTTCGGCACACAGGCCGCTGACCTGCCCGCAGCGCCTCCGCCGGCAGTCGATACGCCGCTGACACCGGTGACAGTGGTGCAGAAGCCGGCTGCATCGATGCGTGCCTCCACGACATCCGAATCCGTATCGCAGTCGCCATCGCATCCGCCACAAGCGACATCGCCCGTCGCGGCGAACGCCCGGATTGCGCCTGCCGCAACGCCGCTGCTGCTGCTGGAGCGCGATGTCGGCTTGCACCCCGGCCTGCAGGACACGTTGTCCGCGCTGTACGACCAGTACAAGAACGAAGGCTGCGTCTCGCGCGGCACGCGCAACATCGCGCCGAATCTCTTCGTCGGCAGCGCCAGGCGCGCCTATTTCAACTATGGCCGCTCTGCGAATGCGATCCTGGTCTACGCCTACACCGGCCCGGCCTCCTGCTTCGCCGAACTGGCGGAGGAACTGCTGGCGCACTGTCGTCGCCATGGCCTGCAGCTGAACTTCTTCACGGATACCCCGGTGACCGACATCGCCGGGGTTTCGTTTTCGTCGACGCCGTTCGGCGTCCTGCAACGCATCAACGACCTCAAGTCCTTCAGCCTGGAAGGCGGCGCGATGCGCCGGTTGCGCTACCAGGTCGGGAAGTTCGAGAAAGCTGGCGCCTGCGACACGCACGAATACGCCTGCGGCAGCGATGCCGCGGTCGATCGCGAGATCGCGGCGATCATCGATCGCTGGTGCGAAGCGCGGCCGATGGTCAACCCGCTCATCCACATCGTCCGCGAGGAGATCCTCGCCGGTTCGTTGCATCCGCAGCACAGGATCTTCCTCACCCGGCTCGACGGGGTGCTGCAGAACGTGATCCTCGTGTCGAGGATGTCCGGCGAACTGAACGGCTATCTGATGGACCTGGAGTTCTATCCGCGCGAGATGCCGCTCGGCGGGCTCGAATTCGCGATCGTGCGGATCATCGACACCCTGGTGAGCGAAGGTTGCGACCTGCTCAGCCTCGGCGGCACCTACGGCGTGCGCCTGGAAACGTCGGCGAACGCGGATCCGTCGGTCGATGCCGTGCTCGATGCGCTGCACAGCCAGGGCATCTTCAACGACGAAGGCAACCTGCAGTTCAAGAACAAGTTCCGTCCGGAGAACCGCACGATCTACCTGTGTCGTCCCGCCGACGACTCGGCCGCGGACAACGTCCTCGATCTCATCATGATGATCGCCGATCCGGATCGGCAGACGTCGGACGCGGAACATCATGCGACGCCGTCGACGACGGCCGTTGCCGACGTTTCGGCATCCACAGCACCGGCGTCGGCACCTGCGCCGACGCACACGCCGGCGCATGCCGATGCACCTCGACTGCACGCGCTCGAGGCCGCGGGCTTCAATCCGATGAACCTGTCCTCGTCCGACGTCGATCACGACCTGAAGACGGACTCCTGGGCGCAGCTGGATTCGCCTGCGCTGGCCTCGCTGATGGCCCATCTGCGTGCGCAGTTGCAGCGTCCGCTGGACGTGTCGGCGGCGATCGCCGAGGTCTTTCCGTTCCGCCACGTCGTGCTGACCGATTCGGGACGAAGCGCCGAGCACGTGCTGTGCAAGGCCTGGCCGCGTCGCGGCCGGGTGCCGCAGAACCTGCTGTTCCCGACCGGCCTGTACCACCAGTTCGACAAGGGCTTCGAGCCGGTCGAGATGCCGCATCCGGCCCTGCTTGCGGGCGTCGATGCGCCGGATCGCGCCGGTGTCGACCTCGACGTGCTGCGCGCCGCGCTGGCGCAGGACGCCTCGGGCATCGCGTTCGTCTGCATCGAAGTCGCCGACAACGCCGCTGGCGGCCTGCCGGTATCGAACGAACACCTGCGCGCGGTGCGTGCATTGCTTGCGCCGCATCGGATCCCGCTGGTGATCGATGCGACGCGCGTGGTCGAGAACGCGCTGCAGCTGATCGATCAGCGTGCCGAATATGCCGGTCGAAAGACCTGGGATGTCGTTCGGGACACGCTCGCGCTCGGTGACGTGGTCTATGCCAGCCTGTGCAAGGATTTCTGCGTCAACCGCGGCGGCATCATCGCGACCGACGATGCCGCACTTGCCGAACGCTTCCAGCGAACCCTCGACGAGGACGGTGGCGGCCTCGACGTGATCGAGCGCCGCCTGGTCGGCCTCGCGCTGCGCCAGACCGGGCCGCTTGAAAGCCGCTGCCGCCGTCGCATGGAATCGGTGCGCATGCTGTGGGAAGCGCTGCGCGCCGAAGGCGTGCCCGTGCATGCGCCGGCGGGCGGTCACTGCGTCCTGGTCGATGTCGGTGCGATGCCGGCTTTCGCGACCTTGTCGCATCCGGTGCCGTCCTTCGTGGCATGGCTGTATCTCGCGACAGGCATCCGCGCCGGCGCGCACAGCGTCGGCATGCAGACGGGCACGCGCCTGAATGCGCTCGTGCGTCTGGCCCTGCCGGTCGGTCTGGAGCAGGCGCAGGTGGATGAACTGGTTGCACGACTGATCCGCGCCGTGCGCGAACTGCGTGACATCCCCGAGATCGCACCCGAAGCCGGCATGCCGTCCGTGGGCGACCTGCATGCGGCCTATGCGCTGTCACGCTGGCATCGCAGTCATGCAACCGCTGCCGCGTCCGTGCAAGCGTCCGCACCGCTGCTGGAGACGGCCGCTGCCCAGGCAGCAACCAGCACTGCAACCGGCATCACAGCCAATCCTGCAAACAGCATCGCCAACGAGGCTGCGCTGCCTGCGCGCACGCAGGACCATGTCCGGACGAGGGAGAGCGTGTCGATGTCGATGAACGCCGAGCCGGCCGCGCGCCGCGCGCGACAGGACGAGGAAATCGCGGTGGTGGGCATCGGCGGGCGCTATCCCGGTGCGCATGGCGTGGTGGAATTCTGGCAACTGCTGCGCGATGGCCGCGACTGCATCACCGAGCTGCCGCAGGAACGCCTGGACAAGCGTCTCAAGCACCCGTTCACGCGCAGCTACCGCGGTGGCTTCATCGACGGCATCGACCGTTTCGATTCGCTGTTCTTCAACATCTCGCCGCGTGAGGCCGAGGTGCTGGATCCGCAGGAACGCCTGTTCCTCGAAGTGGCCTGGGAAACCCTGGAAGACGCGGGCTACCACCCCGACATGCTGGCGCAGGATCCGGCCAGTCGCGATGTGGGCGTGTTCGTCGGCGCGGTCTGGGCGATGTACCAGATGGTGGGCGCGGAGCAGAAGCCGGCGGGTCGCGACCTCAACCCGAATTCCTTCCTCTGGAGCATCTCCAACCGCGTGTCGTACTGGATGAACTTCAGCGGGCCGAGCCTCACGGTCGACACCGCGTGTTCGTCCAGTCTGACCGCGCTGCACCTGGCCTGCGAGGCGATCCGCAACGGCGACTGCTCCAGCGCGATCGTCGGCGGCGTCAACCTCGACGTGCACCAGCACAAGTTCGACATCAACCATGCCGGTGGGGCACTGTCGCCCGATGGCCTGTGCCGCGCGTTCGGCGAAGGCGCGAACGGCTATGTCGCGGGCGAGGGCGTCGGCGCGCTGTATCTGAAGCCGCTGTCGCGCGCGATCGAGGATCGCGACCAGATCTACGGCCTGATCCGCGGCACGATGGTCAACCATGGCGGCCGCACCAGCGGTTATACGGTGCCCAATCCGAAGGCACAGGGCGACCTGGTCGCCGCGGCCTTCGCGAAGTCGGGCGTCGATGCCCGCAGCATCGGCTACATCGAAGCGCATGGTACCGGTACCGAACTGGGCGATCCGATCGAAATCGCCGGCCTCGTGTCCGCCTTCGAGCGCGATGCCGTGCCGATGGGCAGCTGTCCGATCGGATCGGTCAAGACCAACATCGGCCATCTGGAAGCCGCTGCCGGCGTGGTCGGCGTGACCAAGGCCCTGCTGCAGATCCATCATCGTCATCTGGTGCCGTCGCTGCATTCGGCCCGGCCCAACCCGCACATCGACTTCGCCGACACGCCGTTCGTGGTCCAGCAGGCGCTGGCGCCCTGGTCCGCGAAGGTCGTCGATGGCCGCACCCTGCCGCTGCGCGCGGGCATCAGTTCCTTCGGTGCCGGCGGCGCGAATGCGCATGTGATGGTCGAATCCTTCGATGCGGTGCCCGCGCAGGCCGGCACGCACGAAGGCGACTTCGTGTTTCCGCTCTCGGCACGCACCGAGGAACAGCTGCGCGAGATGGCACGCCGCCTGCGCGCCGATCTGCAGCGGGATTCGCAGCGCGACCCTGCCGACATCGCGTTCACCCTGCAGGAAGGCCGCCGCTCCTTCGAACATCGGATGGCCGTGGTCGCCGCGAGCGTCCGGGGGCTGATCGCGGGCTTGTCCGCGTTCATCGAAGGTCGTGCCGATGCCGCCGTGCTGGTCGGCAACGCGAAGAACGCCGATGGCGTGACGCGCCTGCTCGGCCGCGACGAGAAGGCGCAGTTCATCGCGATCCTCGCGCAGAGCCGCGATCCCCGCAGGCTCGCACAGATCTGGATCGACGGCCTGCTGTCCGATTGCCGCGGCTTCCTCTCCGTCGGCCGCAGGATTTCGCTGCCGACCTATCCCTTCGCGGACAAGCGGCACTGGATCGCGCCGGCTGTCGGGACAACGGTCGCCATGGGCGCGCGGCCCGGGCTGCATCCGCTCCTCGACAGCAACGAATCCACCTTCCAGCGCCAGCTGTTCCGCAAATCCTTCCGCGCCGGCGACTTCGTGCTCGCCGATCACCGCGTGTCCGGCGTGCCCACGCTGCCGGGCACGGCCTACCTGGAAATGGCGCGCATCGCCGGTGAACTCGCCACCGGTCGCTCCGTGCGCAAGATCCGCAACATCACCTGGATCAGCCCGCTCAGCGCGGAAGGCGAGGCCGTCACCGAGGCTGTCGTCGAACTGCGCCCGGTGTCAGGCGACGTGATGTTCGAAGTCTTCGGCGAGGATGCCGAAGGCAAGCGCCGTCTGTTCGCGCAGGGCAAGCTGGTCTTCTCGGGCGAATCCACGACTGGCCACCCCTCGGATGCGCAGCTTGATGTCGCCGGGATCCTCGCGCGCAGCCGCAAGGTCCTCGATCGCGCGACCGCCTATCCGCTGTTCGAAACCGTCGGCATGGCCTATGGCGACAGCTTCCAGCTGCTGCAGGAAGTGCATCGCGACGGCGACGCCGTCCTTGGCGTGCTGCGCCTGCCCGACGTGCGCATGGCCGACTTCGACGCCTTCGTCTTCCATCCCTGCATCCTCGACGCGTCGATGCAGGCCGGCGTGGCCGGCCAGCTCGGCGACGCGGCCGGCGAAATGAAGGTGCCGTATTCGATCGGCGAAGTGGAGATCCTGCATCCGCTCGCGGGCCAGTGCTACAGCCACGTGGTCAAGAGCGAGCAGCGCAGCCAGGGCGGCGTGTCGCGCGAGCACGTCACGATCACCGACGAGACCGGTCGTGTGCTCGCGCGCATCCGCGATGCCGTGGGCGTGCCGCTGACATCGGTGCACGACAAGTCGCCGCAGGCCGTGCCTGCGGCCGCCGGCGGACGGTCCGCCGACAGCGAAGAGGCCTTCGAGGAACTGCGTTACGTCCGCGCCTGGAAACCCGCGCCGCTCGGGATGCCGCTGGCGACGGCCCATGCGCCACGCCATCTGCTGCTGTTCGACAACGACGACGTGCGTGCGGCCCGCGCCCGTGCGCGTGGCGTGTCGACCGTGCTGGTGATGCCCGGCAATGCGTTCGATGCGTCGTCCGATGACTGCCTGCGCATCGATCCGCGCGATCCCGCGCAGGCCGCCCGCCTGTTCGAGGTGCTGGAAGAGCGGGGGATCGATCCGGAAGACATCGCGTTCGCATGGAACGCGCCGGATGCGGCCGGAACCGCTGATGCACTGACCGCCGATGCGCTGCGCGACGCGCTCGATCGCGGCGTGCTCGCCTTCCTGCACGTCGCCCGCGCGATGGTCGAACGCAAGGGCGCATCGCGTCGCACCCGTATCGCCTACGCATGGTCCGTGGCGGACGATGCCGCTGCGCCGCATCACGAGGCCATCGCCGGTTTCGTGCGCACGCTGCGCCTGGAACATCCGAAGTGCGATGCGAAGGCTGTCGAACTACGCGGCCTGTCGGCTGATGTCGCCATGGACGCGCTGCTCGCCGAATTCGATCCCGCGCTGCAGGACGACATCGTCGTGCGCCACGGTGCCCAGGGTCGCGAAGTCCGCGGCCTGCAGCCGCTGGCCTCCGCACCGTCCGATACGGCCGGGCACGAGGTCGTCTTCAAGGAAGGCGGCGTCTACCTGATCACCGGTGGCGCCGGCGGACTCGGCATGGTCTTCGCCGAGCACCTGGCGCGCAGCTGCAAGGCGAAGCTGGTGCTGGTCGGCCGTTCGCCACTGTCCGATGCCCTGCGCGAACGCCTCGATGGCCTGCGCGCGCTCGGTGCGGAGCCACTGTACGTGGCCGCCGACATCGGCAGCGAGGCGGGCACATCGCAGGCGGTCGCCGCCGCGCGCGAGGCCTTCGGCCGCATCGACGGCATCATCCATGCCGCCGGCACGCTGCGCGACTCCTACCTGCGCAAGAAGACCGTCGGCGAGATGAACGATGTCTTCGCGCCCAAGGTCTACGGCAGCGTGCATCTCGACGCGGCCACGCGCGAGGACGACCTCGATTTCTTCGTGCTGTTCAGCTCGCTTGCCGCGATCGGCGGCAATGCCGGCCAATGCGACTACGCGTACGCGAACCATTACATGGACGCCTTCGCCGAGCAGCGCGAACGGCAGCGTGCCAACGGCCAGCGCCATGGCCGCACGCTCAGCATCAACTGGTCGCTGTGGGCCGAAGGCGGCATGCGCCTGGACGAGCAGACCGAACTGTTCTTCCGCCGCACACTCGGCATCCTGCCGCTGCAGACGCAGGTCGGCCTCGCGGCCTTCTCGTCCGGTCTGCGCACGTCGGAAGCCCAGATCGCGGTACTGCAGGGCCAGCGCGACAAGATCGAACTGGCCTGGGGCCTGGTGAAGAAGCCCGTCGCGGCGATCGAGGCGCAGGCCGCGTCCACGGAGACGGTGGTCGCAGGCGCGACGGGCGAACTGCGGTCCCAGGTGGTGAAGACGCTGTCCGCGATCGTCATGGACATGCTCAAGCTGGGTGCTGACGAGCTGTCGCTCGACGCGATCCTGCTCGACCTCGGCTTCGACTCCATCGGCCTGACCACCTTCGCCAACGCGATCAACGAACGCTACGGCCTGGACATCAACCCGGTGCTGTTCTTCGAGTATCCGTCGATCAACGCGATCTCCGACGTGCTCGTCGCCGAACACTCCGATGCGGTGTCTGCCGCGCATGCCGGCAGCAGCGCACCGACCAAGGTCGCGCC
Source organism: Lysobacteraceae bacterium (assembly GCA_036404915.1). Classification (GTDB taxonomy): domain Bacteria; phylum Pseudomonadota; class Gammaproteobacteria; order Xanthomonadales; family Xanthomonadaceae; genus Lysobacter_I. The sequence goes on from DASWYO010000058.1 coordinate 76,549, forward strand.
GGCCGCTGCCACGGCATCGAAGCCGGCTTCGGACGAGGTCGCGCCCGCGCCGGGCGCCGTACTGGCCACCGGCATCGACAAGGGCTGGAACGAGGGGGCGCGCGGTGCGGCCCTGCCGGCCGTGCACGCGTCGGCGGTCGGAGGCGGGGACTTCTCCCGCGACCGCCGCTTCCTGGACGAGCCGATCGCGATCGTCGGCATGGCCGGCGTGATGCCGCAGTCCGAGAACCTGGAAACCTTCTGGGAGCATCTGCGCGACGCCCGCAACCTGGTCACCGAGATCCCGCGCGACCGCTGGATCTGGGAGGAGTACGACGGCAACCCGGTGAAGGAAGCCAACAAGTCGAACTCGCGCTGGGGCGGCTTCATGCGCGAGGTCGACAAGTTCGATCCGCTGTTCTTCGGCATCACGCCGCGCGAAGCGGAGATGATGGATCCGCAGCAGCGCCTGCTCATCGAAACCGTGTGGCATGCGATCGAGGATTCCGGTCATCGCGTTTCGGATCTGTCGGGTACGCGCACTGGTCTGTTCGTCGGCGTCTCGGCCAAGGACTACATCGACGTGCTGGCCGAGAACGCGTCCACGCTCGACGGTTTCTCCGCTTCGGGCAATTCGCATTCCATCCTCGCCAACCGCATCTCCTTCCTGCTGAACCTGCGCGGACCCAGCGCGCCGATCGACACCGCCTGCTCGAGTTCGCTGGTGGCGCTGCATCGCGCGATCGAGTCGATCCACACCGGCAGCAGCGACATGGCGATCATCGGCGGCGTGCAGGTCATGCTCACGCCGGTGGCGCACATCTCGCTCAGTTCCGCCGGCATGCTCAGCGTCGACGGCAAGTGCAAGACCTTCGACAAGGACGCCAACGGCTACGTGCGCGGCGAAGGCGTCGGCGCGATCTTCATCAAGAAGCTCGCCGACGCGCAGCGCGACGGCAACCCGATCCACGCCGTGATCCGCGCCACCGCCGAGAACCACGGCGGCCGGGTGACCATGCTGACCGCGCCCAACCCGAAGGCGCAGGCCGAACTGCTGTTCGAGGCCTACGACAAGGGCGACGTGGATCCGGCGACCGTCGGCTACATCGAATGCCACGGCACCGGCACCAGCCTGGGCGATCCCATCGAGATCCAGGCGCTCAAGAAATCCTTCTCCGACCTGTACCGCAAGCACGGCCGCGCGGCGCCGGCGGAGCCGCATTGCGGCCTGAGCTCGGTCAAGACCAACATCGGCCATCTCGAGCCGGTGGCGGGCATGGCCGGCCTGCTCAAGGCGCTGCTCGCGATCCGTCACCGGCAGATCCCGGCGCTGCTGCATTTCGAGACCCTGAATCCGTACATCGATCTCGACGGCACGCCGTTCTTCATCGCGCATGAAACCGTCGACTGGCCATCGCCGCGCGACGCGCAGGGCCATACGCTGCCGCGTCGTGCCGGCGTCAGTTCGTTCGGTTGGGGCGGCGCGAACGCGCACGTGGTGGTGGAGGAATACCTGCCTGCCACGCGAGCCGCTGCACCTTCCGGCCCGCGCCCGGTCCTGCTGTCGGCGCGCAACCTTGATCGCCTGCGCGCCTACGCGCAGTCGCTGGCGACGCACATCGAGCGCAGGGCGTCGGCCATCGAGTTCGCGGATGCTGAATTCGCCGATCTCGCCTACACGCTGCAGGTCGGCCGCGACGCCATGGACGAACGCCTCGCGGTCGTCGCCGACAGTGCGAACGACCTGCGCGGCCTGCTGCTGGGCTGGCTGGCCGGCGCTGCGGACGCCGGGCGCGTGTTCCATGGCCGCGTGCAGCGCGTGCGCCGCAACGACCAGGGCTTGAGCGTGGTCGCCGACGGCGGCTCTGCCGGCGACCTGGCTGCGGCGATCGCGTCCCGCGATTACGCCACGCTCGCCCGCGCCTGGGTCGATGGCGGCGAGATCGACTTCGCCGCCACGTGGAAGACCGCTGCGGACGGCTTCGTGCCGCGACGCCTCAGCCTGCCGACGTATCCGTTCGCGCGCGAGCGCTACTGGATCGATACCAGCAAGAAGAAGGTCACCGGTACCGGTACGGCACGGCTGCACCCGCTGGTCCACGAGAACGCGTCCTCACTCGCCGGCCTGTCGTTCGCGACGCGCCTGTCGGCCGCCGATCTGCTGCTGCTCGACCACGGCAGGACCCTGCCGCCTGCCGCCAGCCTCGAAATCGGTCGAGTCGCTGCGTCGCTGGCGCTCGAAGGCCGCGTGGATGCAGCGGCCGGCGCACGGCCGTGCAGGCTCGATCGCATCCGCTGGAGCCGTCGTCAGGATGCCGACGGCGCGGTGCATGCCAGCTCCGAACTCAAGACCCTCGTGCGGGGTACGGGCGCAGCCTGCGAATTCGAGGTGCGCGACGAAGGTGCGGGCCTGTCCTGCACCGGCCGCCTGTCGTTCGACGTGCCCGAAGCGGCCTCCCGCATCGACCTGCAGCAGTTGCGCGCCATCGTCGGCAAATACAGGCTGTCGTCCGAAGCCCTGGTCGCGGCGCTGGCCGTACAGACGCCAGCACGCGGTGACCAGCTGCGCGTGCAGGGCGATGTCCGCCGCAACGCGGATCACCTGTACGCCGCGATCCATCGGCCGACGCGCGCGACCGAAGGCTGCCTGCTCGAACCCGAGCGTCTGGACATGGTGCTGCAACTCGCGGCGCTGTTCGTGAACGCTGATGGCGCGGCGCGCACGCACGACACGCTGCCGTCCGCGCTCGACGCGCTCGTGGTGCATGCGACGCTGCCCGAGGAATGCCACGTCTGGATCCGTCGTTCGCGCGGAAGCCGGCGCGACGATGTCGAGGTCCGTCTGGACATCGACCTCTACGACGGCGATGGCCGTCAGTGTCTCGGCCTGCATGGCCTGCACATGGGCAATGCATCGGCCGGCATCGCGCTTGCGGAGCCCACCGCGGACAGCGCAGGCGATTTCGCGGCCTTGCTGGAGCAGTACCTCGCCACGGCGGAAGCCGGTGCGCGCAGCAAGGGCGGCGACCGCACGGACACGGCCGGAAACGACGATGCATCGCAGATCGGCGACGGCGCCGGCAAGGCGTCCGAGCGCGATTTCGAAGCCATCCTGGAACAGATTCTTTAAGGACAACGAACATGTCAGCTTCAGTGGAAGACGTGCTGGAAGGCATCCTCGCGAAGAAGGTCGACAAGCAGTCGGCGCTGCGCGATTTCGGGATGCTGAGCGAGGAAGAGAAGGGCGCCGTGGTGTCCGCGCTGCGCGACCGCCTGCGTGCCGTCGAGGAAGTGGAGGGTGATGCCGCGACGGGCGAGCCGGCGCCGGCGAAGCTGCAGTCGCTGCACGAGTTGAAGCTGCAGCCCTCGCATGTGGCCTACATCGCGGAACTGACCGAGCAATATGCCCGGCGCGTACCGAAGTCGAAGGGCAACGCCCTGAAGCACCAGGCCTACTTCGTCGACCAGCGCAAGACCGCCGGCCTGAAGAAGTCGCTCAAGTCCGTGCAGTTCCAGCTGACCTACGACCACGCCGACGGCGCCTACATCTGGGATGTCGACGGCAACAAGTACATCGACCTCGCCGGCGACAACGGCGTCAACCTGTTCGGTCACCAGCCCGAGTTCATGAAGCAGGCGCTGACCGAGCGCATGGCACGCGGCTATCCGCTGGTGGCCTACAGCGAGGATCTCTTCGAGGTCGCGCGCCTGTTCTGCGAGCTGACCGGGCACGAGCGCATGGTCTTCGCGCAGTCCGGCACGGAATCGCTGATGTGGTCGGTGCGCATCGCGCGCGCCGCCACCGGTCGCAAGAAGATCGTGATCTTCGATGGCTCCTACCATGGCCTCTCCGACGCGGTGCTGGCCTTCCGCGATCGCAAGGGCGGCAGCATGTCGGCCGGCCTGGGCATGCTCCAGGAATTCGCCGACCAGCTGATCATCTTCGACTACGGCGACATGGCGGCGCTGGACATCATCCAGAAGCGCGCCGACGAGATCGCCTGCGTGCTGATCGAACCGATCCAGTCGCGCTTCCCCTCGCGGCAGCCGAAGGAGTTCGTGCGCGAGATCCGCCGGCTCACCCTCGAAAAGGACATCGTGCTGATCTTCGACGAGATGATCACCGGGTTCCGCGCCGGCCCGAAGGGCGTGCAGAGCTTCTACGGCGTCAAGCCCGACATCGCGACCTACGGCAAGGTCGTGGGCGGCGGCATGCCCACCGGCGTGATCGGCGGCCTGGCCAAGTACATGGATTACGTCGACGGCGGCACCTGGCGCTTCGACGACGACTCGATGCCCAGCCTCAAGCGCACGATGATGGCCGGCACACACACCCAGAACACGCTCAAGGTCGCCGCGGCACTGGCGATCTGTCGCGAGATGCAGCGGATCAGCGGCGATCCGGACCACTACGACCACATGACGTCGCCCTGCGAGCTGGGACGCATCAATCGCCTGACCGAATGGATGTCGAACGAACTCAACGCGTTCTTCATCGAAAAGCGCGTGCCGTTCTTCGTCGAGTACTTCAGCTCGCTGTTCCGCATCCAGGTCGAGGACGACCCGTTCGGCCTGACCCGCGAACTGTTCTTCGTGCTGATGAAGGTCCACGGCATCGAAACCTCGACGTCCGGCAACTGCTTCCTGACCACCGCGCACACGGAAGAAGACGGTCGCGCCGTGGTGGAAGCCACCAAGAAGAGCATCGGCATCATGCTCGAGCACGGCTTCTTCCTCGAACCCGAACCCGTGTCCGCCAGCGAAGCTGCTGTCGCGGCCCCTGCGACGGCACCGACGCAGGCTGCAGCCCCTGTCGCAGCGCAGGCGCCGGCCAGTGCCGCGCGTCAGTCCGACCCGGCCGCCGTGGTCGAGCGCCTGAAGGCGCTGATTCTCGCCGATCTGAACAACGCCCAGGGAAGGGGTGCCTGACATGAAGACGTATACCGCCGAGGACATCCTGTCCGAAGTCATCCGCCTGATCGAACTCACCCTGAAGGTGCCTGCCGACCAGGTGGACATCGACGCCAATTTCGAGACCTTCGGCATCAACTCGCTGATCGTCATGGAGCTGATGGAGAACATCGAGAAGGAATTCGACGTCACGCTGACGCCGGCCCAGTTCTCGAACGTCGACACCGTGCGCTCGCTGGCGGTCCTGCTGGAAGGGCTGCTCGGCGAGAAGGCCGCCGAGTCCGGCGGTGCCCAGGCGCCGTCTCCGGCCGTCGCGCCGATGCAGGCTGCTGCCATCGCCGCGCCCGCTGCACAGGCGTCGTTCGCGCCGACGCAGGGTCCCCATCCCTCCAGCCTGCACCAGGCGACGCTGTCGTTCATCCGCGATCGCTACGGCATCGAACTGCCCGGCGGTGGCTATGCGTCGATGCACGACATCGTCGACCGCCTGGTGCTGGACCATGCCGGTGAACTGCTGCGCCATTTCGGCATCGCCGTGGCGGACGGCGGCAACGGTGGCGCGCGCCGCCGCGATGCGGTCGCGATCGTCGGCATCAGCTGTCGCCTGCCGGATGCGCCGGATCATCGCGCCTTCTGGAGCAACCTGGTCGATGGCCGCGACAGCATGCGCGAGATCCCGGCGGAGCGCTGGGACTGGCAGCAGCACTATGCCGAGAAGGTCGAGCCGGGCAAGACCATCGCACGCTGGGGCGCGCTGATCGACGACGTCGATCGCTTCGATGCCGGTTTCTTCGCCATTCCCGCCGAAGAAGCCGCGAGCATGGATCCGCAGCAGCGCCTGCTGCTGCAGGAAACCTATCGCGCCGTGGAAGACGCGGGCATCGACATGAAGTCGCTGGCCGGCAGCCGGACCGGCGTGTTCGTCGGCTACGAGTACTCCGAGTACGAGCACCACCTGCGCCAGCTGAACAACAAGGACTTCACCAAGGGCCCGCTGTTCAGCTCGTCCAGCCCGTCCTATTACCTGTCGAACCGCATTTCGTTCGTCTTCGACCTGTGCGGCCCGAGCGAGTCCTACAACGTCAACTGCGCCTCGTCGGCGGTCGCGATCAACCGCGCCTTCCACTCGCTGCTGGACGGCGAGAGCGACATCGCCATCGCCGGCGCGGTCTCGCTGAACCTGTTCGAGGGCGACTACATCGCCTCGTCGCAGTACGGGGTGCTCTCCGCCGACGGCAGCAGCCGCGTCTTCGACGATGACGCGAACGGCTTCACCCGCGGCGAAGGCGTCGCAGCGGTCGTGTTCAAGCGGCTGTCCGATGCCGAGCGCGACAACGACCGGATCTACGCCATCGTGCGCGGCGTCCACCAGACCTATCGCGGCGCGGCACGCAACATCTCCGAAGTGAAGCACGAGGCGATCTCGCGCGTGCTGTCCGAGTGCTACGAGCGCGCCGGCGTGCCGGCATCGAGCGTGCGCTATATCGAAGTCGACGGTTACGCCACGAAGTGGGCCGATTCCTTCGAGTACGAGGGCGTCAAGGGTGCCTTCGCCAACGCCGGCATCGACGGCAAGCGCGTCGCGCTGGGCAGCCTCAAGGCCAACATCGGCAACGTCGAGTCGGTCAGCGGAATCGCGAACGTCATCAAGCTGGCGATGTCGATGCACCACGGCCGCATCCCGAGGACGATCTCGGTCGGCAAGGTCAACACCTTCATGGACGTGGCCAGCCAGAAACACCCGCTGTACATCGCCGATCACGACATCGTCCTCGACGAGATCCGCGACGGTGAGGGCGTTCCGGTGCTCGCCGGCATCAATTCCTTCGCCGACAGCGGCTCGAACCTCCACATCCTGATCGAGGAATACCTGTCGCGGAAGCCGGCGGCCGCCGAGGACCGTGCCAAGCAGCTGTTCCTGCTGTCGGCGAAGTCGAGCGAGCGCCTGCTCGATTCTGTGCGCAGGCACATCGATTTCCTCGCGAACGCGGGCGAGGGTGCGTCGCTGGCGAGCCTGGCCTGCACCTCGCAGTGCGGTCGCGAAGCCATGACCGAACGCCTCGCGATTTCCGCCGCATCGGTGAGTGAACTGCGCGAGAAGCTCGAAGTGGTCGAGCGCGCCGGCGTGCGCGAGAAGCTCGGCCTGGAAGGGCGGGGCATCTTCCGCGGCCGTTTCGAAGCAGCGGACAAGCAGTCCATCGCATCGCTGATCACCGCGGAGATGTCCGAAGGCCAGCTGATGCGCAGCAAGGCCAGCGGCGACTGGAAACCGATCGGCATGCTCTGGGTCAACGGCGCGAACATCCCGTGGGCGGGCCTGTGGCGCGGCACCGGCGTGGCCAAGGCTGGATTGCCGGGCTATCCGTTCGCGCGCGACCGCTACTGGATCGACGTGCAGGCGACCGCTGACCGCCAGGCGACCGGCGTGGCGACGATCCGCGTCCCGGAAGCGGTGCAGATGCAGCCGCACGCGGCCGCGGCAGACACCGGCGCGACGGCACAGGGGCCGGTCGAACGCCAGTGGCACTTCTACGTGCCGGCCGATCCGGCCCATGTCCCGGCGGGCGCACGCTCGCTGTCGCCCACCGCGAAGATCGAACTCTTCCTGCGCCAGGAAACCGCGCTGCGCATGGGCGTGGCGATCGAACAGGTCGCGATCGACCAGGACTTCATCCAGCTGGGCCTGGATTCCATGGCGATCGCCGATCTCATCATCCGCACCGATGCGCTGCTGGAAACGAACCTCTCGCCGAGCGTGCTGTTCAAGAACCCCGAGATCGGTTCCCTGGCGATGTACCTCGGCGAGGTGCATGCCGAACAGCTCGACGCGATCGTCGTCGCACCCGACGCGCCGGAACCGGGCGCCGTGAAGGCAGCGGGCGAAGTGCGCGTGGCGCCGAACCATGCCGTGCAGCCGGTCGACATCCTGGTGCCGCTGCAGACGAAGGGCAGCCAGTCGCCGATCTTCGCCGTGCCCGGTGCCGGCGGTGGCGCGCTGTCGCTGCAGCCGCTGGCGCAGGCGCTCGGCGGCGAGCAGCCGCTGTACTGCCTGGAAGCGGTGGGCCTCGATGGCAGCACCGAACCGCACGCAAGCGTGGAAGACATCGCCGCGTTCAACCTCCGCGCCCTGCGTGAAGTGCGGGCCGAAGGTCCGTACCGCCTGCTCGGCTACTCGAACGGCGGCATCGTCGCCTTCGAGATGGCGCGCCAGCTGTCGCAGGCGGGGGAGAAGGTCGAACTCGCACTGCTCGATACCCTCAGCCCGGCGATCGAGGGCAAGGACGCCGACGTCGAGATGGCGGAGGTGTTCAACCACTTCGTGTCCTCGATCGGCGGCAGCGCGACGATCGATGCGAAGACGCTTGCCGCGATTCCCGAGGGCGAGCGCGCGAAGCATCTCCACCGCATCGTCGCCGAGGCCGGCCTGGAGGTTCCCGAGCGCCAGTTCGTCGCGACCTTCGATGCCGCCGGGGCCAGCGAACGGGTCTGCCGCGACTACCGGCCCTCGGAGGTGGATGCCAATGTCGACGTGGTGCTGTTCCGGGCCACGCGCGGCTATCCGGGTGCGCCGAGGGACTACGGCTGGAGCGGCCACGTGAAGGGCGGCTTCCAGATCCACGACGTGGACGCGACCCACTTCGAGGTGCTGGCGCACGAGGGCGTGTCCGTCATCGCCCGCACGCTGGGCGCCGAGGGCAAGGCGAAGAACGGCAAGCGCGGACGCAAGCAGGTACCCGCCACCGCCGGCGCGGCCTAGTCCTCGCCACTGCAACAGGAACGACCGCCGTGGTCACGGACCACGGCGGATGAGCCCCGGTGTGCCCCGCGCACCCCGAAGGCGCTCGGAACGCACGCACGCAAGCACGCCAAGCAACGGAATACGAGGTCAACGGTCGCATGAAATTCCTGTCGAACACGCTCAAGCGCACCTCGGATGCGATGTCGGACTACTTCGCGTCGGTGCCGGACAGCGTGCTGAAGCACAAGTACCTCGTCTGGCTGCTGTTCATCGCGATCACCGCGTTCGCGGTGATGGGGCTGGGCAAGGTCAAGTTCGACATGACCATCGAAGGATGGTTCGAGAAGGACGATCCCACGCTCGTCTCGCTGAATGCCTTCCGCACCCAGTTCGGCAGCGAGGACAACCTCTACATCATCTATCGCGCGAAGGACGGCAACGTCTTCTCCGAACAGTCGCTGCGCACCGCCGCCGCGATCCGCGACGACCTGCTGGACCGGCGCCTGGCCGTGGCCGACGGCCAGACCTCGCCGCTGCAGCGCATCGTCAAGGTCACCGGCATCGACAACGCGCCGGTGCTGAAGGCCGAGGGCGACGCGCTGATCTCCCGCCACCTCGTCGGCAAGACCATTCCGACCGACGCCGGCCAGCTGTCCGAGCTGCGCAAGCTCGCCGACACCCAGGAAACTTTCCCGCGCCTGTACTACTCCGCCGACGGCGAGTACGGCGCGATCGTGGTCGAGACCAACTTCGGCACCGTGCCGGTCGATGCGCCGGCAGGCGATGCGGGCGACGCCGGCGCGGCGCCGGCACCGGCGTCGATCGAAGACATCTCGATGACCTTCGACGAGACCGACACCGCCGCGACCGAGACCGTGCAGTTCAAGTCGACCGACCTGGCCGAGTACTACGACTTCATGCGCGAAGTCCAGGTCACGCTGAACAAGCCCGAGTTCGCGAAGCACTTCGAGTACCTGCCGGTCGGCAATGCCGCCGCGACCGAGCACGACATGAAGGTGCTCGAGGAAATGGGCGTGCTCTACCTCGGCATGCTGGCGATGATGGTCGTCGTGCTGTGGTTCCTGTTCCGTTCGCCGGCCGGCGTGCTGTGGCCGCTGACGGTGGTCGTGGTGACCTGCGTGTGGACCCTCGGTTTCGTCGGCTGGCTCGGCTACACGGTCACCGCATTCCTGATCCTCACCGTGGTGATGATCCTGGTCATCGGCATCGCCGATACCATCCACATGCTGTCGGGCTACGTCTACTACCGCAACCAGGGTGAAGACCACGCCACGGCGTTGCGTCATTCGTACCGCGCGGCGGCGGTGGCCTGCCTGCTGACGATGCTGACCACCGGCCTGGGCATGATGTCGGTGCTGATGACCCCGATCGCACCGATCAAGGTCTTCGGCGTCATGACCGCCGCCGGCGTCACGCTCGCGTTCGTCATCACCATCTATGTCCTGCCGCTGATGCTGGACCTGTGGTGGCCGGCGAAGGCGCAGCCCACCGACGCGAAGCCGTCGGTGCTGTCGCTGCGCCGCTACCTGCCGGACTTCGGCGCCATGATGCAGCGCCTGCTGGTCCACGTGCTGCCGTTCGTGACACGGGCGCGCACGCCGATCCTCGCCGTGTCCACGGTCGTGCTGGGGCTGTGCTTCTACGGCGCGACCCAGGTCAAGGTCGACACCGACCCGGTGGCGCAGTATCCCGAGGACGCTTCGATCCGCGAGAACTTCCGGATCGCGGACAAGGAGATGATCGGCTCGCAGTCGATGGTCATCTACATCGATCTGGGCGAGGAATTCGCCTTCCACGATCCGGTCGCGCTCAAGCGCATCGAGACCCTGCAGGCGACCCTCGAACGCAAGTACGGCAAGTACGTGATCCGCACGGCCTCGCTTGTCGATGTGGTGCGCAAGTCGTATCAGACCCTCAACGAGGAACGCCGGGAGATGTACAAGATCCCGGAGACCCGCGACCTGGTCGGGCAGACGCTGTTCATGTTCGACAACTCGAACGCGACCGAGCGCCGCCGCATGGTCTCGGACGACTACGACCGCGCGCACATCACCGTGTACATGCGCAATGCCGGCTCCTACGAGTACACGCGGGTCTTCGACGACATGTCCCGCGATATCGATATCGCCATCGCGGACCTCAAGACGACCTATCCGGACGCGAAGGCCAGCATCACCGGCATGTTCAGTCTCATCATGAAGGGCTCCGACTACCTGTCCTGGACCTCGCTGACGAGCTTCGGCATGGCGATCGCGACGATCAGCGTCGTGCTGCTGCTGATGTTCGGTTCGTTCAAGGCCGGTCTCATCGCCATCGTCGCCAATGCCGTGCCCTCGATGCTGTCCTTCGGTCTCATGGGACTGCTCGGCATTCCGCTGGATTTCACCACGGTGCTGATCGCACCGATCATCGTCGGTATCGCGGTCGACGACACGATCCACTTCATGACCTACTACCGCAGTGAAGTGTCGATCGATGGCGATGTCACGCGTGCCCTGCGCGACACCATCGCCAAGGTCGGCCAGGCCGTCACCTACAGCAGCCTGATCCTCGGCCTCGGCCTCGCGATCCTCATGCTGTCCGCCAGCGTGGGCAACGCGAACGTCGGCCTGTTCGGCTCGCTCGCCATCTTCGCCGGCCTCGCCTGCGAGCTGCTGCTGCTGCCCGCGCTGATCCAGTTGTTCCAGCTGCGCTTCGAAGGCGATGCCGCGGTGGACGCCGAGCCGGTCGCCGCCTGATGACGCATGAGGCCGCATCGTCTCCCGCCAGCTATCCCGCCAGTTCCCAGTCTGTCCTGTCGACCTTCCTGTCGACGCCCAACCACACGAGGTTTGCAATGGGTAGTGTGTTCCGCTTGAAGCATGTCGCGTTCGCGTCCGTCGCGGCGCTGACGATGGCTGTCGCCCTGCTGTCCGGCAGCGGCGAGGTCCGGGCCAGTGGCGTGTCGCCGCGCCAGGTGGCCGAGAAGTTCGACCACGTCCTGCGCAAGTCGCACAAGACGCTGGTGGTGAAGTTCCGGCTCAGCACCTGCCGCTACGCCCAGAACGGCGAAGGCGTGCGCTGCGCCGAGAAGCCGCGTGCGTCGGTCGTCGAGAACGTGCTGAAGTTCTATGGCGACGACATCCGCTCCGCCGCGATCATCCTCGAGCCGGCCCGCGACAAGGGCATCGGCACGCTGAACTACGAGTACTACGACGTCCGCAAGGACAACGCCGCCTGGATCTACCTGTCCGCGCTGGGCAAGGTGAAGCGGATCATTTCCAATGCCGAGAGCGAGGACAGCGGCAGCTTCTTCGGCTCCGAGTTCTACATCGAAGACCTGGATTACCGGAAGCTCAACGACTATACCTACAAGATCCTGCGCGAGGAGAGCGTCCGCGTACACGAGAAGACCGGACCGACCAATCGCCCGACCTGGGTGCTCGAATGGACGCCGACCGCCGAGCGCGCACGCAAGTCCAAGTACGGCCGCGTGGTGACCTGGATCGACCGCGAGCGCCACGTGCTGCTGAAGGAGCAGTACTTCAATCACGACGGGCGCATGTTCAAGGAACGCACCATCCGCAACCTGGAGCTGATCGACAGCCACTGGATGCCGCGCCAGGTGATGATGAACAACCTGCAGACCAAGCGCGTGTCGACCATCGATCGCGAATCGATCGTGTTCGACTGGAACGTGCCCGACGACCTGCTCACCCAGCGCATGCTGACCGACCAGGCGTTCCGCGAACGCTACCTCGCCGAGATCCGGAAGGCCTGGAAATGATCGAAGCGTTCATGCCGCGCCGCGGAGGCTTGCGCCTCACGGCGCTGGCAGTCTCGATGGCGTGCCTGGCGTGTTCCACGAAGGTGGTGCATGCCCAGGACCCGTCGGCGCCGTCCGGCAAGACGGGGCAGGCCGATCCGTCGCCTGCGCAACCGCCGGTCGCGACGCCTGTCGAGCCCGAGGTCGTGTCTGACGACGCCGGTTCGATGGACGACTTCGTCATGGACGGGCCGGCCGAGGCACCGGACGCCGGCGCACAGCCGGAGAATGGCGAGGCCACGGCACACGCGCAGACCACGACGACTTCGCCCCTGAAGTCGACGCTGATGCACGAGCTGGCCGTGGGCATCCATTCGCCGAACGAGATCGTGAACAACCGCAGCTCGCTGCGCGTGGAGTACGAGAAGCACTTCCTGTCCGATTTCTACCTGCGCCTGGACAGCAAGTTGATCGCGCACTGGGCCAACGACCACAAGGCGGAGGCGCGCGACCGCAGCGTCTACCCGGCGTCGGTCACCCGCGAGGCCTTCGTGCAGTTCAGCCGGGGCAGCGTCAGCGTCAAGGCCGGCAAGCAGATCCTGATCTGGGGCGAGTCCGACGCCGGCGCGATCACCGATGTGATCAGCCCGCGCAATCTATCGGAACTGTTCTTCATCCCGCTGGAGGAAGCGCGCATCGGCCAGTTCATGGTCACCGTGGACCGCTTCGCGGCCTCCGGCGACTGGAGCCTGTTCTACGTGCCCGATGCGCAGTACAACGAATATCCCGAAAGCGGCACGGCGTATTTCGTGGAGCCGTTCCCCGGTGCGGACATCCGCGGCGGCGACGTCGATCGCGGTGAGTATGGCCTGCGCTGGAAGCGCACCTTCGGACGCAGCGACATCGCGCTGATGGCCGCGCACCTGGTCGACAACGACATCGCCTACGCCCTGGGTGGCGTGGAGGCCGGCGGCCAGCCGTGGTTCCAGCGCGTGAAGCAGCGCTACGAGATGGTCGGCGGCACCTTCAACTACGCCAGCGGCGACTGGATCTTCTCCGGTGAACTGGCGTGGAAGCATCCGCGTGCGTTCACGACCTCGACGCTGTCGGTGGTCGAACGCGACCAGCTCGACGCCTCGCTGCGCGCCGAGTACGCGCTGGGCAAGGGCGGCCAGCACACGGTCAGCCTGGAAGCCACGAACAGCCATGTCCGCGACTGGGACGACCGCATCGTCGGGACGCCGAGGAATGCTGCCTCGCTGGTGTTCGGCTGGAACAACGTCTTCGCCAACGAGACCTTCACCGTCAATCTGCTGTCCGTCATGAGCCGTCCCTACGATGCCCTGCAGCATTCGCTGTTCACGTCGTACAAGTGGAACGACCGCCTGAGCATCAACCTCGATCTGTTCTACCTGGACGTGGGCGACGACAGGAACCCGCTGTCGATCTATCGCGGCAAGAACAACGCCGTCCTGCGTGTGCTGTACCAATTCTGAGCGGAAGCCATGGAACACGGACAAGAACATGATGTGATCGTCGTCGGCTCCGGTACCTGCGGTGCCGAGATCGCCCGCCAGCTGGCAGGGCAGGGCGCCCGTGTGCTGGTGCTCGAGCGCGGCGGCGATCCGCCGCCCGCCGAATCGCTGTTCGGCATGATGTCGATGGCCGACGAGGTGAAGGTCGGCAAGGGTCTGTCGACGCTGCGCGTCCTCGCCGCCGGCGGGTCCAGCGCGATGTACTTCGGCGTGGTCAACCAGCCGCCGCTGGATGCCTTCCGTGCGCTCGGCGTGGACCTGGCGCCGGAGCTCGAGACGCTCCGCGCCGAACTGCCGATCGGGCATTTGCCCGACGAGATGCTGGGCGAGCAGTCGGTCCGCCTGCGCGATGCCGCCTTATCCCTCGGCCTGGACTGGCGCAAGCACGAGATGCTGATCGACCCGGCGAAGATCGTCGATCGCGGCTATACCTACGGCGCGCTGTGGAAGGCCAAGTCACTGCTCGACGAGGCCGAATCCAGGGGCGTGCAGGTCGTGCGCCGCGCACTGGTCCGCGACGTGGTGAGCGAAGGCGGCCGGGTCACGGGCGTGCGCTATGTCCACAAGACCGGTTTCGGCAAGGGACGCGAAGTCACCGTGCGCGCCAACCGGGTCGTGATGGCTGCCGGTGAACTGGCGACGCCGGGCCTGCTGCGCGCCAGCGGCCTGTCCGATGTCGGCGATCGCGGCTTCTACTGCAATCCGGGCTACGCGCTGTACGGCCTGGTGCCGGGCCTGGAAGCGCGCAACAACTTCGTGGGTACGATGGGTTGCGAGATCGAGGACGGCGTGGAGCTTGGCGACGCCAATGTCTCGCGCTTCCTCTACAAGCTGATGATGGTCGGCAAGTTCAAGCTCGATCGCCTGCTGTCCTATCCGCGCTCGATCGGCATCGGCGTGAAGGTCAAGGACGGCTTCGGTGGCGGTTTCACCGACAAGGGCACGCTGCACAAGGACTTCTCCGACCAGGATCGCGCGCGGCTGGCGACCGGCGAGCGCGAGGCGCGGCGCATCCTCGTCGAGGCCGGCGCCACGCGCGTCGTGAACTTCGGTCTCACCGTGGCCGGTCGCGTCGGCGGGCTGGTGCGCATCGGCGACCACGTCGACACGAATCTCGAGACACGCCTGCGCGGACTCTACGTCTGCGACGGCTCGATCATCCCCGACGCCATGCGCGGGACACCGACCTTGACGCTGCTGGGCTTTGCCCGGCGGCTGTCGCGGCACCTGGCGGTTGCGCACTGAACCGCCAAACAGTCATCGAATCAGTCAAGCAGGAGGGGTACATGTCGAAGGAAGAAACAGTCGCCGCCAAGCCGTCGAGGATCCGCAGGTTGCTGCGGTTCGCGGCCTATGTCGGCGTCGTGTCGGTGATCGCGATCTTCGCGGGCAACGTGCTGTGGCGGATGTCCGGATCCAACGAGTGGGAGCTGGAGTTCGAACGCAACGGCGTGAAGGTGTGGTCGCTGAAGGAACCGGGCGCCTACAACAAGCAGTACCGCGCGGTGATGCAGGGCGACTTCACGCTCAACCAGCTGGTCGCCGGCCTGATCGAGAATTCCACGCCTGAAATGTGCAAGCAGAACATCCCGGGCTGCATGGCCGTCCAGGTGATCGAGCCGTGGAGCAACGAGACGATGACGGACACCGTGCTGTGGAAGCTCGAACTGCCCGAGCCTTTCCTGCCGCGCGAGAGCCTGATCCGCTCGCACGTGCATCAGGACCCGAAGACGAAGACGGTCACGGTCGACGTGATGGCCGCGCCGAACAGCGCGCCGCGCAATCCCGGCACCATCCGCCTGACCCAGTTCCAGAACCGCTGGCGCTACACGCCGGTCGGCAAGGGCAAGGTCGAAGTCGAGTTCATCCAGAACATTGACATGGGCGGCATGTTCCCGGATTTCCTCCTGAACCTCGGCGGCGCCGAGGAAACCTACAAGTTCCTGCACGACCAGCTGCCGAAGCTGCTGGATCGCGATGACCTGCGTCGTGCCCGGTACGATTTCATCGTGGAGGGTGCGTGATGAAGGCGCTGATCAGGAAGCTGTCCCTCAAGGGCATCGCCAGGTTCATGCTGTTCGGTTCGGCGGCGGTCATCGTGCTGTCGTTCGTCGCGATCACCGCATGGACGGCCTCGGGCTCGGACCAGTGGGAGCTGGAAATCGACCGCAACGGCGTGCAGGTCTACTCCTACAAGGAATCCGGCACCTTCAACAAGGTCTACAAGGGCGTCACCCGCGGCCCGTACACGCAGACCCAGGTCGCCGCGTCGCTGATGCTGGAGAACCACAGCCTGGACAACTGCAAGAAGTGGATTCCGGTCTGCATCGATCTGAAGGTGATCGAACCGTATTCGCACACCGCCCAGGGCGACTCGGTGCTGTGGACGCTGGAGTTGCTGCCGCCGGTGTTCAAGAACCGCGAGTACGCGATCAAGTCGATGACCCGGCAGGATCCGAAGACCGGCGACGTCACCATCGACGTGATGGCCGCCGCGCAGAAGGCACCGCTCAACGACTGCTGCATCCGCATCTCGCACATCCACAACCGCTGGAAGATCAAGCCGGCCGTGGACGGGAAGGTCGAGATCGAACTGACCCAGGATTTCGACATGGGCGGTTTCTTCCCGGACGTGCTGATCAACCTCGGCAACGCGGAAGAGACCTACAAGCTGCTGCACGACCAGGTGCCCGGCCTGATCGACAGGCCGCAATACAGGGCTGCCAAACTGCCGTACGTGCAGGAAGGCCCGCGCGGCGTACCCGAAGCGGTTCCGACGGGGCCTGCCTCGGGTGAAGGCGCCCCGGTTCCGGCCGGTGCCGGGATCTGATGAAGCCAGCGGCGACCGCGCATCCGCGGTCGCCGCATGGAAGTCGTATGCAAGTCGTATGCAAGGAGCATGAAATGACAGGGATGGGCTGGATCGAAGCGCGCTTCCGCCAGTTCGGCGATCGCGAGATGGCCGTCGGCGACGACGGGGCCGTGACCTATGCGCAGTTCGTCGAAAGGATCGTGCGCTGGCGGGCGATCCTTCGCGAATGGGGTCTGGTCGGTGGCGACAGCGTCGGTCTGGTCGGCGATTACCACGTCGACACGCTGGCCCTGCTGCAGGCCTTGCTCGACACCGGCTGCATCGTCACGCCGCTGGTCGAAGACGACCGTGCGCTGTTCGGCGAACGCCTGGACACAGTGCGCGCTGGCTGGCTGATCGAGACGCCGGCCGAAGGCCCGATCACGCCACAGACCACGCGTGCCACGCGCCTCGGCGACCCCGAGCCGCATCCGCTGCAGGCGCCACTGATCGAAGCGGGGCGCGCCGGGCTGGTGATCTTCACCTCCGGCAGTACCGGCAAGGGCAAGGCAGTGCTGCTGGAGCACGCGCGCATGGTCGGCAAGTTCAAGGACGCGGTGCGCGGCGGCTTCCGCACCCTGCTGTTCCTCAAGCTGGACCACATCGGCGGCCTCAACACCTTGTTCTCGGTGATCTTCAACGGCGGCACGGTGGTGACCTGCGGTTCGCGCCAGGCCAAGGACATCTGCAACTGCGTCGAGCGCCATGGCGTCGAGCTGCTGCCGACCACGCCCTCGTTCCTCACGATGCTGATGATGTCGGGCATGCACCGGCAGCACGACCTGTCCTCGCTCAAGGTCATCACCTACGGTACCGAGGTCATGCCGAATTCGACGCTGGCGACGCTGCACCGCGAGCTGCCGTCGGTGACGCTCAAGCAGACCTACGGCTTGTCGGAGCTGGGCATCCTCTCGACGCGGTCGAAGGATTCATCCTCGCGCTGGATGCAGATCGGCGGCGAGGGCTTCGAGGTGCAGGTGCGCGACGGGCGGCTGTGGATCCGCAGTGCGCAGGCGATGCTGGGCTATCTCAACGCACCGAGCCCGTTCGATGCGGAAGGCTGGTACGACACCGGCGACCGCGTCGAGACCGAGGGCGAGTATGTCCAGATCCTCGGACGCGAGTCGGAGATCATCAACGTCGCCGGCGAGAAGGTGTTCCCGGTGGAGATCGAGAGCTTCCTGCTCACGCTCGACAACGTGCGCGACGTCGTGGTGCGCCAGAAGCGCAGCCCCATCGTCGGGCAGATGATCTGGGCCGAGTTCGTGCTGGAGCATGAAGAAGACCCGGCCACTTTCAAGCGCAGGATCCTGGCCGAATGCGGCGCGCAGCTGGCGCCGTTCAAGGTGCCGGGGCACGTGACGATCGTCCGCGAAGCGGATTTCGTGGGTTCGAGGTTCAAGAAGATCCGTCGCGCGACCAGCGATGCGGCGCCGGCCACGGGCAGGGCCCCGGTCGAGCTGGCGCAGGACGCATGAGCGTCGCGACGGGAATGGATTCGCACAGGGAGCAGGAACGATGACGCAGGACATGAACAAGGTCGCCGTGGTCAGTGGCGGCAGCAAGGGGTTGGGCTTCAGCATCTGCGAGCGCCTGGCCGACGAGGGCTACCGGGTCGCGACCTTCAGCCGCAAGAGCAGCGAGGCCATCGAGGCCCTGATCGCGCGCAGCGAGGGCCGGGTCTACTGGCAGTCGGTGGACATCGCCGATCCCGCGCAGCTGGCGGACTTCATGCGCAGCGTGCGCGAACGCTTCGGCCGGGTCGGCTATCTGGTGAACTGCGCGGGCATCGCCAACGAGGGCCTGCTGACGATGATGAAGCCGCGCGAGATCTCGCGCATGCTCGACGTCAACGTCACCGGCGCGATCGCCCTGACCCAGGCCTGCAGCAAGCAGATGATGGTCGGCGGCTTCGGTTCGATCGTGAATGTCTCGTCCGTCGTCGGCGTGCGCGGGTTCAAGGGCGTGGCCGCCTACAGCGCGACCAAGGCCGCACTCGACGGCTTCACGCGCAGCCTCAGCAAGGAACTCGGTTCGGTCGGCGTCCGCGTCAACGCCGTCGCGCCGGGCTTCATGGAAACCGACATGACCTCTGAACTCACGCCGCAGCAGAAGGCGCGCATCGTGCGCCAGACGCCGCTGGGACGCCTGGGCAATGTCGACGACGTGTCGTCGGTGGTGAGTTTCCTGCTGTCCGACGCCTCCGCCTTCATGACCGGCCAGACCTTCGTCGTCGACGGCGGCCTGACCGTGTAGGGAAATGCGTTGAGCAGTGCACCGCTCGAACACGTGCCCATGGGCAAGAACGTTTCACTTCTGCAAGGAGCAATGCAATGAGCAATGACATCAAGGACGCCGTCGAGCGCGTCATCCGTCGCGTCGCCGAAGAACGCGGCCTGGCCCTGCCGGCCCTGCGCGACGACACCGAGATCGTGGACGAACTGGGCTTTTCCTCGCTGGTGGTCGCAGCGCTGATCGCCAGCCTGGAAGAGGAGCTGGGCTTCGACCCGTTCCAGGACGAGGACGTGATGATCACCGACGTGCGCACGTTCGGTGATCTGTGCCGGGTCTACGCGGACGGCATGGCACGCATCGGTTGATGCGTCGCGGCCGACCACGAAGGTCGGCCGCCGGAGCGGTCACAGAGGTCGGTCGCGGTGGCATCTCGCCATCGCGGCCCATGGCGGGTGGCGCCGGCAGGCGCCTGGAGTTCCACTGGTAAGGATGTCAGCACGATGAGCAGCAGAAGCGACGATATCGCCGTCATTGGCATGGCCGGACGGTTTCCCGGCGCCAACTCCGTATCCGAGTTCTGGAGCAATCTGCTCGCGGGCAAGGGCAGCATCCGCACGCTCGGCGACGAAGCCCTGCGCCGCGCGGGCGTGCCCGAGGAGGACATCGCCGATCCCGACTATGTCAAGGTCGCCGCGACCATCGACAACGTCGAGATGTTCGACCCGGCGTTCTTCAAGATCTCGCCGGTCGAAGCGGAACTGATGGATCCGCAGATCCGCCTGCTGCTGCAGTGCGCCTGGGAAACGCTGGAAGACGCCGGCTACGCCCGGCGCGACGCGCAGAACGTCGGCGTCTTCGCCGGCGCCGGTGGCGTGACCACCGGCTACTTCGCCAACTTCATCAACCTGACCCGGCGCTTCGAGAAGATCACCGCCGGATCCACGCATCTGGGCAACGACAAGGATTTCCTGTCGACCTACATCTCGTACAAGCTCAATCTGACCGGGCCGAGCATGACGGTGCAGACCGCATGTTCGACCTCGCTGGTCGCGCTGCACCAGGCGCGCCTGAGCCTGCTGGCGGGCGAGTGCGACATGGCCCTGGCCGGCGGTGTCACCATCCGCGTGCCGCACGAGCAGGGCTACCGCTATCGCGAGGGCTACATCTTCTCGAAGTCCGGCCGCATCAGCACCTTCGATGCCGCCGCCGACGGCGTGGTGTTCGGCAACGGCCTCGGCCTGGTGCTGCTCAAGCGCCTGGATGCGGCGATCGCCGACGGCGACAACATCCAGGCCGTCATCAAGGGCTCGGCGATCACCAACGACGGTCGCGGCAAGATGAGCTACGCCGCGAGCAGCGCGAAGGGACAGATCACCTGCGTGCGCGCCGCGATGCGCGATGCCGGCGTGGACGCGGCCGACCTGGGCTTCGTCGAATCGCACGGCACCGGCACCGCGATGGGCGACCCGGAGGAAGTGAAGGCGCTGTCCGCCGCGTTCCGCGAATACACCGATGCGCGCGGCTACTGCGCGCTGGGCGCGGTGAAGACGAATATCGGCCACCTCGAAGCGGCGGCCGGCATCGTCGGTTTCATCAAGGCGGCATTGGCCGTGAAGCATGGCCGGATCCCGCCGACGCTGCACTACGCGTCGCCGAATGCGCGCATCCGCTTCGAGACCACGCCCTTCTACGTCAACAGCGAAGCGGTCGACTGGAAGGCCGGCCGCGAGCCGCGCCGTGCCGCGGTGAACAGCCTCGGCGTGGGCGGCACGAATGCCTTCGTCGTCATCGAGGAATACCGCAGGTCGGCGAAGCCGTCCGCGCGTGGCGCGAAGTCGCGCCCGCTGCCGCAGGTCGTGCCGCTGTCGGCGAAGACCGATGCGGCGCTGCATGCGCTCGCTTCGCGCCTGGCCGAGGCCCTGCGCGAGGCCGACCCGCGCCCGGCTCTGGCCGACATCTCGCATACGCTGTGCGTCGGTCGCGAGCACATGGCGCGTCGCGCGGCCTTCGTCGCCGCCGATCACGATGCGCTCCTCGCCGCGCTGGATGCCTTCGTGCGCCACGAGCCGCTGCCGCTTCCGCCGGGCCGCGAGGCCGAACTGGCCGCGACCTGGCAGGCGGGCGAAGACGTCGACTGGAGCGTGCTGCGCGGCGACGGCAAGCCCGTGCGCGTCAGTCTGCCGACCTATCCCTTCGCGCTCGAGCGCTGCTGGATCGACGAGGTCGCCGAGGCCGCGCCGGCGCCGGCCGCGTCCCGCCTGCACCCGCTGGTGCATGCCAATACCTCCGACCTGAATGAGCAGAAGTACAGCAGCAGCTTCGGCGGCGAGGAGTTCTTCCTCAAGGACCACGTGCTGCGCATCAGCGGCCAGGCCAGCGGCGACGCGCGATCGCAGCGGATCCTGCCCGGCGTGGCCTATCTCGAAATGGCGCGGGCCGCGATCGAATGCGCGGCGCCGATCCACCGCGATTCCGCCATCCCGCAGCTCGAGGACGTGGTCTGGCTGCATCCGATCGCCGTCGCGTCCGAGACCGCCGTGCACATCGCGCTGGTCGCCCGCGCCGCAGCCGGACAGGCCTCCCAGCGCATCGATTTCGAGGTCTACACCAGCGACGACCGCATCCACTGCCAGGGCCGCTGCCGTCACGTCGCAGCGGTCGACGCGCCGCACCACGACGTCGACCGCCTGTCCGCACGCATCGCCGATGCGCAATGGGACGCATCGCGGCTGTACGAGGCCTTCGGGTCCATGGGCCTGGCGTACGGCCCCGCGCATCGTCCGATCACCCGGCTGTGCACGGGCGAGAACGAGGTGCTGGCGCAGTTGCGGCTGCCGGCGCCTGTGGAGGGCGGGGCGGACGCCTTCGTCCTGCATCCGAGCCTCATGGACGGCGCGCTGCAGGCAGCCACCGCGCTGCTGTTCGATCCTGACAGCCCGCCTGTGCATCCGATCGTGCCGTTCGCGGTGGAGCGCGTGCGCATCCATGGTGCGTGTCCGGCGGAGATCCGCGTCTGGGCGCGGCATTCCGAAGGATCGCGCGCGTTCGACAAGTCGGCGCGCCTCGACGTCGACCTGATGAACGAGACCGGCCGCGTGCTGGTCGAGATCCGCGGGTTCATGGCGCGTCCGCTGCGCCGCACCGCTGCAGGCAGCTTCCTGGCGACGCGCACCTGGCGCGCCGATGCCTCGCTGCCGGTGGCGTCGGCCTATGCCGGGCAGCACGTGGTGCTGTGCGCATTGCCGCAGATCCAGCCGGAGCGCATCGCGCGCGACTGCGAACTGCTGCCCTGCAGGACCGACGTGTCGGTCGCCGATCGCTACACCGAACTCGCCCGCGCCTGCTTCGCCAAGCTCAAGCGCGTGTTCGCATCGCGTCCGGAAGGCCGCACCCTGGTGCAGGTCGCGCTGCCGTCCACGGTCGACACCGCCCTGTGCGCGGGCCTCGCCGGCATGTTCCGCACCGCACGCCTGGAGAACCCGCATGTCTCCGGCCAGTTGATCCTGGTCGACGAGGACATCAGCACCGAACGCCTCGGCGAGCTGCTGCACGACGAACGCGGCCATCCGCACGACAGCCTGATCCGCTACGTCGGCGGCGAACGCCAGGTCGAGCACTGGGAACTGCTCAAGGCGGAAGCGCCGAGCCTGTTCGAACACGAGGGCGCATTCCGCGATCGTGGCGTCTACCTCATCACCGGCGGCCTCGGCGGCCTGGGCCGGCTGTTCGCGCGCGAGATCCTCGCACGCACGCCCACCGCGCGCGTCGTGCTGTGCGGCCGTTCGACGCCTGCGGAGATCGCACGATCGCGCGACACGACCGCTGCGCTCGAAGCCCTGCGCGCCGGCGGCGGCACGGTCGAATACCGCGCCATCGACCTCGCCGATGCCGATGCGCTGCAGGCCGCGATCGCGGAGATCGTCCGCGACCATGGCCGGATCGACGGCATCCTGCACAGCGCCGGCCACATCGCCGACAACTACATCCTGAAGAAGACGGAGGAGGAATTCCTCTCCGTGCTCGCGCCCAAGGTGCACGGCACCTGGCATCTGGACCAGGCCACGCGCGACCTGGACCTCGATTTCTTCGTCCTGTTCTCCTCGCTGACCTCGGCGGTCGGCAACCTCGGCCAGGCGGACTACGCCGCCGCGAACGGCTTCATGGACGAATTCGCCGGCTGGCGCAACGCCCGCGTGCGCGCCGGTGAACGCAAGGGACACACGCTGACCATCCGCTGGCCGCTGTGGCAGAACGGCGGCATGAAGCCCGAGCCGGCCGAAGTCGAGCTGCTGCGTGAGACCACGGGCATCTACCCGATGCGTACCGGCACCGGCATGCGCATGTTCTACCGCAGCCTCGCGCGCGGCCTCGACCAGACGCTGGTGATGGAAGGCGACCTCGCCGCGATGCAGCGTGCGCTGGGCCATGGCGCGATGCTGCATGCCTCCCGTGCCACGCCCGAGCCGGAGACGGCCGCGCCGCGCACCAGCGGTGACAGTGCGGGCAACGACACTGCCGGCAGTGACAACGAGCGGATCGAGCGCTATCTGTGCGAGATCCTCGCATCGGTGCTCAAACTGCCGGCGGAGCGCATCGACACGCGCGCTGCGCTGGAAAACTACGGCATCGATTCGATCCTCGCGCTCGACCTCACCCGCGCCCTCGAATCGCGCTTCGGCGCGCTACCCAAGACCCTGTTCTTCGAATACCTGACGATCGCCGAACTCGCCGGTTATTTCGCGAAGTCGCACGCCGCCACGCTCGAGCGCGTGCTCGCCGGCGGCGGCGCCCCGGCCGCGCCGGTCGCTGCGCGCGATACGCAGGGCGAAGGTGAGGGCGTCACCAGCATCCGCCTGCGTGGCCGTTGCCGCGTCGCGGAGGCCGAAACGGCGGCCGTGCGCGAGCCGATCGCCATCGTCGGTGTCAGCGGTCGCTATCCGGAGTCGCCGGACCTGCGCGCGTTCTGGCGCAACCTGCGCGACGGCCGCGACTGCATCGTCGAAGTCCCGCGCGAGCGCTGGGACTGGCGCGACTACTACAGCGAGGACCGCAGCGAGAAGGGACGCCACTTCAGCAAGTGGGGCGGCTTCATCGAAGGCGTCGACGCCTTCGACGCGCGTTTCTTCAACATTTCGCCGGTCGAAGCCGAGAACATCGACCCGCAGGAGCGCCTGTTCCTGGAGCACGCCTGGCACGCAGTCGAGGATGCCGGCTACACCCGCGAGGCCCTGCGCATCGCGAATGCCAACGACCCGGAGGGCCGCGACCTGCCCGCGCAGGTCGGCGTGTACGCCGGTGCGATGTACGGCGAATACCAGCTGTTCGGTGCCGAAGCCAGCCTGACCGGCGAACGCATGGGCTTCGCCAGCAACCCGGCGAGCATCGCCAATCGCGTCTCCTATTTCCTGAACGTCCACGGCCCGAGCATGACCGTGGACACCATGTGCTCGTCCTCGCTGACGGCCATCCATCTCGCCTGCCAGGACCTGCATCTCGGGCGCACCGCGCTGGGCATCGCCGGCGGCGTGAACGTCACGATCCATCCGAACAAGTACCTGATGCTCAGCGCCGGGCAGTTCATTTCCGGCGATGGCCACTGCCAGAGCTTCGGCGAAGGCGGCGATGGCTACATCCCGGGCGAGGGCGTCGGCGTGGTCGTGCTCAAGCGCCTGTCCGACGCTCAGCGCGACGGCGATCGCATCCATGGGCTGATCCGCGGCACCTCGCTGAGCCATGGCGGCAAGACCAACGGCTTCACCGTGCCCAATCCGCAGGCGCAGGCCAGCGCGATCCGCCAGGCGCTGCGCGAGGCCGAGGTCGATCCGCGCCACATCGGCTACATCGAAGCGCACGGTACCGGCACAAAGCTGGGCGACCCGATCGAGATCGCGGCGCTGGCCAAGGTCTTCCAGGAAAGCACGCCGGACACCGGCTTCTGCGCCATCGGTTCGGTCAAGTCGAACATCGGCCACGCCGAGGCCGCCGCAGGCATCGCCGGCCTGACCAAGGTGCTGCTGCAGCTGCGCCACCGGCAGATCGTGCCGTCGCTGCACTCCGCGCGCCTGAATCCGCACATCGATTTCGCCAGCACGCCGTTCGTGGTCAACCAGACCCTGCGCCCGTGGGACGCGCCGACGATCGACGGCCGCCGCTTGCCGCGCATCGCCGGCATTTCCTCGTTCGGCGCGGGCGGTTCGAATGCGCACGTGATCGTGGAGGAAGCGCCGCAGACCGTCGTGGTCGAAACGCAGGGCACGCAGCTGTTCCCGGTCTCCGCGCGCAATGCCGCGCAGCTGCGCCAGAAACTGGAGGCGCTGCTGGCCTTCCTCGAAGACGAGGAGCAATCCGGGCTGTCGCCGGCCTCGCTGGCATGGACCCTGCAGCATGGCCGAGAGGCGATGGACCAACGCTGGATCGCGCGTGCCGACGACCTGGCCGGTCTGATCGGCCTGCTGAAGGAATGGCTGGCCAACGGCAGTGCGCGCGACACCTGGCAGGACGACGCGCGCACGCATCGCGATGCGATGTCGGTGCGTGCCCGCGACGAAGCCGATGCCACGCTGCAGCGCATGATCGATGCGCCTCTTGTCGATGTGCGCGTCCTCGATGCGGTGGCGGCGCAGTGGGTGCGCGGCGTGCGCCCGGACTGGTCGCGCCTGCATCCGCGTCGTCCCGCGCTCGTGTCGCTGCCGGGCTATCCCTTCGCGCGACAGCGCTTCTGGCGAGACCCGGCCGCCGCCGTACGCAGCCGCGGACTCGCGGCGGCCGGCATCGCCCCGCTGCATCCGCTGCTGCACGAGAACGCGTCGGGCCTCGACGGCATCCGCTATCGCGCCCGCTTCGCGGCGGGCGATGCCGCGCTGGACGGCGAGGGCCGTCTTTCGCTCGTCGCCAGCCTGGACATGGCATTGGCCGCATTCCGTCATGCCACCGACGCCACGGCGCGCGACGATGCCGCCGGCACGCTGGAACTGCGCGATCTGCGCTGGTCGCTGCCGCAGCCCGTGGTGGCGGATCAGGCGCTGACGATCCACCTGCACGACTGGGACGGCCAGGCCGTTGCCTTCGAACTGACGCTGGGCGAGGGCGACGACGAGCGCGTGCTCTGCCAGGGGCGCGCGGCACGCAGTGCGTTGCCGGTGCGCAGACAGGCCGGCGACAGCAGCACGACTCACGGCATGAAGACCGCGCTGCCCACGCAGGCGGCCGATGCGGTACATACCTTGCCCATGGCCGCATTCGAGGCCGCGCTGCGCGCGATTCCGGACGATCGGGCCGCGCCGGTGATCGCGATCGATCTCGTGCGTATCGTCTTCCCGCTGCAGGGCACGGGCCAGGCGACGATCCATGCGCGTGGCCATGGCCACGATCTCGAGCTGTCCGATGCCCAGGGCACGGTCTGCGTCGAACTGCGCGGCGTGCGCACGGCCGCCGTCGTCGCGGCGCAAGCACGGGCGCCACAGCCTGTCGCTGCATCGACGCCCCCGGCGTCGTCGGTCGCCATCGATGCCAGGCCCGCTGATGATCGCAGCGCCGTCGTGGCGCCGCAGTGGCGCCCGCTGGCCTTCGCACCGGTTCGCCTCGATGGCACTGCGCCGTCTTCCGATCCTGCGATTGCGCCGGCGTCGTTGCCCGCGAAGATCCCGGTCAAACCGGCGCGCATCGCGCTGACGCCGACCACGGTCTCCGGCATGGTGGAAGAGGCCCCCGTGCCGCCCAAGCCCACGGGCATCGCACTCCGTGCGCTGGAGCACAGCGCCGGGACGGTCGCGTCGCAAGCCGGTGTGCTACCGAAGCCGACCGGCATCGTCCTGGCCGTTCCGGCATCGCTGGCTGCGCCAGCGTCGTCGAACGTCGTTCCCGGCAAGCCGCGACATGCGCTTGCCGCGCCGGCTTCTCTGGCGGCGATGGCGGAAATCACGACGGTTCGCGCCTCGACGCCGGTGACGCTTTCCGCGCGCGACGACGGGCTGCTCGTGCTGCACATCGATGCCGGCCCGGGCAATGCGCTGGATGCCGACGTGCTGTCGGCGGTGCTCGTCGCGCTGCGCGCCGCCGAGGCCGTGGCCGATGCCCGTCTGCTGCAGATCGAAGGTCGTCACGACACCTTCCTTGCGGGCGATGCCGATGCGCATGCCCTGGCACTGCGCCACGGGCTCTACGCCGCACTGCTGGCCTGCTCGCTGCCGGTCGCCGCCGTGGTGCGCGGCGATGCGCGCGGTGCCGGCGCGGTGTTCGCCGCCTGCGCCGACCTGCTGCTCATGGCGGATAGCGTGCGTTTCGAGATCATCGATGCCGCGCTGCCGGCCCCGCTGTCGCCGGCACCGCTGGAGCCGCTGCTGTCCGCCCGCTTCGGCCAGGCCGAGGCCCGCGACCTGCTGTACCTGCGTCCGCGCGCCACCGGCGCCGACCTGCGCGCCCGTGGCTGGCGCTGCGAGGTGACGGCACCGGCGGTCCTGGATGCGCGCCTGCAGGCCATCACCGCCGAACTGCTCGCCGGCGCGCCGACATCGCTGCGCCTGCTCAAGGCGCATCTCGCCCGCGGCCTCGTGCAGGCGCTCGACGACATGGACACGCAGTCCCATGCGACGTCCGCAGAGATCGTCGCGCCTTCGGCGATGTCGCCGTCGAAACTGCTGGTCCTGCAGCCGCAGGACAAGGGCGTGCTGCTGGCGCGCATGCCGGAGAAGGCGGGCAAGTCAGCACGCAAGGCGGACGCACTGGCGACCGCGCTGCGCGAGACCCTGGCCGAAGCCAAGCGTCGCGGCTGGCGCTGCCTCGTGCTGGACCTCACGGCGCAGAGCACGCAGAACGGGCTGCTGTCGGATCTCGACGCTGCACAGTCGCAGGTGATCGCGGGCGTGCTGCGCGATGCGCCGCTGCCGGTGATCGTGGCGCAGCCCGAAGCCGTCGGTGGTCATGCCTGGTGGATCGCGCTGCACGCGTTCGCCGTGGTCCATGCGCGCGAAGGCCGCTACACGCTGCGCGCCGCGCTCGACGCGCCGTCGCTCGCGGCGTCGATCGCGTCGCTGCTGGGCACTGCCTTCGATGCCGACTCCGCGCGTGCCGTGCTGCTGGCCGGCGGCGAGACCGACGGCGCGACGCTGCATGCGCGCTGCCCGGCACTGCCGGTGGTCGCGGCCAACGATGTACTGGCGACCGCACGGTCGCTGGCCGATGCGATCGCGGCACTGCCGGCGGCGAGCCTCGCATCGACGCTGGCGCGGCGAGCGCAGACACTGCAGGCCACGGTGTCGCTGCCGTCGACCGTGCAGGCGGCGACAGGACCGGACGATGCGTCCGACGCCTGGACGCTGCAGTCGCAGGTGATCTCGGCGACCCGCCATGCCGACGGCGTGGTCGAGGTGCGCATGGCCGACCGCGATGCGCGCAACATGTTCTCCGAGGCCTTCAGCAGCGGCATGCGCGAGGTCTTCGCCCGCATCGCCGACGATGCGCGCTGCCGTGTCGTCGTACTGACCGGTTACGACAACTATTTCGCCTCGGGCGGTACGCCGGAGACGCTGCTGTCGATCCAGCAGGGCCGCGAAGTGTTCACCGACAACACCGTGTTCGCCTTGCCGCTGTTCTGCCCGGTGCCGGTCATCGCGGCGATGCAGGGCCACGGCATCGGCGCCGGCTGGGCGCTGGGCATGTACGCCGACGATGCGCTGTTCTCCAGCGAAAGCCGCTACGTCAGCCCGTACATGGGCTATGGCTTCACGCCCGGCGCCGGTGCGACCGGGTTGATTCCCGCACGCATCGGCCTGGACCTGGGCCGAGAATCGCTGCTCGCCGCGCGCGAGTACGCCGGCGACGACCTGCGCGTGCGCGGCCTGCGCCAGCGGGTGCTGCCGCGCGCCCGCGTGGTCGACGAAGCGATGGCGCAGGCACGCCGCATCGCCCGCCTGCCGCGCGCCTGGCTGGAAGCGGTCAAGGCCATGTGGGCGACGTCCGAGCGCGCCGCGCTGGCCGACGTCTTCGCCCGCGAACTGGCGATGCACGATGCCACCTTCGTCGGCGATGCCGGCACGCTGGCGCGCATCCGCGCGCGCTTCGCGCCCACGCAGCCCACGGTGTCCGCGCCGGTCGCGGCACCGCAGATCGCCGCACCGCAGGCCGTTGCGCAGCCGGCGGCTGTGCAAGCCTCACTGGATCCGACGGCGCTGGTGCCGCAGCTCAAGGCGCTGCTCGCGCACGAACTGCGCATGGACGAAGCCGAGATCGGCGAGAACGAACAGTTCGTCGATCTCGGCCTGGACTCGATCACCGGCGTGACCTGGATCCGCCGTATCAACGAGGCCTGGGGCACCGACATCGAGGCGATCCGGGTCTACAGCTTTCCGACGCTGCGCCTGCTCGCGGCCCATGTCGCGGAGGAGGCCGCGAAGGCTGGCGGTGCATCCGTCGCGTCGCAGCCCGTGCTCGAAGTGCAGGCATCGGCTCCCGCCGCGCCTGCCCAGGTCGAATCCGTGGCGTCGACCGGGCTGGATCCTGCGTCACTCATCCCGCAGCTCAAATCGCTGCTCGCGCACGAACTGCGCATGGAGGAGGGCGAGATCGGCGAGAACGAACAGTTCGTCGACCTCGGCCTGGACTCGATCACCGGCGTGACCTGGATCCGCCGCATCAACGAGGCCTGGGGCACCGATATCGAGGCGATCCGGGTCTACAGCTACCCGACGCTGCGCCTGCTTGCGGCCCATGTCGCGGAGGAAGCTGC
Source organism: Lysobacteraceae bacterium (assembly GCA_036404915.1). Classification (GTDB taxonomy): domain Bacteria; phylum Pseudomonadota; class Gammaproteobacteria; order Xanthomonadales; family Xanthomonadaceae; genus Lysobacter_I. The sequence goes on from DASWYO010000058.1 coordinate 106,288, forward strand.
CAAGGCTGCTGGCGTGCCTGTCGTGTCGCAGCCCGTGGCGGAAGCACCGGTCACCGTGCCCGTTGCCGTCGCCGTCGTTCCCGCAGCCGTCACGGCGGCTGACGTCGTCGAACTGCGTTCGCGCCGTGGACGCGGGGCGATGCCGTCCGCCGGCCGCGCCGGCCCGATCGCGATCATCGGCATGGCCGGTCGTTTCGCGAAATCGCCCGACCTCGACGCGTTCTGGCGGAACATCGCCGAAGGCCGCGACTGCATCGAGGAAGTGCCGGCCGAACGCTGGAACATCGATGCGTATTTCCAGGCCGGCGATGTCGCACCGGGCCGCACCTACAGCCGCTGGATGGGCGTGCTGGACGATGCCGACGCCTTCGATGCCACCTTCTTCAACATCTCGCCGCGCGAGGCGCGGGCGATGGATCCGCAGCAGCGCGTGTTCCTCGAAGCCTGCTGGCACGCCATCGAGCACGCCGGCCTCGATCCGAAATCGCTCGGCGGCAGCCGCTGCGGCGTGTTCGCGGGCTGTTCGGCCGGCGACTACCACCAGCGCTCGCGTCGCGAGCAGTGGAGCGGGCAGGGCTTCACCGGCGCCGCGCCGTCGATCCTCGCCGCGCGCATCGCCTACGTGCTGGACCTGCACGGCCCGAACCTGTCGATCGACACCGCCTGTTCGTCGTCGCTCGTGGCCGTGGCCACGGCCTGCGACAGCCTCGCCAGCGGCGGCAGCGACCTGGCCCTGGCCGGCGGCGTGAACGTGATGTCCGGCCCGGCCATGCAGGTCATGACCGCGCAGGTCGGCATGCTCTCGCCCGACGGCCGCTGCTTCGCCTTCGACGCGCGCGCCAACGGCATCGCCAACGGCGAGGGCGTCGGCGTGGTCCTGCTCAAGCGCCTGGCCGATGCCGAGCGCGACGGCGACCGCATCGATGCGGTCATCGAAGGCTGGGGCGTCAACCAGGACGGCCGCACCAATGGCATCACCGCGCCGAACGCCGATTCGCAGGCGCGCCTGCAGCGCGAGGTACATGCGCGTTTCGGCATCGATCCGGCGGGCATCCAGCTGATCGAAGCGCACGGCACCGGCACGCCGCTCGGCGATCCGATCGAAGTCGCCGGCCTGAAGGCCTCGTTCGCCGGTCACGATGTCGCGACCGCGTCCTGCGCGCTCGGTTCGGTCAAGAGCAACATCGGCCACTGCCTCACCGCGGCCGGCATCTCCGGCCTGCTCAAGGCCGCGCTGGCCCTGCAGCACCGCCAGTTGCCGCCGGCCGCGAACTTCACGCGCCTCAATCCGCACATCGCCCTGCGCGACACGCCCTTCTACGTCAACGAGCGCCTGCGTCCCTGGGACGTGGCGCCGGGCCGTGCGCGCCGCGCTGCGGTGAACTCCTTCGGCTTCAGTGGCACGAACGCGCATGTCGTGCTCGCCGAGTACGATTCGGGCGCTGCTCTGGCCGCTGCCACCGATGGCCGCCCGGAACTGGTCGTGCTCTCCGCGCGCAGCCGCGACCGTCTGCTCGCCCAAGCGCAGGCGCTGCGCGATGCACTGAAGGCCGCCGATCGGCTCGTGCCGGCGCTGGCCGACATCGCGCACACGCTGCGCGTCGGTCGCGAAGCCATGGTCGAACGCCTGGCCATCGTCGCGACGTCGGTCTCCGAACTCGTCGCGCGCCTCGACGCATGGATCGCCCGCGAAGGCGACGCGTCGCGCGCGATGCCCGAACGGGTCCGCGACGGTCGCGTCGGCGGCGGCCGCGGCCTGCTGCCTGCGCTGTCGGCAGATCCGGATTTCCGCACCATCGTCGACAAATGGGTCGCACGCGGCGACATGGATCGCCTCGCCGAACTGTGGGTCGAAGGCCTCGACCTCGATGGCGCGGCCTTCGTCAACGGCGCCGCCAAGCCGCGCCGAGTCGCGCTGCCGGGCTATGCCTTCGCACGCGACCGGTTCTGGCTGGACGGTGCATCCGACACCGAGCAGACGACGGGCGAGGGCGCCGTCGTGCTGCATCCGCTGGTGCAGCGCAACGTGTCCACGCTCGACGGCCAGCGCTACCGCAGCCGTTTCGATGCGCGCAGGCCCTTCGCCGCATCGCAGTCGCCGACCGCCGCCGTCTGTCTGGACATGGTGCGCGTGGCGATCGGCGATGCCTTGCCTGGCGTGTTGCCCGAGGGCGCGACGTGGCGCCTGCACGACATCGCCTGGACCGGCCACGCGCCGGTCGAGGTGGTCGACATCGCCCTGTCCCGCGACGGCGAGGGCGTGGCTTTCGCCGTGCTCGATGCCGATGGCCGCGTGCATTGCGAAGGAATCGCGAGCCCGGTGAATGCGGGCCTCGTCGATGCGCTGCAGACGCAGGGCAATGCGGATCCGGCGCTGCTGGCACGCTTCCGCGATGCGGCGCAGACCGCGCCGGCGGTCGCCCCGGCCGCGCGTGACGCGATCCGCGCACTCTGGCGCGAAGGCGATGCCGTCGGCGCACGTCTTTCGTTGCCGGAAGCCCTGCGCACGGCCGTGGACGAGGTGCGTCGTGCGCTGCTGCTCGATGCGGCGCTACTGATCGCACGCTGGTCGCTGGACGACATCGCGACCGCCCCGGTGGCCCTCGGATGGATCGATGCGTCCGGCGCGGTGCCGGTCGACGCGGCGCTCGTGGCGATACAGCGCCACGATGCGGGCGCGACCCTGCGCCTCGCCGACGAGACGGGCCGGGTGTTCCTGCAGCTCGACGGGTTGTCGCTGCACACGGCAACGGTCGTCGCGGTGACCGAATCGGTGATGGCACCGGTCAGTCCTGCGCCGACGATCGTGCAGGCAAGCAGCCTGCAGGCAAGCAGCGTGCAGCCGCAGATCGAAGCGGCTGCCGCGGCGACAACTGCCATTCCGCTGTCGCGCATCCGCGACGAACTGCGCGAGAGCCTCGCGGAGGCGCTGTTCATGCGCGCCGCCGACATCGACCCGCAGCGCTCCTTCACCGAACTGGGCCTGGACTCGATCATCGGCGTCGAGTGGATCAAGGCGGTCAACAAGCGCTACGGCACCACGCTGTCGGCGACCCGCGTCTATGACCATCCCAGCGTGGACGCGCTGGCGGCGCACCTGCAGGCGCAGATCGCGCCGTCGCCGGTCGCGCCAGTGGCACAGGCACTGCCGGTGACCACCGCGACACCGGTCGAAGTCCCCGCTGTTGCAACCGCGTCGGTCCCAGCCTTGCCGTCGCTCGCCGAACTGGAGCGCTCGCTGCGCGACAGCCTGGGCGAAGCGCTGTTCATGGCACCGACCGACATCGACCCGCAGCGCTCGTTCACCGAGCTGGGGCTGGATTCGATCATCGGCGTCGAGTGGATCAAGGCGGTCAACAAGCAGCACGGCACCACGCTGTCCGCGACCCGTGTCTACGATCATCCGACCGTCCGCGCGCTGGCCCTGCATCTGCAGGCGCAGATCGCGCCGGTCGCAGCGGTTGTCCTCCCGTCGATCGTGCCGCAGCCTGTGGCCGCTCCGACCCCCATCGCGGCAAGCGCGGCGACACCGGTGGTCGTGGCCTCGCCGGCGAAGTCGCTCGCGCAGGTGCGCGAGGACGTGCGAAGCAGCCTGGCCGAGGCGCTGTTCATGCGCCCCGAGGACATCGATCCGCAGCGCTCGTTCACCGAGCTGGGGCTGGATTCGATCATCGGCGTCGAGTGGGTCAAGGTGCTGAACCAGCGCCACGGCACCACGCTGTCCGCGACCCGCGTCTACGACCATCCCACGGTGGAGGCGCTGTCGGCGCATCTGCATGCGCAGTTGCCTGTGGTCGCGGCGCCAGTGCCTGCGGCCCCCATGCCTGTCGCCCTCGTTGCCGATACTGCGGCACCGGCCACTGCCGCGATGCGCGCCCCGGTAGCGGCCATGGTCGATGGCCGTCGCGCACTGCGCGGCCGCGATGCCGGTGGCCTGCGTTTCGAGCCGAAGTTCTCGCAGGCCTATCGCGACCTGTATTTCGCGGTCGACGGCCTGGAAGGCGATTTCGCGGCGGAGGAGCGCATCAGCGTCCGTTGCACGCTGGCGCCGGAGCGCAACATCCCGCTGCGCGAACATGTCGTGTTCGGCCAGCACCTGCTGCCGACCGATGCCTGGCTGGAACTGGTGCTCGCCGCGTTCCGTACCTGCTTCTCGGCGGGCGAGGTGTCGCTGCAGCAGATCGCACTGGTCGCGCCGCTGATCGGCGTGCCCGGTCGCACCACGGCGGTGGAGATCGAATTCCGGCGCCATGGCAGCGGCCTGCTCTGCACCGTGCGCTCCGGCCCGTCCGAGGACGCCCGCGTCCACCTGCAGGCGCGCATCGAAACCCGCAGCGCCGCCGTGCGCGGACCGCTGGTCGATGCCGCGCCCTTCGAGACGCGCGAACAGCGTGAGGCTGCGCAGATCGCGACCAATGCCGGCACCTGGTATGCGCCGCTGCAGCAGATCCGCTTCGGCGACGACAGGGCCGAAGGCCTGATCCGCGTCGCCGAGCATGCACTGCAGTTCATCGCCGAACCCTTCGCGCTGTACGGCGCGCTGTGCACGGCGATCAATCATGCCAACTGGCGTGCGGCGCGTGAGCACGGCGGCAGCGATGACCAGTTCCTCCCGGTCCGCATCGAGCGCTTCGCAACGCTGGCAGCGATCGCAGGCCGCGATTTCACCGCGCGGGTCGCCCTGCGCGAGGCCGATCGCGACCGCATGCGTTTCGACATCGCCCTGGTCGATGCCGGCGGACGCGAAGTCGCGATCATGGAGGGCGTGCTGCTGCAGCGCGTCGCCCGCGCGACCCTGCAGGCCTCTGCGCAGTCGGCCGCGCAGGCGGTGCTGTCCTCGCCGTCGCTGCCGGTGGCGTCCACGACGCGCACGGCCATGGACGCGCCGGTCGCCATCGTCGGCATGGCCTGCCGCTATCCGATGAGCCCCGACATCGACGCCTTCTGGGACAACCTGCGCAACGGCCGCGACTGCGTGGTCGAAGTGCCGGAGTCGCGCTGGGGCGCGCGCAGCGGCTGGTTCCATCCCGATCCGCGCCATGCCGACACCACCTACTCGCAGTGGGCGGGCCTGGTCGACGACGTCGATGCCTTCGATCCGCTGTTCTTCGGCATCTCGCCGGCGGAAGCGGAGATCATCGAGCCGCAGCAGCGCGTGTTCCTCGAAGAATGCTGGAAGGCGCTGGAAAGCGCCGGGCATGCGCCGGGCAGCCTGTCCGGACTGGCCTGCGGCGTGTACGTCGGCTGCGCGGCGGGCGATTACGTGCGTCGTCTCGGTGCGGCCGGCAAGGACGCGCTCGGTGCCGCCTTCATGGGCACGTCCACGGCCATCCTCGCCGCACGCATTGCCTACCACCTCAACCTCAAGGGCCCTGCGCTCGCGATCGACACGGCCTGTTCGTCGTCGCTGGTCGCCGTGCACCTGGCCTGCGAAAGCATCCGCAGCGGCGAGAACGAGATGGCGCTGGCCGGTGGCGTGAACCTGCTGACCACCGCGCACGGCCACGTGCTGACCGCGCAGGTCGGCATGCCCTCGCGCGACGGCCGCTGCGCCACCTTCGACGCCGGCGCCAACGGCATCGTGTTCTCCGAAGGCTGCGGCGTCGTGGTGCTCAAGTCCCTGGCCGCCGCGCAACGCGACAACGACGAGATCCTCGGCGTCATCGCCGCCTCCGGCATCAACCAGGACGGCAAGACCAACGGCATCACCGCGCCCAGCGCGACCGCGCAGGAACAGCTGCTGCGCACGACCTACGCGCGCTTCGGCATCGATCCGGCGCGGATCGGCTACATCGAGGCGCACGGCACGGCGACCGCGCTCGGCGACCCGATCGAGGTCGACGCGCTCGGCGCGGTGCACGGCCCGAGGACCGCGACCAGCCGCGACTGCGTGCTCGGTTCGGTCAAGAGCAACATCGGCCATACCGGCTTCGCGGCCGGCGTCGCCGGGCTCATCAAGGTGCTGCTGTGCCTGCGTCATCGCACCCTGGTGCCGTCGCTGCACTACGCCACGCCGAACCCGCACATCGATTTCGCGGCCTCGCGCTTCCGCGTCGGCACCCAATTGACGCCCTGGCAGGCCGAAGGCCCGCGCATGGCCTCGGTCAGCTCGTTCGGCTTCAGCGGCACGAACGCCCACGTCGTCATCGCGGAAGCCGCGTCCGCAGCTGCGGACACGGCGACCGGCGTCGCGCCCGATGGACGCGTGCTGCTGCCGCTGTCGGCACGCACCGCCGAGAGCCTCGACGCGCAGGTCCGCGCGCTGCTGGCCTGGGTCGAAACGCATGCCGATGCCCTGGACCCGGTGGCATTCGCGCGCATGGCCTGGACGCTGCAGGTCGGTCGCGACGCCATGGCGCACCGCGTCGCGGTACTGGCGGCGTCGCCGTCGGAACTCGCCGCGCGCCTGAACGATGCCCTGCGTTCCGATGCGGGCGTGTCCGGCCTTCATCGCGGCCGCGTCGCGGGCGACGATGCGCTGCTGGCCTTCACCGAAGATCCCGAGATGCAGGGCGTGATCGAGCGCTGGGTCGAAACCCGCCAGCTCGGCCGCCTGGCCGACCTGTGGGTGCGCGGCTATGCGGTCGACTGGCGTCGCCTGCACGGCGCGCATCCGCCCCGGCGCATGGCGGCGCTGCCGACCTATCGTTTCGCCCGCGAACGCTGCTGGGTGGACGGCGGCGACAGGCGCGTCGCGCAGGCCGCGTCGATGCTGCACCCGCTGCTGCATCGCAATGTGTCCGACCTGTCGCGACAGGCCTATCGCAGCACGTTCGGCGGCGACGAGTTCTTCCTGGCCGATCATCGCGTCGCCGGACGCCGCGTGCTTCCCGCCGTGGCCTATTTCGAGATCGCGCGTGCTGCACTGCGCGATGCATCGCCCGAGGCGGTCACGAACGGGCAGGCGATCGAGCTGCGTCATGTCGCCTTCGCCCAGCCGCTGTTCGCGGACGACGAGGCGGGGCTGGCGGTCGAGGTGTTCGAGGGCGACGACAGCCAGTTCGGCTTCGAGGTCTTCGGCGTGGACGACGCCGGCGGCAACGCGCCGCTGCACTGCGCGGGCAGCATCGCGCTGGTGCCCATGCCGGCGCCCGAACGCCTGTCCCTGGAGGCGCTGCGCGCACGCATGCCGCAACGCCACGAGCCCGCCGCGCTGTACGCGCGTTTCGCCGCGCAGGGTCTGCAGTACGGCCCGGCGTTCCAGGGCATCGTCGCGGCCGTGCAGGGCGAGGGCGAATGCCTGGTCGAATTGCGCCTGCCCGCGTCCGCGCAGGTCGACGGCTTCCTGCGCGACGGTTCCCTGCTCAATCCGGCACTGCTCGACAGCGCGCTGCAGGGCGCGATCCTGCTGCTCGATGCCGCGACCGGCGACGCGCCCAGCGTGCCGTTCGCGGTGGAGTCGCTGCAGGTGCTCGGTGACTGCGGCCCGCGCATGCATGCCTGGGTGCGCAGCCGCGCCGCTGCCGGCGGCCTGCGCATGACCGATCTCGATCTGTGCGACGAACAAGGCGATGTGCGCCTGCGCATGCGTGGCTTCAGTGCACGCACGCTGGACGTACCGAGCGCGTTCGACGAAGACCATTACCGCAACATCATCGACGGCGTGCTCAGCCGCGAGCTGTCTGCCGACGAAGCAGTGGAACTAGGTTGATCCCATGAAGGAAGCATTGGCGAACATCTATCGCGAACTCTCGGCCGGACGCATCGGTCGTGACGAGGCGCTCGACAGGATCCGCGCGCTCAAGCACGGCGGCAGGGAGAATGCGGTCGCCGACGCGACCGTGCTTGCGGAGCCGGCCTGGGTCGCTGCGGCCCTGCCGGAAGGGCAGGCCATGCCTTTCCCGCGACGTCGCGTGCTGCTCAGCGGCTGGACGCGCGAGGCCGGCGACGCGCTGGCGCAGGGCATCGCCGATGCGGCCTGCCTCGTGGTCGACGATGCAGGCCTCGCGCCCGTACAACGCTACACGCAGGCCGCGCTGCGCGGGTTCGCCGAACTGCGCGACCTGCTTGACGCGCGCAATGGCGGGCAGGATCGCGGCCGTGCGCTCGTGCAGTGGGTGGTGGCCGACGATGGCGACGACGCGCAGCTACTTGCGGGCCTGGATGGCCTGTTCGAGAGCGCCGCGCTGGAGCAACCGAACCTCTGCGGCCAGATCGTGTTCGTGCCGAAGGACATCGCGCCATCGGAACTCGCGCGCCTCCTCGCGGCGGAAGCGACTTCGTCGCCGGAGCGCGTGGTACACCATGGCCGCGATGGTCGCCAGGCGCGTCGCTGGCGGATGACCGGCGACGCGCTCGTCGGCGCTGCAGAGGCGTCGGCACAGCGCAGCGGCCTTCGCGAACGCGGCGTCTATCTTGTCACCGGCGGCCTCGGTGGACTGGGTCTGCTCGTTGCCGCGCATCTGCGCGCGCTGGTGCCCTCCGCCACGCTGGTGCTGTGTGGCCGTTCGGCGCCGGAGGGCGATGCCGCCGATGCGCTGTCCCGCCTCCAGGCGCAGGCCGGTGCGGGGCAGGTCGAGTCGGGCATCGTCGCGCCGGGCACCGTTGAATATCGTCAGGCCGATGTCGCGGACGCCATGTCGGCGTCGGCGCTGGTCGACGGCATCGTCCGCGACCACGGCGCACTGCACGGCATCTTCCATGGCGCGGGCCTGCTGCGCGACGACTTCCTGCAGAAGAAGACCGCCGACCGCTTCGCCGAGGTGCTGGCGCCGAAGGTCGCCGGTGCGGTCGCGCTCGATGCCGCGAGTGCGCAGCTCGATCTCGACCTGTTCGTCCTGTCGGGTTCGATCGCATCGTGGGCAGGCAATCTCGGCCAGACCGATTACGCGGCCGCCAATGGCTTCCTCGACGCCTTCGCAGGCTGGCGCGCGGCGCAGGTCGCAAAGGGCGAACGCCGTGGCCGCAGCCTGACCCTGGCCTGGCCGCACTGGATCGAAGGCGGCATGCATGTCGATGCCGAGAGCCTGCGCCGGCTCGAACAGCGCACCGGACTGCGTTCGATGGACACCGCCGCCGGACTGCGCGCCCTGCACGCCGCGCTGGCCATGCCGCAGCCCGCGCTGATGGTCATGCACGGCCAGCGCGAGGCGATGCGCGAAGCGCTGGCCACGCGCCGCCGCCTGGCCGTCGACTCCAGGCCAGCAAAGGCTGCGGACATCGCGAAGCCTGCGGTCGCGCCGCCGGCGGACCTCGCTTCACGGCTCAGGGCCTTCCTCCGCGACGAATTCTCGGCTGTGCTGAAGATTCCGGCGCAGCGGATCGAACTGCGCGCCGCGCTCGAGCAGTACGGGATCGACTCGATCCTGGCCATGAGCCTGACCGGCCGACTCGAAGACAGCTTCGGCGTGCTGCCGAAGACCCTGTTCTTCGAGTACCAGACGATCGACGAACTCGCGGGCTATTTCGAAGCGCGCCATGCCGATGCGCTGGCAAGGCTGTTCGCGCAGGCCCCATCGACATCGGCTGCACCGGCTGCGCCGGCATCGGGATCGACATCGACGACGGCAACGCAACTGCCGATGCCGCAGCGGCCCGCGCGCGGTCGTCGCCGCACGCGCGATGCGGCGCGCATGCCGTCGCCGTCCGCCGCTTTCGCCACGGTCGATGCACCGATCGCGATCGTCGGCCTGAGCGGGCGCTATCCGCAATCGCCCGACCTGGACGCCTTCTGGCGCAATCTGCGCGACGGCCGCGACTGCATCACGGAAGTGCCGGCGTCGCGCTGGGACTGGCAGCAGTGGTACAGCGAGGATGCCACCCGCGAGGGCGCGCACCTCAGCCGCTGGGGCGGCTTCATCGAGGGCGTGGACGAGTTCGATCCGCGTTTCTTCAACATTTCGCCGCGCGAAGCCATCGGCATCGATCCGCAGGAACGCCTGTTCCTGCAGCACGCCTGGCTCGCGCTCGAAGACGCCGGGCTGACCCGCGCCGCCTTGCAGGTGCCGGACGCCCACGGCCTGCCCGGGCAGGTCGGCGTGTATGCCGGCGTGATGTACGGCGAGTACAGCCTGTCCGGCAGCCTCGCCAGCATCGCCAACCGCGTTTCGTATTTCCTCAACCTGCACGGGCCGAGCCTCACGCTCGACACCATGTGCTCGTCCTCGCTGACCGCGCTGCACCTGGCCTGCCAGGATCTGCGCCTCGGCCGCACCTCGCTGGCCCTGGCCGGCGGCGTCAACGTCAGCGTGCATCCGAACAAGTACACGATGCTCAGCGGCGGCCAGTTCATCTCCCGCGATGGCCACTGCCAGAGCTTCGGCGAAGGCGGCGATGGCTACATCCCGGGCGAGGGCGTCGGCATCGCGGTGCTCAAGCGCCTGGCGGATGCCGAGCGCGACGGCGACCGCATCCTCGGCGTGATCCGCGCGACCGCACTGAACCACGGCGGCAAGACCAACGGCTACACCGTACCGAACCCGCAGGCACAGGCCGACGTCATCGCCCGCGCGCTGCGCGAAGCCGGTGTCGACGCGCGCCATGTCAGCTACATCGAAGCGCACGGCACCGGCACCAAGCTCGGCGACCCGATCGAGATCAACGCCCTGTCGCGCGCCTTCCACGCGCAGGGCAGCGAGGTCACGCAGGACGCCGGCTGGTGCCTGATCGGCTCGGCCAAGTCGAACATCGGCCACTGCGAGTCCGCTGCCGGCATCGCCGGCGTGACCAAGGTGCTGCTGCAGATGCGCCATGGCCAGGTCGTGCCGTCGCTGCATTCGCGCACCCTGAATCCGCATATCGATTTCGCGGCGACGCCATTCGAGGTGGTGCAGACCCTGCGCCCCTGGCCGCGCCCGGTCGTCGACGGCATCGAACGTCCGCGCATTGCCGGCATTTCCTCGTTCGGCGCGGGTGGCTCGAACGCGCACGTGCTGATCGAGGAATATCGCGCCGCCGCAACGGTGGCCGATGAGACCATGCCGGTATTGGTGCCGCTGTCGGCGCGCACGCCGGAACAACTGCTGCAGCGCGCCCGCGACCTGTGCGAGACGCTACGGGCCGACGACGCGCTGTCGCTCGACGCCCTGGCCTGGACGCTGCAGACCGGCCGCGAGGCGATGGATGTGCGTCTGGCCATCGTGGCGGGCACGCGCGACGACCTGCGCGACGCGCTGGACGCGGTCACTGCCGGCAGAACGACGGGCGAGGGCACGCATCGCGCGCTGGTGCGCGACCATCGCGACGAGATCGCCGCGCTCGACGACGACCGATCCACGCTCGACACCGCGCTGGCCGAAAGAGATGTCGACACGATCGCCACTTGGTGGACGAAGGGCGCCGCCATCGACTGGACGCAGTTGCGTGCCGGTCGCCCCGCGCCGCGTCGCCTCGCGCTGCCGGGCTATCCTTTCGCCCGTGAACGCTACTGGCGCGATCCCGTGGCCGCCGCCGCGAAAGCGGCGCTGTCTCCGGGCGCGACGGCCAGCCCGCTGCAGGTGGAGTCGACGACGCAGGCCGTGGCCCTGCTGCATCCGCTGGTGCATCGCAACCGTTCCGGGCTGGATGGCCTGCGTTTCGAATCCGTGTTCGCTGCCGGTGACCCGGCGCTGATCGATGGCGCGCTGCCCGATGCCCAGCTACCGGCGATGGCGCTCGCCGCGCTCGATCTGGCTGCGCCGTCCGACGACGACACGCACTGGGCGCTCGACGATGTCGCCTGGGGCGTTCCTGCAGCCGATGTCGTTGGGCGTGCCCTCCAGGTCTTGCTGCTGCCGCGCGGCGCCGGGGAGATCGCGCTCGAAATCCACGACGCCGACGGCACGCAGGTCTATTGGCAGGCCATGGCCACCCGGTCGCATGGTGCGCGGACAGCATTGCCGCCACCTCCGACGCAAACCGTTGCCGCTGTTGAACAGGCAGCGCCTGCGGCAGTCCGGCCCATCACCGCTCTCGCACCGATCCCGTCGAATAACGTCGCACCGGTGCTTGCGCCTGCAGCAAAGGTGCTGCGTGAGTTGCCGCTCGCCATCCCGGCCGCTGTCGCGCCTGCGGGCGATGCCGAGCTTGCGCCGACGCTGTCGCTCGGACCTGTGCAAGCGAAACCGACGAACATCGCGCTGCATCCGTCCGCAGAGGTTTCGCGTGCGCCGGTCGAAGCCAAGGGCCGCGTGCGGCTCGCGGCGCTCAGCGCCGTGTCCGCGCAGGTTGCGGAACCGATCGCTGGAACGCCCGTGCGTCTGTTCGACGCCGGCGAGGGCCAGCGCATCGTGCGCATCGAGGCATCGCTGACCGACAGTGTCGAGGCACTGGCCGAGGCCCTGCGTCGCGCAGGCGGCGACGAAGGCGTGCGGACGATCCGCATCGAAGGTACCCATCCGCAGGCCTGGCAGGGCGGTCGCGCGACCATCGATGCGCTGGTCCGTGCCGGTGTCTTCACGACCGTGGCCGAGATCGCCACGCCGACACTGGCCGTCGTCGCCGGCCATGCGCGCGGCGCCGGCCTGCTGCTGGCCAGCGCCTGCACGCTGCTGGTGGCCGACGAGGACGCGGTGTTCGGTTTCACCGATCCCGACTCCGCGCTGTTTCCGACGACGCAGGAGGACCGCTGGTTCCGTGCCCGTCTCGGCGACGCGCTCGCCGACGACCTGCTGTATCGCCACCGCCATCGCGCGGGCCGTGCGCTGCGCGACGCCGGCTGGTCGGCGCGCTTCGTGCCTGCGGCCGACGTTGTCATGTCTGCGGATGCGCTGTGTGCGTCGCTGTCGACGAAATCGCCGCTGGCGCTGGGCCTGCTCGCCGGTCATCTGGCGCGCGATCTCTCGCCGCTGCTGGCGGCGCTGTCCGTCGCGCCTGCGTTCGACACCGCCGAATCCGCGCCGCAACGCGACGTGCTGTGCGTGAGCCTGTGCGAAGACGCAGCACCCGACGCGCTGCTGTCGCCGCTGTTCGATGCGATCGCGCGTGCCGGAAGCGACACGACGGTGGCATCGATCGTGCTGGCCTGCAGTGCGCCCGGCGGCCTGCCCGAGACGCTGCCTGCCGAAACGCTGGATCGTGCGATCGACGCCGTGCTGCGCAGCCGCGTGCCCGTGGTCGCTGCGCTGGACGGCGATACCGGCGGCGCCGGCTGGCTGCTGGCGCTGGCCTGCGACGCGGTCGTGTTGCGCTCCGATGCGGCGTGTTCGACCTCGATGCACTGGCACGATCCGCTGCTGCGCGGCACGGTCGTGGCATTGGCTTCGTTGCGTCTTCCGGCGCAGCTTGCCCGCCGTCTGAGCTTCGCTGGCGGCCACTGCCCGGCGGACGCGCTGTCCACGGCCGGCGTGCGCGTGGCCGACGATGCATTGGCTGTAGCGCAGACGCTTGCTGCCGGCTGGAACCACTGGCCCGAGGCGGTACTGCGCGGCTGGAAGTCGGCGCAGGCCGGGCGTCATGACGCGCTGCGCGACATGCTGCGCGACGCGTCGGCCGAAAGCCCTTCCGTCGTCCGCGACGCCGCGCCCGACACATTCGCGTCGCCCGTCGTCGATCTCACCCTGCGCGACGACGGTGTGGCAGTCATCGCACTGCACGACCGCGAGGCGCGCAACATGTTCACCCCGGCGCTGGTCGCCGGGCTGCGCGACGCGTTCGCCGCTGCGGAAGCCGCACCGGACTGCCGCGCCATCGTGGTCACCGGCTACGACAGCTACTTCGCGACCGGCGGCACGGTCGACACCCTGCTCGCGATCCAGGACGGGCAGTCGCGCTTCACCGACGAGACGGTCTTCCAGCGCGCGCTGGACTGCCCGCTGCCGGTCGTCGCTGCGATCCAGGGCCACGGCATCGGCGGCGGCTGGTCGTTCGGCATGTTCGCCGACCTGGTGCTGCTGTCGGCCGAAAGCCGCTATCTCAGCCCTTACATGGGCTACGGCTTCACGCCCGGCGCCGGTTCGACGATGACCTTCCCGCTGCGCATCGGCCACGACCTCGCGCGCGAGACGCTGCTCACCGCCGAGGAGATCGGCGGCCACGTGCTGCGCGATCGCGGCGTGAGCCTGCCGGTACTGCCGCGCCGCGAGGTGCCCGAGGCCGCGATCGCCCTGGCCTCGGCCATCGCGCCCCGGCCGCGCGCCGAACTGGTCGCGCTCAAGCGCCTCTGGACCCGCGCCATGCGCACAGCGCGCGACGCGGTCTATGCGCGCGAACTGGACATGCACGCGAAGACCTTCGTCGGCAACGTCGACACGCTGGCGACGATCCGTGCCCGTTTCGCGACGCCGCAGGTGTCGGTCGCCGAGGCATCGGCGTCGCAGGGCACGAGCGCTGCGACGCAGGCCGTCACGCCTGTGTCCATGCCCGTGCCGACGGTCGCCGTCGATGCCGCTGCGCTGGGCGCGAAACTCGCGGAGATGCTCGCACAGGAACTGTTCCTGTCGGCCGACGAGATCGATCCCGATGCGCCGTTCATCGACCTGGGCCTGGACTCGATCACCGGCGTGACCTGGATCCGCAGGATCAACGCGGAGTACGGCACCGACATCGAAGCCACCAAGGTCTACAGCCATCCGACCGTGCGCCGCCTCGCCGCGCTGGTCATGGCCGAACTGGGCACGACAGGGCAGGGCAGCAGCGCAGCGCTGCCGGTCGCCGCTGCGCCGGCTCCGGCAGCGACATCCGCGCCGGTCGTTCCGGCGCCTCGCGCAGTCGATCCGGTGCCGGCGCTCGTCGACACCCTGCGTGCGATGCTCGCTCAGGAACTGTTCCTGCAGCCGAACGAGATCGACGAGGACACGCCGTTCATCGACCTCGGACTGGACTCGATCACCGGCGTGACCTGGGTGCGGCGGATCAACGCCGAGTACGGCGTCGACATCGAAGCGACCCAGGTCTACAGCCATCCGACCCTGCGCCGGCTGGCGACGGTCGTCGCGAGCGCGCTGCCGCAGACCGCTGTGTCGGTTACCGCCATCGTCGACGAGCCCGCGTCCGTGCCGGTCGCGTCCACGCCGGTTGCGCACACTGCGCAGCCGCTTGCGTCGGCATCGCGCACGCCGCTGATCTCGTGGCGCACCGCGTCGTCGCTCATGCAGGCCACCGGGCCCGCAGCGAAGCACGTGCCGGTCGATGCCATGACCCGCCCGGTCGCGATCATCGGCGAAGCCGGTCGCTTCCCGCAGGCGCCGGATCTCGACGCGTTCTGGCGCAATCTCGCCGAAGGCCGCGTCTGCATCGGCGAAGTCGGCGCGGAGCGCTGGTCGCTCGATGCGCATTACCGCGAAGGCGCGCCGAGCGCCGGCTACACCAACAGCAAGTGGCTCGGCGCGCTCGAGGATTTCGACCGCTTCGATCCGCTGTTCTTCAATATTTCGCCCACCGAGGCGGAATCCATGGATCCGCAGCAGCGCGTGTTCCTGCAGGCGTGCTGGCACGCGCTGGAGAACGCCGGTCGCGATCCGCACGGCCTGTCCGGCGCACGCTGCGGCGTGTTCGTCGGTTGCGGTCCCAGCGATTACCACCAGGCCGGCGAACAGTACCGTTTGAGCGCGCAGGGCTTCACCGGTGCGGCGACGTCCATCCTGGCCGCGCGCATCGCGTACTTCATCGACCTGCGCGGCCCCTGCGTGTCGATCGACACCGCATGCTCGTCGTCGCTGGTCGCGATCGCGCAGGCCTGCGACAGCCTCAATTCGGGACAGAGCGACCTCGCGCTGGCCGGTGGCGTCTACGTCATGGCCGGCCCGTCGATGCACATCATGACCGCGCAGGCGGGCATGCTCTCGGCCGACGGCCGCTGCCACACCTTCGACGCCGGCGCCAATGGATTCGTGCCGGGCGAGGGCGTTGGTGTCGTGGTGCTCAAGCGCCTGGAGGATGCGCAGCGTGACGGCGACCGCATCGATGCGGTGATCGAAGGCTGGGGCGTCAACCAGGACGGCCGCAGCAACGGCATCACCGCGCCGAACCAGGACGCGCAGACCGATCTGCTGCAGTCGGTCTACCGCCGCTTCGGCATCGATCCGGACGGCCTGCAGCTCATCGAAGCGCACGGCACCGGCACCAAGCTCGGCGACCCGATCGAAGTCGCCGGCCTCAAGGCCGCGTTCGCACCGTTCACGCAGCGCGAGGGCTTCTGCGCGCTGGGCTCGGTGAAGAGCAACATCGGCCACTGCCTCACCGCCGCAGGCATCGCCGGCGTGCTCAAGCTGGTGCTGGCCCTGCGCCATCGCCAGCTGCCGCCGACCGTGAACTTCCAGCGCCTCAACGAGCACATCCAGCTCGACGGCAGTCCGTTCCAGGTCAACGCGCAACTGCGCGACTGGTCGGTACCCGCCGGCACGCGGCGGCGTTCGGCCGTCAGCTCCTTCGGCTTCAGCGGCACCAACGCGCATCTGGTCGTATCGGAAGCGATCACCGAGGCCGCGACGACGCCAGGCATCGCCACCGGACCTGTGCTGGTGCCGCTGTCGGCACGCACTGCGGCGCAACTGCGCGAAAGCGTGCGTGCGCTGCTCGCCCACCTGGACACGCAGGATGCGGCGACGCTCGATCTGCAGGCGATCGCCTGGACCCTGCAGCGCGGCCGCCATGCGATGGGCGAACGCGTGTGCTTCCTGGTCCACGACATCGCCGGCCTGCGCGACGCGCTCGCCGCCTGTCTCGACGAGCGCGCGCAACCTGGCGTGCGCTTCGAGGGCCAGGTCAAGCGCGACCGCGTTGGCCTGGGCCTGCTGCTGCAGGACGAAGACGTGCGCGCCACGGTGATCGGCAAATGGCTGTCCGAACGTCGCCACGACCGGCTCGGCGATGTCTGGGCCAAGGGACTGGACCTCGACTGGCGCCTGTTGCAGCCGGAGGCCGCACGCCTGCCGTCGCCGCTTCCGCTGCCGGGTTATCCCTTCGCACGCGATCGCTACTGGCTGCCGATCGACGACAGCGCTGCCGAGGGTGTGCCGGCCGTGAAGGCATCGGCCGCGATCGCACTCCCGTTGCCGAAGCCGCAGGCCAGGTCAATGGCGGCGGCAACGACGACGGCAACCGTCGCCCCTCCGATCGAAGGCCGCGCCCTGGTCATCGATCCGCTGAGTTACGTGAGCGAATGGCAGCCGGTGGCGTCGACCATCGACACGTCGGACACCGCCTCGCGCGCCGTGCCACGCAAGGTGCCAAGCAAGGTGCTCATCGTGCGCAACGGCCACAGCCACGGCCTCGACGAGGCATTGCGCCTGCACCATGCAGGCACAGGGGCCCAGATCGATGTCATCGCGCTCGACGGCGACGACGCGGCCCTGCTGTCCGACGACGACGCGCTCGCCGCACGCCTGCGTCCGCTGCAGCAGGTCGATGCGCTGTACATGCTCGCCATCGAGACGAATGCGCCGCTCGCAGCCGACGACGCCACGCTGTCGGCCGCACTGGACCGCAACGAAGGCTTCCTGCTGCGCATGGTGAAGACGCTGCGTCGCGAGGCGCTGGTCGGCGACCAGGTCGACGCCTGGGTCATCACCGCCGGCACGCGTTCCGACCGGAACGAGGACCTGCACTGGTGGGGCGCGGGCGCGACCGGGCTGGTGCATGCGCTGGCCCAGGGCAGCCATCGCTTCCGCCTGCGCAGCATCGACCTGTCGCCGGATGAGCTCGGGCGCAGCAGAGGCGCGGCGACGCTGCTGCCGGCGATCCTGCGCGAACCGCCGTCCGATCGCGGCGAAGCCGTGCGCCTGCGCCATGGCCGCCGCGAGCGCCTGTCCTTCCTCAACCTTGCGCGCGAACGCAGCGTACCGACGGCCCTGCGCCATGGCGGCGTCTACGTCGTGATCGGCGGCAGTGGCATCGTCGGCCGCATCGTCAGCAAGCGCCTGCTGCGCGACTATGCCGCACAGGTCGTCTGGATCGGGCGCAGCGCGCCGGATTCGGACAAGGTCCGTGCGGCGCTGGCCGATGTCGCCGGCACGGCGCACGCCGATCATCTGCGCTACCTCCAGGCCGATGCCGTGGACGAAGCCGCGCTGCGTGCCGCGTTCGCCGAGGTGCGCGCCGCACATCCACGCATCCACGGCGTGTTCTTCTCGGGCATGGTGGTCGGTGCCGACGACACCATCGAGCGCATCGATCCCGCAGCATTCCGCGACATCGTCGATGTCAAGGTGCGCGGCTGCCGTGCGCTGCATGCGGCGCTGGCGAACGAGTCGCTTGATTTCCTCTGCCATTTCTCGTCGGGCCAGTCGTATGCGTTCTCCGGCGCCACGCGCCTGTCGGCCTACGCGTCCGGCATTGCGTTCGCGGACAGCTTCGTGCGCGCCGCGGCGATCGACGCGCCGTTCCCGGTGGGCATCGTCAACTGGGGTTTCTGGCGTTCGGCGGTGACCGAACGCGTGCAGAAGATGGACGGCATCTCCACGCGCAGCATCCACGCGCTGGAAGACGAGGAAGGCTTCGCCTGCCTCGAACGCTTCCTGTCCGAGCTGCAGGCCGGGCGCCTCACGCAGATGCTGTGCATGCGCGCCGCACCCGAGGTCGAGGCACTGATGCGCTGCGACCGCACGCAAGCCTTGTGCCTTGCCGATGCCGCACCCGCCGTGCTGCTCGACGCTGCGGGCATCGCCATCGACGACGCGCGCATCGCCGCACGCATCGAAGCCGATGCCCGCCACGGGCTCGAGACGCTGTTCGTGAGGCTGCTGTATCGCAGCCTGCGCGCGATGGCGGGCGAGCGCGATGCCTGCGATGCGGACAGGTTGCAGCGCGCCTGCGGCATCACCGGCAAGTACCTGCCGTGGCTGCGCCAGAGTCTGTCGCTGCTGCAGGCCGCCGGACTGGTGGACGTCGACCGCGACGGCATCATCGACTGGTGCGTGGACGCATCGCCGACGCTCGCCGAAGCCGCCTGGGCCGACTGGAACGACGGCCGGCAGATGCGTTCGGCCGATCCGGCCATCGGCGCACTCGTCGCCCTGGTCGACGAATGCCTGCAGCGTCTGCCGGAGATCCTGCGGGGCACGCTGGCCGCGACCGACGTGATTTTCCCGCGCGGCAGCATGGACAAGGTCGGTGGCCTGTACCGCAAGAATCCGACCGCCGACACCTTCAACGAAATCGTGGCCGCGACGGTGGTGGCGTGGGTGCGCGAGCGCCTCGCCGCCGACCCCGGCGCGAGGCTGCGCATCCTCGAAGTCGGCGCCGGCACCGGCGGCACCTCGGCACCGGTGCTGGCCGCGCTGGCGCCGTATCGCGACGCAATCGCGGAATACGCCTATACCGACCTGTCGATCGCGTTCTTCCAGCATGCCGAACGCGTGCATGCACCGGGCAATCCGTTCCTGGTCTGCCGCAGGCTCGACATCGAGCAGCCGATCGAGGCGCAGGGCTTCGCGCCGGGCAGCTACGACCTGGTGCTGTCGACCAACGCGCTGCATGCCACCCGCAACATCCGCCGCACGCTGCGCCACGTGAAGTCGGCGCTGCGTCGCGACGGCATGCTGGTGATCAGCGAGATGTGCGCGGCGCGTCTGGCCACGCACCTGATCTTCGGCCTGCTCGACGGCTGGTGGTTGTCGGAGGATCCGGAACTGCGCATCCCCGGCAACCCGGGCCTGGCACCGGAGGGCTGGCGCTCGGTACTGGTCTCCGAAGGCTTCCGTCGGATCCTGCTGCCGGGTGCGCAGGCGCAGGCCCTGGGCAACCAGGTGATCGTCGCCGCCAGCGACGGCGCGTATCGCGGCCAGCGCGCCATCGATGCGGTCGTGTCCGCATCGGTCGCGCCAGTCGCGCAGGCGCGTCTTCGCGCCCCCGCGTCGACGCAGGTGCAAGCACGGGCGCAGCCGGTCGACACCCGCGATCCGGAATCGATCGCCCGGGACGGTGTGCTCGATGCCTTGTCGGTCACGCTCAAGCTCGATCCGGCGCAGGTCGATCCAGACCTCGCGTTCTCCGATTACGGCATCGATTCCATCCTCGGCGTCGCGTTCATCGAGCGGGTGAACGCACGGTTCGGCCTGTCGCTGAACACCGCGATCGTGTTCGAGTACGCCTCGGTGACGCGCCTTGCCGCATACCTCGCGCAAGCCTGGCGCGAGCACCTGCATGCGCCCGTGGAGACACCCGCACCGGTGTCCCTATCCGCCGTCGAGTCCATCGGCGATCCGGCCGAGCACCACCTGGACGAGCTTGCCGCAGACGATGTCGAGACCTTCGTCCGCGACACCCTGCGCGACGCGCTGTCGGCCACGCTGAAGATCGCGGCCGAGGACATCGATCCCGATCTGGCGTTCTCCGACTACGGCATCGATTCGATCCTCGGCGTGAACTTCATCCACCGCGTCAACGCGGCGTTCTCGATCGAGCTGAACACCGCGATCGTGTTCGAGTTCGCATCGCTCGAACGCCTTGCGCGGCATCTGCTCGCGGCGTACACCGACCGCGTCCGGGACGCCGCCAGGCCGGCACGCATCCACCCGACGCTTGCCGGTGTCGCGCCGGCAGCCACCGGCGGCGTGTCGACGGCGCAGGTCGCGGCATCGCTGCCCGCGCAGACCATCGCTGCCGGCACCGGCGAGATCGCCATCATCGGCATGTCCGGGCAGTTCCCGAAGGCCGCGAACATCGAGGCGTTCTGGCGCAACCTGGTCGACGGCGTCGATGGTGTCGACGAACTGCCGTCGCACTACCTCGACCAGGCCGTGGCCTGGAGCGCGGACAAGCGCAAGGGCTTCACCCGCTGCAAGTGGGGCGGTGTGCTCGAGGATCGCGACTGCTTCGACCCGCTGTTCTTCAGCATTTCGCCGAAGGAAGCGGAATCGATGAATCCGCACCAGCGCCTGGTGATGCAGGAAGGCTGGAACGCGCTGGAAGACGCCGGCTACGACCCGAAGCGCCTCGCCGGCAGCCAGACCGCCGTGTACATCGGTGCAGAGCCCGCCGGCTACATCGGCAACAGCTTCACCGGCCTGTCGGATGCCATCGTCGCCTCGCGCCTGTCCTATGTGCTCGATCTGCGCGGTGCGGCCTTCGTCATCAACACCGGCTGTTCGGCGTCTGCGGTCGCGATCCATCTGGGCTGCGAAAGCCTGCGCAACGGCGAATCCAGCCTGGTGCTGGCCGGCGGCGTCAATGCCTGCGTCAATCAGGACATGCTGGTGCGCCTGGACCAGATCGAGATGCTGTCGCCGAGCGGGCGCTGCTTCACCTTCGACAAGGGCGGCGACGGCACGATCATTTCCGAAGGCGTGGCGATGCTGGTGCTCAAGCGTCTGGAAGACGCCGAAGCCGACGGCGATCGCATCCTCGCCACGATCTGCGCCTCCGGCATCAACCAGGACGGCGCGAGTAACGGCATCACCGCGCCGAACGGTGCAGCGCAGGAAGCGCTGATCGTGTCGACCTACGAGCGCTTCGGCATCGACGCGCGCGACATCAGCTATGTCGAAGCCCACGGCACCGGCACGCGTTTGGGCGATCCGGTCGAGACCAATGCGCTGGTCCGCGCCTTCCGCCGCTACGGCGACGAAAACGGCTGGTGCGCGATCGGCAGCGCGAAGTCGCACGTCGGCCATGCGGCGGCGGCGGCCGGCGCGATCGGCGTGGCCAAGGTGCTGCTGTCGATGCGCCACCGCCTGCATCCGAAGCTGCTGAACTTCCGCGAACGCAATCCGCTGATCGAATTCGATGCGTCGCCGTTCCGGATCGTCGAGCGCGCGACGTCGTGGGACTCGCCGCCGGGCGTGCCGCGCATGGCGGCGCTCAATTCCTTCGGCCACAGCGGCACGAATGCGCACCTGGTGCTGAAGGAATACCTGGCCGCCGTGCCCGCGCCGATGCCGGCGCTGCCGCAGCCCGTCGCCGTGCCGCTCTCGGCGCGTACGCCTGAGCAGCTGCGCCAGCGCGTCGTGGACCTGCTGGCGCGTCTGGACGCCGAGGATGCGCCCGACAGCCTCGCGTCCGTCGCATGGACGCTGCAGGTCGGTCGTGAACCGATGGAAGAACGCCTGGGCATCGCCGCCGCATCGCTGTCCGCGCTGCGCGAAAACCTGCGCGGCTGGCTGGCGGGTCGGACATCGACGCTGGTGTTCGAAGGGCGGGCGGCGCGCCACGGCGTACTGCATCGCCCCGCGCCGGGCGCCGCGGCGTCGGAACTCCTGCAGCGCTGGGCCGTCGATGGCCAGCGCGTGGACTGGGAAGCGTCGTGGCAGGGCACCGCGCGCCCCCTGCGCGTCGGACTGCCCGGCTATCCGTTCGCGAAGGAACGCTACTGGATGGCGTCCGCCTTGCCCGGCACCGTGGAGACGCGCACGACGGCCGCGCAGGCGAGCGCAACGACGGGCAGCGCGCCCGTGGCGGACGCCGACCTCGACACCGTCCTCGGCCGCATCGCCGACGACGCCCTGTCCACACAGGACGGCATACGCATGCTCAAGTCGCTCGTCCATGACGCGCGCTGAGCCGGCCAGCACTGACCGCAATACCCGCGCGCCGCTCCGGCGCGCGGTCACCGATTCGCTGCAAAGAACCGCCACATGATCGATTTCGTCGAATACATCGTCACCGAACTCAAGCAGCGCCGCCTGTCCAAGGACGACGCGCTCGGGCTGATCCGCCAGTACGCCGCGCGGCGCAGCGACGACACCGCGCGCCTGCACCCGCTGGTGCACGCCAACGTGTCGGACCTGGAGCAGCAGGCCTATCTCACCCGGTTCGGCGGCGACGAGCCTTTCCTGCGCGACCACCGCATCCACGGCCGCCAGGTGCTGCCTGGCGTGGCCTACCTGGAAATGGCGCGCGCCGCCGTCGCCCTGGCCACGCCTGCGCGCGAGACCGACGAAGTGCAGAGCCTCGGCATCGAACTGCGCAACATCGTCTGGGCGCAGCCGGTCCTGTTCCCCGACCACGCGCAGCTGGCACTGTCCTTGTTCGTCGAGGAGGGTCCCGGGAATGGCGATCCGGGCGAACGCATCGGCCTGGAGATCTACAGCGACGCCGACACCGTGCATTTCCAGGCGCAGGCCGTGCGCATGGCGACCGCCGCCGCACCGCGACATGCGCTGGACGCAGTGTCCGCGCGCATGAGGGCAGGGCGGATCGACGCCGACGCGTTCTACGCGCGTCTGGCGACGGCGGGCGTGGATCTGGGCCCGGCGCATCGCGGCGTGACCGACGTGCGATTGGGGCAGGACGAACTGCTCGCGGACATCGTGCTGCCCGACGTGGTGCGTGGCGACACCGAGATCTGCGTGCTGCCGCCGAGCCTGCTCGACAGCGCGGTGCAGGCGGCGATGGTGCTGGCGATGCCGGACGACCCGGACACGCCGCCGCCGCTGCCGTTCGCACTCGATGCGCTGCAGGTCTTCGGCCCCTGCGTTCCGCGCATGCAGGTCTGGGCGCGACGTTCGCTTGCGACCCACAGTGCCGGCCCGGCAAACCAGCGCGTGATCCGCCTGGACATCGACCTGTGCGATCCCGACGGCGACGTGCGCGTGCGCTTCACCGGCTTCTCGGCACGCGCTGCTGCGTCGACATCGATCTCGCGTACGGATGCGCCTGCGGATACGTCCGGCCATGGCCTGCTGATGGCGACACCGGCCTGGGAGGCGCAAGCGACATCCGCGCCGGTGGCGGCCTGGACGCAGCGCGTGACGCTGTGGATCGATCCGCCGGCGCACATCGACGCCGACAGCCTGCCGGCGCATGCCGCCGTATTGCACACGGATGCCGACGCCGGCATCGCGGCGCGCTACACGCAGGCGGCCGAAACCTGCTTCGCGCGCCTGCAGGCGCTGCTGGCCTCGCGTCCGGCCGGGCGCAGCCTCGTGCAGGTCGTGATTCCGGACGATGCGGCGTGGCTGCCGTTCGCCGGGCTGGCCGGCATGCTCGCGACCGCCGCGCAGGAGAACCCGGCCGTGTCCGGGCAATTGCTGCGCGTGGACGCCACGCTGGCAGCGGCCGACGTGTTCGCGCGTCTGGATGCCGAAGCCGTCGCGCATCCGGACGCCGAAGTCCGCCTCGGCGCCATCGGTCGCGAGGTGCTGCGCTGGCGCGAGATCCCCGTGAATGGCGACGCGCCCGGCCTGCCGCTGCGCGAACACGGCGTGTACCTGATCACCGGCGGCCTCGGCGGGCTGGGTTCGCTGTTCGCGCGCGAACTGCTGGCCGTGTCGCCGACCTGTCGCGTGGTGCTGAGCGGGCGTGGCGAAGCCGACCCGAGCCGGCTTGCGACGCTGCAGGCGGCCGGTGCGCCGGAACGCCTGAGTTACCTGCGCATGGATCCTGCCGATGCGGCCCAGGTCGATGCCGCCATCGCCGATCTCCTGCGCACGCACGGCCGCCTCGACGGCGTGCTGCACTGCGCGGGCGCGATCCAGGACAACTTCATCCTGCGCAAGACCGCCGACGAACTGCGCGCGGTGTTCGCGCCCAAGGTCGACGGCACCGCGAATCTCGACGCCGCGACCCGCGATCTTCCGCTCGATCTGTTCGCGCTCTTTTCCTCGGGCGTGGCCGCGTTCGGCAACCCCGGGCAGGCCGACTACGCCGCCGCGAACGGCTTCATGGACGGTTTCGCCGCGTGGCGCAACCGGCTCGCCGCGCAGGGCCAGCGCCACGGCGTGGCCATCGCCTACGACTGGCCACTGTGGGCCGACGGCGGCATGCCCGTGGACGCAGGCAAGCGCGCCCAGCTCGCGGAAGCCACCGGCATGCAGGCGATGTCCGCCGCGCACGGCATGGCCGCGTTCCATCGCGGCGCGCTGTGCGGTGCCGACCGGCTGCTGGTGGTCGAGGGCGATCTCCAGCGCCTGCGCCGCAATCTGCTGGCGGACGGCGATGCACGCGCGACGTCGACACCGCGCGACGCAGGCGCAGGCGCGGCACAGACCGCATCCACGCCTGCAGCCGCTTCCGCTGGCGCAGCGGCAGGCGACGACGCGCGCACCTTCGAGGCCGCGCGCGACTACCTGCGCGGCCAGTTCTCGCTGGTACTGAAACTCGCCGCGAACCGCATCGACCCGCAGGCGCCGCTGGAACGCTACGGCATCGATTCGATCCTCTCGATGGAGCTGACCGCGCAGCTCGAAACCGGTTTCGGTTCGCTGCCGAAGACGCTGTTCTTCGAATACCAGACCATCCACGAACTCACCGGCTACTTCGTGCGCGAACACGCCGCGACGCTGGCGCGCCTGCTGGCGCCGGCCGGGCAGGGTGCCATGCCTGCCGCATCGCCGGTCGCCGCATCGACGCAGGTACCCGCAACGCAGTCGTCCCTGCCTGTCGCGCCGTCCGCCGCATCGCCCACGCGCGCCGGCACGCGCCGCCGCAGCCGCCTGCGTGCGCTGCCGTCGCAGTCGGCGTCGCGCGAACCGATCGCGATCGTCGGCCTGAGCGGCCGCTATCCCGAATCGCCCGACATCGCCGAGTTCTGGCACAACCTCAGCGAAGGCCGCGACTGCATCGTCGAGATTCCCGGCGATCGCTGGGACTGGCGCGAGTACTACAGCGAAGACCGCACCGCCGAGGGCGCGCACTACAGCCGCTGGGGCGGCTTCATCGCCGGCGTCGACGAGTTCGACCCGCTGTTCTTCAACATCCCGCCGGTCGATGCGCCGATGATCGACCCGCAGGAACGCCTGTTCCTGCAGCACGCCTGGGGCGCGCTGGAAGACGCGGGCATCACCCGCGCCGGCCTGCAGATCGCGGCCGATCCCGCGCAGGCGGGGCAGGTGGGCGTGTATGTGGGCGTGATGTACGGCGAGTACCAGCTGCTCGGCGCGGAATCGAGCCTGCTCGGCCGCCGCGTCGGCCTGCCGGTGAGCTACGCCAGCGTCGCCAACCGGGTCTCGTACGTGCTCAACGTCCATGGCCCGAGCATGACCCTGGACACGATGTGCTCGTCTTCGCTCACCGCCATCCACCTGGCCTGCCAGGACCTGCGCCTGGGCCGCACGCACGCAGCCATCGCCGGCGGCGTGAACGCCACGCTCCATCCGAACAAATACCTCATCCTCAGCGCCGGGCAGTTCATCTCCACCGATGGCCACTGCCAGAGCTTCGGCGTCGGCGGCGACGGCTACATCCCGGGCGAGGGCGTCGGTGCGGTGGTGCTCAAGCGCCTGTCAGACGCCGAGCGCGACGGCAACCACATCTACGGCGTGATCCGGGGCAGCGCGCTGAACCACGGCGGCAAGACCAACGGCTATTCCGTACCGAACCCGCGCGCGCAGTCGGCGGTGATCGCGATGGCCCTGCGCGATGCCGGCGTCGAGCCGCGCCACGTCAGCTACATCGAAGCCCATGGCACCGGCACCAAGCTCGGCGACCCGATCGAGATCGCGGCACTGGCGCAGGCGTTCCGTGCCTCCATGCAGGGTGCCTCCAAGCAGGACACCGGCTTCTGCGCCATCGGCTCGGTCAAGTCCAACATCGGCCACTGCGAATCCGCAGCCGGTGTCGCCGGACTGAGCAAGGTGCTGCTGCAGATGAAGCACGGCCAGCTCGTGCCGTCGCTGCATTCGGAGATCCTCAATCCGCACATCGATTTTCCGGCGACGCCGTTCGAGGTGGTGCAGACCCTGCGCCCTTGGACGCGTCCCGTCGTCGACGGCGTGGAGCGTCCGCGCATCGCCGGCCTGTCCTCGTTCGGTGCAGGTGGCTCCAACGCGCACCTGGTCATCGAGGAGTACCGTCAGGTCGCATCGCGCACGATTCCCGCCAACGGGCGAACGTTGCTACCGCTCTCCGCGCGCACGCCGGCCCAGTTGCGCCAGCGCGCGGCCGATCTGCTCGCCTTGCTGCGCGGTGATGGCGCATCGATCGACTTCGCCGCGCTCGCCTGGACCCTGCGCCATGGCCGCGAAGCCATGGACGTGCGCCTGGCCATCGTCGCCGATGGCGTGCCCACGCTGATCGACGCCCTCGCGGCGCATCTGGAAGGCGCGACGCCCGCCAACGTGCATGCCGGCCGCGTCGACAGCGGCGATGAAGCGCTGGCCCTGCTGGCCGGCGACGAGGACATGGCCGAAGCCGTCGACCGCTGGGTCGCGCGCGGCAAGCTGGAGAAACTCGCCGAGCTGTGGGTGCGCGGCTACGCGCTGGACTGGACGCGCCTGCAGCCCGACGCCCGCCCGGCGCTGGTCGCACTACCGACCTATCCCTTCGACCGCACGTCGTACCGCTTCGATTCTGGCGCCATCCGTCGTGCCGGCGTGGTCTACGCGCCGGTCGGCCATGCCGTCTCCGCGCCGCATCCGCTGCTGCATCGCAACGCCTCCGACCTCTACGGCCAGCGCTACCTCACCGTGTTCGACGGCAGCGAACGCTTCCTGTCGGACCATCGCATCGGCGACGCCGCGCAGACGCGCCGCGTGCTGCCGGGCGTGGTCGCACTGGAGATGGCGCGTGCCGCCGTCGAGCTTGCGCTGCCGGCCGATGCGCCGCGCACGCTGGTGCTGCGCAACGTGGCATGGACGCAGCCGGTGGTGGTCGATGCGCCGGTGACGCTGGCGCTGGAACTGGATGCCGCCAGCGAACAGGCCGTGGATTTCGCGCTGGTATCCGAGCCTAGTCCGGATGCTGCCGACGACGACGTGCAGCTGCATTGCAGCGGCCGCATCGAAGCCGTCGAACCCGTGACGACCGCGTCGCTGGATCTCGCCTCGCTGCGCGCCCGCATGTCGCCCGGACCGTCGCCCGACGCGCTGTATGCCGCATTCACGACGATGGGCCTGCACTACGGCCCCGCATTCCGTGGCCTCGTCGCGGTGCATCGCGGTTCTGGCGAAGTGCTGGCCGAACTCGCGCCGCCGCAGGCGGGCGACGAGGCCTGCGTGCTTCCGCCGGCGCTGCTCGACAGCGCGCTGCAATCGGCGCTGGCGCTGGACGATGCCGGCGATACTTCGGCGCCGGCCGTGCCCTTCGCACTGGAATCGCTGAGCGTCCACGCACCCTGCGCAGCGCGCATGTGGGTCTGGCTGCGCGAATCGAGCGCGCCCGGCGCCGAGGTGCGCAAGTTCGATCTCGACCTGTGCGACGCCGAAGGTCGCGTCTGCGTGGCGATCCGTGGCCTGAGTGCGCGGCGCATGCGCTTGCCGACTGCGCAATCGCTGCTGGTCGCGCGTCCTGCCTGGGTCGAGGCCGTGGTGACGCATCCGCCTGCGCCGTCGACGCGCCGCATCCTGCTGCTCGCCGGGCTGACGGCGCCCGCCGCGATCGACGCGCAGGTGCAGGTGCTCGCCGATGGCGCCACGCCTGCGGACCGCTACCGCGAGGCGACGCTCGCGCTGCTCTCGACGCTGCAGCAGCTGCCGCCGGGCGAACCAGTCTGCGTGCAGGTGGCCGTGGCCGATGAAGGCGATACGGCCTTGCTCGCCGGACTTTCCGGCCTGCTCGACACCGCGCGGCAGGAGCGCGCTGGTCTGCTCGCACAGCTCGTCCTGGTATCGCCCTCCATGCAGGCCGACACGCTGGCCGCACGCCTGCGCGATGCCGAAGCGACCGGTGTCGCGCTGGTCCGGATCGATGCCGATGGCCGACTGGTGCGCCGGCAGTGGCAGGACGTCGTGCTTGACGGCGATGCGGATGCGCCCTGCGCGTTCCGCGATGACGGCGTGTATCTCATCACTGGCGGACTCGGCGGCGTGGGCCGCGCGTTTGCACGCGATGTGCTGCGGCGCAGGTCCGGCGCCATCGCCGTGCTCTCCGGTCGCAGTGCCGACGACGCGATGCGACGCGAGAAGCTGCGCACGCTCGCCGACGACTGCGGCGTGGATGCCGCACGGCTGGACTACCTCCAGCTCGATCTCGACGACCTCTCTTCGGTCGAACAGGGCGTCGCAGCGGTTCTCGCACGTCATGGCCGGCTCGACGGCGTACTGCACGCGGCGGGCGAAACCCGCGATGCGCTGATCTCGCGCAAGTCGCTGGCCGATGCCGACGCGGTGCTGGTGCCGAAGGTGCGCGGCACCTGGCATCTCGACCACGCGACCCGCACGCTCGCGCTCGACTGGTTCGCGCTGTGCTCGTCGATGAGCTCCGCCTTCGGCAATCCGGGGCAGGCCGACTACGCGGCCGCCAACGGCTTCATGGACGCCTTCGCCCAGCATCGCGAAGGCCTTCGCGGCACCGGCGAACGCAGCGGACACACGCGGTCACTGCTGTGGCCGCTGTGGCGCGAAGGCGGTATGCACGTCGATGCCGACACGCAGCGGGCGATGACCGCCGCGTCCGGCATGGTGCCGCTGGAGACGGCATCGGCGATGCGCGCCTTCCACCATGCACTGGCAGCAGAGGATGCCTACGTGGTCGTGGTGGAAGGCGATGCCGCACGCTTGCGACTTGCGCTGCGTGGCCGCGACCCGGCACCGCGTGCCACGGCACCCGCACCCGCCGTCGAGTCGCCCGCCGTGCCTGTGTCATCTGCAGGGCAGGGCGTCGATGGCGACGCACGCCTGCTCGAACACGCACGCCGCTACCTCATTGCCGAATTCGCCGGCCTGATGGGCATGCCCGAACACGAGGTCGACGCACGCGCGCCGCTCGAGCAGTACGGCATGGACTCCGTGATGGCGATGAAGCTGACGAATCAGCTCGAGCGCAGCTTCGGCACACTGTCCAAGACGCTGTTCTTCGAATACCAGACGATCGCGGCGCTTGCCGCGTTCCTGATCGCGACCTACCCAGGCCCGCTGCGCGCACTGACCG
This sequence comes from Lysobacteraceae bacterium, assembly GCA_036404915.1. Lineage (GTDB taxonomy): Bacteria > Pseudomonadota > Gammaproteobacteria > Xanthomonadales > Xanthomonadaceae > Lysobacter_I. Next base: position 135,886 of record DASWYO010000058.1, read on the forward strand.
GACTGGAGACCGCCACGCCTGTCGCCACGGCCGATGTGGCCCGCATCACGCCGGCCGAGCGGTCCGTCGCGTTCGCCTCGACAGGCCCCACGCGCGCGTCGCGACGCGCACGCACGACGCGTTTCGCGGCCGTCTCGGGATCGACGCCCGCGCATGACGCGCCGATCGCGATCATCGGCATCGCCGGACGCTACCCGCAGGCCGAGAACCTCGATGCGTTCTGGCGCAACCTGGTCGAAGGCCGCGACTGCATCGACGAAGTCCCAGGCGAGCGCTGGAACCATGCCGCGCTGTTCCATCCCGAACGCAACCAGCCCGGCACCAGCTACAGCAAGTGGGGCGGTTTCGTCGACGGCATCGACCGCTTCGATGCGCTGTTCTTCGGCATCTCGCCGAAGGAAGCCGAGCTGATGGATCCGCAGGAACGCCTGTTCCTGGAAACCGCGTGGGAGACCTTCGAACACGCCGGCTATGCGCGCGAAGCGGTCGCCGGCCGACGCATCGGCGTCTACGTCGGCGTGATGTGGGGGCAGTACGAACTCTACGGCGTCGGTGCCGGTACGGCCGGCGTGCCGGGCTCGTCGTTCGCCTCGATCGCCAACCGCGTGTCCTACACCTTCGATCTGCACGGCCCCAGTCTCGCGCTGGACACCATGTGCTCGTCGTCGCTCACCGCGATCCATCTCGCCTGCGAAGACCTGCGTCGTGGCCATGCCGAGACCGCGCTGGCCGGCGGCGTCAACCTCAACCTGCATCCGGCGAAGTACCTGGGCCTGAGCCAGGGCAACTTCGCGTCCACCGACGGCCGCTGCCGCAGCTTCGGCGCGGGCGGCGACGGCTACGTGCCGGGCGAGGGCGTCGGCGCGGTGCTGCTCAAGCCGCTGGACCGCGCGCTCGCCGACGGCGACCGTATCCACGGCGTCATCCGCGCCAGCGCGATCAACCACGGCGGCAAGACCAACGGCTACACCGTGCCCAACCCGGTGGCGCAGGGCGAATTGATCGCCGAGGCGCTGCAGCGCGCGGGCGTGCCCGCCGAGACTATCGGCTATCTCGAAACCCACGGCACCGGCACCAGCCTGGGCGATCCGATCGAGATCACCGGCCTGGTCCGCGCCTGGCGCGATGCGGGCGCCGGCACCGCCGATGGCGCGACCTGCGCCATCGGCTCGGTGAAGTCGAACATCGGCCATCTCGAATCAGCCGCCGGCATCGCCGCGCTGAGCAAGGTGCTGCTGCAGCTGCGCCACGGCCAATGGGCGCCATCGCTGCATGCGGACACGCTCAACCCGCACATCGATTTCGAAGCCACGCCGTTCCGCGTGCAGCGCACCCTGGCCGACTGGCCGCGCCCGGCGGCGCATCCGCGTCGCGCCGGGATCAGCTCATTTGGTGCCGGTGGCGCGAACGCGCATCTGGTGGTGGAGGAGTACGTGGATGCCGCGCCGACGCCCGCGCACGTGGCGCCGCAGCTGTTCCTGCTGTCCGCACGCAGCCGCGAGGCCCTCGTCGCCTCAGCGGCACGGATGCTGGCGGCGCTGGACGCTGCGGACGACACCGCGTTCGCCGACATCGCCTACACCTCGCAGGTCGGGCGTACTGCGCTGAGCGAACGCCTCGCCATTCCGGCGGCGAACCTGCCGGCGCTGCGTGCGCAACTGCGCGCCTGGCACGAGGCCGCACACGATGGTCGCAAGACCACCGCGGCCGGCGTCTTCGAAGGCAATGCGCGCACGGCCGGTACAGGCGCGCTCGCCGCGATCGAAGGCGAGGCCGGCGAGGCCTTCCTGCGCGCCACGCTCGATGCACGCGCGCTCGACGCGCTGGCGAAGCTCTGGGTGGCGGGCGTGGCCATCGACTGGACGCGACTGCACGCCGGTACGCCGGTCCGACGCCTCCCGCTGCCGACCTATCCGTTCGCGCGCGAACGCTACTGGATCGCGACGCCGGACCCTGCGACGCTGGATTTCACACGCGTCGACACGAAGCCTGATGTCGCGCACGCGCCCACGACCGTGCAAGCACGCGCACGCTGGGAATCCGCGGCAGGCATGGCGGTCACGGCCGCGCTCGACGGGCCGGTGCTGGTGATCGGCACGCCCGCGCAGGCCACGGCCATCGCCGACGCCTGCGGGATCGATGCCGTTTCCGCCGGGCAGGACGACATCGCCGTCGCCGATGCGATGGCGATGCTGGCCGCGACGAACCGCATGCCGGCCGCCATCGTGATGCTCGTTCCGCAGGGCGATGACATCGACTGCCTGCTCGCACAGGGCCTGTATCCGCTGCACGCGGCGTGCACGGCCTTGCTGCGCCTGCGCCCGGGCGCCTCGGCAAGGATCGTCGCTGTCGCGCAGCAAGCGGACGACAAGGCTGTGCTCGTGCATGCCGGTCTTGCCGGCTACCTGCGCAGCCTTGCGCAGGAGAACCCGCGTTTCGCATGGAAGACGCTGTCGCTCGACGCAGGCGACGATGCCGCCATGGCGGTCACGCTGGCGACGGAGCTGCGCGAACGCGACTGGACCAGCGGCGAATACCGCATCGCCGGTGCGCAGCGCATGCGTCGCCGTTTCGTCGCGTTCGCGCCGGCGGTCAAGGAAGGCGAGGCCATCCGCCAGCGCGGCGTCTATCTGGTCAGCGGCGGTCTCGGCGGGCTCGGCCTGCTGTTCGCGCGGCATCTGGCTGAACGCCATGCCGCGCGGCTGGTGCTGACCGGCCGTTCGCCGCTGGATGCACGCGGCGAAACCACGCTGCAGGCCTTGCGCGACGCGGGCGGCGATGCCGTCTACGTGCAGGCCGACGTGGCCGCTGCCGCGCAGGCGCAGGCGGCGGTCGACGCGGCACGCACGCGTTTCGGCCGCATCGACGGCGTGATCCATGCCGCCGGTGTGCATCGCGACGCTTTCGCGATCCACAAGGACCGCGACGCCATCACCGCCGTGCTGGCCGCGAAGGTGCAGGGCACCCTGCATCTCGATGCCGCCACCGCGCAGGACACGCTGGACCTGTTCGTCGGCTTCTCGTCGGTGTCCGGCACCTTCGGCAATGCGGGCCAGTGCGACTACGCCTGCGCCAACGCCTTCGTCGATGCCTTCGCCGCTCGCCGCGCCTTGCAGGTCGCGCGCGGCGAGCGCCATGGCCGCAGCCTGTCGATCGGCTGGCCGTACTGGCTCTCGGGCGGCATGCGTCTGTCCGACGAGGAGATCCGCCTCGCCGCCGAGCGCACCGGCATGCAGCCGCTGCCCGACGACGCGGGCCTGGCCGCCTGGCATGCATTGCTCGCCGACGAGACGCCGCACGCGGTCGTGATCCATGGCGATGCCGCGCGCATCCACGCTGCGCTTGACGCGCCAGTGGCAGCGCAGGCGACACGCACTGCGTCTGCAGCAGCCCCGCTGCCAGCCACTGCGGTCGCCAATGAGGCACTGCAGGGCAGGGCGGAGGATTACCTCAAGGGCCTGTTGTCGATCGAGATCAAGCTGCCGGTCGAACGCATCGACGCGCAGGAGCGTTTCGACGCCTACGGCGTGGACTCGATGATGGTCGCGCGGATCAACACCGCGCTGGAGCGCGACCTCGGCGAACTGCCGAAGACGCTGTTCTACGAGTACGAGAGCATCGAAGCGCTGGCCAGCTATCTGGTGCGCGATGCGGGCACCGCGCTGCAGCGCCTGTTCGGTGCCACGGCGGATGCGGCATCGCCCGCTCCGGCCACCACGACGCCTGCCGCCACGCCTGCCACCGCGGCGCGCGTGATCGCGGCCGTGGCACCGCCGGCCGCGACGGTCCGCGAGGTGGCGCCCGTCGCGACGCAGGCCGCGCCTTCGACAGACGGCCGCATCGCGATCATCGGCCTGCACGTCGCGCTGCCGCAGTCGCCGTCGCTGGATGTCTTCTGGGAGCACCTGCGCAACGGTTGCGATCTGATCGGACCGGTGCCGCCGAACCGCTGGGATGCCGAAGCGTTCCATGATCCCGATCCGGCGCGTGCGGCGGACGGTCGCATCTACTGCCGCACCGGCGGTTTCCTCGACGATGTCGATGCCTTCGATGCCGCGTTCTTCGGCATTCCCGACGCCGATGCGGACGCGATGGACCCGCAGGAACGCCTGTTCCTGCAGTCGGCGTGGTCGGCCATCGAGGATGCCGGCTACACCCGCGACGGCCTGCGCGAGCGCCATCCGCGCGGTCGCGGCGTGGATGCCGGCGTGTTCGTCGGCGTCACCACCAACACCTATGCGCAGCTCACGCCCGAGGAATGGCGACGCGGTCGCGCGGTCAACGCCGGCGCGATGCCCTGGTCGATCGCGAACCGCGTGTCCTACGTGTTCGACTTCCAGGGACCGAGCCTGCCGGTCGACACCGCCTGTTCCTCGTCGCTGGTCGCGATCCAGATGGCCTGCGACAGCCTGCGTCGCGGCGAATGCGCCATCGCGATCGCCGGCGGCGTGAACCTCTACCTGCACCCGGCCAAGTACCACTCGCTGTGCGCACGACGGATGCTGGCCGAGCACGGGCGCTGTCGCAGCTTCGGTACGGGCGATGACGGCTTCGTGCCCGGCGAGGGCGTGGGCACACTGGTGCTCAAGCCGCTGGCGCAGGCCCTGGCTGATGGCGATCACATCCACGGCGTCGTCGCCGGTGGCGCGCATGCGCACAGCGGTCGCGCCAACGGCTATTCGGCACCGAACCCGGTCTCGCAGGCCGCGGTCATCTCGGCGGCGCTGGCCGATGCCCGTGTCCATGCCGATGCCATCGGCTACGTCGAAGGCCACGGTACCGGCACGCAGCTCGGCGATGGCCTCGAACTGGTCTCGCTGGCGAACGCGTTCGCCGGCCGCAGCGCGGATGCTGGACCTTGCGCGATCGGTTCGGTCAAGGCCAACGTCGGTCACGGCGAATCCGTCGCGGGCATCGCCGGTGTCGCACGCGTACTGCTGCAGTTGCGCCACCGCATGCTCGCGCCCACCCTGCACGCGGTGCCGGCCAACCCCGACATCGATTTCGAGGCGACACCGTTCCGCCTGCAGCACGCACTGGCCGCGTGGCCCGCACCGCGCAACGGCGCGCCGCGACGTGCGATCGTCAATTCCTTCGGCGCAGGTGGCGTCAACGCCTGCCTGGTGCTGGAGGACGCGCCCGCGAAGACCTCTTCGCCTCGCGCGCACGGACCGCAGCTGTTCGCGCTGTCCGCACGCGACGGCGCGCGCCTGCGCGAACGCGTGGATGCGCTGCGCGAGCGGCTGCATGCCTGGCTTCGCGATCCCGCCTCAGCGCCTGCGCCGGCTTCGGTCGCATGGACGCTGCAGGCCGGCCGGGAAGCGATGGAGGAACGGCTGGCCGTTGTCGTCGACGGCTTCGATGCATTGCTGCGCGAACTCGATGCGTGGTGCGACGGACAGGCCTCGCAGCGCCTGGTGCCCGGCCGGGTCGAACCGCATCAGCGACGCAAGGCGCATCGCGCCGAGATCCTGGAGGCCCTGCGCGCGGACTGGCAGGCCGGTCGCCTGGATGCACTGGCGTTGCAGTGGGTGCAGGGTCAGGACGTGCCCTGGCAGCGGCTGCGCAGCGACGCAGGCGGCCTGTTGCCGCCGCGCGTGCCGCTGCCGGCCTATCCCTTCGCCCGGACCCGTCACTGGATCACCGATGCGCCACCGCCGGGTCCGCCGACGACACTCGTCGCCAGTGACGCCGCTGCGCAGGCGACGGCGCTGCACCCGCTCATCGTGCGCAATGCCTCGACCCTGCGCGAAATCCGTTTCGACTCTCAGCTGGATGCAGGCGACTGGTACGCACGCGACCACCGCGTCGCCGGCAGCGTGCTGTTCCCCGGCGCCGGCTACGTCGAGATCGCCGCCGCCGCGGCCGCCATCGCTGGCGAAGCGCCAGTGACCCGCGTCGAGGACGTGGTCTGGGCGCAGCCGCTGGCCCTGGTCGGTTCGCAGGCGCTGCAGACACGCCTGGTGGCCTCCGGCGAAGGCGCGGAGTTCTCGATCCGCAGCTTCGATGCCGACATGCAGCCGCAGCTGCATGCCGAAGGCCGCGTGCGCTTCGGCCGTGGCCGCGGCGCGCACGCCGCGCCGCAGGTTCGCGACATCGAGGCCCTGCTGCGCGACACCACGCGGGTGAAGACCGGCGAAGCCTGCTATGCCGCGCTGTCCGCCTTCGGCTTCGATTACGGCCCGAGCTTCCGCAGCATCCGCGAACTGCGCGTCGGCGATGGGCTGGCGATCGCGCATCTCGTGCTCGATGCCTCGCTGCGCGCCGAGTTCGACCAGTACCTGCTGCATCCGGCACTGATCGACGGTGCGCTGCAGACGGTCTCTGGCATGGCGCTGGAGGGTGATGAGGACGGCGCGCGCACGCCCTACCTGCCGTTCGCGCTGGACGCCATCGAGCGCTTCCGTCCGCTGCTGCCCGAATGCCATGCGGTGGCACGTCGCGCTGCTGCCGGTCCGGCGGGCAGCGGCCTGCTGCGCTTCGACCTGGAACTGCTGTCGCTGCGCGGCGAGCGCCTGGTTGCGCTCGACGGCTTCTACGTCCGTGCGCTGCCGCCGGGGACCACGCTCAGGCCGGGCGTTCCGGTGGAGGTCGCGGGATGAGCCGGGTCGATCTCGTGCCGAAGGACCTGGAGCACCTGAAGTCGCGAATGCCGCCGCCCCTGCCGTGTCTGGTCGCAGTGCTCGCCGGTGTCGGCATCGACCTGTGGCTGCCGTGGTCGATCGGGCCGCGTCCGTTCACCGTCGCGGCGGGTGCGATCGCGTTCCTCGCCATGGTCTGGCTGGCCGCGGCGACCGGTCGTGCGTTCAAACGGCATGCCACGCCGGTGGATCCGGCGCGCGAGACGGTCGCCATCGTCGAGAGCGGGCCGTTCCGGTTCACGCGCAATCCCGCCTATCTCGCCGCATGCCTGCTGCAGGCTGCGATCGGATGTTTCCTCGACAACGCATGGATCCTTGTGTTTATCATTCCGGCGATCGTCGCGATCCAGCAGTGGGTGGTGCTTCGGGAAGAAGCCTACCTGGAAGCGAAATTCGGCGAAGCCTACCTCCGCTACAAGTCGAAGGTCAGGCGATGGATATGACGGATGCCAAGGCGTGGCGCGGGATGGAACCCTTTTTGGAGTCGCAATTGGAAGTGCAGTCGTCATCGGCAGGACAGCGCCTGCCGTCCAGCAGCGCGTCGTCCGTGGGCGACGCGGAGGCACCGCAGGTCTACCTGCTGGAAACCGCCCGTGGCCGGATGAAGAACAACAACTATCTCGTCGTCGACCCGGTCACGCACCAGGCCGTCGCGATCGACCCTGCCTGGCAGCCGGAGGTCTTCGCCGAGGCACTGGCCGCGACCCGCGCGACCCTGTCCGAGATCCTGGTCACGCACACGCACGACGACCACATCGACCTCGCTGTGCCGCTCTCGGAGCACTACAACTGCCCGATCCGCATGTCGCGCGAGGAGATCGCGTGGTCCGGCTTCGACGCCACGCGCCTGCTGCCGCTCGACGGCACACCCTGGCAAGTCGGGGCGATGACCATCGAACCGATCCTCACGCCCGGGCACACCCCGGGCTGCGTGTGCTACCGGATCGGCGACAACCTGTTCACCGGCGACGTGCTGTTCGCCGAGGGCTGCGGGATCTGCTTCGAACTGGATGCGGCGCACCGCATGTTCGACAGCCTGCAGGACCTGAAGCAGCGGCTGGCGCCGCACACGCACGTGTTTCCCGGGCACACCTACGTCCGTCCGCCCGGACAGCGCTTTTCGGAGCTCATGCGCTGCAACATTTATCTGCAATTCTCGGACAGGGAGTCCTTCGCCACATACCGGTTGCGCAGGGGGCAACAGGGAGGAAAGGTGCTGGATTTCCGATGACCCGACCCGTTCGGACACCGTGCACAGGAGTGCGCGGCCAGGGACGGGGCTCTTCCCCTGGTCGACAACAAGGAGTGGCAAGTGAACAAGGACATCGTGAACGACAAGAGCATCATGAACGACGGGATCGTGAAGGACGGGATGGCGATACAGGAAGCGGGCATGGAGGTCCGCGCACGTGCACAGGGGGTGTCCACCCTGCGCCTGAGTCTGGTGAGGGGCTACTACCTGCTGGACTTCGCGATGCTGGGCATCTATGCGTGGTCGACGATGTTCGTCCGTGCAGGCGAGTGGACCCAGCTCGATGGCGTGGCCTTCAGCTTCTGGGCGGCGATCTCGCTGCTCGGCGGGCTGGGATTGCGCTATCCGCTGGCGATGCTGCCGCTGCTGTTCCTGCAGTTCCTCTACAAGTCCACGTGGCTGCTGGCGGTCGCGCTGCCGATGTGGCTGGCCGGCAATGCCGAGCCTGTCCGTCAGATGACAGGCGACATGATCTTCGCGCTGGTCCTGCTCGCCGCGATCATGCCGTGGCGCTATGCCTTCGAGCAGTTCGTCTCGAAACCCGCCGAACCGCTGCGTGGACGGGCATGACGCCCCTCCCGTGACGACGCGGCACCCGGGCGGCCGAAAGGCCGCCCGGTCCGACGCAGGACAGAAAGCAACACCAAAGCGACACCGCAAGAACAAGCATCAGAACAACAGCGGCCGCAGGGTCGCGGATATCCAACATCCCGGCCAGAAGCCGGGATCCATCAGTCAAAGGAAGTGAGTATGGTTGGCATCGAAGCGATGAACGTGTTCGCCGGAACGGCCTGTATCGATGTGTCGAAGCTCGCGCAGCATCGCGGCCTGGACATGAGCCGGTTCGAGAACCTCTTGATGAAGGAGAAATCGGTCGCGCTGCCCAGCGAAGACCCGATCACCTTCGCGGTGAACGCGGCGAAGCCGCTGGTCGATGCGCTTTCGCCCGAGGAAAAGGATCGCATCGAGATGGTCATCACCTGCACGGAGTCGGCGTTCGACTTCGGCAAGTCGATGAGCACCTACTGCCACGACCTCCTCGGGCTGAACCGCAACTGCCGTCTGTTCGAACTCAAGAACGCCTGCTATTCCGGCGTCGCCGGCCTGCAGATGGCGGTGAACTTCGTGCTGTCGAACGTCTCGCCCGGCGCCAAGGTGCTGGTGATCGCGACCGACGTGTCGCGCTTCATGGTGGAGGAGGGCGGCGAGGCCCTGTCGGCGGACTGGTCCTTCGCCGAGCCCAGCGGCGGCTCGGGCGCGGTGGCCATGCTGGTCAGCGACCGTCCGCACGTGTTCCAGATCGATGTCGGCGCGAACGGCTATTACGGCTACGAGGTGATGGACACCTGTCGCCCCTCGACCGATGGCGACGCCGGCGACACCGACCTGTCGCTGCTGTCCTATCTCAACTGCTGCGAAAACGCCTACATCGAATACCAGAAGCGCGTCGAAGGCGCGCATTTCGCCGAGACCTTCGGCTACATCGCCTACCACACGCCGTTCGGCGGCATGGTCAAGGGCGCGCACCGCAACATGATGCGCAAGCTGGTCAAGGCCAAGCCCGCCGAGATCGAAGACGATTTCCAGCGTCGCGTCACGCCGGGCCTGATCCACTGCCAGCGCGTCGGCAACATCATGGGCGCGACCGCCGCGCTGTCGCTGGCCAGCACCATCGAGAACGGCGACTACGATGCTCCGCAGCGCATCGGCGTGTTCTCCTACGGTTCCGGCTGCTGCTCGGAGTTCTTCAGCGGCGTCGCCCGCCCCGAAGGCCGGCAGCGCCTGCGCGAGATGGGCATCGGCAAGCGCCTGGATGCGCGCTACGAAATGAGCATGGCGCAGTACGACACCCTGCTCGAGAAGAGCCGCACCCTGAAGTTCGGCACGCGCAACATGGTGCCCGATGTCGACTTCGTGCCCGAAGCACGCCGCGCGCTGGGCCAGCCGACCCTGTTCCTCAAGGAGATCAAGGAATTCCATCGCGAGTACGAGTGGGTGTCCTGAGCATGTCCGCCGTGCTCAACACGCCGTTCCAGTCGATCGACGCGCGACTGGAGGACGGGGTCTGCTTCCTGCGGATGACCCGTCCCGAAGCCGGCAATACCATCGATGCGCGACTGATCGCCGAGCTGACCGCGGCGCTCGATCGCTACGAGGCGCAGGCCGGCGTGGTCGTGCTCGAAGGCGCGCCCGAAGTGTTCTGCGCGGGCGCCGATTTCGGCGAACTGCGCGAGCGCTTCGAGCGCGGGGATGCCGAGGTCGAACAGGATCCCGGCCCGCTGTACGACCTGTGGCATCGGCTCGCGACCGGGCCGTTCATCAGCGTCGCCCACGTGCGCGGCCGCGCCAATGCCGGTGGCGTCGGTTTCGTCGCGGCCTGCGACATCGTGCTCGCGGAGGAGAAAGCCGCGTTCAGCCTGTCCGAACTGCTGTTCGGCCTGATGCCGGCCTGCGTGATGCCGTTCATCGTGCGGCGCATGGGTTTCGCGAAGGCGAACTTCATGACGCTGATGACCCAGCCGATCACCGCCACGCAGGCGCTGGAGTGGGGTCTGGTCGATGCGGTCGAGGAGAACAGCAGCAACCTGCTGCGCAAGCAGCTGCTGCGCCTGCGCCGGATCGGCCGCGACGGCATCGTCCGCTACAAGCGCTACGCGAACGAGCTGGACGACAGCCTGCGCAGCGCGCGTCCCAAGGCGCTGGCCGCGAATCGAGAGGTCTTCTCGGACCCGGACAACCTGCGTCGCATCGCCCGCTACGTGCGCACCGGGAAGTTCCCGTGGGAGCCGGAATGAACCTCGCCATCGCCAATACGCCCGTGCAAGGCGGCACGGTCACGCTGCGCGAAGCAGAACCCGGCATCGCGCTGGTCGAGATGCACGAGCGGGAAGGCCGCAACACCTTCACCGACGCGCTGATCCGCGACCTTACCGCGGCCTTCGCGGAGATCGCGCGCAACGAGGCCTGGCGCGCGGTCGTGCTGACCGGCTACGACAGCTATTTCTCCAGCGGCGGCACGCAGGAAGGCCTGCGCGACCTGTTCGAGGGCCGCTTCAAGTTCACCGACAAGGATCTCTACAGCCTCGCGCTGAACTGCCCGATCCCGGTGGTCTCGGCCATGCAGGGCCACGGCATCGGCGGCGGCTTCGTACTCGGCATGTTCGCCGATGCCGCGGTGCTGTCCCGCGAAAGCATCTACACCGCGAATTTCATGAAGTACGGCTTCACGCCCGGCATGGGATCGACCCTGATCCTGCCGCACAAGCTCGGCCCCGTCCTCGCGCACGAGATGATGCTCTCGGCGCGCGTCTACCGCGGCGAGGACCTGGCGCGACGCGGCGTGCCGTTCCCGGTATTGCCGCGCGACCAGGTCCTGGTGCACGCCATGGCCCTGGCCCGGGATTTCGCCGACAAGCCGCGCTTTTCCCTCGTCACCCTCAAGGACCACCTGGTCGCCGGCCTGCGCGATGCGCTGCCGCTGGCGATCGAACGCGAAGTCGAGATGCACGCGCAGACCTTCCATCGTCCGGAAGTCCGCGAACGCATCGAGGCGCTGTTCGGGCAATGACCACGACACCATGACCGCACGCGCCCATCTTTCAACACAGGAGCAACACGCAGTGAGCACAGAACGCATTTTCGAGATCATCGTCCGCCACACCAGGGAAATCATCCCGGACCTGGAAGGCCACGCTTTCCAGCCGACCGATTCCCTGCGCGCGCTCGGCGCCAATTCGGTGGATCGCGCCGACATCCTCATGATGACCCTCGAAACCCTCGAGCTGAACATTCCGTTGATCGAGATGGCCAAGGCGGAGAACATCGGCGAACTGGCCAGCATCATCCATGCGAAAGCCTGACGGCGACGCCCTCGTCGCCAGCGGACTGGGCATCGTCACCGCGATCGGGCAGGGCGCCGACGCGGTGAGCGCCGCGTTGCTGACCGGCACGCATGCGTTCCGCCACATGCAGCGCCCGGGTCGGCAGTTGCCAGCGCACGACGGGCAGGCCAGCACGTCCGCGCGTTTCATCGGCGCGGAAATCGCCGAGCTGCGCCTGCCGGGCGGCTTGCCTTCCTCGATGATGCGCACGGCGTCGCTGTCGGGCCAGGCCGCGCTGACCGTGCTGCACGAGGCCTGGACGGATGCGGCGCTGGATGGCGTCGACCCCGCAAGGATCGGCCTGGTCGTGGGCGGCTCGAACCTGCAGCAGCGCGAACTGGTCGCGATGCAGGACGCGTATCGCGGCCGCGAGCGCTTCCTGAAACCCAGCTATGGCCTGGGCTTCATGGACAGCGATCTCTGCGGCCTGTGTACCGAAGCCTTTCCGATCCGCGGCTTCGCGCACACGCTCGGTGGCGCGTCCGCCAGCGGTCAGGCGGCGGTGATCCACGCGCTGGAAGCCGTGCGCTCCGGTCGCGTCGACGTCTGCATCGCCATCGGCGGACTGATGGATCTCTCGTACTGGGAATGCCAGGGCCTGCGCTCGCTGGGCGCGATGGGCTCGGATCGATATGCCGATGATCCGGCATCGGCTTGCCGTCCCTTCGACGCCTCGCGCGACGGCTTCATCTTCGGCGAATCCAGCGCGGCGCTGGTCGTCGAGCGCGCCGATCGCGCCCGCGCGCGGGGTCGCACGCCCTGGGCGGAACTGGCGGGGTGGGGCATGGCGATGGACGGCAACCGCAATCCCAATCCTTCGCTGGAAGGGGAGTGCACCGCCATTGCAACCGCGCTGTGGATGGCCGGCGTGCAGCCGGAAGGCATCGATTACGTCAACCCGCACGGCACCGGTTCGCACATCGGCGACATCACCGAGGTCCAGGCCCTGCGCGACAGCGGCCTCGCGCATGTCCGCCTCAACACCACCAAATCCCTGCTCGGCCACGGCCTGACCGCCGCCGGCGCGGTCGAACTGGCCGTCGTCCTGCTGCAGATGCGGGCAGGGCGGCTGCACCCCACGCGCAACCTGGTCGAGCCCATCGACACGGGCCTGCGCTGGGTCGGCGACACCTCGGAACCTCACGCCATCCGCGCCGCGCTCAACATGAGCATGGGCTTCGGTGGCATCAACACCGCGATCTGCGCGCTCGCCTGCTGATCTCGCCCGGCGAGACGGACAGCTGATCGCGCGGACGCAAGCACAACGTCAAGGAGACACCATCATGAACACCGGCATGAAGACCTGCATGTTCCCCGGCCAGGGATCCCAGAGCAAAGGCATGGGCGGCGAACTGTTCGAGCGCTTCGCGGCGCTGACCGCGAAAGCCGACGACATCCTCGGCTATTCGATCCGCGAGCTCTGCCTCGACGACCCGCGCGGCGAACTCAACGACACCCGCTTCACCCAGCCGGCGCTGTACACCGTCAATGCGCTGTCGTACCTGCGCGCCATCGAGGACGGCGAGGGCGAACCCGATTTCCTCGCTGGCCACAGCCTCGGCGAGTTCAACGCCCTGCAGGCCGCCGGCTGCTTCGATTTCGAGACCGGCCTGCGCCTGGTGCAGAAGCGCGGCGCGCTGATGGGCAAGGTCTCCGGTGGCGGCATGGCCGCAGTCATCAACGCCCCGGCCGATCTCATCCGCGCCACGCTCGACGAGAACGGCCTCGACGAGATCTTCCTCGCCAACTACAACTCGCCTTCGCAGATCGTGGTGTCCGGCTCGGCCGAGCAGATCGGCAAGGCCGGTGGCGTGTTCAACAAGCTCAAGAGCGATCTGGGCAAGGTGCGCTTCCTGCCGCTCAACACCAGCGGCGCCTTCCACTCGCGCTTCATGCGCGATGCGATGGGCGAATTCCGCACCTTCCTCGCCACCATGCCGCTGTCCGCGCCGCGCATCCCGGTCCTGGCCAACGTCACCGCGCGTCCCTACACCGACGACGCCATCCTCGACACCCTGGCCGACCAGATCGCCAACACCGTGAAGTGGTGCGAGAGCGTGCAGTACCTGCTCGCGCTGGCGCGCAGCCGTGGCCAGGAGATGCGTTTCCTCGAATTCGGCCCGGGCGAAGTCCTGACCCGCATGGTCGATGCGATCCGCAAGCAGACCCCGGACACCGTGCTCGACGGCTTCTTCCCGGTCGCGACCCGCACCGCCACTGCCGCCGGCAACGACGCCGCGCGCAAGGTCGCCGACTGGAACCAGCGCCACCCCGTCGGCACCCGCGTGCGCTCGACCGTGTTCGACTACGACAGCCTCGAAACCCGCAGCGAAGCCGTGGTGCTGTTCGGCCATCGGGCCGCGATCTACATGAAGGGCTACAACGGCTACTTCGACCTCAACGAACTGCAGCCCGCCTGACGCGACACGGCGCATGCGTCCGTCGACGCATGCGCCGCCGGCCTGATGCACAGGCCCTGCATCGATGGGTATGATGCCGGCTTCCAGCACGGAGGCCGGCTCATGACGAGGCGTGTGTTTTCCCTCTTGCTCTTCGCGGCGCTGCCCGTCGCCGCCGAGGATGGCGTGATCTACAAATGCGTGGATGCGTCGAAACGCATCACCTTCCAGAACTCGCCATGCCCGGCAGGGCATGAGACGACGTCGGCCCGCAGCTACACCGACCCGGGTTACAACCCGGACCTGGCCAGGAAAGTCGAGCAGGACCGAAAGGCCGTCGAAGAGCGCCGTGCACGCAGCCGGCGCAATCCGGGCGATTATTCCTTCGGCTGGCCTTCGGGCAGTCGTTCGAACGGCAGCGAATCCGCCTGCCAGTCCGCGCGCAGACAGCGCGATGCGTTCCGGGATTCCGCAGGACTCGATACGACCTACGAACAGCGCCGCTATTACGACGATCAGGTCCGCGAGGCCTGCAAGGGCTCGGCGGGCATCCGATAACTGTCTGCGGACCTCGCGGCCAGACGAAACCCGCCAGGGCAGGGGCACTCTTTTCCCGGATGTGTGCGCGGAAAGCGGAAATCTGGGTAATCTTGCATCGGCGGTGACGAGCGACCCGGCCGTCGCGCCTTGACCACTCAGCGAGGCTGCCGATGCGCCTGCGTGATCCGATCCTGAGCCTGATCCTGCTCTGCAGCTGCCAGGGATGCACCGGCAACACCCTTGCTCGTGGTGGCGTGGAAGCATCCACCGCCATGCCACCGTCCGACGCGCAGCAGTCGATACACGACCGCTTTGTGGTGTCGACCAACGAACCCTTCATGACCGCCCGCGTCGACGGGGACGTGCTTCTACTGACGATGCCCCATGGACAGCGAAGCCTGAAGATCGAACGGAATGAGGCCGTCTTCGACGGACGAGTGGTCAGCGCACGTGACGCGGCTGGCATCGTCGAACTGCGGGTCACCGAGCGCCTGTGCATCGACAGCATGTCCGGCAGCCAGCATCCCTACACCGGCCGCATCAGCGTGGAGGGCAGGGCACCGGTTCTGGGGTGTGGCGGTCCATTGGACCCGGATCGCGATCAGTAGCCGCGGGGCAGGGTGGAACGATCGCAACGAGTGGAGCCCGGCCTGCAGTTCACTGGAAAACATCGTAGCCGCAACACGCTTCTGCAAAGACGCGCGTGCGGACCACGCGCATCAGGGCGTCAGAACCACTTTTCGGCAGTCGTCCTCGCCCTTGTCGAACGTGGCGTAGGCCTCGGCGGCCTGGGCGAGCGGCAGGCGATGCGAAATGATGATCTCGGGCTTGAGCAGGCCTTCACCGATCCGCTCGAGAAGCTCCGGCATCAGTTTCTGCGCATGGGTCTGGCCCATCTTGAAGGTCAACCCCTTGTCGAAAGCATCCCCGAGCAGAAACCCATGCAGGAAACCGGCGTAGACGCCGGGGATGCTCACGATGCCGCAACGGCGCGTGGCGGCGATGCACTGGCGGATCGCCGCGCCGCTGCTGCCTTCGAGCTTCAGTGTGGTCAACATCGTTTCCGTGGCGCTGCCCTTGGCTTCGAAGCCGACCGCGTCGATGGTGGCGTCCACGCCGCGGCCGCCGGTTTGCGACACGATCAGTTCGGCGGGGTCGTCGACATCCTTCATGTTGATGGGAATGACGTCATAAGCGGCCTTGGCGAAGTCGAGGCGATATTGCAGTTCGTCCACCATGAAAATGCGCTCGGCGCCCAGCATGCGCGCGCACGCGGCAGACATCAGTCCGACCGGACCTGCGCCGAAGATGGCCACCGTCGAACCCGGGCCGATGCCGGCGTTCATCACCGCCTGGTAACCGGTGGGCAGGATATCGGACAGGAAAAGTACCTGCTCGTCGGAGAGCGCATCAGGTACCACGAGCGGACCGACGTTCGCCTGCGGTACGCGCACGAATTGCGCCTGTCCACCGGGGATGCCGCCGTAGAGATGCGAATAGCCGAACAGTGCTGCGGGCGGCTTGATGCCTTTCTGGTTCATCGCGGCGCCCTTGCCGGTGTTGGTGGTCTCGCAGGCGGAGAATTCTTCCAGCCGGCAGTGGAAGCATTCCCCGCAGGCGATCACGAACGGGATCACCACGCGATCGCCGACCTTCACTTCCGTCACGTTCGGTCCCGCCTCCTCGACCACCCCCATGAACTCATGGCCCAGGATGTCTCCGTCGTGGAGCTCGGGAATCTTGCCCCGATACAGGTGGAGATCCGAGCCGCAGATCGCGGTGGCCGTCACACGCAGGATGATGTCGTCACGTTCGACCAGCATGGGATCGGGCACGTCTTCGACGCGGACGTCTTTCTTGCCGTGGTAGGTCAGCGCTTTCATCGGATGCTCCTGCAAAGTGGAAACGGGGTTCACCTGGATGGCAAACCGTCTATAGTCGATGGACTTGCTTCAAGGACGACGCCATGCGCGATCTACCCTTCGATCCCAATCTCATCGGTTGGGCCGCAACCATCGTTCTGCTGGTGACGCTCGTCCGACAGATCGTGAAACAGGTTTCCGACGATGCCTCGGACGGTGTTTCAAGCTGGCTGTTCATCGGTCAGATCACGGCATCGATCCTGTTCGTGATCTACAGCTGGCTGGTCGACAACATCGTGTTCGTGGTCACCAACTGTCTCATCCTGCTGACGGCCGTCGTAGGCCAGATCGTGGTGCGCAAGAAGAAGGCCGGGTAGGGGAGACGCGCCTTGCGACCCGTTCAGATCATCTTGTCGCGAGCCTGTTCCGCACGCGATGCGCCAATGGCCGTTTCGACCTTCTTCACTTCTTCGGGCGGTGGGAGCACGGCGGGGAGGCCCAGGCTCTGGATCCACAGTTCGCGACACCAGCCCTTCGTGTGGTAGTAGTGGTGATCCTCGTCCTGCTCCACGGCGTCGTGAGCGGTCTTCAGGATCTTGGCGTGCGGTCCGCCAGCGTCGGCGACACGGCCGATCAGCTCCCAGTTCTGGTGATCCTTGGTCTCAGCCAGCACCACGCATTCGGCGGCCACCAATTCAGCCGCTGCGGGATCTGCATTCGCCATCGCCATTTCGATGGCGGCGACGAGAGACGCGCCTTGATGTGCGACGACATCGCGCCCCGGACTCCGGGCCTCCGTGTCCAGGCCGATTTCAGCGAACACGTTGGTCAACACGTCTTCATGCCGACGTGTTTCTTCCAGGTATTCTCTCCATTCTTCACGTAGATCGTCGTTCACCGCCGCCGAAATGGCAGCCGTGTAGATCTTGATTCCGCCGCGCTCGGTCTCCAGCGCTTGCAGAAGGAGTTCGGTCACTTGATCGTTGTCGGGTTTCTTGCGTGCCATGATGATTTTCTGCCGTAGAAGGGGGATGGACGTTGTTGAAAGTGGCCGGGCCGCCAACATCTCGCGTCGAGCGAGTCGGGAAGCGCGACGGATGCAATCAAGGGGCCTGTTGCCCGCTGGGCTTGACCGTGGTGCCCTGCGCGTTCCCTTGTTTTTCGTCATAGCCGGACGCCTTCGGCTTGTGCGGGCCGCCCAGTTTGTCTTGGCCATCGCGATCCTTCGCATCGCGCTCGGCGCCCGGATCCGGTTCCACCTGCAAACCACCCGCCTTCTGGTGTTCCTGCTGATTCGACGGGTTTTGTCCACCCGTCTTGTTCTGGATATCAGGATTCTGCGACATGGAAGGCTCTCCGCGGATTCCGGCAAATTGCCGGTTCCCATGTGTCGCAATAGCTGTGCCATCGACAAAATTGATGGATTCGAGATTATCGGACTGCGCTGTTATCGTCCGAAGAGACTCATATCCATGCTAGTCGGAGAGATAGAACGAAGTTGCGCTGTGGCATGAAGTTAAATGCCCTGAAGCGCATGCTGCACTACGCCCGTTCGAGACTGCAATTCACCCGACACCCTGTTTGTCTTTAATTTGAATAAAGATGCATGACGCATGAGAAGGCTCTTCATCAGGAATACAACGGGCCATTCACCAAGCGTCTTGCCGAACCCTCGCACTACGTTTCGCATTGGTTTAGAACCACGAAAATCATGAATGGCGCTTCGTGTCTTGCCTCGTACGATCTCTGATATTCAATCGCGTACTTTGCACGCACGACGTCCCATGGAGCCGCATTTCGCACGGCATCGGGGTGTCGCTGAAGCACTTCATGAATGCGCCGCCCTGAGGATGGCGTCTCGGCAAAAGCGTTTGATGACGCCGCCACGGCAAGGCCTGACGGCGCCGATGCATCAGCGGCGCTGATACGGGATGCGATCCTGCGAGTCGAGATCGTCGGCATCCGCGCCTGGCTGGGCGGAACGCGCATCTTTCGTCGCTTGTTGCGCACTGGTGGGCGGCTTGTGAACTGGATTGTGCGGATCGTGGCTGGTCCGATCCTCGTCCTGCTGCTGCCCGGGGCGGTTTTCGCCCGGATCGTTGTCGGGACGGTTCACACCCTGATTTCCACCGGGCATGTTGTTGCCCTGCTGCCCGCCAGGCTTGTTGTTGCCTTGGTCCTCGCCAGGCGCGTCATGGTTCTGCGGATTCTGCGGCTGTTCGGGTTTGTTCTGTGTCATGGCAGTGCTCCTTGGAAGTCCGACGGACTCGCCGGCATGTCTTCTCTTGCAAGCGCCATGCCAGATCGGTGCGCAAGAAGCAGACGCGCACGCCCGCTCGTGCCGTCTGCGTCGCCTCTGGCGTTCTCCGGGGGTTCCAACAGGGCAGGGGAGGGGTAGGGATGAAAACTCTTGCCAAGCTACCTCGTCGATCACAGGGATCAAGCGCAGATGGGCGAAAGTAGACGGCGTGAGTTGCACTTAGCGGAGTCGCCCTGCCTTTGTGGATTGACCTAATTGCAGGGAAGAGGTCACTGCCTATTGCCGCGCTCATGTTCGGCGTCCCGGGCTATCTGGTATTTCAAGACACTATGTTCGCGAAGAAGGAAGCGGAGCCGGCGGGGAGTGGCGGAGCCAGCTCCGCACCGGCTGCCGCTGACGACGCGCCACCGGGTGCCGAGAATGCCAAGAAGCCGCGAACCGTTGAACGGTACGCGCAGGAACAGGTGCCACGCCTCTCAATGCGCCATGGTCGGCGCCGTCTTTGATGATGTGAATCGACCATCTGCAAAGCCGCAACTCTTCTGTAAAGGACTTGCGCCATGTCGCGCGATACGGGCAGGCCTAAGCCGAACGCACGCTCGCCGTTTCTAGAATTGTCATTCAATGTGATCACTGGCGCTAGGGTTGTGCTGCGTGGCGGTATAAGCCATACGAGCTTTCCTCCTTCCACGCGATCAAGTCGGCAGGAACGAAGCTCCGGAAAATCAAAGGATGTGCTCAAAATGCCCCCCCTTGTGAAATCTCAGTTGTGCTTGGGAGTGTAGGGGCCGTTGCCCCCTACGGATAGAGCCTACGCCAGCAGTTGCCGTTCCCTGAGAGCAATCTCACCGCTGGCAGCCCGCAGGGCGGTGCACTTCGCCTCCGGCGCTGCACGGGGGCTGGTCGAAGGGGTAGGGACGGTGTACGAATACCCCTTGCTGACGCTCTAACCGCTTAGGCTCCTCTTAGCCATCTTTGTCGAGCTCCTTGCGTTTGTAAGCCTCTGCGTACGCTTCGTTATGGAACTCAATCTGTATGAATTTGCTTTCACCATATGTTTTCTTAAGGTAGTTCCGCAACTCAGCATGAACCCTCAGAACTCTACGCAGACACTCATCAACACCCTCAACCATCTCGTTGCTCATGTCCTTGTTCTGGTGTTCTAACTTCGGGCCGAGCGTGGCAACCAACTCATCATGAAGGTCCTGCATTGACGGATTCCGCATCTTCTCGTGGATAGAATTGAATGCGATGACTAGCGCATCTTGCACTTTCTCGACGTGAAGATCGTTCCTTAGTCTGATCACTGAAAACAAGCTGCTCACGCGAGCTTGAGCAAAGAGAACTCCAGCCATCAACGCTGGCTCAGTTTTCAAGACGCTTGACAGGGATTCAACATTTACTTCAAGTAGGATTTGAGGGTCCGGCTTCATAGGCCTTATTAATTCACGAACCCCCTCTGTGCGACGCAATTCTTCGTCTAGATCCACTCGAAGATTCATCAAAAGATCTGCAATGGTCGCTAGCGCAAATAGAGCTGAGTTCCCATTCGCGGCATCAATTGCGCGAACCTTCGCGGCCTCCTTTGCACTCTGGATGGCGAAAGCAAAATAGGCGCCGCCAAATGCGGCTAATAGCGTCACCAAGGACTCACTTACGATCTGTACCCACGGATCCATGCCGCTTCTCCTTTTCAAGCGCCAAGCACGTTGTGCATGCTTTCGTTGCAGGCCGTCAAGTCTCGGCAAGGGCCGCCTATCCTTGGGAGCAGTGAGTCCCCGGCAAACGAAGCGTGGTCGACGATGCGCCAGCAGCACCATTGAGCCGCCAGTGAGAGTACATCCACCGGTCCACCATGGCCGGTGATGCCCATTCCTTGGAAGGCGAGACCAGCCGGCCGCCGGCCAAGCGCCAGCCCGACCAAGGGCCATGCAATTCCGTGTGATTGAAGATCGTGCGCCAATAGTGGGCGGCAGCGCATTTGTTGGGGCAAGGTGCGCCAGGCTTCCAGCAAAGCGGCCGATCCATTGACCGCGTATCCATCAGTAGTGACTTGAAGTGAAGAGCAGGCCCGTCTCGTTCGCGCAGATCCTGCGCATCATTTCGCATAATGCATACCCGGGGCCGTCATTCAGGTTCGCCGAAGGCACAGCGCGAGAGGCGATAGGAAGCAGCATCAGCATCAGCGCTGCGGCGCTTGCAAGCCTGCGCCATACTGCTTTTTCTTCACGCGAAATTGCACGCGCTTCGCCGACGATTCCGAGCACTCGAGCGAGCGGAATCCCCGTGATTTCCGCTATTTTTTCGCATGTAACGGCATCGGGATAATTTCGACCTACGCGCCAGTTACTCACGCTCGCGCTGGTCGTGCCGAGCCGCTTCGCCAAAGACGAATACGACGGGCTATTAGATTTTTCTTTTGCCAGTTCGACCAAGCTCGCGACGTCCATCTCTTAGACCCTCTTGACGATCTTTTCTTAGACCCACTATAACGCCCGTGCCTTTTAGAGACTCTAAGAGGCAGGCCACCCGGCGCCGGGCGGGGGCCGTCGCGGTCCCCCGCATCCCTCGGGACCTCCGTACCGCGATCCCGCCCGGCTTTCATGGACAGGGGCAGGGCAGTGCTGGATCACCTTCTCATCGTCGCCATAAGCGACACGTCGCCAACGATCTGGACCGTCGCGGTCGCCCTGACCAGCGGCGGCATCGTGTGGGCCTCGAAGCGGGGAGGGCGCAACGATGATCGTTGACCTCTGCGCGGTGCTGTTCTTCTTCGCCTGGACCGCCGGTTTCTGCTGGCTGGTGTTCCGCGTCGATCGTTCGTATCGCGCCGGTCTCGCATTCCGCCAGGACGCCCTCCTTCTGTCCTCGGTCCCCCACGCACGACTGCAGCGAGACATGTTCGCGGGGCAGGGCGGCAATGGCTGACGGTTCCCGCCTGGCGACCAGTGTGGCTGTCCTCTTCGCTCGCGCTGACAGCTGCTACAAGGCGATCCCCTCGTGCGACGTGTACGACTTCGAGCGCGATGCGCGGATGTACACAGGCACCGCTCCCGTCGTTGCTCATCCGCCGTGCCGTGCCTGGGCGCGCCTCCGTCAATTCGCGAAGCCTCGGCCGGACGAGAAGTCGCTTGCGCTCTTCGCCGTCGACCAAGTGCGCCGTTGTGGCGGTGTCATCGAGCATCCGGAAAAGTCGACCCTGTGGGAGGCCTGCTCGCTTCCCTTGCCTGGTGCCGGTTACGACGACTTCGGCGGTTGGACGCTCGGCATCTGCCAGAAGGACTTCGGCCACCGTGCCATGAAGGCAACCTGGCTCTACATCGTCGGCGTCTCACCGTGTGATCTGCCGTCGTTCCCGCTCACGCTCGGCCGAGCAACGCATTGCATTCGACCGACCAAGAGCTATCCCCGTCTTCCGTCGGTGACCAAGGCCGAGCGCGAACATACCCCCGCGCTCCTCGCAACCTGGCTAGTCGCCATCGCCCGTGCTTCGCGTGGGGGTCTCCATGGCTGATGGCAGCGCCGGCCTGCTCCCCTCGTCTAACAGGGGAGTCAGTGAGTTCAGGCAAGACCCGAAAGGATTCCGCGTGCTGGTCGACTGGCTCGCAGCCTCTGTTGATCTTCCAGCCGTCCTCACGCATAGCGGCTGGGACATGTCCATGAAGGACACGCTCGACATGCTCGACGCTACCGGAGCGAACGCCTATGACCTGGCCTGCATCGTCTGCGCCTTCTTCTTCGGTGGTTCCACCATCCAGCCCGATGAGGACGTGCGCCCCGGTCGGTTCTATGCATGGCGCGTCAGCTTGCGCGATGCCGGTGGCGATCACGTCGGCCTGATCGAGATGGGCGGCCCACACACCGTCCGCAAGGATGGCGTCTACACCACACGCATCGAGTTGACCGGTACCGGCTGCCGACTCTACGAAGCTGCTGCGGGCTCCGACCATGCGAAGCGGTGGTTGGAGCTTCGAGCGAAGCTCGAAAGCAGCGCAGGCAGGATCACGCGCATCGACGTTGCGGCGGATGACCTCGACGGCATCAACCCGATTGACTGGGCAATTTCCCAGTATCACGAGGGCGAATTCGACAATCGCGGGCAACGGCCCAAACCACAACACATAGACGACTTCGGCAGCGGGGAAGGTCGCACGTTCTACGTCGGCACCAAAAAGTCCGAACGACGTTTGCGTGTCTATGAAAAGGGCAAGGAACTGGGCGACAAGTTATCGCTGTGGGTCCGCTACGAAGCGGAATTCAAGGCGTCGAACCGCAGGGAATTGACTCTCGACATCCTCCGCGATCCCGCCGGCTATCTCCTCGGCGCGTATCCCGTCCTTCGCTTCATCAACGCGATTGCATCGCGTATCGATGTCACCAACGCAGCAGCCGCGTCAACGCTCAAGAGCGTACGCCGACACATCAAGCGTCAGTACGGCGGCGCACTCCTTTTCGTGGTCAAGCACACGCGCAACGACAGCGAGCTTGCCACCGTCATTCGTTCGCTTACTGGGCAGAAGTTGCCTCCGTGGGCGTCGAACTCTACCGGCGTGGACTGGCCGGAAATTCAATCACTCATCACATCACAGGAAACCAACCAATGAACCTCGAACACATCAAAGTCACCGTCCTTTCCGCCCAGGTCGAAGAGCGCAGCGGCACCTTCACCGATGACAGCGGCAAGCATCGCGAATTCAACACGCGCAAGCAGAAGGCCAAGCTCGAAGTCGGCGGCTTCGCCTATCCCTTCGATGTGCGTCTGGAAAACGGCCAGCAGCCCTATGCGCCTGGCGAGTACGTCCTCGATGCGGCCGCGATGCTGACCGTCAACAAGGGAGCGCTCAACTGGGCCAAGTATCCGGCTCTGCGTTCCATCGCTGAATTCGCCACGCCGCGCACCCGCGCCGCCTGACAAGGAACCTCCCTATGTGGGTCTACGCCTGCCCCCAGTTCGATGAATCAGCCATGCAATGCGATGGCGGCCAATGGGTCGAGATTCAGGACCCGGGGACGACGTGGACCGACATGCTGCCGACGTTGGAGCAGGCTAACGCCGTCGGCATCGCGATGTTCACCAGCCTGATTCTCATGGTCGCTATTCGTGACCTTCTCATCCCAAGCAAAGAGGAGTAATACCCATGTTCAATTCGCTGCAGAAGCGTTCCAAGAGTGCCACCGCGCTGCTCGTCGCGCTCGTCCTGTCCCTCATCGCCTCGCCCGCATTCGCCCAGGCATCCGGCGGGTTCGATGGTGCCGCCATCGTCGCCAAGATCGTCGAGTACGGCGCCATCGGCGTGACCATCCTCGCCGCGTTCGCCCTCGCCAAGTGGGGCATGCGTGCGATTGGCCTGGTGAAGTAATACCGGCCGCGCGGTTCAACCGGGGCCGCTCTTCGGGCGGCCCTTTTAATTTCAAGCGGAGGTCCATATGGAAGGCGTCGTAATGCTGCTGTGGTGGCTTCTTGCATGCCGCTGTGTCATCGGGGGCCGCTCATGATTAGATACGTAATCGCTGCGCTTCTTTTGTCGCTATCGCTTATCGTTCCTCGTGCCTCATACGCACAGTCCGGCACATGCGAGACTTCCGGAGAACAATGCACGGAAGGCAAGGCGTACACATCGTGCATCGCTGCGGTCGGTTACACCCTCGCAGCAAATCCCGGTGCAATCGCATATCAGAACTGCACCAAGTCAGGTTCTAACGTCTTCGGCTGTGGTGTTCGCCCAAAGGACAGCACGGCCAACATGTGCCGTAACGCTAATGGCATTTCGCAGTTCTCTTACATCTTCACTAAGTCATGCATCGCATTGGAAAGTCTACCGCCCGGGCTGATTATCTTTGACGGAAACGACAAGTCCGAGATTTGCGCGAGCGGTTGCAAGTTCAAGCGTGGTGACGCCCCAACCGACAATTACGATATCGAAGGCTTCGCGCGCACTGTCGGCCAGGTCGGCGGCTGGACACCTACAGGTGCTGTCTGTTCCGACAACGAACCGCCACCGAAGAACGAGCCGCAATGTATTGCAGGCGCTGGCCAAACACTGTGCATCAAGCCTGACGGCGAAAAGTGCGCAACGGCAAGTAATGGCAAGACCTTCTGCTGGGGCAAGGGCGACGACAGCGACAAGAAGGACGGCAACCAATTCGGCACGAACGGCGAGGGCACACCCAAGCCGGCAGCACCCGAGCCCAAGCCCGCCGACGGCTCCGGCTGGAAACCTCCTGTGAATTGCACGACGGTCCATGAGCGTTCCGGCAGCGGCTACACCGGCCGCACAAGCGTTGTTTGCACAGGTACCAGCACTGGGACGCCTAACCCCGCGCCCTGCAATCCCTCCACGGATCCCAATTGCCGCGCCCCGTCGAACAACAACACGCAATGCGACCCGAAGACAGACCCGAAGCAATGCCAGGGCGGCACGGCGTCCGGTGGTCATAGTTGCGAGGCTGCGCCTGACTGCAAGGGCGATCCAATCGGCTGCGCGATCCTCATGCAGACATGGCGTCAACGCTGCTCCCCGAACGGCAACAAGGCCAAGGGCGGCTCGTGCAACGCGGACGGAACCGCAGTCCCGATTGATTGCACCGGAGACGAAATCGCCTGTCGCCAGACGCAGACAGCGCACGAAATGAAGTGCAGGACGCAAGCCCAGACCAATGCGCTACGGCTGGACGCGGGGCAGGGCATCGACGACAGCGAAGAGACCGGCGACTTCTTCATCGATCCCCCGGCAGGTGGTCCGGGCTCGCTGTTCAATACCAATCTCATTTCCATGGGCGGCGGCAACCTGCTGCCTTCGGTCACTCTGGCCGGCCAGACCTGGCAGCCGCCACCGATCCTCTACGACATCCTCGCCGCAATCCGCTGGCTTGTGATCGCGGGTTGCACTGTCTTCGCCATGCGTATCCGGGTGGGCTTATGATCAAGTTCGAATCTGAACTCGTCGGCGGCATTGCCGCCATGCTGGACAAGCTCGTCAAGGCAAAGGTCGCGCTGTGGTTCGGCCGCATCCTCACGGCGCTGGGCCTTGGTTTCGCCGCCCAGCAATTCATCTATGAGCCGCTGATCGACCAGGCCATCGGCTACTGGCACGCTGTGCCGGCAACGCTTGCTGCATGGGTGCATGCGCTCGGGATCGATACGGGCGCCTCCATCATCCTGAGCGCCTACGGAATACGCGGCGTTGAGCGCATCTTCCTCGCACGCAGGGATAACACGCCATGATTGGTGATACCGCAGCAATTTCATTGCTGACCGGCCTGCCTGGCTCTGGCAAGTCGCTGCGCTGCGTGCAACGCATTGCCCAACTTGTCGAGAAGGGAGAGCACGTCTTCGTGTGCAATCTCAACGGGATCAAGGTGCCCGGCATTTCCACATGGGATGATCCGCTGAAATGGGAACAGCTACCGAAGGGTGCGATCCTCTTCGTCGACGAAGCGCAGCACTTCTTCCCGGCACGTCGCGCCGGCGAACCTCATCCGGCTGTGCGTGCCCTGAGCACCATTCGACACCTGGGTGTGCGGCTGGTGCTGGTGACACAACAACCCGACTTCCTCGATAGCTACGTGCGCGGCCTTGTCGGCTTCCATGAACACCTGTACCGCACCAGCGGCAAGTCGAACACGTTTATTTTCCGAAACAATCAGGTGATGGAAAACGTCCGCCTGCCGTTCAAGCGGATCAAGAACACGTACGACCACGAAAAATGGTCGCTACCGGAGAAGTATTTCGCGTACTACACGTCGGCCGAACTCCACACGATGAAATACCGCATGCCTGCGTTACTGCGACGCGTGCTGATCATCCTGCCGATTGCAGCGCTCATGTTCGGCGTCTCGGGCTATCTGGTATTTCAAGACACCATGTTTGCGAAGAAGGAAGCGGAGCCGGCGGGGAGTGGCGGAGCCACCTCCGCGCCGGCTGCCGCTGACGACGCGCCACCGGGTGCCGAGAATGCCAAGAAGCCCCGAACCGTCGAACAGTACGCGCAAGAACAGGTGCCACGCCTCGCGAATGCGCCATGGTCGGCCCCGGTCTTTGACGATGTGAACCGAGCGTCAGCCAAGCCGGAACTCTTCTGTGCCGCCAGTGAGGCCGGCTTAGGCGCTGACGGCCAGCACCTTGAAGAATCTTGCTCATGCATTACGGAGCAGGGTACCCGCTACGTGTTGACGGAAAAGGACTGCAATCACGTCTCACGCTATGGGCAGGCCTACAACCCGTACAAAGAGCCGGATCCCACACATACCGTGCAGCAGCCGCAACAGCCTGGCGAACGCGAGGTCAAGCCGAAGACATCAGCGCAGTCGCCACGGGTCGCAAGCGCTGCGACAGGCGTGCTGTTCGGTGAATTGCACCACTACGGGGCACTAGAGCTTGCAAAAGGTAAAAAGTAATCGAACCCTGTAAAGAGACGGAAAACTATCGCACTAGCCCGCCTGATCACGTCAACCTGACGTCATCAACTTATCGAGAGCCTTATTTGCCGCATCTGCCTCTACTTCAATCCTTTTGGCGGCGTCACTTAGCGCGGCTCTCACCATCTCCAGTTCAGTTGGGAGCCCCATCTCATTCCTCATCAAGACCTCGAGTTCTAGCACCATCAAGTCAAAGGCAGATTGCTCGCCAACCAATGCAGCCGCAAGGGATTGCCGTTCAACTTCAGCCTGCTCAACAAACTCCGCCTTCTTTTCAATCAACCGAGCGATTTCAAGTTTCTTCTTTCTCTGTTCGTCGCGGATAGACCTATCCTCTGTTACTTCAAGAACTCTTTCTAATTCCGCAATGTCTCGATTACGCTTTTCTACAAGTTCGTCGCACGAAATGATGTCGTACCGCAACCTAATGTATGGCGCTGAAATTCGCATAAACCTGACCATCATTAATTCAATCTCAGATTGAAAGTTCTTCGCACTGTCGTAAACATCCTTACTTCCAACAAGAATCAACGGATCAAGTGTCTCCTGCACCTTAACGATTGGCGCCATAAGGTTTTCTTTGTTACGAAGATCCTTTTCCGGAAGTGACGACATCAGGGTACTGGCTGTCCGGAGGCCGCTCAGGACATTCAAATACTTGTCCTTGCGCAAATTGAAGAGTCTCTCTCGAGCCTCTCGATCCATGGCTTCTCGATATTCCCTGTCGTTATTCTCTGCTGCGTCCCTGCGATCTTTTCTATCTTTCCACGCGTTATAGAGAAGAGTCGCGCACACCCCCGTGAAGCCTATCGCTGCAACCAAAATTGGCCCGTAGGCTGGCGCGGATTTGCCGATAGATATAATCGTCGTTGCAGCCTCTTCCATTAGACCCCCCCTTTCATCATTGGTCGTTGTTCCTAAGTCAGACAAACTACGGTGACTTGACATGGGCAGGCAAGGGGGGTGTAGGGGCACAGCCCCTACGGTTAGGGCGTTCGATAGCCCGTATCCGCTCCGTGAGCGAAACGCCTCCGTGGGCGGCCCGCCCGTTCGACTGGCGTCACCTCCGGCTCTCGCCGGGGGTTCCTTCGGAGTCAGGGTAGGGATTCGCGTACTCCCACTGATAGCGGCCTTTGATAGGCTGTCCCAGCGATCACAAGGGACCCTCCAAATGCACGGATACACTCGCTTTGCCATTCTGCTTTCGGCCGCTCTGGCCACCTCATCGTTCGCGGCAGATATCACGCCACTCAACTGCGACAAGGTGGCATTCTTCCAGCGTGAGACCTGCTGGATGCTCGAGGCAAAGCCAGTCCAGGACGCCCCCCGAATCCACGGGCGGCCAGTGCCTTCGACCGAGGTTGTCAGGCTACCGGCGCACGGGACTGCAGAGGCAAAGAAGCTGGGTTATGCATGTCTCGCCGGGACGGCAATGCGCCGGCTTCCCAATGGCTGGGAGCAGCTCAGGAATCGCTCGCATCAGCATCTGCGGTGCGACTCAGACTGATCGACTTCGATCCGTATAGACGCCAGTGCGAGTACATCCACCGGTCCACCATGGCCGGTGATGCCCATTCCTTGGAAGGCGAGACGAGCCGGCCGCCGGCCAAGCGCCAGCCTGACCAAGGGCCGTGAAGTTCAGTGTGATTGAAGATCGTGCGCCAGTAGTGGGCGGCGGCGCACTTGTTCGGGCAAGGTGCGCCAGGCTTCCAGCAGGGCGGCCGATCCATTGACCGCGTATCCATCAGTAGTGACTCGAAGTGAAGAGCAGGCCCCGTCTCGGCGGGGTTAAGAAGATGTTAAACCGGCCGCCGGACAGGTAGCAAGCTCCGCGCAGTTTCGCGCAGATCCTGCGCATCATTTCGCATAATGCATATTATGTAATTTGCGAAATGCCCGAGCCTCGGCTATCCCAGTCAGGCTTTTCGGTTGGCGCCCAAACGCAGAAGTTCACGCCACGCATTGATTTGAAAGGATTTGATGCTCTCGCAAGCGGGCCCGAAGCGCGCAGTCGGAGCCAGACCCAATCAGGACGTCTGGTGATGTGCATCAGCTGCGACCGCCAACGCGGTGCGCCCGGTCGGACTCGTATCGACACCGGTCGCTTATCTGGCGCTACGGGATAAAAATCTGCTTCTCTGACCGTTGAGCTACGGGGCCGTGATCGACAAGATCACGGCCATATTCGAAACGAGGTTCTGATGGGTCTCATTCTCGGTGAGCATCCCATAAATGGGGATCTATCGCCTGGACGCCTATTCCGAAGCTGCCGATCCAAATCCAGCTCCCAGGGCTACCAACGATCCTTTCGCCACCAATAGCGCTCCATCCCTTGCGCGCATGCCAAGGCCTGCTCCATCTTCTTCAGGCGCTCGGGAGAGCATCCTTCCTCAACAAGGTCCTCGCAGGCGTCGTGCAATTGCGCGCAGGCCGCATTCGCATTCCCGATCCATTCGAGCCATCGCGTCAAGTCTTCAGGGCTTGGCGGCGCCTTGGCGTCCAGACGCTCACCGATTTCTCGGGTGACGTCAGCCAAGGCAAGCAGCACATCCCAGTACACTGGCGGTGTCGTCGCTGTCATCTCGCTTCTCCTTTCGGGGAGTCTTTGGGCTTGGTGACCCTCTTGCGCCTTGAAGTGGACGGGGATGCGGTCGATGCAATTCGAAGAGCAGTCTCCTCCAAACGACGCAGTTGCTGTTCCAGGGCCTCCGCGCGTGCTCGCTGTGCGGCCGCGTCCTGTAGGTGGGCCGTGGCCTCCCTCATGGCCAGTTCCCGGGCCTCGCGGAGCTGGCGCTCGTTCTGACGCCATTCCTGCTCTCGCCTGGTCAACTGTGCTTGCAGCGCCTTGGCGTCCTGGCGGGCACGATCGACTTCTTGGTGCGCACGATCTTCGACGGCTCGCGCATGCTGCGCAAGCGCCTCGCGCTCAGCCGACGCATCATCGATTTGACGTGCCAGACGCTCCGCGAGTTCGGCGCGGTCGCGTTCCAAGGCCTCGATGCGCGCCCGTACCGAATTGCGCTCCTGGGTCAGATCTTCGATCTGGGCAGCCTGGTGCTGGACGAGTTGCTGCGCCTCGGCCTGACGGGCTTCCGCCAGTAGCCTGGCCTGATCCGCGGCCTGGGCTGAGAGCTCCAGTACCTGGGCGCGGTCATCCAGCGCCTGACGATCGACCTCGAGTTGGGCAGCTCGAGCTGCGATCGCGTCCATCTGAGCGGAACAGGATTGGCTTGCTTCGGCATGCGCCGCTTCCAGGGCGGCATCCCACAACTGCGTCGCCAGGACGGCCACAGACTCAGGTACCCCGGGCAGCGTGACCCTCTCCTGCTGAGCGGTCAAACGGGCGCCCAGCGACTGCCACCATGTTTCGAGCATGCGGGTCACGGTGTTTGGGGAGCCCGTGCCGAGGAACGCACGAATCCGATCGACGGTGGGCCGTTCGCCGGCGACGACGAGCGCGTCGGCGGCAGTGTCGACCTGCGCCTGGGTGATGCCTTTGGCCATGCTTGCCGCCCTCCGACGCGGCCGCCCTACTCTGTTGAATCCGTACTGACGATAAGTGATGATTATCGTGGCTAGATTGCGTAATTCGTATCATTTATTACATACTATGAAAGATAATCACCCTATTCCGGCATTGGCGCAACCGTCCTCCGGCATCGTCCTGCCCGAACAACTCGCGCAACGGGCGGCGGATGCGGTGCGTGAATTACTGGCCGAAGCCGCCGCGGCCAACACCACCCGCAGCTACGCCAGCGCCCTACGCTACTGGGCGGGCTGGTACGCGGCGCGCTACGGGCGCGAGCTGACGCTGCCGGTCCCGGAGGCCGTCGTGCTGCAGTTCGTTGTCGATCATGTCGTTCGCCGGTCCGCCGAAGGCGACCTGGCTTGGGAGCTGCCGGCGGCCGTCGATGCCGCGCTGGTGGCTGCCGGTTTGAAGGCCAAGACGGGTCCGTGGACCCTGGCCTCAGTCCGCCATCGGGTCGCGGTGCTGTCCACGGCGCACCGGCTCAAACAGCAGCCCAATCCCTGCGAACAGCCCGCCGTACGAACCGTGCTCAGCCGGGCCGCCCGTGCGGCCGTCAGGCGCGGCGAACGACCCCGCAAGAAGACCGCCATCACCCTGGCCGACCTCGAAGCCATGCTCGCCACTTGTGACGACAGCCTGGAGGGTCTGCGTGATCGCGCCCTCCTCTGTTTTGGATTCGCCAGCGGCGGGCGCCGCCGCAGCGAAATCGCCGCCGCGGACATGCGAGACCTGCGCCGGATCGGATCACAGGGCTACATCTACCGGTTGGAGCACAGCAAGACCCAACAGGCCGGCGTCACCGCGTCCTCGACGCCCGACAAGCCGGTGCTTGATCGGGCCGCCCTCGCCCTGGAGGATTGGCTGGAGGCGTCCGGGATCACCGAGGGCGCGATCTTCCGACGGCTCTGGAAGCAACGCGTAGGCCCTGCCCTCTCCCCGGCTGCAGTCGGGGAGGTCGTGCAGCGGCGGGCGCGCCAGGCAGGTCTGGAGGGGGACTTCGGCGGACACAGTTTGCGGTCTGGGTTCGTGACCGAGGCCAGCCGCCAAGGGGTGTCGCTGCCGGCGATCATGCAACTCACCGAACACCGGGCAGTGTCGAGTGTCGTGGGGTATTTCCAGGCCGGCAGCGCCGCAGATAACCCGGCAGCCCGCCTATTGGACACGCCACCGAGCGCCCCGTCTGATCCCGATCGCTAGGGTCAAGAACGCCCCCTTGAATCTGCGACGAGCACCCCAATATGTGGGAGTAAGGCAGTTCCTGACTTCGATCATGTAGTCGCAGGCTGTGCGACACGGGGATGGCAGGGTGCCCACCAGATACTCAAGGGGCGCGGCATGATTTCCACGGCACCGGTCGACGGCGGTTCGGAAGCTACTCCCGAGTTTCACATCCTAGCCCTGTCCGGGGGCGGATACCGCGGTTTGTACAGCGCCCGAATTCTTGCGGACATTGAACAGCACATCGGTGCCTCCGTTGCGACGCGGTTTGACCTGCTGGCCGGCACCTCAATTGGTGGGATTCTTGCAATGGCACTCGCCTTGGAAGTCCCGGCCGAACGGATGGTCACGCTCTTCGAGCGCCACGGGGATGCCATCTTCCGCAAGCGCAGGTCGCTATTCGGACTTTGGCGCTCCCCATACACCCAGCAGGCCCTCGCCGACCTGCTGAGGCAGGATGAGTTGTTCGGGCAGCGCACCCTCGACCACGTGCGACATCCAGTGATCGTGCCGGCAATCAACTATTCCACCGGCCGTCCTGTGGTGTTCAAGACACCACACCATTCCAATTTCTTCCGCGACTGTCACCATCAGTTGGTAGACATCGCGATGGCGACCAGCGCCGCACCCGGATATTTCCCACGGCATGTCTTCAATGACAACCAATATGTGGATGGCGGACTGTTCGCCAACGCGCCAGGCATGCTGGCCGTGCATGAGGCTCGGCAGTTCTTTGACTGCAACGAGGCGCAACTGACTGTCGTTGCGGTGGGCACGATGTCGTCGAAGTTCACAGTGGACCCGCGCCGCAATCGCCAGGGCGGCACGTTCGACTGGGGCGGACTAAACCCTACCGGCATGCCTAAGCGTCTGTTCGGCCTTGCGATCTCAGCGCAAGAATCGATGACCGACCATGTGTTGCACCATCGACTGGGCAGCCGTTACTTCCACATCGACGACGATCTCACCGACGAGCGAGCCCGCGCAGTCGCACTGGATACCACGACCAAGGCCGCGCGCGAAGTCTTGCTGGGCGCTGCCTCCGAACGCTCAAAGCACTGTCTGGGCGATCCGCGGTTCCGCCAATTGCTGACCCATTGCGCGCCGGCTGCGCGCTTTCACCACGGCATTCACGCCCCCACCCCAGGAGTCCAGTTGCATGCTGAAGTTGCACAAACTGTTCCTTAACGATGGTGATCCGCGCAGTTTCGATCAAGTCATCGAACCCACGGACACACAACGCAAGGTTTTGCGCGAAGCCAAGGACGACATTCGTGACCACCTGCGCGAGCGCATTCGGGTGGCGACGACTGCCGTGTTGGGCATGGATCGCATGGTCAGTCCGCGTTTCCGCACACAGGGGTCTTGGGCCTACAAGACCTGCGTGCAAGGCGCCCATCGGCCACCCCAAGAAATGGATTGGGACTTTGGCGTCTACCTGCCTGTCACGGTCTGGACCGAACAAGGCCCGCCACCACAAATGGCCAAGCTATATTTCGAGCTGGTTGAACGGGCGTTGGAGGACCTGTGCCGTGAGAAAGGCTGGGTCCTAGATCGAAGCAAGGCCACCTGTGCGCGGGTCCGCGTCACAACGTGGGCTCATATTGACGTGCCGTTGTACGCAGCACCGGAAGATAAGTTCCGTGAAGTGATGGAAAAGGCTCTTGCTTTCAGCAGTCCTGCAAATGCGACTCGCGTCGCCGCAGCACTGGATGAGCGCGCCGAGTTTGGCGAAATGCCGGAGGCGTTCTGGGAACAGATGGACGAGATCCATATGGCCACGCGCAGGGGCGAATGGCGACGATCGAATCCCGAGGATGTCGCAGTCTGGTTCGAAGACCGTTGCGAAGAATTCGGCCCGCAACTGCGACGGGTCTGCCGCTACCTGAAATCATGGCGGGATTTCCACTGGCGGGACGGCGGCGGCCCCAGTTCGGTGCTACTTATGGTGATCGTGGCACGCGCATTTGAACCAGTGCCAAGGCGTGACGACTTGGCGTTGGAAAGGTCCGCGCGATTGCTGGCGACCGCATTGGCGGGAGACGTCCGCGAGCCCGGCATCGATGACGGTAACGAGGATTTCAATCGATTGACCATCGAAGAACGACGTGCCGCAGCAACTCTGGCCGATACGCTCGCCCGCCAGCTGTACGCTTCGCGGCAGCTCTCCGTCGGCATGGCACAGACTGCCGTCGACAATGTGCGACGACTCTTCGGTGATCGTATCGCGGACAGAACGGCATTCATCGAGCCCGACGACAGCGCCGATATCGTGCGCCGGACGCCAGCGACCAACGGATCGCCCCCGATCGTAGGGGCCACGCACGCAGGGTAGCCATGGCCGATTCGGGACTCGGGTTGGCATTTCGGAAACTGCGCGAACTGGGCTTCGTCCCAGCTAAGCGCAAGGGAACGACGCGTCGCTTTGAAGGCACCCTCGCCTGCATGGCTGGTCCGGTCAAAGTTGCCCTTGAGATCGACGACTGGGATTTCGTCGACTATCCGACCATCCGCGTGCTGGAAGCACCGGCTTCCCTTCCTACTGTGCTGCCGCATGTCAGCGGCACCGGTGGATTGTGTTACTTCACTCCCGGCGCAGTGATTCTGGATCGGTATCGCCCTGATCACGCCCTGTGGCAGTGCGTCGTGCAGGCGCGGGACGTGCTCGACCGCCTTGCGAAGGACCCGAGTTACCGACAACAGGAGTTTCAGGCAGAGTTCGCCGCCAATTGGTATCTTGGCCAAATGCCGATGCCGGCGCGGATACTTCTCGGGCAACTCGACCACGGAGCTGCAGAGGCGACAGTGTTCCTGGCGGGCGACGATGATGACAAGTTCTGCATCGTCAGCTCGCATCAATCGGAAATTGACGCGTTGTGTCGTGCGCGAGGCTGGTTAGTGGAGTCAGCATCCGCCAGCTGCTGGGTTATCCGTAGCGCACAGATGCCAGTTCTGCCCATGCACGGTCTGCCCGTCAACGTCGGCGCAATGTTCGAGTGGATCAAGGCTTGGGATCGAACGACTTACGCCACCATCCAAAATGTCTTGGCTCAACGCCGATACTTGGATGCACCGAACGTGATATTTGTGATTCAATCCGCGGTAGGCTGGTTCGGTTTTCAAATCCGCTTGGATGCACAGAAGCGAAAGGCCTACTGGCGCAAGCCGTCACTTTACCGGCAACATTTCCACGGCAAAGGGCGCTCGCATCCAATCATGCGGTTGGCGATAGATGAGATCGGTGCCGACTTCATCCATAGCCGTAATCTGCAGTTCGCGACTCTTAAGGATCGCGTCGTCACCGTTTTCGGTTGCGGGGCCATCGGAGGTTATCTCGCTCAGGCGCTAGCCAAGCTGGGCGCAGGCGTAGGGACCCGCGGGTGCCTCCGGTTGATCGATAGCCAGCTCTTCACAGCCGACAATGCGGGGCGCCACCTTCTCGGTGTGGACAGCCTCTTCAAGCCAAAGGCCATAGCCGTTGCCGCGATGCTGCGTGCACAGTTTCCGACCTCTCGTATCGAGGCCTACGAACGGAGCGCGGTGTTGCCTGGGGATTTAGAAGGCGATTTGGTGATCGATGCGACTGGCGAAGAGGCATTCAGCGAGGCGTTGAACTTTCATCGCCTGCAAATACCGGTGGAGCGACGTTCAGCTGCCCTGCATGTCTGGGTGGCTGGTAACGGCGAATGCGTACAGGGATTGTGGGTGGATCTGCCCAAGTACGCGTGCTTCCGTTGCTTGCGTCAGAGCGACCTCGGTAGAACTAAGCGTATGGACCCTCTGTTGCATGTGCCGGCGACCCGGGTTATCGGGTGTCAGGCCTTTACACCCTATGCAGTCTCAGCGCCGATGAGCGCTAGCGCGCTGGCGGTGGACATGGTCATTTCTTGGCTTCGTGGGGATCCAACGCCTCGGTTTCGAGTCCGCTCTGTGGAAGATGCCGAAGTGCGCCGACTCAAGAATAAAAATCTCGAAGCATTGACTGGATGCCCCGCGTGCGCGCCCCGATTCTAAGCGCCCACCCGTTTGTGGTCGGAGCCTCGATTCTGGTCGAGTCGGATGTGCTTGGTATCTTCGATCGCTATCGACAAAACACCTTCGACGCGTCAGAAGCTGGCGGCATCCTCTTGGGCTACCGACGTGACGCGCATTTGCACGTACTCGAGGCGACGCGACCCGCTGAGGACGATCGACGTAGTCGATATCGTTTCTACCGTGCCAGCGAGCCGCATCAGTCAATAGCCACACGACGTTGGCGAGCAAGTAACGGTCGTATCCAATATCTGGGCGAGTGGCATTGCCATCCGGAACAGCATGCATCGCCGTCGAGCCTGGATTTGTCCTCTTGGGGAAGCATCTACCGAGGGGCATCCACTCCCATGCTGTTCGTCATCACCGGAATCACGTCTGATTGGTATGGAGTCGGCTATCGGCGCGAACTGCGTCGCACATACCCTACCTAAGAAGTTTTAGCATGGTCGATGTCAACCCTTAGATTCGAATGGAGGACCTGCCGCCGCCTGCCCAATAGTTGACGGGTTTCGGCTATCTTGCTGTCAAGATTCTCCTCGATCACCAAGAGGCCTCGCATGCCAAGATTTGTCAAGAACGGACCGGTGATACCCGATCGACTCGTCCAGGATCTCGAGGCAGATCGCGTCGTCATTTTTTGTGGCGCTGGTATTTCCATGGGCGCGGGGTTGCCTGACTACACTGGGCTGGTCCGCTACTGCTACGAAGAGACGGGACGTCCACTGCCGCCAAAGAAGAGTACTGAGTGGCTTTGGCCCGATCGCATGCTCGGTGAGTTAGAGGGCATGTCTGGCGCTGCGGTCGTCCGCAGACACGTCGCCGACCGCCTTCTGCAACCGGCGAGGGACCTCGATCTGCATCGTGCGATTCTTCGCCTTGCGCAGCTCAGGCGATCGGATGGTCTGAGGCTAGTGACGACAAACTTCGACCGCTATTTCGAGGATGCGCGAATCGGGCTCACCCTTGGAGTCGACTACCACTCCGGCCCCATTCTGCCCATCCCGCGTAACGATCACTCTCTCAGTTGGAAGAGCATTGTCTATTTGCATGGACGGCTCAATGAAGCAGTTGCATCCAATGATCATCTTGTTCTTTCTAGCGCCGACTTTGGCCGTGCCTACTTGACTGACGCATGGGCCGCACGATTTGTTGCAAGGCTCTTTGCAGACTTTACCGTTCTATTTGTTGGATACAGCCTCAATGATCCGGTTCTGCGCTACATGACAGATGCATTCGCGGCCGAGAACGCCACTTCCATGGCAGCCCACAAGGGCGGCCCTGCCTACATCTTTGTTCCGTATCGGGGGCGCGCTCCCAATGAGGAGCCGTACAATCGTCGCAATCTGCAGCCCATCTTCTACGACCAGTACCGCCGACATTCTCGTCTAAAGAAGACCTTGATCGCGTGGGCTGAGGCACGAGACAACTATCTGGCAAATACGACGCGCCTGATCGGCGCAATCGCCCCGTACGCTCCAAACTCCCTTTCTCCAAGCGACGTGGCGAACTTACTTTGGGCAGTTGTTGGCCGCGTGGACGATAACGGTCATGGCGCACAAGCATTCGCCCAGGTCCCTACACGACCGCCCATCGAGTGGATGGATGAGCTGGAGCGACGGGAGAGTTGCGCTATCACTGCCTACAGTGAAGCAGTCCAGCAGGCGCGCCAGGCTAGAGTCCTCCTGCCCGAACGCCCAGTCAGCACGCTGGATAATCTTTTCCCCAAGGCCAGTGAGCGCGCACCGCATCAGTTAGGTGTCGCTGAGCACGGCCTGATTGATTGGCTGTTGCGTCACCTCGATACTCTCGGCTTTGTCGAGCGAGTGATCGATCGATTCAGCAATGGCCGGCGGCTGCACCCGGCCTTTCGCGCAAGAATTCGAGCGAAATTGGCTACCGCCGCTTTCGCCGATGGCTTCATGCGATTCTGGAGAATCGCTTCGTCAGAAGGTGACTGGAGCCTAGTGGACAAGGACGGAATTCGACTGTTCAATGTGCAGCGCCTACTGCACGGGCCGCATGACCAAGTCCATGTCAAGCAAGAACTGCTCGACTCACTTAAGCCAATTTTGCGTCTGCAACGCTCATACTACGTTGACCTAGAGCCTAGAGATGAGAACGCGCCGCCTCGAGGTAAGCGTCTTGCGGAGATCGCGGATGCCGAGGTTGTCCTTGTCAGCGAAGACATGCTCGAACATGCAGCGACTCAAATCGCTCAACATTCCGGAGGCGCCGCGTTCTGGGCATCTCTCGTACCCGAGCTGACGCAGTTGCTTAGGAATGTGCTGGAGTTGTACGCCATTGCTGGGGCCGCTCATCCCGACGATGATCCATCACTATATCAGCGCCCATCAATTCTGCCCCACCCTCAGAATCGTCATCGCAAACGATGGACGCTCCTCATTGATCTCATCTGGCAGGGATGGATGCACCTGAACGACGCGGATCCGGCACGGGCGGCCCATCACATCAATAGCTGGAGCACCATTCCTTACTTGGTGTTCAAGCGACTGACCCTCGCCGCAGCAGCCCAGAGCTCGCTGCTCACACCGAGACAGAAACTGGAGATTCTGCGAGATGTCTAGTATGGCCGCGCTCTGGCTCCCATCTTGCCGAAAGGAAACATTTGACCTGCTGGTCTCCCTATGGCCGACATTGGATGAAGACGATCGACGCGAGCTAGGGCTGGCCCTCTTGACAGGCCCTCCTAGTGACCTTTTAGATCGCTTCTCGGACCAAGCTCATCGGACTGAGCGGCGGGACCGCATGGTTTTTGAAAGGCTCGAGTTGCTTGGGCGTGTTGGCATCCCTGCCCTTCCAGAGGAGTTGGCTGCTGAGCTACGCCGATTGCGAGAACTATACGAAAACTGGCAGCTCGCAGACGGCGAGCAAGCACACTTTTCAATCTGGTCGGAATCGAGCTGGCGCCGCAGGCTTGGCAACGCAGTAGATCTCAACGGCGTGCTAATCGATGAACTGCTTGGCCGGTTGGGTGGGGCTGGTCAAGACGCGGACGACATGCTGTCCGATTGGCAGGATCTGGCCAGATCCAATCCCGAACATGTACGTACTCAGCTGGTGCTACTGGACCCTGAAGCGCATGCCCCGTGGGCAGCACAACTTTGGGCGTATGGCCTGCGAGGCCTACGAGAGATCGCCAAGCAATCAGGTGCACAGGGAGAAACGCTGGCCTTGCTGCTGCGCATTCCGTCTCCCATTCTTGACGAACCGTTGGTCTCGGCTGCGGCCGCCGACGTCATCGAGGCCGCGACAGAAGAGGCCGAGACGAGTCGTTTCGACGGGCGGTTCTGGGAGGCGTTCGACCGAGTGGCGACGGCCGTGGCACTCGATCCCAACAACGCCGACGACGCGACGGAGAACGGTTGGGTGTCGTTGGCGATCAACCGATCGATGGGACGGATCGCAACGGCCCTACTCAATGCGCTGTTTGCGCAACGATTGACTGCAGGTAGTGGATTTTCCACGGACTTCAATCTACGACTCACCCACCTAATCGGCCTCGGTCAGCGCGTCCACCTGCCGGCGCGCGTCATCTTCGCATCGCGTCTTTCATATCTGTTTGCGGTCGCTCCGGAGTGGACAGCCAAGTGGCTGTTGCCCTGT
The DNA here is from genome assembly GCA_036404915.1 of Lysobacteraceae bacterium. Lineage (GTDB taxonomy): Bacteria > Pseudomonadota > Gammaproteobacteria > Xanthomonadales > Xanthomonadaceae > Lysobacter_I. Next base: position 175,542 of record DASWYO010000058.1, read on the forward strand.
TTTGATTGGAGCGATGACACGGAATCGTCGGCGGCATGGGATGGTTTTGCATGGCATCCACGCATTGATCCACAATTGTGGCAGGCGTTGAAGCCGCACTTTTTGCGTATCTTCACCGATCAACGTTTTCATCGCTTCGATGACGATACAGCACGGATTCTTGCCCAGCTACTGGTGCTCGTTGGAGTGGAGTTCGGCTTACAGGAAACGCCGCGCGACGTCACACGGAATGCGATACGCAGCATGTCTGGCGGGACGCACGCGGAGGTGGCAGCTTGGATAGCCACGTATGTCGAGCAAAGCGCGAGCGGGGGCCCTGCGGGTCATGCAGACGTAGATACCGTATGGGACGAAAGAATTCAGCCCTGGCTGAAGTCCATGTGGCCTCCTGAGCCTAGCCTCAGAACTCCTGCAGCTTCGAAACGCTTAGCGACTGCAGCAATTGCTACAAAGCGCAGCTTTCCTGCAGCGGTTGCGACGCTTGAGCCGCTCCTTATCCCTGGCGCTGTGGGCAGCACTGTCGAGAAGCTCGCATCGTCCGATCACCCCTCACAGCATCCGGAAGCTTCGCTTCGGCTCCTGGATCTTGTGGCTTCACGAGACGAGCCCGCTTACGACTACTCCGCCCTTCGCACAACCCTCAATAGGATTCGTGAGGCCAGTCCCGACATCGTCGCCCAAGCAACATATCGAAACTGGGATGAGTTTCTTCGATTGCGAAATGTCTAGCCAGCCGTAAGCGTCTACACCGTCGATCGAAGCCAAGAAGGGCAGGAACTTGGCTCGGCAGGCTAGAGCCGGGAGTGTTGTTCAAGTGACTGGCGCCGAACTGGCTGAGCATGAAGCTATTTAGTTGGCACGCTCAGGACGCGAACCCGAAGCATGGAAAGAGCAAGACGACCACACTGTGGACGTGTTGACTGTTCTCCGTTGTCGCGCGTCAAAGGCCTCGGGCTCAATCGCGCAAGTGACTGCTTTAGGTCGAAAGCTCCGATCCCCTACCCCCGATAAATTTCCCTAATCTCCTGTCCTCTCGGTGTGCGTCATCCTACGTTGTAGCAAATACAGGTCTTTCAAACAATGCGTCGTATTTAAGGTTTCGATAAAGAGATCCATCTTCCCATGTCGGTCGATGAAGCAATCCATCCCATAGCCACTCCTGCTCGCCGGAAGCAACCTGCTCAGCCTGGGCTAGTAGTTGATAGATCGAAATAAGCTTAAATCGTTCAGATATTGCAGATGTTACATCTGCATGCCAGTTTCTCTCGGCACAAATTGCGCGCACCTGAAGTTTCGCAGTCATTTGCGCTCGGGATTGAGAGTCGCAACACTCAATCAAGTATCCCAACACAGGAAAATCGAGATTGCTTGAGGTCACCCTGAACACGCTTCTGGAGCCGTCTGCAGTGCCAAAGTCCCACTGCTGCCATCTGCTAAACGCCGCCGTCCACAGATACTTCCTTTGACTGATGGACGCCCTCTCACGGAAGACTTTCAATGCAGTACGGACAGCTGAACGTCCGTGATCGGGACTGAGTGAAAGAGAAGATACGTATGCATCCAGCGCTACATCTGAAGCGTCGGTAAGCACCCATCCAAGTGTCTCCTGGAGCTGTGGATAGCGACTGGGATATTGGTTTATGACAGCAAGCCAGCGCTGCCACTCGTCGGGGACGTTCACTGCCTGTGACAGGAGAATTCTCCACTCTTCTGGGTAGCACTCAGCTCCCTCTGCCACATTACTGACAGATTGGTGAAGTGCCCAGAATTTGAATGTCCAGTTGCTGCTTGCAGTAGCAATTTGCAGGGAATGGGCAGTCGGCGCGTGTAGCACGTAAGCAGCGATCTCGAAGAAGTCGTCTTCCTCGTCCAAAATGGATGCCAGGCGCGGCCGGTCGAATCGATGCAATGCTGCTGCCGCATGATGTTTAACTGGTGACCAGATATCCCTCCAAAGGCGCGGCATCAAGGATTCCACCGATATCCAGTTTTTCGACGCGATATTGGCAAGTACCAACTGAACCTGGTCGGCGAGAACGTGACGTCGGAGAATCCTCTGGGCATCTGTGCGATTCTGATTAATAACAAAAGCAAGTGTCTCGAGTAATGCTGGCGGCACATCCGAAACCACTTTCTCCAGCTCACCCCACAATTGAGCGTCGTCTTCAAGCATCGACGCAAGGACCAATAATCTCGTCAAGTGCTGATCCGGAGCTTTCTCGCCATTTGGAAACTGGCGAAATTGATTGCACAGCCAAAAGAACAGGCTATCGAACAACGCAACCTCGGAAACATCCAACTCATCCTTACCAGAACACAGGAACGGATACTCCTCGCACAGCCAGCTCCGAAACCGATCGGATAGCTCCGCCCCGTCCACATCCACAGTCAGCCTCAACGGCTGCTTTTCGCAGGGATCACCTGCTGCAAGCCTTGCAGCAATACCTGTGAGCACGCTACTTTGCTTCATGGATTCTTCCAGATCATGTGCTGGGACATGTTGCAGAGATCCCAGAAATGCATAAACGCCTGAAGCACCGGCTCAGGATGGGCCACTTCCTGGACGATACAGTGCTCTTTCCCGATTTGGTTGATTGAAGCACCCAACGACCAGACTCGGGTTTGATCACGCTCAAGACCGGGAAACATCAAGAAGCGATCGTGGAATCCTGGCATTCCCCAGCACATGCGGAACTCAAGCTGCATGTTAGATGGACCTATGAACGCAGACTCAAGTGTCGCACGCTGGTCCTTGATCCATGCCTGCCGACGTGTAGTGGCCGCCACGCTCGTTTCGTCTTCAGCACGATCACCATCTTCGAAGTCTTCTCCACACTTACTGCACGTCTTTTTCGTTCTTTTCTCTTTCGCTAAGCTGAACGGTTTAGACGAGGTCAAGGCCAACAGTTCCGTATCCGCGTCCGTGCAGAATGCCAGTGTTTTGAGTAGATCATCTGCGGAGAGAAATGGATCCCACAGGTAGATAGCGCCTCGGTTGACGGTGCGTATGAGATATCGAATATCACCTAGCGCTCGCTCATGTTCGGCCTCAATACTTGAGCTGCCGACGCCGTACTGCACAAATCTGCGCGAAGAAATGAGACTCCGCATTCGGGTATTGAGTTCCCGCGATGCTTGCCAATTGACGGCTTGATGATAGCTCGATTGTCCGTTCTTCCGCTTAGCACGATCAGAGGCGCTCAATATCACCTCGTGGGTCACGAAAGCTTGTGTTGGACATTTGACCTTGAACCGGCGTGGCTGCGAGAGACCAGCGCTCCAATAGGTCTCGAACCGCGATTTTCCGCCGTAAATGTAGGTCGGCGCCGTCGCGGCAAGCAGGATCTGCTTCTGTGCATCCCAAACGGAAAAGCGCAGGTTGCCAGGCGTGGAAGGAACTTCAAGCCGCGTGACCCCCACCGGCAGCTCGAATCGTTCCAGTGGGCTGATCAGCCCATCATGTTCGACACGATACTCGCCAATAACTGTTCTGGCTGCGATGTCGGGGTGCCAGTCCATCTGCAGGTCCACGGCCCCGTTCGGCAGGCGGCGGTACTCGGCAATCAATGCGTTGGATGGAATCTGGAACAACACGTCGCCGATACGATCCGGGACACGCTCGATGTTCAACGGCAGCAATGTCGTAAGCCAGTCTGAAAGCTCCTCGATTGCTGCATCTGTCTCGACCAGGCTCTTCAATGCAGACTTATGATGGTCTTTGAGTTCGATGACATACGAGCCGGACCAGAAATTGTTCTTCAGAACGGCGTTGAGAGGGGCTTCAGTGTGCGAATCCGGTGGACAGAAAAGTGGCGGCGACGCGACAAGCTCACCCACCCGAAGTGAACTCTGATCGTGCGTGCTCCATTGTGCCGTGCGGCCGTACTGCTCGATACTCGCAAGCACCGCCGAAATCGACACGGGACGCCGGCTAACCCGGACGTTCCATGTCTTTAACTTCTTGAGTCTCTTGGACTTCTTGCTCAAAAAGGAGCTTTCAGGAATTGGAGGCAGATCTCCGGATTCTGCGGTATAGACTGAAAAGATGTTGCGCGGAGGCGTCTTTGCGGAATCGGCGCCGACATCGAAAGCGATCACCTCGATTGCATCAAACCAAGTGTAGTTACCGAGCAATCCAGGTTCAAGTAGCCGTTTGATAGAGGATACCGCCTCAAGCATGTTACTTCTTCGTTTGGCGTGGTCCATCGAGTCCTCAAAAATGTATTCATTCGTCTGAAGCGCTAGAAGCGATCTTCGCAATGATCGGGATCTGCTTGAAAACGAAGTTAGTGTCATATGATACTTCGCCGTACCATTCGTCGAATCGACAGTTTCCTTTACGGAGAAACCGGATTGACGCAGTGCTTTTTTCGCCGGGTTGGCTGGGCAAAGTTCGGTCATCACGTCTCCTGCTCTCGATGGCTCGCCCAGAGGAGTTCCAGGTCGAGGTCCCGGCGCGAGCAGCGGTTGGAATAGTAGTGCTGAACGCGATTCTGTCATGCCATTCTCGGTAGCCTCGCTCCCCTACACCCGATAAACATCCCTAAGCGCCCCCCTTGAGGGCCAGCGGAAGGGAACCCGCTTAGCGGCCATCATCTCCTGCAGCCGTCTTGCCATGTGGCCTGCCTCCCAATTACACGAACAACGTCTCCGCACGAGCCTAGGAGCTGTTCGATGGTTGCCTCAGAGTTCCAACTCAATCACGTTGAGTTCCCCGCCGACAGCCTCTAGTGCAAGATCAATCAGATGCCGATGGTGGGTGAAGTACAGCACCTGCGTGCGCTGGCTTAGGTCTGCCAAGCAGCTGATAGCAGCCTTGGCGCGCGCATCGTCGAAATTGACCAGCAAGTCGTCCGCGACGAATGGAAGTGCGACATTGCGCTCAAGGTGAAGCTCCAGTGCGGCCAGTCGGAGAGCGAGAAAGAGTTGATCGCGAGTGCCCTCGCTCATCTCATCGACACCGACTCTACCGCCACCCTGACCTGCGCGACGCGAGGCGAGCGTCACTGTCGAACCGTCTTCTTCCGCGAGCAGGCGCACGTGCTGGTCGCAGGTAAGTTTTGCGAAGTACTCGCCTGCGCGCAGCAAGAGCGGGGCCTGCTGTTCTTCGCGGTAGCGCTTCAGAGCCCAATCCAGCAGCTGGGATTGGGTCTGCAGACCAATGAAGGCTTCGACTGCGTCGGCCATTTCCCGCTGGGCAGTGGCCTTGGACGTGCGCGCGCGCGCAGCGTAGTCGTTGCCTTCCAGCTGCTGCAGCCGATTCTTGGCCAAGACCGCTTCGGCCTGCGCAGCCTGCTGCTGCTGGTCAGCGGTCGTATGCGCGGTATTGGAGTCGGCCAACAAGGCCTCGAGCTGGTCTACTTCTACGCTGGCGACCTCCGCGCGCAGCTGTGCGAGATCGCGGCCGTCTCCGTGTTCGAGGATCGATTCAACCATCTGGTCGCGCGCGGCTTCCGCTCGGCGACGCTCCTCGGAAGCGGCGATCGCCGCCTCGAGCTCGGCCGCGTCGGTGACGCCGGCGACCTTTAGCAAAGGCCCGAGGCGCGCATGTGCAGCCTCGCGGTTCTGCTGCTGGAGCCGGAGCTTCGTGCGCTGGCCGTCGATGGACTGGTCGAGCGTGGCGCGCGTGCGCGCCGCATCCCGCGCGGACTGTAGGCCCTTGGCCATAAGGCGCACCGCGTCGAAAGGCTGGCGACCCGCCAGCGTCGGCGCTGCCAGCTTCACGCATTCGGCCACGCGCACACAGTAGGCCGCGACGTTGCGCTCCATCGGCTGGATCCGCGCCTCGACCTGTTCGGTGAACCGAGCTGCTTTTGACCGAATGTCCTCGATCGTCTCCAGGACGCGGTCTAGGCTGCGCGGCTGCGTTTCCGGCGGCAGCCCAGCGCCCTTGCAGGCCATCTCCCAATCACGCTGCCAGCCGGCTTGCAAGTCGTTGAGCACCGCGACCGCGGCCTGCCCGCGGGCGATCAGGCTCTCCTGCTCATCAATCTGGCGAGCGAGCTCGGCGCGCCGCGCCTGGCGGCCGGTAGCGTCCTGCAGGGCGGCGCGTGCGTCGTTGAGCAGGGTCTGCAACCAGGCGGCCGCGCCGACGCCGCCGGGACGCTCCCTGACCAGCTCCTCGGCCAGGCGGCTGGCCTCGCGTTCGGCCGTGGCCGCAAAGGCGTCCAGCTCGCTGCGTGCGCGTTCGGCGCCTTCCAGCGCCTGCAGGACCCGCCGACGACGCTCTAGCCAGGCCTGCGCCGCTTCCAGCGCGACGTTCGGCAGGCCGGCCGCGGTTGCGGCTTGCTGCCATTCCGCCTGGACCCGTTCTATTCGCTGGGTCGCGTCGTCGGCCTGTGCGACCAACGTCAGCGCCTTCGCGCGGAGCCCCGCCTGGTTGGCGAGCAGCCCATCGATGCGGGCGGCAGCCTCCGCCTCGGCGTAGCGCCGGTCCGCGATCTCGTCGGCCGCGTGAACTAGTCCTCGGAAGGACTCGCCCTCGGACGCGAGGGCGCGGGTGCCGGCGATCAGCTCGCCCAGTAAGCTATCGCGGGCCCCTCTGGCGTCCTGCAGCGCAGCGACGTCGGGAACGGCATCTTGCTGCAGCACGTCGATCTGGGCGTCGACTTGGGCGATTTGGGCGTCGACCTCGCGTTTACCACGCGTCAGCTCGGTGAGCGTGGTTCGTTGTTCGCTCAGGGCTTCCATCCGGGACGCGATGTCGGTGTCCGCCGGCGGCTGCACCTCGCGAAGCGCCTCGGGGGCCCCGGTCCAGCCCAGTGCGCCGATGGAATCTCGCAGAGCGGTGTCGGCCGCGGCTGCCGCCTCCGCCAGCTGGCGGGCGTTGGCGCTTTCAAGGACGCTGGCGGCGGCCGCAATCAGCTCCCCCCACGGGCGCTCACCGTCGGCTGGAACCCGGGCGAGATCGTTGCGCAGCGCGGCAACCGCGCCGCTGGCCGTTTCCACCGAGGCCATTCGGGCCACGAGGCCCTTCTGATGGTCCGCATGATCGGAGGCCATGGCCCGCAGTTTCTCGCGCTGCGCGGCGCGTGGAAGCCTCGCTGGGATGTCGGCCGGTTCCGTCGGCGGCAGCCCGAGATCGGCGACTGCCTGGGTGAGCTCGCGGCGCAACTGCTCGCGCTCGACTTTGCGCTTGGGCAGATCGGTGACTTCCTTTTCGACACTGCTCAGCTCCCCGGCGAGCGCGTCGATGGTCTCGGCTTGCGCCAGCAGGGCTTCGTCGACGCGCAGCTCGTCACGGCGAAGGACCTGTTCGTCGATGGACTCGACGAGCTGGTGCGCTGCGCTGTCGGCGGCGGCAGTGTCCCGCGTATACGCGCGGAAGGTGTCGTGTGCATCGCGAGGAAGCAGCTTGCTGGCCGCTGCCGATTCGCACTGGGTATCGAGCATGGCGAGTTGCTGGAGCTTCGGGGCGACCCGGCGGATCCGTTCGAGTTGGGTGATGCGCACATGCGCCTCAACGCGCCGGGCGCGGGCGGCGTCTTCCTTGGCCTGCGCCTGCGCGAGTTCGCGCTGCAGCGCGGCCAGCGCCGTTTCGCTCAACCCGTGCTCCCTGAGCACCTTGGACGCCGCTTCGAGCCGGGACCGGGCCTCGAAGTAGCGAACGTCTTTCTTCGCCCTGCCCGCCCACCACTGGCCGGCTTCGGCACCGATTTCGGCGCGCACCTGGTTGAAGTGGGACAAGCCGGCGGCCGCCTGGAAGAGCATGCGGCCGACGTCACTGCGGCTGTCGAGCATCGCCCGGCCGCCCGCGACCAGCAGCGTGTGATCGAGCGCGAACATCCGTTCGAAGAACGCCTTGTCGGAGGTTCCGACCAGTCGGCGCCACAGCTCGTCATCGATCGGCTGTCCCGCCGGATCGAGCAGCGAATTTCGGTTGGTCTTGCGACGCACTATCTCGAACTGCTCCTCGCCCAACTCGATGCAGGCGCGCAGGCGAAGCTCGGAGTAGTCGTGCAGGAAGGCGAACGGCGTGGACTTCTCAAAGCCGTACAGCAACTCGGTGAGCCCCTTGCGCGTTGTGGACTTGCCGGCTTCGTTGGGGCCGTAGATGACGTGCAGGTCCATCGCCTGCCGCGGCAGCGCGAGCGAGACGTCTGTGAATCGCCCGTAGCGATCCAGATCCAGGCGGGACAGGCGCACGGTCAGGCCTCGCCGATCCGGTAAAGCAGTTGGTCCTTCTTGGACGCTGCCAAGCCGGCGAAGTCGCCAGCGCGCAGCCGCGCGACGTCCGGATGGGCATCGGCGTCCACTTCTGGCAGCTCGGCGATCGCCGGCGTGAGAACGTCGCGCAGGCCCGCTAGGAATTCGGAGTCCGTCGCCGCTTCGTCAAGATAGGACTGCAGGTCAGCTAGAGCGTCCCCATGATCCTTGCCGACTTCGTGGGACGGATCCTTGGTCTGGACCTTGATGCGCTCAATCGAAAGCGCGTCGGACACGCCGGCGGCCTGGCCAATGACCTCTTCCTCGAGTTGGGCCTGGTGCAGGATCAGCCACGAATGGAGCGGTGTGACCCCGGTGAAAATGATGCGGGCGCAAAGGTGCCGGCCATCCGCCTCGCGAAGTGCGGCCTGCAGGGCCTGTACCAGTCGCGACCAGGCTTCGGGGCGCTCACTAGCTTGGTCGAGGTCTACTTCGATGAGGGCCCACCGCAGGACGTCCACGAGGACGCGTTCAACTCGCTCAATGCGCCCGTCCACCACGGACACGCGAACGGCGCCGCGGCTGCCGGGTTCGTTGACGTGCAGTCCCTGCAGGTTGCCGGGGAATACCACCCAAGGATCTACGGACAGGACCTTGTAGCCGTGGACATGGCCCAGTGCCCAGTAGTCGTAGCCGAGCGCCCGCAGCTGAGCGAGCGAGCACGGCGCGTAAGGCGCATGCGGCGGATTGCCTTCGAGCGCGGTATGAAGCACCCCGATGTTGAGCAAACCCGGAACGGCCGCCGGATAATTGTCGGCCAGGTTCTCGCGGGTGTCGGCCTCGCGAAAGCTTTGTCCGTGCAGTGCGACCTTCAGCTCTTCGATGAGAAAGGTGTGTGCTGCATCGGTTCGGAACACGCGCACGTTGTCCGGCGGATGCAAAGTCTTGGGCATAGCGGACTGGGCATCGTGGTTGCCGTGCTTCACGTACACCGGGATGCCAGCCTCGCGCAGGCGGCCCATCTGTCGGTTGAAGAAAAGGCCTGTCGAGGAGTCCTTCCACGCCCCATCGTAGATGTCGCCAGCAAGGACGACGAACGCGGTGCGGCTGCGGATCGCCTCGTCGACCAGGTTGGCGAAGGCGGTCCGCGGCGCCAGCTGCAGGTCGAGGCCTTCGCGCGAGCGCAAGCCATTGAGGGAGCGGTCGAGATGGATGTCGGCAGCGTGGAGGTAGTGAAAATTCATGGGCTTTGGGTGCCGAGAGTCGTAGGTTCCGGAAAAATTGGCTAGGAAAGCCGCTTATGAGTCCACGCCTCTCGAAGTGTAGGCCAAAGCTGATAGCGACAGCACCTCAATTAGGTAATCGACATCGTTGCGCGCCAAATGGCCCCGCGTACGCTTAGGCAAGACACATACCCCCGATAAACATCCCTAATCCCGTATTCCCGCCGATGTCTTCTGAGTTGGCCGCTTGCGCATCATAAGCACACTACAGCGTAGCGATCACTGCACCAAATTGGCTTCGTCAGCATTCACAATTTCGACTCCGAGTTGCTCAAGAAGAATTCCTCCCTTATGTACGCATTAGCCTCGTCCGTTCGACCTAACCGTTGCGCCGCGATGGCCGCCCCCTGAAATGCCATTGTCCTTTCCTCCTCGTTCAGATCGCCGGCCAATGCCAGGGTGAATTCGTTCAGCGCCACCTCGGAGTTTCCAAGTTGTAGCTGGGCTACGCCCAATGCGACATGACGAGACACCTCTTTGTCGCCCACGAAAACTCTCGACCTGAAGGTTCTTGCTAATTCGACTAGCTGAGGCTTCAATTTGGCAAGCCTAGCTAAGATACTGGGCCCGGATTTTCCCAAGCGCAGGTCTTCATAAGGCAAGTGTAGGTGAGACGATACTTTCATCAAATCCGACATGGCGCTGTTCATTGCCAGGTCGAATATTTTTCCAGATGGCGGCATAGCGTCTAGCCGCTTCTTGATCGCACTTGTACAAACTAACAGGCGATCCATTCCTGATGGGTGGCTGGAACGGCGTGTACCGAACAGCCGAGTCATCCACCCCTTGATCCCTAACCTATTGCGGCCAACTTGATGATCGATCAAGAACATGAGCGCGCCGATCGCGAACAGCTGCAATCTGTAGCTCCTCACGATTATGTCAAGGGTCTTATCACCAACATCCCAAGACGGCAGGCTCGGCAGCACAATAAAGCTCTTCGTCGCAGCGGTGTAGTCGGCATCCAACTCTAAGGCCATTCGCTCCTCTGCGGCGTCCACCTCGGAGTTGGTGAACTCGCACAGAGCAAGCGGCGCACCCTTGCGGCAAAGATATTGTAGGTGACCGTTTTCAATGTGTGCCTGCTCATGGAAAAAAAGAAACAGAAGTGCGTACATATACAGCTCGCTAACCATGCCCTTCCGCGTCTGCGAAACTGGCTTGATAGCAACGTAGTGGGTCCAATCCACATGGCAATTAACGTCTTCGTCTGCATCTGCCCCTAACGCGATCTTTTCATCGTGACTTAGCGGAATCTCTGTGGGCCAATCCTGCGTCGCAAGCGCGGAAAAGTCTACGGTGGGACGAAGGCCCTGCCCTGCTCGCTCGCTCTCGCCGTCGTACTCAGGCAGCACCTCAGGCAAAGAAAGAATTTGGCAGAAATAGTCGTATAGACAAAAGGGGACACCAGCATGAAACATCACAATTGGTTTTGTAGCGTCAAGTAGCGCCCAGGCATTGACATCCCAGCGGTTGATGAACTCAAGTCGTGCAATTTGCGAGGGCTCTGTCACGTTTAGCACACCGCTCGGTGAAGCAACGACTACCGACCGGGTGAGCGTGGTCAGGTGCTCCTTTGTCTGGATGAGGAAGAGCTTCGGGGCACCGGTTAGCGAGCTAGGCGCCAATATCCCTCCTGCCGCATCGATCAGCGCCTGAACCTCAGGGGTCATGACTTGCCTGACGACGGTCTTGCCGCCGAAACGATACTTTCCCAGAAATATCCGTTGAGGAATGCCGCTTGGACGACAAAGAAATTCGGTTCTGAAGAGCTGGCTAATGCCCAGACTGGGTAGAACACGATCACCGAGAAAAGCAATGGGTAGAGGAGCCGATCTCGAGGGATATCGAACAAGCGTTTTCGAGAACGGTAGTTCTCCGCCATAACCTGAGCGAACATACCGGCGACCATTGCGAGCAACAACCAACCAAAGAACAAGATGTCTTCCCCGCGGCTACGCAGTTGTTCCCAATAGAAGGCGACGGTCACACCCGCGAAGATTAGAATAAACAGGGCAAATGCGCGCAGGTAGTTTACGCCGGCTGGGCGCGGGGCGGCACTTATTGCAACAGTGCCGACGCGTCTAGCGAAAGATAGAAAAACACCGGCCAAGATGAGTAGCGCTGTTGCTATCTCGATAGCTAGCATCATACTTGCCTCCTATATGATTGACGCCGAAGTTCAGTTTTGCCGACACCAGCAAGATTGATAGGGTCATTTCGCAATGTCTGCTTCGAGTCGAAATTTGCCCTCTTCCACTCTCGACAAACATCCCTAATCCGAAATCTTAACGATGTCTGCACAGTAAAAATGTAGCAGCCGATCATGCTGTCCTCATTAACGATGCGGTGGACGCACGTCAGTGGGAATGCCGCAATTTGCAGTCTGGTGATGTTCGTCAAACCCAAGGCGATTCAATAACGGTAGTCACTACCCTTTTAGACCAACCCGGCAGAGAATCATCGAATCATCTTTCCCGCGTTTGATCTATTAGCGCGTCAAGCTGATCAAGTGAGATGGATTCATCGGTCTGGATTTTGAGCTGGATCGCTTCCATCTCTTCACGTGAGGGCTCTTCTTCCGTGACGGGCTTGAGCAGGAGCGTCACTCGGATCGCGCCTTCTGCGTCGGCGGCTTCCGGCGTCCCAGCTGCCGCATTCGAAACGGATACTTTGCTCACCTGATAGTCCGCACTCACTGCGCGAATCATGGTGCTAGTGACTGACGGGATTCTGGCGACGCCGATCAGCGGCGAGCTGCGTAGTTCCCATTTCGGCCCACCCATGTAGACTGCGGCGTACATCAGCTTCGCCTTAGCTTCGCTGACGCCATCGGCTCGCATAGCCGTATAGAACATGCGATGCACTGATTGCCACGAGCGCTTCTCCTCATTACAGGCGACGTCATGGACGACCGATGCGCGGCGATACTCGCCTACATAGGGCGAGCCAACGATGGTCCAGAAAACTCGGGGAATTGATGCACCGTCGACCTTGGCCCCCTTGGGGGCCTTCCATCGGACACCGTCGGGTGCCACGTACGTGAAGTCTTCAGTTAGCACCATTACACGGCGCTCATGCAAGGGCCAAGTGGCGACCACATTGCCTTCAAACCTGCCGTACTTTTGCGCTTGTGCGGGCGATGGCACCGTACACATAATGACCAACACAAGGCCACACTCACGAAGGTAGCGCATCATCCTTGCCCCCTATCGAATGACCACGTTTAGCGTGGCCTGCCCCTCTGGCTTCCCGAGGTTATCTTGCCGTTAGGGCGAATGCAACTTCACCGGGCTGGGCCGCTACTTGCGAGCGACCCGTCTCGACATGTCCGACGCGTCCGCCTCTGCACCTTCTAAAAGTCCCGGGCTGTATCCGCGCAACGTGGGATGCCCTTCCCTACCCCCGATAAGAATCCCTAATCGGTAACCATCCGTCCAGCGATGCTGCAAGCCTCACTGGCAGACTGCTTCGCAATAGGCCGCCTCTATTGCGCATTCACTGTCGTTCGATTCGTTCAATTTTGCTGAGCTTCTCTCCGAGGGACGTCGGCATGCATCATGCCGACTCCCCGTGAGCCTCTGCAGCTCGCCTCAGAACGTAATGCTCCAAGAGTCGATCAGGCCGACGTCGCCTCCCGCGTTGTCGTTCACTCGAAGCTTCCAGGTTCCGTTGATTGTCTCCGTTGACAGATTCACCGTGTACGTTTTCGCGATATTGTCGATGCTGCCGCCGCTACGGTTGTGCAGCACGTAGACGCTGCCGTCCGGAGCGATCAGATCCACTTTCAGGTCGCCGGTGTAGGTGTGGAGGATGTTCACCGCGACCGGTGTGGGATTGGGGGCGTTGCCAGCCCGACCGGTAACCACAATCGAACTCGTCACCGTGGCGTTGTCCGCAATGGCTACGTCAGCGGTGTTGCTGTATGTCTGTGCTGTGCCGCTGCCGACATTGACTAACAAGGTCTTGCTGTTGGTCAATCCGGTGTTGTCTGTCACGGTCAGGGTTACCGTGTAGGTGCCGGCGACCGCATAGGTGTGGCTCGGGTTGGTGCTGGTGGAATTAGTGCCATCGCCGAAGTTCCAGCTACGCGATGCGATCGTGCCGTCCATATCGAACGACGAGTCTACAAGGCTGGCAGTCAGACCAGAGACGTTGGCGCTGAAATTGGCAACCGGCGCGATGTTGTTGGTGCTGAACTCCACTTCGGCCGAGGTCGCATTATTTCCAGCTGCATCAAAGGCCCGAGCGGTGAGCGTATGGGCGCCATTGCCTAACCCGATCGAGTTGTAGCTGATCGAGTGAGGCGCGGTGTTGTCGCTTCCACGGAGCATGCCGTCGATATAGAACTCGACATTGGTCACGCCGACGTCGTCGGTCGCACTGGCTGACAATGTAAGCGTACCGCTGGTCCCGGATACGCTGGCGGACACGGTTGGCGCGGTGGTGTCTGCGCCGCCAGCAGTCTGGTCTACCCAGATCGGGGCAGACCACAAGCGCAGGCCGTTGGTTTGGGTAATAAGTGCGTAATAGAAGTGCGGCCCAGCAGTGGGGGTGAAGGTATGCGTGCCATTGCCTTCAGCGAGCTGGGTCACTGTGCCATTTCGACCGGGGACGCCCTCAAAGAACTGAACGCGCTGCGCGGTTTGACCACTTGTGCTGGCGTAGTTGGCGGACAGCGTGAGTGCACCGCTGTTGGTGAAGGTCTCGCCCATCACGCGGCCATTGGCCGTGAGCACCAGTTGGCCGGTCTTGTCTTCGGTGGCGAACGTACGGCGCGCACGCAGGGCAGCCACGAAGTTCGCCTGGTTCAATGCGGCGCCGGTCGGCAGCAATACGCCGGTACGGTTTGTGAAGCTCAGCCCCCAGTTCGCGCAGTGGTTGTCCTGGTTGCTGGCCGGTGCGACCTTGTAGCCACGCTCCAGCAGTCGGTTCCAGGCCCCGGGGTAGCTGCTGCGGCTGGTTTCGGTCTGTGTGGTGTTCACAGAGAACGCGGAGGTATTGAGGATCTCGGCCAGCACCATGACTTCGGCGCCATCGGCGCTGTAGGCCATGCCGGTGCCACCTATCGCGAACTGGGAGGTTGATGGATGGTTGAATTGACCGATCCAGCCTCGCTGGCGCATTGCCGCATACAACGCAGCATAGTCGCTCTTGGGGACGTTCACGGTTCCCAGGAGCTGGCCGCTGCTGTTGGTTTCCCAGCTCGCCAGTGCATCGGGATTGATGATGTTGAGGTGTCCACCGTTGCTGATGACACCCCACTCCATGCCGTAAAGTGCGAGGAAAGTGGGGTTGGCAGCGTTGTAGTTGTTTGCTGCTGTGATGCCGCTGTTGAATAAGCCATTGGCGGCTGCCGGCGTGGCGGAGGTGTTGGTGCCCGTCGAGCCGTCATACATGTGGTTGTGCTCAGACGCGAGCAGGAAGTCGCCGCCAGCCTGCGTCCGCATCATGGCGTAAGCGTCGGCTGGACCAAAGTCGCCCGCCTGCGGGGACTCGGAACCATTACAGCTGGCGAGGGCCGTGCCGCCATCACTGTGGTTGGTCTGGCTGTGCATGTTGCCGTAGTAGATTGTGTAAGGAAGTCCGCCTGTGGCGGGGGCTGACCTTACAGCACTGGGTAGGCGACCAGACCTGATTTTCGTCGCACTCAGCCAGGCAGCGATGTCTTGTTTGACGCCGACGGCCAGCGGCCTGATCTTCGAGATTCGCGCCGGCGCTACACGACCGACCATCACGTCTACAGTCTGTTCGTGGACCTCATCGGGGAAAGCGGCGAACGCGTCCGAAATCCGCTTTGCAATCGGCTTGCGAGCGTCATCGCCGACCTGGATTGCCGGCGCTGCTCGCAGTCTTAGAGAGTAGTATCCGGACTGTAGAGCGCGACCCTGTTGGTCGCGTCCGTCCCAGGTCATGCGCAGGCTGGCGCGCTGGCTGGGGAGCAGCTTGATGCCCTGCCAGCTGCGCACGACTCGGCCATCGGGCCCGATCGCATCCAATACCCACGCGGCGCTCGTTGCGCTGCCTGCGGCGGGATAGTCGAAGAAAAGCGTGATTGGATAGCGCCCCCCGACCGGGGTCAAGGGTGCATTGAGCGTGGCATCAAACTCGTAGTGATCGGGGTGGGCAATGTTGGTTGCCAATACGGTGCTTGAAAGCACCAGCGTCAGCGACAGGGCCAGGATAGAAAGGCGCCGTTTGCATGTGGTCATCTGCGAGTTTCCGGAGAGGGGGCTAGAGGTTGTTGGCGCTTTTTGACCGTCCAAATTCTCACAGAAATGTTTCACTGAATAGTCTCCGATGCAGTGCTTGCGGACTTGGCGCGATCAGGTTGCTGAAACACCGTCGCATTCGATCACGGTTTCATGCGCACCCAGTCTCGTGATTGTTATCTAGTAACAATTTACGAGGGTTTGATGCCGGTAGGTGGAGTCCAGTCTGCTTAGCGAACACCAAAATTCCATTTTTCCTAACCCAGCGAAAGCCGCAGGCTAGCTAGCATCTTTACGCCATCCGGCAATCACATCAACAGAGGTGGTGAGATGAAAAAGGCGCACAAGATCGCAATGACTACAGAGCGTGCAAGGAAGATCCAAAGTGCTGTTGACCGTAAGCCGAGCCCGACCCCTCAACAGGATTCATTCAAAAGAAGAACATCGTCAGCAGCAGCAAAAGTGAAAGCATCGCGTAAGTGATTCGGCACTGGACCCCGGCTGAAGTGCGGCCGGGGTCCAGTCACGCGTGTGGCTGAAAAATCCTCCAGTAGGCGTGACTATGATCAGATTCCTTGCGGCCCGGACTGTTCATCGCGTTCCACCATGTTCCGTATCTTTCACCGGCTAGCAGCACTGCCTGTGGTCCGCCGAGTTCGATCGTTTCCCAGAATTGGGCCATCAACCATAGAAGTCGAAAGAGATGGTCCACGTCTACGGATGCTGTGTTTGCTACATGGGTCGATATCGTTTCAACATCTTGAAGCAGGAGGCGCTTGCCCTTCGTGCGCCATCGCACGATCCACGACTGACCTCCGGACTCCGGAGGTCCACCCAGAAGCGTATCCTCAAGCTCCCGAATTGATGGGGCCTTGTCCGGCAGTCTCCGACCACCGGCCATGATTGCCATCGCGTAGTACAGATCGAGAATGCGATGCCTGGCGTTGCGCCCTGAACTTGGATGCGACATGTCTACAAGCAAGCCGAATAGACTGCTTATGTTGCCGTCGTCCCGCAAGATCATTTCTGCGATGTCACGATCAAGGCGTGCCATAAGCATCAGCGTCGCATCAAGGCCGGGGTCAAGACTCGAAGTCGCTGCAACGCTTCCTGCAGGGACTTCGCCCATCTGTACAGCCGCATCCACGATCAGGGATGGAATCTCATCCGGACGCCTGCTGCTTTTGAGAATTGCGGATGAAATCTCATCGATGCGAATGGCGAGATTCTCAAGTTCATCACCACCTGCGATACCAAGCGTCTGATGGAAGAATACGCAAGGCATGACGGTCGAATCTTCCGACTGCGACTGCTCTGCGCGCCCTAGCGCGCGCTTGCGCCTCGCGGCACAGTCGGGCGTGGACTGACCTATAGCCGCATCGATGTGGCTGTCGACACTCTCCATGGCGCGGCGAAATTTCTCAGGCCTCTTGGGGAGTCCTGCCTCCCATGTCTTGTGCGAGATGCCGAGGGTGTCTGCCAATTGAGCAGATAGCGCGCGTTTGCCCGTCCAGATCGACATGGACAGAAGCAGCCATCCAGTCAACGGTTGTGCCATCGCGAATGGCTGGCCCATCACGGCCTGCCATATCGCGGCCTCTTGCTCAGCAGACAGCGGGCCGTCAAGGACACTTGGGATTGAAGGGCGCGGCATTGGTGGTCGTGGTCAGCCTATTGGCGATGCTATTCGTCGGCAAGCGTGAACGGAGTCGGCCCGCACTCGCCGACGCAGGATAGCCACGGAAAGCCGATCAACAGCTCATCCAGATCGAGCCAGTCTGGGTTGAACTGATCCACGAGGCGACGTTGCCAGACATGCGGCAGCGCTCGCAACTCGGTGCATCGCTGTCTGGCCTCGGCCTCGTCATGGAATTCTTCGCACCACACCAAGCGCAGGCGCGAAGTCTGTCGATCCCCCAAAAGACGACGTTGCTGATCGCAGTTTTCGCGAGTGAAGCGATAGACATCGCGATAATCCCGTGCCACATCGATGTAATAGGTCGCACGCCGGGCGTGGGCGAGAAGATAGGTGATGTAAGAGGTATTCTGCCGTCCGTGTGACGAAAGTCGATCCAGCATGTGCGCCTTCGCCTGCTCGAAAGGTGAGCATGGAGTGGCCTGCACTGGCTTGTAGTAGGGGTTGTAAGAGGATGGCATCGTTTGCAGTGCTCGCGCTTCGAGGTGGAAAGCCAGCGTCTATGCCAGCTTCGGCCCCTTCGGACTGGGATCATCCTGCATCGGATTGCTCTGCTGCTGCGCCAGAGTTTGGGCCTGCGTCTGATTGATGTTCGCCACCTTGTCGCTGCTGGCTTGAAGATCCTGACGCACTGCGGCTGCTATGTCGCCAGCTGCAGTTTTTGCCCACGGAGCGGAAGGGTCCGTCGCGTCGGCCATGTAGGCGCGGGTTCCGTCAGAGCTCATCTGAAAGAAGCCAACCGACTGCAGGCCTCGCGCCTTCGCGTCCACGGTCAGGCCAGCCGCCAGTCGTTCGCTGGCGTCGTCCGGCTCGCGCCCTCGCTTGCGATCTTCCGCCTGCACGTGGCGCAGGATCGACTGGTACATCGGAGCATCGGGATGCGTAGAGTCGTTGAGCGACTGCGCGCGCAGTGGCGCTTGCGGTCCTTCCTGCGGCTTGGGCACATATTCGCGGAAGTCCTGCAAGACACCAGGGCCGAACAAGGGCGAATCGTAGGGCTGTGGGGTGCTTGGCTTGTGCTGTGGTGGTGCGGGCGTGGGCGTCGCGCGCTGCTCGCGTCGCGCAGGTTCGCCCGGGTCGAGCGGGCCACGGATGCGATCAACGGCATCCTCGATCGTGCCCAGCGGTCCACGTGCCGCAGTCGTGATCCCCGCGCGCAAGAGGCCCACGTCGTTACGATACTTGTCGATCATCGGATCGAACTGTGCCGCTAGCTGTTGCGCGCGGGGGTCGGCCAGGATCGAACGGTCCGGCCGGCCGTCGCCATCCACGTTCGTGAAGTTGTGCATCGAATGCGAGCCGAACGTGCGCGCGACCGCCAGCAGTGGACTGCGCTGGTCGAGCAATACCGATCGATTGTTCTCGTATCCGCTCTGCTGCAGTACTGTGATTTCGCTCGGCTTGGCGTACACGCGCACTTGTCCGAAATGCGGAGATGCGGCGCTGACCGTGTCGGCGGCCAGCACATGATTCACGACCGTGTCGCGCCCCTCGGGGATGCGGCGGTCCAAGCTGGCCGCGCCATAGGCATTGAACGTCTCGCCACGCAGGTTGTGATGATGTGCGGTGATCTGCGCGAGTGTGCCGCCCAGCGAGTGGCCGGTGACGGTGACTTCGGGGGCGTTTCCGGTTCGAGCTTCAATACGCTCTGCGTGCTTCACGGCTCTCTGGGTCAGCGCGATCGCATCGCCCGCTTGCAGGTTCGCGCGGCTCAGCACCATGGCCCCATCGACCACCATGCCGTCCTTGAAGATTTGCTCGGTGCCACGATGCGCTACGACGATCTGCCCAGTGTCCGTGCGCTGCAGCATGAAACCCTGATAGCCGTTCCTTGCGTTGTCGACATGTTCGAGAATCTTGTACGTGATCCCGCCGATTGGAACATGCTCTTCCTGGCCGGGACGCCTCACGCCGATCGGATAGCCCTCCTTGTAGCTGAAGGCCGCGAGATCTGCGTACTGCTGCGAGGTAAGGGGCATGCTCAGTGACCCTTGGCAGTCAGGGTCACGCTGAACAGCTCATTGCGGAGTTCAGGTCTGTACTTCTCTCTGTCTTCATAGCCGGACGATGAAAAGCCCTTGCCATCCGTTGGAGGGGTGGAATCGGACGGGTAGTCTCCACGCCAGTAGTAATACGTCCTGGAGCGGTTCGCAGCCATGTCCTCAGCGGACAGGAAGGGCACGAAACTGTTCTCGATCTCGGCCCCGGTTGCCATGAGGATCGCTCTGGCGCCCGTCATCGCCCAACGACAGACGCCGCGACCGAAGTAGTCCTCTTCCACGAGGCGATCCGCGTACACAACGGTCTCGTACAGTCCATCGCCCTTGGGCGTCCATTTGATTTCCGGACCTGCTGTGATTGGAGGGATGACGCCGGCGATGTGATTGATCTTGCCGCACTCCGAGTAGTTCGGCACGTGATAGTCCGCAGCGCCATCGACCAGCCCGAAGGGCCCCGGCGCGTTCTCGATGCGCATCTCGATGCGGTACGCCTGCTTGGGGGCTGGGTTTTCCTTGATCATCATGTCTTGCTTCGAAGTGGACATCGCTGGGGTTCCTGGATTCTGGCAACTCGACAGCAGCATGGCTGCTGCGAGCATGGCAAGGCAGACGACAGTGGAGCAGGAGGGCACGTGGCGCGTCATGGAGATCCTTCGGGCGCGTGATACGGGGATGCTGGCTACAACATCAACAGGTGTCAATCCGGGAAGATCAGGATCTCGATGGCGCCTCCGTGGATCATGGCACGGCAATCCAGATGGCCACCAAGCCGTAGGCCTTCCCTGGCAGGCATCAGCAGGGGCGGCGAAGGGCCCGCCCCGGCGCCACCGGACGGGCATTCGGCGGTCGGCTGGCGCCGGTGCCGGCCTCAACAAGGGGGAGGCGGATGCAAGAGATACATGCTTGTCAAGATTCTGGAGCCGTCGTAACACTCAGTCTCAACGACTGAGACGCAAGACCGCTAGAAGCATGCCGGCCTCCCTGCAAGTTTCCCCATGACGCTTCCCAGCCTGTTCCCCCCTCCCCCGCTTCCTGCCTCTTCGATGGATGGCGGCACCCTCGCGGTTCGACTGGCCGGCAAGTACACGGGCCGAGTCACCGGGCACTTCATCCAGAAGGGCCGTGAGGCGGTTTATGAGGACCTGCCCGCGTCATTGCCGGAGTCATTGAAGGCCGCCCTCCACTCTCGTGGCGTTTCGCGGTTGTATGCCCACCAACGTGAGGCCTGGAACGTGCTCGAGGGAGGTGGGCATGTGGTGGTGGCCACGCCGACCGCCTCGGGCAAATCGCTGTGCTACACGCTGCCGGTCGTCGCCGCAGCGATGACACGTCGGGCCAAGGCGTTGTATCTGTTCCCGACCAAGGCACTGGCGCAAGACCAGGTCGCGGAGCTGCTGGAGCTCAACAAGGCTGGCAACCTGGGCCTGCGGCCGGCGACCTTCGACGGCGACACGCCGGGCGACCAGCGTCAGGCGATTCGTCTCAACGGCGATATTGTGGTCAGCAACCCGGACATGCTCCATCAGGGCATCCTGCCGCACCACACCAAGTGGGCGCAGTTCTTCGAGGGACTCGAGTATGTCGTCATCGACGAGATTCACAGCTACCGCGGCGTGTTCGGCTCTCACCTGGCTAACTTGCTGCGACGGCTTAGGCGTGTGTGCGCGTTCTACGGCGCGTCACCACAGTTCATCTTCTGCTCGGCCACGATCGGTAACCCAAAGGAACATGCCGAGGCCATGCTCGAAGCGAAAGTCACCGCGATCACCCAGTCCGGTGCGCCCAGCGGAGACAGGCACGTGCTGCTGTGGAACCCGCCGGTCGTCAATCCGGACCTCGGCCTGCGCGCATCGGCGCGCTCACAGAGCAACCGGATCGCGCGAACGGCAATCAAGGCCGGGCTGAAGACGCTGGTGTTCGCGCAGTCGCGGACCATGGTCGAGGTGCTGACGAAGTACCTCAAGGACGTCTTCGACTCTGACCCGCGTAAGCCGGCGCGGATCCGCGCCTACCGCGGCGGATATCTCCCGACCGAACGACGCGAGGCCGAGCGTGCGATGCGCGCCGGGATGATCGACGGCATAGTCTCGACCTCGGCGCTGGAACTGGGCGTGGACATTGGTGCACTCGACGTCGTGGTGCTAAACGGCTATCCAGGCTCTGTCGCTGCAACGTGGCAGCGCTTCGGCCGCGCCGGTCGTCGGCAGCAGGCGTCGGTGGGCGTGCTGGTCGCCAGTTCAGACCCTCTGGACCAGTACGTGGTTCGCCACCCGGAGTTCTTCTCGCAATCGACACCGGAGCAGGCGCGAATCGCGCCGGACCAGCCTGTGATCCTGCTCGACCACATCCGCTGTGCGGCGTTTGAACTGCCATTCCTCAAGGGAGAGCGCTTCGGTGCCGCAGAGCCATCGGGCGTGGATCCGGAGGTCTACCTGCAGTTGCTTGCCGAAGACGGCGTGCTCCACGCGGAGGGCGAGCGCTGGGAGTGGATCGCTGACAGCTATCCGGCCAACGCGGTGAGCCTGCGCTCGGTGGCGGACGGAAACTTCGTGGTGGTCGACCGTACGGATGGACGCCAGGTGATCATCGCCGAGGTCGATTTCTCATCCGCGCCGCTCATGCTGTACGAAGGCGCGATCCACATGGTGCAGTCCACGCCGTACCAGGTGGAGCGGCTGGACTGGGAGGGGCGCAAGGCCTATGTCACCCGCACCCATGTCGACTACTACACCGATGCGATCGACTACACCAAGCTGAAGGTCCTGGAGCGGTTCGACGACGGCTCCGCCGGCGCGGGCAGCTGCCATCACGGTGAGGTGCATGTCGTGAGGCGCGTCGCTGGCTACAAGAAGATCCGCTACTACACCCATGAGAACATCGGCTACGGGCCGGTGACCTTGCCCGACCAGGAAATGCATACCACTGCACTGTGGTGGCAATTGCCGCAGACGGAGCTGGAAGCGCGTTTTGTCTCTCGGCAAGAGGCGCTGGATGGGTTCCTCGGCGCAGCCTATGCACTGCACGTGGTGGCCAAGGTCGCGGTGATGGCTGACGCGGCCGACCTGCAGAAGGCGGTGGGCAGCGGCGATGGGGCTTGGTTCGCCACGGTGGACGGCCGCGGACGTGGGCAGATGCGCGCCTCGGACGGCAGTCTCTCGAGCACTGGCATGCAGGACCGTTTCGTTCCGACGGTCTATCTCTATGACAACTATCCCGGCGGCGTCGGCCAGAGCGAGCCCTTGTGGCAACGTCAAGCAGAATTGGTCTCGCGTGCCGTGGCGCTCGTGGATCGCTGTGATTGCAAGGCCGGCTGTCCGGCATGCGTGGGGCCCGTCCTTGAGGCACATGAGGACGCATCAGCGTCGCCCAGGACGCTGGCGATGCGCGTGCTGTCGGCATTGGACGCGGCGTGAGTCTCACACTGTCAAAACTTCAGCAGCTGAAGCGGCAGGCTGGCGGCGGTCAGCCGGCCATGCCGAAGTCTGACGCGCAGGCATCGGAGGCCTCGATCGAGCAGCTCCGAAGTCTGTTGCGCGTCCGCAGACCGCCCATGACCCATCTGCGATCCGGAGACAGGGAACTGCCGGGCAGCGAGATCTCGCCGGGTCTGTTCCTTTGCGAGGAACGCATTGATGACGATGCGACTCCGCAGTATTTCAACGGCAACTTTGATCGAAAGGGCGCCTTGTCGGCATCCGCCCTGCTCTTCTTCGACACCGAAACCACCGGCTTGTCTGGCGGATCTGGCACGCGAGCCTTCATGATCGGCACTGCGGATTGGCATGATCGATCGCTGCGCATCCGCCAGTTGACCATGGCCAGCCTTGCTGCAGAATCCGCGATGCTCGATGTGTTCCGGACCTGGCTGACCGACGAGACCATCCTCGTCAGCTACAACGGGAAGTGCTATGACGCACCGCTGCTAGCGACCCGCTATCGCCTTGCGCGTCAGGACAGCCCACTCTCGCGCCTGCAGCATGTGGACCTTCTCTATCCCACCCGCCGGCGTTGGCGAGGCGTCCATGAGAACTGCAGACTCGCGACGATCGAAAGAAAGGTGCTGGGCATCGTTCGCGAAGATGACCTGCCTGGAGCGCAAGCCCCGGCCGCCTGGCTTTCGTATCTTCGTGGAGCAAGCGCAGGTGATCTGCGCCGCGTGCTTGCGCACAATCGCCAGGATGTCATTTCGATGGCGAGCCTGTTCCGTCGACTGAGCTGCCTATCGAACGAGGAAACGCTCCTGCAGCTGGATCAGCCTCAGTCCTTGTCTTCATGGCGTGATCAGATGCCTTGTTCCGTCAACGCTCCTGGACCTTCCAATGAAGTTGAATCCGCTCTTGCATACGATCCGTGATCCTTTCCGGGATCTCAGGCCGCCAGTCGATGCTCATAGAACGGCTTCTGCCGGTCATCCAGAATTGCGTAGAGCGAGGCAAGGCTGCCCTGATCCGGGCTGAGCCAGGCATCGAGATTTTCCTCTCGTATCGGAATGATGCAGCGGTCGTGCCCGGCGGCCGAGACTTCGGGCGGCGGCTCGTCGGTGATGGCCGCAAATGACCACAGCTCTTCGCCATCGTTTTGCCAATGCGAGTACAGACACGCGATCAACATCTCTTGACGCGGCTGCGGCCTGAACTCCAGGACGACGTTTTCCTCGGTTTCGCAATCGGCCAGCTCACGACCCTCGACACGATGCCGACTCACGTTCTCGTAGAAGGCATCGCAGACGATGATGCCGTGGGTGTGACCGAACTGGCCTTTCCAGAAGCCTTCGAGATTGTCGCGGCGAGCGTTGTAGGTGCCGGGATACTTCGTGTCGTAGAACGCGGGTTTGCCTGCTGGGCGGCACTGGTAGCGCATCGGCTTGATCACGCGCCTGCCCTGCTCCATCACCATGACAGGTGCATAGACGCCCGGGAATATCCGCCGATCGCGGTCCTCCGGCGTGGGACGTCGCAGATCGGTGAGTTTGCGCTTGGCCCAGTCGATCTTGTTCGTCGCAATGCGCTGCTCGTCGAGCGCCTTCTTCGTTGATCGGGTGTGCAAGGTACGTTCGGCGTCGACGAGGCGCTTGCGCTGGCGGAACAGCAATTGCTCCAGTTCGGAGATCTGCTGGACGTTCCATGCTTCGATACTTCTGGCGATCTCGCTGGTCTCGGCCGTACCTGGGCGCAGGAAGGCGTCGTCCATTGCCTTGGCCGTCTTGACCTTCGCGCCCTTCTCCCGGCTGGCATATAGCTCCACGAACTCGCGGATGCTGATTTCCGCGCCGAAGCGGCGGACGTAGTCCTGATAGGCCTGCCAGACCTGGGCCGAATAGCACACCGCAGCCCCCCTGTTGCTTCGCTTGCAGCCGAATTTGCACCTGCTACGGCAGGTTGTCCAGCCAAGTCCGCGCCGGAATTGGCGTTTTAGTAATTCTACTAAATCAGCGTAGCATGCGCTGTCTCAGGATGTGATACCGCCTGCCCCGAGACTCCGGACCCATGCCTTCCTGTTCAGCTTCCAGAATCCATTTCCACGCTCAGGGAGGAGCGGTTTGATGGGCGCGGTAGTCGCCCTTGACGGCCTATTGGCGACCCGCCGGGTCTGGCGCGGCCAGGCCGCAGGCTGGCCCGCGTCGGCTCCGGAGCCCACTGGCCATGCTGTGCTGGACGACGCGCTCCCCACGGGCGGGTGGCCCGAGCACGCCCTCAGCGAGGTCCTGCTGCCTGCCGATGGCGTGGGCGAGCTGGCAATGGTCTGGCCGACCTTGGCCCGGCTCACCCGCGCTGGTCAGCGGGTGATCCTGGTCGCGCCTCCGTACCGTCCGCATGCGCCCGCCTGGTACTCCGCAGGGCTGAACCTACGGCAAGTGCAGGTGATCGAAGCGACAGCCGGGGACGCGTTGTGGGCGACCGAGCAGTGCCTGCGCTCGGCAGCCGCGAAGGCGGTGCTGTGCTGGCCCAAGAAGGCCGATGACCGTGCCCTGCGCCGACTGGCAACGGCAGCATCGGATGGCCAGTGCCTGGCGATCGCGTTCCGCTCCCTGCGCGAGGCCACGAACCCCTCCCCTGCGGCCCTGCGTCTCGCAATCGAGCCGACGGAACGTGCCGTGCGCGTGCTGAAGTGCCGCGGCGGCACGCCGCCTACCAAACCGGTCGCCATGACCGGTACCCACTAAGGTGCCTGCGCATGCGCTGGGCTTGCCTGCTGCTGCCGCACTTGGCGATGGACGCCGTCCTCCGTGCGGATCCCGAGCCCGAACGGCCGCTTGCGCTGATCGCGGGTCCAGCGCAGCGGCGAGAGCTGCACGCCGTCAGTCCTGCCGCAGCGGCTCTCGGCCTGCGTCGCGGCATGCTGGTATCGGCCGCGCAGGCCCTCACCAGTACCTTCGTCGCGCAGGAGTACGACCCGAAAGCCGAAGCGCAGGCCCGCGCCCTGCTTGCGACCTGGGCCTACAGCTTCAGTTCGCAGGTCAGCCTCGATTTCGCACATGCGTTGGTGCTGGAGATCGGCGCCAGCCGCGCCTTGTTCGGCGACTGGCCGATGCTTTCGCGGCGCTTGCGTTCCGAACTGGCTGACCTGGGATTCCGGCACCGGCTCGTCGCCGCACCAAACCCCTACGCCGCTCGCGTGCTGGCCAACGCGCATGACGAGATCGGTATCGATGCCCCCCAGCTCGACCAGGCGCTAGGCCAATTGCCGATTGAGCGCAGTGGGTTGCCGGTCGTGATCTCGACTGCGTTCTCACGCATGGGCATGCGCCGGCTGCGGCAGGTGTTCGAACTGCCGCGCGAGACGGTCGCGCGCCGCTTCCCCAAGACGGTGCTTGCCCATCTCGACCAGGTTCGCGGCCACGTCGAACCGCCTTTGCGCTACTTCGAGCCGCCCGACCGTTTCGAGGCGCTGATCGAGTTCGAGCACGAGGTCGAGACGAGCCAGGGGCTGCTGTTCCCGTTGCGTCGACTGACTTCTGACCTGTCGGCCTTTCTTTCCAGCCGCGACGGTGGCGTACAGAGGTTCTCGCTCCAGTTCGCGCACGAGTTCCACCCGGCCACAGTGATCGCCATCGGCCTGCTCTCGGCCGAGCGCGACGCCGCTGTGCTGTTCGACATCGCCCGCAGCCGGTTGGAGCAGATCCGCTTGCCCGCCGCGACGCGAGCGCTGCGCCTGGTCGCGGATGAGCTGCCGGCCTTCGTGCCGGCCTCCCGTGATCTCTTCGATACCCGGCCGCAGCAGGCTGTGCCGTGGGAGCAACTGCGCGAACGCCTGCGGGCCCGACTCGGCGACGACGCGGTGCACGGCATCGGCCTGCAGGCGGACCATCGCCCCGAACGCGCGACCGGCGAAACGATGCCGCGAGAGCTGCCGCTGCGCCTGCCGCACCGGCCGGGCTGGCTGCTCGACAGGCCGATTCCGCTGCGCGAGACGCGCTTCGAGATCCTCGCCGGCCCTGAGCGCATCGAGTCTGGCTGGTGGGACGGCGACGATGCGCGCCGCGACTATTACGTCATCCGAACGGCGCAGGGCCAGCGAGCCTGGGTGTTCTGCGCGCCGGGCGAGCGCGGCCCGTACCTGCTGCACGGCTGGTTCGCATGAACGACGCGCCCCCCGAGTACGCCGAGCTGCACTGCCTGTCGGCGTTCTCGTTCCAGCGCGGGGCCTCGACGGCGAAGGAGCTGTTCGAACGCGCCAAGCGCTGCGGCTACCGCGCACTGGCGATCACCGATGAATGCTCGATGGCCGGCATCGTCCGTGCCTACGAAGCCGCAAAGGAGTTCGACCTGTCGCTGATCGTCGGCAGCGAGTTGCAGATCGAGGACGGTCCGAAGCTGGTGCTGCTCGCCGCAGACCTCCAAGGTTACGTCGCGCTCTGCCAGTTGATCACCGTCGCTCGGCGACGCGCCGCGAAGGGCGAATACCGGTCGCTGCGCTCGGACTTCGTCGCGCCGCCGTACGGACTGCTCGCGCTCTGGGTGCCTCCGCCGCAGCCGTCGGATGCCGACGCCGAATGGTTGCGCGAGCGCTTCGACCAGCGCCTGTGGGTGGCCGTCGAACTGCACCGCGACGCCGACGACGCTCCGCGCCTCGCCCAGCTGCGCGCATTCTCGGCGCGGCATGCGTTGCCGCTGGTGGCCGCGGGAGACGTGCACATGCACGTTCGGAGACGACGCGCGCTGCAGGATGCGCTGGCCGCGATCCGCCATCACGTCACCGTCGCCGAAGCCGGCTGGCGGCTGTTCCCCAACGGCGAGCGGCACCTGCGCACGCGCGAAGCGCTGGCGGCGATCTATCCAGCCGACCTTCTGGCCGAAACCCTCCGCATCACCGAACGTTGCCGCTTCACCCTCGACCAACTGCGGTATACCTACCCACGCGAACTGGTGCCCGCTGGACAGACGCCGACGAGTTGGCTACGGGTACTGACGGAAGAAGGCGCACACTGGCGTTGGCCCAAAGGCACGCCTCTGCGGGCCCGCGAGCTCATCGAACACGAGCTCGCGCTGATTGCCGATCTGCAGTACGAATCGTACTTCCTCACCGTCCACGACATCGTCCGCTTCGCGCGTAGCCGCGGCATCCTCTGCCAAGGCCGAGGCTCGGCAGCAAATTCAGCGGTGTGCTTCGCACTGGGCGTGACGGAACTCGATCCCGGCCGTATGAACCTGCTGTTCGAGCGATTCATCTCGCGTGAGCGCAACGAGCCGCCAGACATCGACATCGATTTCGAGCACGAGCGGCGCGAGGAGGTCATCCAGTACATCTTCGACCGCTACGGCCGCGACCGCGCCGCGATGACGGCCGTGGCCAACAGCTATCGCGGACGCGGCGCCGTGCGCGACGTCGCCAAGGCGCTCGGGCTGCCGCCCGACCAGGTTGATCGGCTGGCACGCACGATGGACCGTTGGGGTGGTCACGCGCCGGTGCCGGAATACCTCCGTGAGCAGGGCTTCGACCCGGACACGCCGATCCTGCGGCGCGTCATCGCGCTGACCTCGGAGCTGATGGACTTTCCCCGCCACCTGTCCCAGCACCCCGGCGGCATGGTGATCTCCGAATACCCGCTTCACACGCTAGTGCCGACCGAGAACGCCGCGATGGAAGGGCGCACCGTGCTCCAGTGGGACAAGGACGACCTCGACACGCTCGGACTCATGAAGGTGGACTGCCTCGCGCTGGGCATGCTCACCGCCGTGCGGAAGACTCTGGACCTGCTGCGCGCCACCGACCGCCGCAACCTGTCCATGGCGACCATCCCGGCCGAGGACGCCGCGACCTATGCCATGATCGGCCGCGCCGACACCGTGGGCGTGTTCCAGATCGAGTCGCGTGCGCAGATGGCGATGCTGCCGCGACTGAAACCGACCTGCTTCTACGACCTCGTCATCGAGGTCGCGATCGTCCGTCCCGGCCCCATCCAGGGCGACATGGTGCACCCCTACCTGCGCCGACGTCGGGGCGAGGAACCCATCGATTACCCGCCGCGCCTGAAGCACGTCTTCGGGCGGACGCTGGGCGTGCCCCTGTTCCAGGAACAGGTGATGCAGGTCGCCGTCGATGCCGCCGGCTTCACGCCCGGCGAGGCCGACCAGCTACGTCGCTCGATGGCAGCATGGAAGCGACGCGGCGGGCTGGAACCGCATCGCGAAAAGCTGCTGGCCGGCATGCTAACCCGAGGCTACAGCCGTGAGTATGCGGAGCAGACCTTCGAGCGCATCAAGGGCTTCGGCAGCTACGGCTTCCCGGAGAGCCACGCCGCCAGCTTCGCACTGGTGACCTATGCAAGCTGCTGGCTCAAATGCCACGAACCGGAAACCTTCGCCGTCAGCCTCATCAACAGCCAGCCGATGGGCTTCTACACTCCGGACCAGATTCTGCAGGACGCACGCCGCAAAGGCATCCGCGTGCTGCCCGTGGACGTGCGCTACAGCGACTGGGACTGCACCCTGGAATTCGCTGGCGGCGACACCCGCGGAAAACCGTCGATCCGGCTCGGCTTACGCCTCGTCAACGGGTTCTCGCAGTCTCTTGCCGAACAGATCGCCGCCGCCCGCGCAACGCGCGCCTTCGTCGACGTCGCCGACCTCTGCCACCGCGCTGCCGTCGATCGCCGCCATCAGGCGCTGCTCGCCGAGTCCGGCGCGCTCAAGGCCCTCAGCGGCCACCGCCACCGCGCCCGCTGGGCCGTCGCCGGCGTCGAAGACCCGCTGCCGCTATTCGACGGCGTGCCGCAGACCGCCGAGCCCGACCTCGCGATCCCGCTGCCCAGCGTCGGCGAGGACATGGCCGCCGACTACGCGTCCATCGGTCTCACTCTGGGCAAGCACCCGCTGAGCCTCATCCGCAAACAGCTCACCGCACGACGCTGCCTGTCTTCGGCAGATCTCGCCAAGGCGCCCCACGGCAAGCGCGTGCGATTCGCCGGACTTGTCCGAATGCGCCAGCGGCCGGAGACTGCCAGCGGCGTCACCTTCGTGACTCTTGAAGACGAACACGGCATGGTCAATGCCGTGGTATGGAAGCGCACAGCAAATGAGCAACGGCGGCAGTTGCTCGAATCGAGCCTGATGGCCATCGACGGCCGGTGGGAATGCGTCGATGGCGTCCAGCACCTGATTGTGCAGCGAATGCATGACTTCGCAGCGCTGCTGAGTACACTCAAGCGGACAAGTCGGGATTTTCGGTAGACCCCCTCCCTCTGCCATGAAGAGCTAAGCAGGAGAGGACAAGGGTTAATCTCAGCCGTCAGGGCTAATCTCGTCTTCCGAAGCTGCCGAATCACTACGTAATTTTGGGCAGAACCTTACGGATTTACGCCTCTCGAGACGATGATGACGTCGGCGTCGCGCGGCTAACCGCAACTCCATAGCTTCGGTCCGAGGCGCAAGGATGTAGAGAAGTTCGTCCGGCATAGCACTTTGACGTGACCGGGCTAGAGGACTGTACGCCCAATGTGGCAGGATCACACCGTTGAGGGGAAGTTCTGGCGCGACACGTGCTTGAAGAGGCAAGTAGATGTTTTCGGTTAGACTGCCGATACGCGCATTAAATGCCATGAATTGACCGCGTTTGGTCATATGGGTCAGTTGATCTACTGCGCCAGAAACATTTAGCCCGATGAGGCGCGCTTCAGGTAGCGTCAAGTAGCCACAATGTGATGTGTCTTCGGGCGTGGTCAGTCGAGCATATTTCGCTGCTCGCAAGTACTCAGCATAGCGCGCCAATGAGTGTTTTCGTTTACTAGGCCCTGGAAAAAGCACCTGATTTCTCCGTGAAAATGGAGAGCGCCTTTCTCCCCAACCAATTGCACGAACCAACAGAGGCGTTCGCAAAGCTAGAGCCGAAGTTGGCAGTGGCGTGTCCGTCCACACAGACAAAATCGCTTCCGCCAGCACATTGATAGCGAACCGATTGCTGTTCTTAACGTTGTTGAAACCTGGGTTTGGCAATTGCTCAGTCGATTCGCGACGCTCAAGGTGGAATTGGCCCAGCAAGTCTGAAACGATTTGACTGTAGATTTCCCTCAACGATGTCTTAGTCAGCCCTTTGGGAAACCACTCACTACGCCGCCCTCCTGCGAGAGCTGCTTCCAGGTGGATCGCGCGCCTGTCCGCACCAAGATTGAAGGACAGCAATACCAAAAAAGGCTTTTTCAAGATGATATCTGCTTCGCGCCCAGCCCAGCGCGGGCCCTCCAGCAACAGAACCCAAGAGGGCAGTGGCACGGGGCTTCTTCTGTCAAAAAATGGACCATGTCTCGAACAGCATGTACGCCATGCCACGCACCAGGCACGGCGCTCGTAACTTGGAATACCCTGAGACCAGTCTTCTGCTAGGCAGCGAGCACAGACCAGTCTGCGCTGATCTTCACGCAACAACCATGCATCGGGGGGCTGAACCGCCCTTTGCAACTGGCGCTGCAAAGCCAGTGGTACACTTGGCAAATCGATAATCAACCGGCCAAAGCTATACTCATCAGGAGAGTCAGATGTAAGCTCGATGTGGCCGTGCCTACGAGCCCAACTTGCGAGCGTCTCGTCAGGCTGCATTCGCAGATAACGCAACGAGCCACGCGTACACGAATCTTCAGCTAGTTTCAGTCGCAACTCGACCATCGCTACTTCCTCGACTATTTCAGCGGACAAAAGTACGGCGCGATGCGCATGGCTCCTGTTCGCCTTTCCAGCCAGCGGAACACGCGAGAGCGTAGATGCAGAGACGGCCACAAAGTGCCATGCCCCGCTTCCATTGCAACGCACAAGTGTCGAACAATAGCCATCAGAGCTAGGCGATCAAACTGAAACTGTGGTGACAGAGGACCGCAGCTCTGCAGGCGCGGGGCGTATGGAACAGGCCAGCCGACTGACCACAAATGCCACTGTGCTGCGGCCCATGCGCTCGAATAGGCCGCATTCGGATCGGTGCGCGCACACACCGCCCGGGTAATAAGGTTTCCAAAAGCACCCCCACAGCCTTGCTGCGTCCAGATTCCCAACGCACGAAACTCGGCCCGCAAACTTGGCGACCAGCGCCGGCTGCACAACCGGGCGGGTGGAGTATCAAAGCGTAACAATGGCAGTGCATGGGTCGTGCATACCACTGCTTGTGGAGGCCAGTCTCCCCTGGTATACCAGCGCCTTCGTCCAGCCTCTTCCACGCGACAGGCGGGGCAATACAAGGCCGCCCCATCGATTGGCCCTGGCCACACAGGATAATCGACGACTTTCAGGCCAAGTGGACCGGCCCGCAGCCACGAATACAGCGATTCACCGTCGCCGCGTCGCCATCCCAGAGCAGCAATGTTTTCCGCGTTCATGCGACCAGCACGCAACTTGGCGGAACTTGACCTTCTACGGCGACCTGAAGGTGACGATATTCTATGCATCTATCCCCTGCCGCCAGCGCATGCAAGGCAGCTAGCCGAATCGTTTCGACGATCTCCTTGGTATTGCCTTCGGAGTGCTGCGCTAGCAATGGCAAGCACCGGCGATCATCCAACTGCGAACGCTCCTGAAATGGCAAATTGCGCTGCAATCCGTATACGAAATTGCGCAAATCGTCTGACAGTGCCCATGGAGGAATCGTGATCTTGCGCTTGAAGCGACTGGCAAACTGCTGGTCGACATCAAGGACATGCATTAGGTTCGTGACTGTCGCGGCAACGATTCCCACACGTGCGGTGTTGCTAATTCTCTTGAGTTCCGACAAAGCGCGCCGATGACTTGCCGCACCAGCTTTAGTGAGTTCACCAAACTCATCCAGCAACAGTTCTCGCACCCCTTGGGCACGTAACGTCGCGTCGACTTCTTTCTCTGTGGCTTCAATATGCCTAGCATCAGGCCAACACGCCTTGAGAATGGCATGCCTCACGCCATACTCTCCGCTGTGCTCTGGCGTGCACTCGACGTAGACCACAGGACGCTGCAGTCTCAAGGGATCATCTGGTACCTTCTTCACTGGATAGAGACCGGCAAAGGCGAGCAAGACAGCCGTCTTGCCCATGCCTCCATCGGCAATAATCTGCAGGCAGGGCGGCCTCATGACAGGGCCACAACGATACATGTAGGCCATCCATTGGAACGCAGTAGTGGTCGTTGGCGTATGCACCCATGCGTCAGCCACGATCCAGTCGACTTTCCTTTTAAGTGATGCGCTGAGAAGCGCGCGTGCTTCATCTGATAGATCAGTCGGCGTCTTGTGCATGAGATCTCCCCAAGGGATTGGAAAGCAGAACTGGCGAGGCGTCGTAATCCACGACGAACTTCTGGCTCTTAGGTCGATCATCCACCGGACGGCGCTGATTGTCGCGTCGCTGCTGGCGCGTCGTCTTTTCAGCTTTTCTTTCGATTTCACGCTGAGCCTCAACATGTCTTAAGGCCGTAGCGCTACTGACAGTGCCATTGTGTTTCTTGCGCAGCACACGCTTCGCTCGCTCCCACTCCCATAAGGCTATCGGCGCGCGTGTTCGATCGCGCCATGGCACGTCAATCCAATTATTTTTGAACAGCGCATAGACTCGACTGATGTCTCGAGGGTCGTGGGCCACCCAGAACTTGTCCTTAGCTCCAATCAGAGGAATCAGGCCCTCATCCCAATACTTGAGCGCAAAGCGTTGGATGCCTTCTCTGCCAACGGTACGCCTAGTTCGCGGAAGAAGGGACAGGCGAAAGTTGCGTCGATTGGAAGGAATAGGGGGTAGGCGAACGGCGCCATCTTCTGTCCAGGCCTCGGTCCACACCTCAAGCGGCGTGCGTCCCAGCCCCTTGTGCTTGGTGTTGTGATAACGGAAGATTTCGTGGGCCGTCCAAGCCTCAAGCTCCCGAAGGGTCATTACAGATCTTTCTCCACTCCTATAGTCTTCACGTTCTTTTGTGTTCGAGAAGGTGGTGCCCTTGATCAGGTGGATGCGGCCCATGTAGGTGCCAATCACGCGCTCGATATAGCAGCCGTGGACAGGATTTCGCACCATACGGAAGCGCGGTTCGATACCATATTCCCGGCACGCATTGGCCAGATTGGTGTTTTTAAAGCACTTCGCGTTGTCCCAGCCGATGCACTTCATCAGGCCGAAAGGCAACCACGGATCGCTGATCCCCATGCTTTTCAGCCAAGCATCCTTGGGCAGACAGCACTGCTCGAGCGCTAGCGCGACGCTGGCTTGCGAGGGCGCGTCAAAGGTCAGATAGAATCCCAGCAGGCAGCGCGCGACGATGTCGATCGCCATAGTGATCCACGGCCGCCCGATTTCTTCTCGCGTCTCCGGATCGACCACGATTACATCGACGATTGCGTGGTCCATCTGCACGAAGTCGAGGGGTTTGAGTTCGCACTTCGCAGTCAAGATGCCGATCCCGGCAGGCCCAGCTTTCGAATCTCCGCGCACACGGCCGTGGCGCTCGCGCGCCAGCTTCCATCGGTCCAGTGTGTGGATGCGCGCCAGTACAGTGTTGTAACAAGGTGCCTTTATCCCCGCAGCAGTACAGCGAGCCCCAACCAAGTCGGCGGTAGCTTGGGCCGAGCCGCGCTGTTCGGTGCGATAGCGTTCCTCAATAGCCTTGTCGACGATCGCCAGCTGCGCGGGTGTCAAGTATGTACTGCCCTTTTCCGGGCCTGGCTTGCGTGGCAGTTGACCTCGAACACTCGAGTCAAGAAGATACAAATCGAAGTGACTTTCAACAGTCTTTCGACTAGCGCCGAGTGCCTTTCCAATTTCCTCCTTCACCCTGGGCGTCAGGGTGTAACAGCCCTTGAAGCGATCAAATTGCTCCGTCCACCGACGTGCCCGTTCGAATTCGAAGTCGTCTTCGACCTTGACCTCGTTCGGCCCACACGTCGTTGGGTCGAATTCCTCATAAGGCGACAGCGCCTCAAGGCTGACCCAGTCATGGTCGTCGGTCCCCAGATAGTTAACCCAGATCTGGGCTGCGGAAACCACTGCCAGCACCTTCGCGGCCCGCCCTTCGCACACGATCAAGACGCCCTTTTTTACCCGCATCACCGCCGGGCGACGTGGGGTGGGCGGCGCAGTCGTGGGGACTATTTTCGCAACTTCCGGGTTATCGGCCATGACCATCTCCTCGTTCACGCGTGACAAGGCGTGACAAGGCGACACCCGGGCCAATCCGGCGAGCGACACGCTTGACGGTGGAACATTTCGCCACAGACAATGACGACGACGGGACATCCACAAAGCGTCTTCGTCATGGGCGATCCGACGGGTGAAGACCGACGGATCGCCCTTTTTATTTGAGGCGATCCGGGGTCGACTTGAAGTCAGCTCCTTGCATGAGAGGCACGCCGTACTCGAATGCCCAGCGCGCGACATCGGACGTGCGAGCGCAGCGCCCGCGCCGTCCACGAATGAAAAACGTTTGAACCCCCAGCGATTTCCGATGCACCGCTTGGCGAAAGGCCGCCGACGTCCGGTAGCCGAGCAGGCGCACCAGGTCCCGCCCCGCCACGATCATCCCGAAGCGGTCTTGCAGCGCCTGGATGCTGCTATCCAAACCGGCAGCGAATTTTGGGGCGGAAGTAGCCATGCTTCAGACGCTAGCCATTCATGGCCCGCGAGAGAAGGGTAAAGTTGGTACCGGTACGTTCTTTACCACGATTGTTAAGTTCGAGCAGTCCATGCCTCGACGCCGTGTGCCAACTCGGATCTCTGATGCCGACGCCCGATTGGTCGCCGGCCACCTGATGTTTGCGGCAGCTGCGGAGGCGCTGGGTGGGATCTACGGTACGGTTGGGCTGGAGCGGGCGCTGGCGTTTACACCGGCAGCTCGAGCCAGGCAGCAGGCCGAGCGGCGGGCCGTTGAAGCGGCCTCCGCCCTTCCTCCGACCAAAGCCAAAGCGGCGCTGCCGACTGGCACCTGCAAGAAGTGGCTCGAGGGACACGTGCCCTTCGAGCGGACGATATCGCTGATTGGCGATTCCCATCCGAGTGTCGCCGCCAAGATGCAGCAAGCTCGGGGTAGCGACTTGATACGGGCACTTACCGTAGCCAAGGACGACTTCGCGTTTGTCGGCAGGCGGATTGCGTCGCTCTCGCCGGAGCTGCTCGGGGAGTACCTCGGGTGCATGGCGCTGGGGCACTGCAACCCAGACTTCGCTTCGAGCCTAAGCGCCAGACTGCTTCACTTGGCTATAGCCAAGCGAGGCTCAAAGATCCTCGCTGCCGTCATCGCGTCCGACCGCCAATTGCCCTCGCCACGAGGGCCCGTTGCGTCTAGAAACCTGGATCAGGCTTTCCGGCTCGCCTTGGATCAAAACGCCAGAGAAGACGCCGAAGTAGCTTTTGCCAAAGAGGCTATCACCGGTGTGTGGTCACGCAGAACGACGCAAGGAAAGCCAATCGAATCTCAGCCGGTGGTGTCGCAAATGTTCGCGACCAAACTCAGCAAAATGCCCAAGTTCGCGACCAATCAACGCTGATCCGACGATTTTTCAACACCTTCTGCTGAAGAAATAGCGCGCACGACATTGAATTCATTCGTTTTTCAGATGTGCGCGTCCTTCAAAAAAGCTGACTATCCCGATCTCCGCCACTCCCGCATGCCGACATCGTTGGCTCCCGGGCTTCCAGGCAGGCATCGGGGATCTCGTATGCGGGTGCGAAGCCGCCACCGGGTGTCCGGAAGTTGGTGGTCTGCCCCTGGTACAGCCGGGCTGCGGTCCACTGCACTGCGCCTCGATACACATATTCGCGGAGGTCGAACTTGAACACTTGCGCGGGGTCGCCTGTGCTCAGTGTGCGCTCGCCAGGGGCGACGAGCGCCTGGGCGACGTAGCCTCCGGCGAGGATGTCCTGCCACACGCGCTGCGTGAGCTTGTCGCCGCGGTATGCGGCGCGGCTGCCGTATCCGGCGAACGGTTTGAAGAACAGTCGCTTCCGCTCGGCCCAGAGGCGCTCGGCGTTGGCGGGTTCGACGATCTCGGTCCGCGGGATGCCGCCGAGCAATATGGCCTGTGTCTCTGCCGGCACGCCGAGCCGCTGGAGTTGCGCCGGGTCGGACAGCAGCACGAGGTTCCGCTTGTCCGCATACAGCGCGTGGGCGCGAGGATGCGGCGTCACCACGGCGAGATCATGCAGGCAGGCCTCGCGCAGGACGGCGTTCGTTTCCGCTTCGAGATAGAAGTCCGTCAGGCGGTTGTAGACCAGGTCGATCGGCTGTTCTCCGCAGTGCAGGACGCCGTCGCGAATCGCCAGTTGCGATGGATCGGCAATGACGGCCTTCCAGCCGTTCGCCTCGAACAACTGCTTGAACAGCAGGAATTCCGGATACAGGTACTGCGCCTCGGGTCGGTCGTCGACGATCGCGATGCTGCGCAGCGGCCGGATCCGTCCGCTGAGCGCCCATTCGCTCCGGAACATCGCCACGATCCGCGCCTCGAACGCGTCGGCGGTCGCGGCGGGCGGCAGCAAGCGTTCGATCGGCTCGCAGCAGGCACGCTGCGCTCGGGCCAGCAATGCGTTGAGCATGGCGCCGCCTGCATTCGTGTTGATCTCGATGAGGCCGATGCCTGCCGCCGTGGCATGGAAGTCGTAGCCGAAGAACACGCCGCGAGCGCCAGGCTGAAGGCGTGCGATCGAAGGCGCGCGGGCCAGCACGTCGGCCTGGTACGCCGGCAATGCCACGACCGATTCGATGGCTTCGACCAGCGCGGCCATCCTGGCCTGCTGCCGCGCAGACACGAACACCGGCCGGGATGCGAAGACGAATGGGCAGCGCGCTTCGAGCAAGGCGGGCAATCCGCTCTCGCCCGCCTTGTCACGAATCGTCTGTTGAAGTGCGTCCGCATCCACGCCCGTGCAGAAGCACTCCGCATTCAGACGCTCGCTGTCGATGGCACCGATCAGGTCCATGAGCGGGCTTACGGAGGAAATCTCGTGGGCGGTGGCCAGCTGTCGTACGACTGTCATGAGCGATTGCTAGCCTGATGATGTTTGACTATTCTAGAAATATGGAACTCAAAGACGCAACCCTTGCTTTAGCCGCCCTGGGCCAATCGACCCGGCTGTCAGTCTTCCGCCTGCTCGTGGAAGCGGGTCCAGACGGGCGGATGGCCGGGGACATCGCCGAAGCCCTGTCGCTGCCTGGCGCCACCCTGTCCTTCCACCTCAAGGAACTGGCTGCCGTCGGCCTGATCCAGGGCGAACAGCGTGGTCGCTTCATCTGCTACCGCGCCGACTTCGGAACCATGAACGCGCTCATCGGCTTTCTCATGCACAACTGCTGCGGTGGCCAGGCGGACGCTTGCCTGCCTGCTCCCGCGCTTGCGACGGGAGCGTCCGCAGGCAAGAGGTCGTGCCCATGACGCGATGCGTGATGCCCTGCCCCTGTCTCATCCGCTGCGACACCAACGCCTGACCCTTCACTTGTCCGGAACATTCCCATGGCCCGTCGATACAACCTGCTGTTCCTGTGTGCCGGCAATTCGGCGCGCAGCATCATGGCCGAAGCCCTGGCCAATGCGCTGGGCAAGGATCGTTTCCATGCGTACAGCGCAGGCAGTGCCCCGCGCGGCGAAGTACATCCCCTCGCCCTCCAGGTCCTGCACGAAGCAGACATTCCCACCGATGCGCTGCGCTGCAAATCATGGAACGAGTTCACTGTCCCGGGCGCGCCGGAGATGGATCTGGTCATCACGGTCTGCGACAAGACCGCCGGCGAAACCTGCCCGGCCTGGCCGGGACATCCCGTCACCGCGCACTGGGGCGTAGCAGATCCCGTCGCCGTGTCGGGCTCGCCCGAGCAGATCCACAGGGCCTTCCTCCATGCGCGCCAGGTGCTGCAGCACCGGATTTCGCTGCTGATGGCCCTCAAGCCGGAGGCGCTGGATCGCCTCGCCTTCGAAACCCAGGTCCGCCAGATCGGCCATCCCGGCTGAGCCGACATGATTCGGCACCCTTCCCTTCCTTGCACAAGATCCTGTCCATGACCCTTCGTGTCGGCATCAACGGCTTCGGCCGCATGGGACGCCTCACCCTGCGCACCGCATGGGGCGATCCCGGACTCTCCTTCGTCCGCATCAACGACCCGGCGGGAGATCCGGCCACGCTGGCGCACCTGCTGATGTTCGATTCCGTGCACGGCCGCTGGGACCGCAACGTCGGCACCGACGGCGATGCCATCGTGATCGACGGCGTGCGCATCCCGGTGACCCGCAACAAGGATCTCGCCGCGACCGACTGGTCGGGTTGCGATGTCGTGATCGAAGCCTCCGGCAAGTTCCGCAAGCCCGACGTGCTGCAGCCGTACCTCGACCAGGGCGTGAAGCGCGTGGTGGTGACGGCGCCGGTGAAGTCGGCCGGCGCGCTCGACATCGTGATGGGCGTGAACCATGAACGCTTCGATCCCGCGCAGCACCGGATCGTTTCTGCCGCGTCCTGCACCACCAACTGCCTGGCGCCGGTGGTGAAGGTGATCCACGAGGGACTGGGCATCCGCCACGGCAGCCTGACCACGATCCACAGCCTGACCAACACCCAGGTGATCGTCGACGCGCCGCACAAGGACCTGCGCCGGGCACGGTCCTGCGGCAGCAGCCTGATCCCGACCTCGACCGGTTCGGCTACCGCCATCGCCGAAATCTTTCCCGAATTGAAGGGACGTCTCGACGGCCATGCCGTGCGCGTGCCGCTGACCAATGCCTCGCTGACCGACTGCGTGTT
The DNA here is from genome assembly GCA_036404915.1 of Lysobacteraceae bacterium. Lineage (GTDB taxonomy): Bacteria > Pseudomonadota > Gammaproteobacteria > Xanthomonadales > Xanthomonadaceae > Lysobacter_I. Next base: position 215,033 of record DASWYO010000058.1, read on the forward strand.
CGAAGTCGAGCGCGCGACCAGCGTCGATGAAGTGAACGCGCTGCTGCGTGCCGCCGCCGAAGGCGAACTGGCCGGCATCCTCGGTTACGAGACGCGGCCGCTGGTATCGATGGACTATCGCACCGATCCGCGATCGAGCATCGTCGATGCGCTGTCGACGATGGTGGTGAACGGGACGCAGGTGAAGATCTATGCCTGGTACGACAACGAATGGGGCTACGTGAACCGCACCGCCGAGCTGGTGCGCTACGTGGGCAAGGCGGACTGACGCATGTTGTCGCGCCTGTCGTCCGATGTCCGCCAATACCTGCTGATCACCGGCAACTACTGGGCCTTCACCCTGACCGACGGCGCGCTGCGCATGCTGGTGGTGCTGCATTTCCACGCACTGGGCTACAGCCCGCTGCAGGTGGCGCTGCTGTTCCTGTTCTACGAGATCTTCGGCGTCGTCACCAATCTGGTCGGCGGCTGGCTCGGGACGCGGATCGGACTCAACCGGACGATGAACATCGGTCTGGCGATGCAGGTCGTCGCGCTGGCAATGCTGATCGTGCCAGCGGCATGGCTCACGGTGCCGTGGGTGATGGCGGCGCAGGCGCTGTCGGGCATCGCCAAGGATCTCAACAAGATGAGCGCCAAGAGCAGCATCAAGCTGCTGGTGCCGGGCGACCGGCAAGGCACGCTGTTCCGCTGGGTGGCCGCGCTCACCGGCTCGAAGAACGCGCTGAAGGGCGTCGGTTTCTTCCTGGGCGGGGCCTTGTTGACGACGGTCGGCTTCACGCTGGCGGTGGCGATCATGGCCGGCGCTCTGCTGCTGGTCTGGCTGTGCAGCCTGATGCTGCTCGATCGCGACCTGGGCAAGGCCAAAGCCAAGCCGAAGTTCCGCTACATCCTGTCGAAGAGCCGCGCGATCAACCTGCTGTCGGCGGCACGGATGTTCCTGTTCGGTGCGCGTGATGTCTGGTTCGTGGTCGCCCTGCCAGTATTTCTCTCCACGTCGCTGGGCTGGGATTTCTGGCGGATCGGCGGCTTCATGGCCGCGTGGATCATCGGCTACGGCATCGTGCAGTCGCTGGCGCCCTACTTCACCGGGCGACGAAAGGGCAGGCCACCGGATGGTCGTGTCGCCTGCCTGTGGGCCGTCGGGCTCACCGCCGCGCCCGCTGCCATGGCGATACTGCTGAGCCGCGGGTACGACGCGCAGACCGTGCTTGTCGCGGGGTTGATCGCCTTCGGCGTGCTGTTCGCGATCAATTCCTCGCTGCACAGCTACCTGATCGTCAGCTACGCGAGCGAAGACGGTGTCTCGCTGGACGTCGGTTTCTACTACATGGCCAATGCGCTCGGCCGCCTGCTCGGCACGGTGCTGTCGGGATGGGTATTCCAGGTCGCCGGCATTGGCGCCTGCCTCGCGATCTCGGCAGTGTTCGTCGGGGCGGCAGCGCTCATCTCGCTCGCGCTGCCGCGCCACAGGACAACCGGCGCCGCCTCGACGGTGTGACGGAACCGGCCTGGCGTCGCGCCCGGCCGGTCATTCGGATGTCACCCGCTCATTGGCCGTGACGACTGAAGACGCGGGTCTTGCCGTCGCGCCCCACCAGTTCGACGGCATAGGGCTGCACGGTGCCATCGGGCACTTCCATGCCCGGCGAACCCAGCGGCATGCCGGGCACGGTGAGGCCCTTCGCGTCGGGCTTTTCGGCGAGCAGGCGCTTGATGTCGGCTGCAGGCACGTGGCCTTCGATGAAATAGCCGCCGACGACGGCGGTATGGCAGGAGCTCTTGCCTGCCGGCACGCCCAGCCGCGACTTGATCGCACCCATGTCGTTGCTGTCCTGCGTCTTCACGCTGAAACCTGCGGCTTCCAGATGCTTCACCCAGACCATGCAGCAACCGCAGGTCGGACTCTTGTGGACCATCACGGCCGGCAAGGCCACGATCAGGCCGCCGGGCTTCGGCGTCGCTTTGACGGTGCTGGGCGGTCGCGCTTTCGCTGGCGCGGCGGGCTCTGCGCCAGCGGCATTGCCGCCCGCAATGGAGCCGGCAGCCAGCAGGATCGCTGCGAGCAGCGATGGAAGCGGGTGGGAATGAGACGGGTGACGCATGGTGTGTGTCCTGTGGAATGTAGGAAAGCAGGTCCCTCGCCTTCGGCTCGGGATGACAAGGGACGTCGGGATGCGGCGGACAATCTCGTTCCGATGTGCGTACCGAACGGCACTCAGAACCAGACGCGTACGCCGGCGACGATGCGCGTCTCCTCTACGCCTTCGCCTTCCGCGCGACGCAGGTCTGCGGTCGTGCCGAAGGCGCGTTCGTGGACGAGGCCAACGTAAGGCGCGAAACGACGCGTGACTTCGTAGCGTAACCGCAGCCCGGCTTCGACGCTGCCCAGACCGCTGCCGATGCCGCGGTCGACTTCGGTGCGGCCATGGAGTTCCACCTCGATCGAAGGCTGCAGGATCCAGCGATTGGTCAGCAGCAGTTCGCGTTCGGCTTCCAGCACCAGCGCGGTCTGCCCGCCCTCGCCGGCATAGAACGTGCCTTCGACCTCGAACTTCTGCGGCGCCAGGCCCATCAGGCCGATCGCGGCGAAACTGCGGCTGTCGCCGGGCTTGAAGTCGTGGCGTATGCCGGCCACCACGTCCCACCACGGCGAAATGCTGCGACCGTAGAGCAGTTCCAGATCGGCTGCGTGGGTGCTGCCGTTCTCGCGCTCGCCTTCGCTGCGCAGCCACAGGCGATTGGTGTCGGTACCGATCCAGCCCTCGGCTTCCCAATGCAGTCCGATGCCGTGCTCCGCATCCCAGGCTTCGAGTCGATCCAACCGATAGAACTGGTGGATGCCGCTGCCGTGCGACATCGCATGATGCAGCGGCCGGTTGGCGGCGGCGCGATCGGCGTCGGTGATCGGCGGAATCGGCGTCTTCGGTTGCGAGGCATCGGTCGGTGCATGCCCCATCGCCGCGTGGTCCATCTTCGAATGGTCCATCGTCGAATGGTCCATCGTCGAGTGATCGGCCTTGGATGACTCGACTGCGGTGGATGCAGGTGTCTTGGGTACTGGCGTTTCATGGCCACGATGCCTGGAATGATCGCTGCCGTGCTCGTCCTGCGATTGCGCATGCACCGACTGCAGCGGAAACGCCAGAAGCAGGGCAAGCGCGCCGAAACGACAGGGTTTGATCGCGGTCATGCGCGTCATTCGACCACCCGCACTTCGCGCATCATGCCCGACTCCATGTGGTACAGCAGGTGGCAGTGGTAGGCCCAGCGGCCGAGTGCATCGGCACGCACGCGATAGCTGCGTTTGCTGCCCGGTGGCATGTCGATGGTGTGCTTGCGTACCAGGAACTCGCCCTGCTCGTCTTCGAGGTCGCTCCACAGTCCATGCAGGTGGATCGGATGCGTCATCATCGTGTCGTTGACGAGGGTGATGCGCATGCGCTCGCCGTAGTTCAGGCGCAGCGGCTCGGCATCGTCGAACTTCATGCCGTCGAAGCTCCAGGCGAACTTCTCCATGTGCCCGGTCAGGTGCAGCTCGACGGTGCGCCCCGGTTCGCGACCGTCCGGATCCTCGAACAGGCTGCGCAGCATCGCGTAGCGCAGCACGTCGCGGCCGTTGTCGCGCAGGCCGATACCCGGGTCGTCCAGCTTCGGCACCGGCATCATCGTCTGCATGTCGACCAGCGGATTGCCGCGCTCGCTCTCCGGATGCGCCTGCATGCCGCCGCCGTGATCCATGCCGCCATGGCCCATGTGCGCGCCGCAGCCGCCTTCCATCCCTTTCGATGCCGGCGCGCTGCCCTGCCCGCTCCTGTGCCCCGAATGATCCATGCCGCCGTGCCCCATGTCGGCCATGGTCAGGAGCGGACGCGGATCGACATCCGGCACCGGCGCGCGCAGGCCTTCGCGCACCGCCAGCGTGCCGCTGACATAGCCGGTGCGGCCCATGTCCTGGGCGAAGACCGTGAACGCGTCCTGCCCGCTCGGCTCGACGATGATGTCGTAGGTTTCGGCGGGCGCGATGCGGAACTCGTCGACGCTGACCGGATGCACGTACTGGCCATCGGCCGCGACCACGCGCAGCTTCAGTCCCGGGATGCGCACGTCGAAATAGGTCATCGCCGAGGCGTTGATGAAACGCAGGCGGATCTTTTCGCCGCTGCGGAACAGGCCGGTCCAGTTGCCGAGCGAGGTCGTGCCGTTCATCAGGTAGGTGTAGGTCTGCGCGTTGACGTCCGACAGGTCGGTCGGCGTCATCCGCATCGTGCCCCAGGCGCGGCGATCGGCCAGCGTCGCCTTCAATCCGTCCCAGCGAGCGTCGCGCAGGAAATCGGTGACCGTGCGCTGGTAGGTGTTGTCGTGCATCGCCATCTTCTTGAGACGACGGAACAGCGCGGCCGGTGCCATGTCGGTCCAGTCCGACAGCATCACCACGTAATCGCGATCGAAGGCGAAGGGTTCGGGCTCGGCCGGATCGACGATCAGCGCACCGTACAGACCGGCCTGCTCCTGGAAGCCGGAATGGCTGTGATACCAGTACGTGCCGCCCTGGCGCAGCGTGAAGCGGTAGTGCCAGGTCTCGCCGGGCGCGATGCCGTCGAAACTCATGCCCGGCACGCCGTCCATGTCGGCTGGCAGCAGGATGCCGTGCCAGTGGATCGAGGTGTCGGTGCCGTGCACGGAGCCGCGCGGCAGCGCGTTGGTGACACGGACATGGACCGTGTCGCCCTCGCGCCAGCGCAACACCGGCGCCGGCAGGTGGCCATTGACGGTGACGCCGGGCCGCGAGACGCCGGTGATGTTGACCGGCGTCTCGCCGATGACGAGGTCGAATTCGGTGCCGGACAGGATTTCCGGTTGGCCGGGAGATTTCAGCGCCCAGAGCGGGCGGGCGTGCAGGCCGAACCCGGCGGCGGCGCTACCGAGCGCCAGTCCCTGCACGAAGCGACGGCGCGAAAGTGCCGGCCCGAGGCCGGACGGATCGAAGGACATGGATGACTCCGGAGCAATGTCGATGACGCGCCGTTGCGACGGCGCGGATTCGTGACGCTTGCAGCCAGATCAGGCGATGGGAGGTCGGATGCGATCCCGCAGGCGCGGGTCGGGTTGCGCCGCAGTCTGCGTCGGCAAGGGGCCGGCAGCGGGCAGCTGGATCAGATCGAGGACAGCGACGCTCGGGATGGACACGGCGCAATGCTGGGCACAGGTGCTGCGGCAGTCGCCATCGCCGCCGCAGCAGTCGGTGTCGGCCTCGTCCGGATCGGACGGCGCAGGCGTGTCGACCGGAGATGGGTCGTGTGCCATGCCGCCATCGTGGCAGCCGCCCTCGCCCATCGTCATGTCGGCATCGTCATCTGCACCGGGGTCGACGGCAGGCGCATCCTGCGATGCCTGTGGTGCCGTCCCGCTCATCGCGGCGTGCACCGCCGGCACCGATCCGTTGAGGATCAGGGCGATGCAGAGCAACAGGCGGAGCAGCACGGCGAGCGGCGACATGTCCGCAAGGATACCGTCTTTCGCTTCGGCATCATCCGAAGCGCTGCAGGTCGAAGGGCGATGCCTTGCTCGAACCGTCGGGATCGTTCAGCAATGCGAGGATGCGGTCCGCTGTCGCGGCGGCCAGGGTCAGACCGAGGTGCTGGTGGCCGAAGGCATAGCAGACCTTGCCTGCGGTCCGGCTGCGACCGATCGCCGGCAGGTAATCCGGCAGTGTCGGCCGCGCGCCGCACCAGGCTTCGGGCTCGCCGCGCACCGGCAGGCCCAGCTCGGTGGCGTGCGCGCGCAGGCGCTGCCATTTGCGCACATCGGGCGGCAAACCGGGCGGCACGAACTCGACGAAGCCGGCCAGGCGCAGTCCACCGTCGAACAGGGTCAGGATCACCGAACGATCTTCGAACACCACCGGCGGCAGGTCCGGCCAGTCGTGGTCGCGCCATTGCAGGTGGTAGCCGCGCTCCTCGATCAGCGGCGCGTGTTCGCCGAGGTCCGCCATCAGCGACCGCGATCCCGGGCCGGCCGCGATCACCAACTGGTCCGCGTCGAGGATGCGGCCGTCGTCCAGCAGGACCTGCGGTTGCCCGCTCGCCTGCCTCAGTCCCTTCACATCCGCGCGCAGCCACTGGCCACCCGCGTCGAGCAAGGCCTGTCGCAGCGCACGCATCAACACAGCTGGATCCGCGACCTGTGCGCTGCCTTCGAAGCACAGTCCCGCGCGCAACGGCACGCATACGCGTGCCTGCAGCGCGGACAGTTCGCTCTGGCCCATGGAGGCGGCGCGGGCTTCGCCGATATCGCCCTCCAGCCAAGCGTCGCGGCCGCGACGCTCGGCATCGGCGCTTTCCCAGACCACCCAATGCCCGTCCTCGCGCAGCAGACCGGGCTGGCCAATGTCCTGCAGCAGTTGCCGCCACGCCGGCAGCGCTTCGCCGAGCAGATCGCGCAACGCCGTCTGCCCGCTCGCATGTCGCGCAGGCGCGCAGGCGCGCAGGAACCGCCACAGCCAGGGCGCGACAGCCCAGGGACGCGGCACGTCCACGGGCCCGCCACGGCCGAACCAGCGTCGCGGCAGCGAACGCACCGTGGACCAGGACGCGAGCGGCGACACCTGCTCGATGGCGATGTGCCCGGCGTTGCCCCACGACGCGGCCTGGCCGTCGCGCATCGGGTCGATGACGAGGCAATCCTGGCCGGCGTGTCGCAGCCGAAGCGCGCAGGCCAATCCGACCACGCCACCGCCGATCACGACCACGCGCCCGGACGCATCGCCATCGCCTGCTCCGCCGAACATCCCCGCAGCTGCCGCCATCCCGTTGCCCCATTGCCCGATCTTCATTTAGTATACGATATACATTCATTCGGAGATCGACATGCAAGTGCTTACCTGCCCCTGGCACGGCGTGATTCCTGCCGCCACCACCCAGTTCGACGAAGCACTGGCGGTGGACCTGCCGGCGACCCGCCGCGTCCAGGACGCACTGGTCCGCGACGGCGTCCACGGGATGATCGTCATCGGCACCGTGGGCGAGAACAATTCGCTGGAGCGCGACGAGAAGCTGGCGGTGATCGCCTCCGCCGCCGAAGCCGCCGACGGGCGGATCCCGGTGATCGCCGGGGTGTCGGAACTGACCACGCCGCGCGCCTGCGCCTTCGCCGAAGCCGCCGAGAAGGCCGGCGCCACCGGCCTGATGGTGCTGCCGGCGATGGTCTATGTGCCGGCCGAGCACGAACTGGAAGCGCATTTCCGCGCGGTCGCCGCCAGCACCACGCTGCCGGTGATGCTCTACAACAACCCGCCGGCCTATCGCGTCAGCATCGGTGCGCGCACGCTCGCCAACCTCGCCGACGTGCCGAACATCGTCGCCGTGAAGGAAAGCGCGCCCGATCCGCGCCGCTTCACCGACCTGCACAACCTGTGCGGCGACCGCTACGTGTTGTTCGCCGGCCTCGACGACGTTGCGCTGGAAGGCCTGGTGCTGGGCGCACGCGGCTGGGTATCGGGCCTGACCAACGTCTTCCCGCGCGAATCGATCGCGCTGTGGGAGGCCGTGCAGCGCGGCGACCTCGCGACGGCACTGAAGATCTATCGCTGGTTCATGCCATTGCTGCATCTGGACGCCGAGCACGACCTCGTGCAGTCGATCAAGCTCGCCGAGGCCGTGATGGGCCGTGGTTCCGAGCGGGTGCGCATGCCGCGCATGCTGCTGCAGGGCGAGCGTCGCGCCGAAGTGATCCGCCTGGTCGAAGCGGCCGAGGCCGCACGCCCCGCGCTCGGTCTCTGAAGGACGCGCCCGCATGGATGGTGACATCGCATCCGCCGGAATCGCTGCCGCCGGCCCCAGCATGGCCGGCCTCGCCACGATCAGCGGCACCCGCCACGTCTTCGACTGCATCGACGGCCACACTGCCGGCAACCCGGTGCGACTGGTCGTCGACGGCAAGCCACCGCTGCGCGACGCGGGCATGAGCGAACGACGGCAGCAGTTCCTCTCCGAATACGACTGGATCCGCAGCGGCCTGATGTTCGAGCCGCGCGGCCACGACATGATGTCCGGCGGGTTCTTCTATCCGCCGCAGTCGGCGGACGCGGATGTCGGCATCCTGTTCATCGAGACCAGCGGCTGCCTGCCGATGTGCGGACACGGCACGATCGGCCTGGTCACCTTCGGCCTGGAATACGGCCACATCGTGCCGAAGACGCCCGGCCAGCTGGTCGTCGAAGTCCCGGCCGGCACGCTGCGGATCGACTACGCGATGGACGCCGGCCGCGTCCGTTCCGTGAAGATCCGCAACGTGCCGAGCTATCTCGCGATCCGTGACCTCGCCATCGAGGTGCCGGATTTCGGCCCGCTCACCGTCGACGTCGCCTACGGCGGCAACTACTACGCCATCGTCGAGCCGCAGGGCGCCTACACCGGGCTCGATGCGCTCGGTGCGGCGCGCATCGTCGAACTGAGCCGCACGATCCGCGCCATCGTCCGCGACACGGTGGAGCCGGTGCATCCGCTCGACCCGACCATTCGCGGCGTGAGCCACGTGCTCTGGGCCGATGCGCCGACCGCAGGCGATGCGCATGGCCGCAATGCGGTCTTCTACGGCGAACGCGCGATCGACCGCAGCCCCTGCGGGACCGGCACCTCGGCACGGATGGCGCAGCTGGCCGCGCGCGGCCGGCTGTCGGTCGGCGACACCTACGTCCACGAAAGCTACATCCGCAGCCGCTTCATCGGCCGCGTCGAAGCCACGACCACACTCGGCGAACACGATGCGATCGTGCCGTCGATCGAAGGCAGCGCCTACGCCACCGGTTTCAACCGCCTCTGGATCGACGACAACGAGCCGTTCCCGACCGGCTTCGTCGTGGTTTGACCCTTCCCTCTTTTCAGCGACCGCCATGACCGAAGTCCTCACCCTCGCCCACCACATCGCCGGCCATGACGTGGAGGCACCCGTCGCGCTCGAGCAACGCAATCCGCATGCGCCCGATGACCTCAGCGTGCAGTTGCCCGACGGCAGCGCCGCGGATGTCGAAGCAGCGACCGCTGCCGCGCATGTAGCGCAACACAAGCTCGCCGCTGGCGGCATCGAGGCCCGCGCCGACGCGCTCGCACGCATCGCGCGCGCGCTGGTCGCCGACCTCGAACCGATGGCGCTGCTGATCGCCCGCGAAACCGGCAAGACCCTGCGAGACGCGCGCATGGAAACGATGCGGGCCGCGCGGATCTTCGACTTCTTCGCGGGCGAGGCCTTGCGCATCGTCGGCGAGCGCTACGAGTCGACGCGCAACGGCGCGATGGTCGAAGTGATGCACGCGCCACTGGGCACGGTCGGCCTGATCACGCCCTGGAACTTCCCGATCGCGATCCCGGCGTGGAAGATCGCGCCGGCGCTGGCGTTCGGCAACGCGGTGGTGTGGAAACCCTCGGAAGTCTCATCGGGCACGGCTGCGCGATTGATGAGCCACATCGCCGTCGCCGGCCTGCCTGCAGGCAGCGTCAACATGGTGCTGGGCGCGGCGACCGCAGGCGCCGCGATCGCCGGACACGAGCGTATCGACGGCATCTCCTTCACCGGTTCGGAAGCCACCGGTGCGCGCGTACGCCAGGCGGTGGCGGCGCGCAACGGCCGCATGCAACTGGAGATGGGAGGTGTGAACGGGCTGATCGTGCTGGCCGACGCCAATCTCGACATCGCCGTCGACTGCGCGGTGAACGGCGCCTACTTCGCCGCCGGCCAGCGCTGCACGGCCACGTCGCGGATCATCGTCGAGGAGGCCATCGCCGGGCGATTCATCGGCGCGGTCCGCCAGAAGCTGCAGGGCTTGCGATTCGGCGACCCGCGCGATGCCGCCACCGACATCGGCCCGCTGGCCAACCCGCGTCAGAAGCAGCGCGTCGCGACGCAGGTCGAGGCCGTGCGGGCCGAAGGCGCAGCGCTCGCCATCGGCGGAACGATGCCGCAGGACGACGATTGCCACGTTCCGCCGATGCTGTTCGACGATCTGGACAATCGCAGCCTCATCGCACGCGAGGAAATTTTCGGCCCGGTCGCCGGGATGTTCCGCGTGCGCGACTTCGAACATGCGCTTGAAACGCTCAACGACAGTCGCTACGGGCTGTCCGCCGGCCTCTGCACGTCCTCGCTCCGTCATGCCGAAACGTTCAAACGGGGGGCGCGTGCGGGTATGCTGATGGTCAATCTGCCGACGGCAGGCGTGGACTATCACGCACCGTTCGGCGGCGAAGGCGCTTCCAGCCACGGTCCCCGGGAACAGGGGCGGGCCGCCCGGGCCTTCTACACTTCACTTCGCACCACTTACCAACACCCGGGGTAGCACCACCGCCATGGTCATTGCCGCCAAGACGCTGTCCGAACAGGCTTTCGAGATCATCCGCGAGCGAATCCTCTCCACCGAGCTCGCGCCGATGACGCCGATCCGCCAGGACGCCTTGGCCGATGAGCTGGGCATCAGCAAGATCCCGCTGCGCGAAGCCCTGACCCGGCTCGAGCAGCAGGGACTGCTCAGCTCGCACGCGAACCGCGGCTTCACGGTCTCGGCCTTGACCCCAGAAGAAGCCGAGGATGTCTTCATCCTCCGCCTCAAGCTCGAACCCGAAGCCGCCGGCGCCGCCTGCCTCGTCGCCGACGACACGCGTCGCGAAACCGCGATCTCCGCGCTCAGCGGCCTGGAAGCGATGCTCCGCGATGACCCCGAGAATGCGGTCCGCTACAACCGCAACTTCCATCTGGCGCTGGTGCAGAACCCGCTGCGCAAGCAGACCGCGCACCTGGTCGAACGCCTGCACCTGGTCGCCGAGCGCTACGTGCGCAAGCACCTCGAACCGGCCGGGCGCAACGAACGCGCCGATCGCGAGCACCGCGACATCCTCGATGCCTGGCTGGCGCGCGACGCGGCGACGGTCGAAGCCAAGCTCACCGCGCACCTGCAGACCACCCTGGACGAGCTCCGCGAGGAAGTCGCGCGCTGAGGCGCCACGGACTGCCCGCATCCCCCCTTCCCCGCGCGCGGGGAAGGGAGACGCCTCAGGTCGCGAGGTTGATCCAGGTCGCCTTGACCTCGGTGTACTTCTCGAAGGCGTGCAGGGATTTGTCGCGGCCGTTTCCCGACTGCTTGTAGCCGCCGAAGGGCGCGGTCATGTCGCCGCCGTCCCAGTAATTCACCCAGACGCTGCCCGCACGCAGCTTGCGCGCCACGCGATGCGCGCGACCGATGTCGCGGGTCCAGACGCCCGCGGCGAGGCCATACTCGGTGTCGTTGGCCATGCGCAGGGCATCGCTTTCGTCGTCGAAGCCGATGACCGACAGCACCGGCCCGAAGATTTCCTCTCGGGCAATCGTGTGGCTATGTTCGACGCCGTCGAACACCGTCGGTTCGATGTAGCAGCCACCGGCGACCACCTCCGCGCGTTCGCCGCCCAGCAGCACGCGCCCACCTTCGGCGCGGCCCTTGGCGATGTAATCGAGCACGCGCGCGGTCTGGCCTTCGTCGACCATCGCGCCCATCGGCGCACCGGGATCCAGCGGGTGGCGCGGACGCATCGTCTTGCCGGCCTCGACCACGGCGGCGACGAAATCGTCCTTGATCGAACGCTCGACCAGCAGGCGCGAGGCAGCGGTGCAGACCTCGCCCTGGTTGTAGAAGATGCCGCCCGCCGCGGCCTTCGCGGCCTGCGCCAGGTCGGGCGCGTCGGCGAAGACGATGTTCGGGCTCTTGCCGCCGCATTCCATGTAGGCGCGTTTCATGTTCGAACGACCCGCGCACTGCAGCAGGTGCTTGCCGACGGCCGTCGACCCGGTGAACACCAGGCCGTCGACATCCATGTGCAGCGCCAGCGGCTCGCCCGCGCCCTTGCCGAAACCCGGCACGACATTCAGCACCCCTGCCGGGATGCCCGCTTCCATCGCCAGTTCGGCGAGGCGGATCGCGGTCAGCGGTGATTTCTCCGACGGCTTGAGCACCACCGAATTGCCGGTCGCCAGCGCCGGGGCGATCTTCCACGTCGCCATCAGCATGGGGAAGTTCCACGGCACGATCGCGCCTACCACGCCCAGCGGTTCGCGCGTGATAAGGCCCAGCTCGTCCGGGCCGGTCGCGGCGACCTCGCCGTAGACCTTGTCCAGCGCCTCGCCGGTCCAGGCCATGCAGCGGATGGTCGCGGCCACGTCCACGGCGCGGGCGTCGGATACCGGCTTGCCCATGTCCAGCGATTCGAGCAGCGCCAGCTCATCGCCATGCTGTTCAATGAGTTGCGCGAACTTGATGAGAATCTTCTTGCGATACGCGGGTTTCGCGTTCGCCCAGCGGCCGGCCTCGAAACTGCGCCGCGCGGCTGCGACGGCACGCGCGATGTCCTCTGCCTCGCACTCGGCGACCTGGCCCAGGACACGGCCGTCGATCGGGCTGATGCAATCGAAGGTCCTGCCGCTGGCGGCGTCGACGAAGCGGCCATCGATGAAGGCCTGGGTACGGATCTGCAGACCGGCGGCGAGCGCCTGCCAGGCGTCGAGGGTGCGGGGTGCGTTCAAGGGGAATCTCCGGGGCAGCAGTCAGAACCAGCGGTCAGAAGGTCGGCGGCGTGCTGGCGCTCACGATCATGACGTCGGTCTGGCCGACGTTGCGGAAGCGATGGGGAATGCGGCATTCGAAGTAGTAGGCCTCGCCCGGTCCGAGCACGCGGACCTGGTCGCCCACGGTGATCTCCACCTGGCCAGACAGCACCACGCCGCCCTCTTCGCCTTCGTGGGTGATCATCACCTCGCCGGTGTCGCTGCCGGGCAGCATCACCTCGCGGAGCACGCACATCTGCCGCTGCGGACGGCGATGCCCGATGAGGAAGTAATGGATGTCGTTGTTGCCGACGTCCGGCTGTTCGTCAGGCGCGTAGAAGGGCGTGTCGGCCGGGTCGGCCTCGATGTCCATGGTGAAGAAGTCGGCCATCGAGATCGGTATGCCATCCAGCACCTTCTTGAGCGAACTGACCGAAGGGCTGACCTTGTTCTGCTCGATCAGCGAGATCGTGCTGTTGGTGACCCCGACGCGCTTGGCCAACTCGCGCTGGCTCAAACCCTTGCTCTTGCGGACCAGCTGAAGACGCGCACCGATATCCATGGAACCCCGTCGACTTTGATGATGCAGATACTTTACACCGATACTGCCGTGCAGCATTTGTGCACAATCGAACGACAGTTGTAAAGTTTTTTCAACGCGATAAGCTTGCACCATCGTGCGGGCGCGGCGCCTGCACGGATGACCGCATCGGAGACCGCATGCACGACGATCCGCAGAGCCATCCGGACTACAGCGGGCACTACACCCGCGAGGCCACCCGCGCCCCGGATGCGATGGACGCCTTCTGGATGCCGTTCTCGGCCAATCGCCAGTTCAAGTCCGCGCCGCGCCTGATGGCCAGCGCCTCGGGCATGTTCTACCGCACGGTCGACGGTCGCGAAGTCCTCGATGCCACCGGCGGCCTGTGGTGCTGCAATGCCGGCCACGCGCGTCCGCGCATCGTGCAGGCCGTGCAGCAGCAGATCGCGACGCTGGATTTCGCGCCGACCTTCCAGATGGGCCATCCGCTGCCGTTCACGCTGGCCGAGCGTCTGGCCGCGATCGCACCCGACCACCTCAACCATGTCTTCTTCACCAATTCCGGCTCGGAATCGGTCGACACCGCACTCAAGATCGCCCTCGCCTACCACCGCGCACGCGGCGAAGGCCAGCGCACGCGGCTGATCGGCCGTGAGAAGGGCTACCACGGTGTCGGCTTCGGCGGCATTTCGGTCGGTGGCCTGCCCAACAACCGCAAGTTCTTCGGCAGCCTGCTGCCCGGCGTGGACCACCTGCGGCATACGCTCGACATCGGCCGCAATGCCTTCAGCCGCGGCCTGCCCGAACACGGCGCCGAACTGGCCGAGGACCTGGAGCGTCTGGTCCTGCTGCACGATGCCAGCACGATTGCCGCCGTCATCGTCGAGCCCGTCGCCGGTTCTGCCGGCGTGGTGCTGCCGCCGCAGGGCTATCTCAAGCGCCTGCGCGAGATCTGCGACAAACACGGCATCCTGCTGATCTTCGACGAAGTCATCACCGGCTTCGGCCGCGTCGGCAAGGCCTTCGCTGCACAGCGCTTCGACGTGCAGCCAGACATCATCACCACTGCCAAGGGCCTCACCAACGGCTGCGTGCCGATGGGTGCGGTGTTCGTGTCCGACGCCATCCACGATGCCTTCATGCATGGCCCTGAGGCCGTGATCGAACTGTTCCACGGCTACACGTATTCGGGTCACCCGCTGGCCTGCGCTGCGGCGCTCGCCACGCTGGACACCTACGAAGAGGAGAGCCTGTTCGAGCAGGCCATCGTCCTGGAGGAGCGCTGGGCCGATGCCATCCACGGCCTGCGGGGCCTGCCGAACGTGGTCGACATCCGCAACATCGGCCTGATCGGCGCGATCGAACTGGCACCGCGCCCGGGGGCGCCCGGCACCCGCGCCTACGACGTCTTCACCCGGTGTTTCCACGAGGAAAACCTGCTGATCCGGGTCACCGGCGATGTCATCGCCCTGTCCCCGCCGCTGATCCTCACGGACGAGCATATCGATAGAATTTTCCGGACACTTGCGCATGTGATTGCCGAAACGGCCTAATGCGCGCGCCCGCAAGCGGCCGGCGCGCGGGCGTCTCGTTCATTCAGTGCCCCTCTTCCCACCTTCAATTCGGTACTCAGCCATGCTGATCGGCGTCCCCAAGGAAATCAAGAATCACGAATATCGCATCGGCCTGACCCCGGCCGGTGCCCGCGAACTCGCGAGCCACGGCCACAAGGTCATGGTCCAGCGCGACGGCGGCAAGGCCATCGGCCTCACCAACGAGATGTACGAGAAAGCCGGCGCCGAGATCGTCGACACGGCGGAGGAGATCTTCCGCCGCGCCGAGATGATCATCAAGGTGAAGGAACCGCAGCCGGTCGAATACGCGATGCTCCGCGAAGGCCAGCTGCTCTACACCTACCTGCACCTCGCGCCCGATCCGGACCAGACCGCCGGTCTGGTCAAGTCCGGCTGCACCGCGATCGCTTACGAAACCGTCACCGACAAGCGCGGCGGCCTGCCGCTGCTGGCGCCGATGTCCGAAGTGGCCGGTCGCATGTCGATCCAGGCCGGCGCGCACGCGCTGGAGAAAGCCCAGGGCGGTTCGGGCGTGCTGCTCGGCGGCGTGCCGGGCGTGAAGCCGGCCGAAGTGCTGGTGATCGGCGGCGGCGTGGTCGGCATCAACGCCGCGCGCATGGCCATGGGCCTCAACGCCCACGTCACCATCCTCGACCGCTCGCTGGACCGCCTGAAGTACCTCGACGAGGTCTACGGCCACCAGCTCACCACCATCTACTCCACCCATGACGCCATCGAAGAGCGCCTGCCGGAGACCGACCTGGTCATCGGCGCCGTGCTGATCCCTGGCGCCGCCGCGCCGAAGCTGGTCTCGCGCGACCAGCTGAAACTGATGCGCCCGGGCTCGGTGCTGGTCGACGTCGCCATCGACCAGGGCGGCTGCTTCGAGACCTCGAAGGCCACCACCCACCAGAACCCGACCTACGAGGTCGACGGCATCATCCACTACTGCGTCGCCAACATGCCCGGCGGCGTCGCCCGCACCTCCACCTTCGCCCTGACCAACGCCACCCTGCCCTTCGCGGTGCAGCTGGCGAACAAGGGCCCGAAGAAGGCGATGCTGGACGACGAGCACCTGCTGAACGGCCTGAACGTCCACGCCGGCAAGATCACGTACAAAGCCGTCGCCGACGACCTGGGCTACGAGTACGTGCCGGCGGCGAAGGCCCTGGGCTGATCCACCCGTTCCCGGGCGATCCCTCGCCACGGGATTCCCGTCGCGCCTTCGGATGACGAAGGCGCGATGGCGGCATCGCATCTTCCGCGATGCGACAGGGCGGAACTGGTGACCACTCCCGATCCCCGCGCTGGAGCATCCATGCAGACAGTCCCGCACCACATCGGCGGCCACGCCACAGATACCTCGACACGCCACGCCGACGTCTTCGATCCCGCCACCGGCGCGGTCACCAGACGCGTCCCGCTCGCCTCCGTCGATGACGTGCGCGCCGCGGTCGATGCCGCGCAGGCCGCGTTTCCCGCCTGGGCCGCGACCACGCCGCTGAATCGCGCACGGGTCATGTTCCGCTTCAAGGAACTGCTCGAACGCCACGCCGGCGATCTCGCCGCGCTCATCACCTCCGAACACGGCAAGGTCCTGTCCGACGCCCGCGGTGAAGTGACCCGCGGACTTGAAGTCGTGGAATTCGCCTGCGGCATCCCGCACCTGCTCAAGGGCGAGCATTCGATGAACGTCGGCCGCGACGTCGATTCGTGGACCGAGTACGCGCCGCTGGGTGTCGTCGCGGGCATCACCCCGTTCAATTTCCCGGCGATGGTGCCGCTGTGGATGTTCCCGGTCGCCATCGCCTGCGGCAACACCTTCGTGCTCAAGCCGTCCGAGCGCGATCCATCGGCCTCGATCTTCATGGCCGAGCTGCTGAAACAGGCCGGCCTGCCCGACGGCGTGTTCAATGTCGTCCACGGCGACAAGGTCGCGGTCGACGCGCTGCTCGACGAACCGCGCGTGCAGGCGATCAGCTTCGTCGGTTCCACGCCGATCGCCGAGTACATCTATGCGCGTGGCAGCGCCAAGGGCAAGCGCGTGCAGGCGCTCGGCGGCGCGAAGAACCACATGGTCGTGCTCCCCGACGCCGACCTCGACGGTGCGGTCTCCGCGCTGCTCGGTGCGGGCTACGGCTCGGCGGGCGAGCGGTGCATGGCGATCTCGGTCGCGGTGTGCGTCGGTGATGCCACCGCCGATGCGCTGGTCGAAAAGCTGGCGCCGAAGGTGGCTGCATTAAAGATCGGGCCCGGCTGCCTGGATCCGGAAATGGGTCCGCTGGTCACCGCCGCGCATCGCGACAAGGTGCGCGGCTATGTCGATGCCGGCGTTGCGGAAGGCGCGACGCTGGTCGTGGACGGTCGCGGCCACGCCGTCGATGGCCACGGCGACGGCTTCTTCCTCGGCGGCTGCCTGTTCGATCGCGTCACACCGCAGATGACGATCTACCGCGAGGAGATCTTCGGCCCGGTACTGTGCGTGGTCCGCGTGCCGGATTTCGACACCGCACTGCGCCTGGTGAACGAACACGAATACGGCAACGGCACCGCGATCTTCACCCGCGATGGCGGCGCCGCGCGCGAATTCGCGCATCGCGTGCAGGCCGGCATGGTCGGCGTGAACGTGCCGATCCCGGTCCCGATGGCCTTCCATAGTTTCGGCGGGTGGAAGCGCTCGATCTTCGGCCCGCTGAACGTCCACGGCCCCGACGGCGTACGCTTCTACACGCGGCTGAAGACGATCACCGCACGCTGGCCGGAGACGCATCACGCGGAATTCGTGATGCCGACGATGAAGTGAGCTTGCTCCAAGCCCTCCCCCTTCAAGGAGGAGGGTTGGGTGGGATGGGTTTGATCGCATCGTCCGCTTGCTGGCAATCTTTCCTTGCAGATGGAACCCCATCCCCACCCCGTCCCTCCCCTTGAAGGGGAGGGAGACAAAAGCGCGATGCGGCATCGATCGCGCGTCGCTTCGCACAATGGCTCCCGATTCTCATGACCCTCGCCATCAACCCCAACAAGATCGTCATCCTCTCCGGCTCCGGCATCAGCGCCGAGAGCGGGCTGCCCACGTTCCGCGACGCGAACGGTCTGTGGCGCAACCTCGACTGGCGCCAGCTCGCGAGTCCGGAAGGCTGGCGCGCGCATCCGGACCTTGTGCTGGAGTTCTACAATGAACGCCGTGCGCTCGCGGCGCAGGCGCAACCGAACGCGGCACACCGCGCACTGGCCGAACTCGAAGCGAAGTACGAGGTCGTGGTCATCACCCAGAACGTCGACGACCTGCACGAACGCGCCGGCTCGACGAACGTGATCCATCTGCACGGCGAACTGATGTGGGCGCGCGGCACCTCCCCGCGTCGTCTGCGTCGCCACATCGGCGCCGCACCGATCCGCATCGGCGACCTGTGCGAGGACGGCACGCAGCTGCGCCCGGACATCGTCTGGTTCGGCGAAGCGGTCGAAGCGATGGGCCTCGCCGAGGAAGAGATGGTCGACGCCGGCAAGGTGCTGGTCGTCGGCACTTCGTTGACCGTCTACCCCGCCGCATCGCTCACGATGTATGCGCACGCCGACGCCGAAAAGGCGGTCTGCGCGCTCGAACTCGACGAAGTCCCGGCCGGCTACGCGATGCAGCAGGGCACCGCGACCGCGCACGTGCCGCAGCTGGTGCGGCGCTGGCTGGAAGAGAAGTCCGACTGATTGTTGCCCCGGTATCGCACGTCCCGGCGAACGACGCGCGACTGTCTCCGGTGATGCCATGACCCAGTCCAATGCATCTGCTCCACCCGCTACCGCCGTCGATCCGCATGCGGTCGACCAGGCGTTCACCCGCACGTCGCCCTACGGCACGCATGCCGAGCCGACCTATTCGGGCGCGCTGAGCTTTCTGCGCCGCCGCTACACGAAGGACCTGAGCGACGTAGATGTCGCCGTGGTCGGCGTACCCTTCGACCTGGCGACCACGAACCGTCCCGGCACGCGGCTGGGCCCGCGTGCGATCCGCATGATGTCGGCCTCGCTGGCCTGGTGCGCGCCCTATGCCTGGGACTTCGATCCCTGCGAACGATTGAACGTGATCGACTGGGGTGACGTGCATTTCGACCACGGCCGGCCCGAACGCGTGCCGGATGCGCTGCGCGACGCGTTCCGCGCGTTCGCCGATGCGGGCGTGGCCACGCTTGCGCTGGGCGGCGACCACTTCATCAGCTACCCCATCCTGCAGGCCGTGCACGAACGACACGGGCCGCTGGCGCTGATCCATTTCGATGCGCACAGCGACACCTGGGAGGATCGCGACGACGGCAGCGGCGTGGAACGCATCGATCACGGCACGATGTTCTGGCACGCGGCGCGCAAGGGCATCGTCGATCCAGCAGTCTCGATCCAGGTCGGCATGCGCACGCGCAATCCCGATGACCACGGCTTCCGCGTGCTCGATGCGCCCTGGCTGCACGCGCATGGCATCGATGCCTGCATCGCAGAGATCCGCGCGCGCGTCGGCGACCGCAAGTGCTATGTCAGCTTCGACATCGACTTCCTGGACCCCGCATTCGCGCCCGGCACCGGCACGCCGGTGGTCGGCGGCTTCGATACCCACACCGCGCTGCGGCTGGTGCGCGGCCTCGCCGGGCTGCAGATCGTCGGCATGGACGTGGTCGAAGTCTCGCCGCCCTTCGACCATGCCGACATCACGGCGCTCGCCGGCGCGTCGGTGGCGCAGGAACTGCTGGCGGCGTATGCGAGCCGCTTCCCGGATCGAACTCTCAGCGAGGCGGGTTGAGCAGGAAGACCACGTATCCCCGGAATTTCGGATGCGCCGCCAGGGAGGGCGGCGGCACCCATTCGCCGCCCTGCAACAGGCCGATGCGGAACGGCACGTTGAGCCGATCGAGTCGCTGCAGGTAGCGCGCATAGCCAGGAATCACACGCCGTCCCTGGTAGATCTGCAGCACGATCTCGTCGACCACGCCTTCCAGTGCGCGCAGTCCTTCCGGGTCGCCGTTCGCGCTCCAGTCCAGCAGACCGGTGATGCCGAGCTTGTAGCGCGCAGGCAGGCGCTTGCGCAAATCGCGCAGGAACGTCGCATATTCGTCGAGATGGCGCGTGCGCGCATCGAAGTCGATCTGCACGCCGACCAGGCGGTTACCGGCCGCGCGCCAGCGTTCGATCTGGGCCAGCACCTGCGCATGGACCTGCGGCGTCCAGCGCAGGGTCTCGACGCGATAGACGATCCAGACATCGGCATGACGAATGCGAGGCGTGGCCGGGCGCTGCGCGACCAGGCGCACGTCCGGCACGGACTTGATCTCGCTGTGCAGCACGTACACCGTCTTCGCGCGGTCGAGCACCGCCTGCGGCTTCACGCCCGCCCACAGCCAGAAAGCGTCGTACCGCGCGGCGTCGACGCGGCCCTCCGCGCCGGCCGTCGCAGCGATCAGGCCGCAGAGCGAGAGGATCAGCTGCGCGAACAGGCGTCGCATCGCCTCACCAGTAGTACTGCAGTCGTGCGGCCCAGGGCGAATTCGGATAGCGGCTCTTCAACTGGTTGAACCACGCCTTGCGGGTCGCGATCGGCACGTCGTCGCCGCCGCAGTCGTTGTAGCCGGCCGGCGCATAGCAGTTGACTGCGCGGAACAGCGCATACGCGCGCTCATCGGCCGGCGCGGACGCATCGTCGATGATCGTCTGGTAGATGCGCTGGCGCGGCAGCGTACGGCCCGGGAACTGCCCGGCCGAGCCACCCAGTTCGTCCTTGTCCACGGCGAAGGACCACGATTCCACGCGGTCGTAGCCGTTGAGGCGGAAGAATTCGCCCAGGCAGAGGTTGCCTTTACGGGATCCCGCATCGGCCGCCAGCGTGGTCGCGATCTGCTGCAGCGCAGGACAGGCATAGCCTTCCCGAGTGCCCTGCCAGCGGAAATCGGCCATTGCGGTCGTCTCGTCGAGCTTGTCGTAACGACCGGATCCGGAATCGATCCTGGCCGGAAGGCGCTTCACGTCCTTCAGGAATTCCGCGTAGCGTGCGCGGGTCAGCTGCTTGTACAGCAGCACGTACAGTGCCAGGGCACGCTCGCGCTTCGAAGCCTTCGCATCGTCGGCACGGGCACGCAGCAGGTCGGGGCCGGCGACGTGGATCAGCAGCTGTTCGCGCAGCGCGGGATCGAGCACCAGGCTGTCGGCTGCGAAGACACGGGCGATGTCGCCGTTGCGCTCGTCGTGCATGGCCAGCGCCAGTTCCAGCGTCTGCCGCTGGTAGGCGCCCTGCGCCTGCGGGAAGAGTGCGACCAGCGCAGCGCGCGCCTCCTTGTCCTTCAGTACATCCAGTGCGAGGGCGCGCAGAGCCTGGCGGCTGAACGTCAGCGTGTCCATGGGGCCGGACGGCGTCTCCGCAGGCAGCAGTTCCAGCACTCGGTGCGGCGCGCCATCGACGAAGAACGCGTGCGCAGCCAGCAGGTAGCCGTGCAGGGCCTCGCGTCCCTTGAAGCGGGGGCGCAGCGCTTCGATCTCCTTGCGCGTGATGCGTGCATCGTCGCCCCCGGTCTTGCGCATGCGGCGCAGCACGCCCACCGCGACCAGCACCGGATGCGCATCCTTCGCAAGATAGGCCTCCGCAGGCAGCTTGGCATCGATCTCCTGCGCCAGGTCGACTTCGTGCACGTTGCGCAGGGCGGGATCGCGCTGGTCGATCTGCCAGGCGTAGGCAGCCGCGAGCGCATCGGTGTCGCCGGCCAGCCAGTGCACGCGCCGGACCAGGCCATGCGCCGATGCCGCGTAGCGTCCCTTCGGATAGGCCTTGAGATAGGCGTTGAGCGCAGCCTTGGCCTTCTCCAGCGCCGCATCGTCCATCCGTTCGTGATCCACTTCGCCATACGTGCCGAAACCGCTCGCCTGCGCGACCAGCGCCCAGGCACGACCGACCATGTAACGCGAGGCCTCGCGCACCCAGGGCTGCTTGCTGGCGGACAGGGTCTGGAACGGTGCGGGATCGTGGCCGCCCGCATAGAACGCCGTGATCGCACGCAGGTAATCGGCGAAGGCACGGGCCGCCTCGGACGACACCGCCACATCGGCCGGCGCCACGGCGCCTTCGCCGTGCGGACATGTCATGGCCTTGCGGGCCGCCGCCAGCCCTGCGCGCTCGGCCTCGGCGAGCTTGCGCTCGGCCTGCAGCGCTTCGAGGAAGTCGCTCTGCCCTTGATCGTTGCTGATGCAGGTCGTGCCCTCGCCGCTGGACCACATCCGGGGCGAGGTTTCGTCGGTTCCCTCCGGCGTCTGGAATCGAAGGTAGACATCCGTCCATCCGAACGGCACCGGCGGCAAGGGCCGCTGGCCAGGATCGGCCGGCTGCGCCGCAGGCGGGCGTCGCCCACCGTGCGCATCCATCATCAGCCATGCGAGATTGACGCGGGTGTCGTTGCCCGGCGCAAGCAGCGCGCTGCTCGCGCAATCGGAGAACGTGGCCGACACCGGCACGAGGCGCTGATCGCAGCCCATGTCGGAACTGGCAAGCGCCGGCAGACCGGTCGACAGGGCGCCGAGCGCGAGCAGCGTGGCGATGAAGGTGCGCATCATGGGGTTCCGTGTCCGAAAGGCGTTGTCGGATTCTAGCGCGACTGGCCGATCGTCCCTCGCAAGCGATTGCATCAATCGATGCAATGCCCGCCCTCCATACGACCTTTCACAAGATAGAACTCGCAATTCAATGGTTTCCCGCGAGTCCGGTAAGACGAACATGAGCCCACGATCGGTCCGGACTCCGGAAGTCGAAACTTCAGCACTTGTATCGCGCCGGGTGTGGGATCTGGCGGCTCCATCGGAGGATCGCATCGCCCCTGGCATTCCTTGTTGTCGGAACACACCTTGCCTGCATCCGTCGCCGGCCACTCGCAACTAGCGATGAAGTGTGCTGCACGAGAAGGATTACCCCCCTCCGCGCTGCACGCCTGATCTTCCCGCGTGAGCCGCTCGAACACGTCTGCACCGCGCGGATTGCTCACACAGCCTACGACGGCAATGGACGCTACGCAGACAAACAGCCTCGCCTCACGCCACATACACCGTCTTGATGTTCATGAATTCGTGGATGCCGTGCTCGGCGAGCTCGCGACCGAAGCCGGAGGTCTTGGTGCCGCCGAACGGCAGGCGGACATCGCTGCGGACGATGGCATTGACGAACGTCGCACCGGCCTGGAGCCGACGCGCGACGGCTTCGCCGCGGGACTTGTCGGTGGTCCAGACGCTGGCGCCGAGGCCGAAGTCGGTATCGTTGGCGATGCGCACGGCGTCGTCCTCGTCCTTCGCGCGCAGGATCGCGGCGGCCGGGCCGAACAGCTCTTCGCTGTAGGCCGGCATGCCGGGGACGACGTGGTCGAGGATCGTCGCCGGATAGTGCGATCCACCCTGCCCCGGTGTGCCGCCGAGCAGCAGGCTCGCGCCGGCCTCGATGCTGCGCAGGACCTGCGCATGCACCTCGTCGCGCAGATCGGCGCGAGCCATCGGTGCCAGCGTGGTCGACTCGGCCATCGGATCGCCCACGGCGAGCTTCGACGCGGCGTCGACGAAACGAGCCACAAAGGCATCGGCAATGCCGGGCGTCACGATGAAGCGCTTGGCCGCGATGCAGGTCTGCCCGGCGTTGCCGAAACGCGAGGCGATGGCAGCGGGAATCGTCACGTCGAGATCGGCATCGTCCAGCACCACGAACGGGTCGCTGCCGCCCAGTTCCATCACGCATTTCTTCAGGTGCTTGCCGGCTGCGGATGCCACGGCGCTGCCGGCGCGCTCGCTGCCGGTCAGGGTCACCGCCTTCACGCGACGGTCGGCGATGACGCGCTCGGCCATCCGGTTGTCGATGTGCAGCACGCCGAACACGCCCTCGGGCACACCGGCCTCGCGCAGCACGTCGGCGATGGCATCGGCGCAGCGCGGCACGTTGGTCGCATGCTTGAGCACCGCGACATTGCCGGCCATCAGGCCCGGGGCGAGGAAGCGGAACACCTGCCAGATCGGGAAATTCCAGGGCATCACCGCGAACACGCAGCCCAGCGGCTCGTAGGTCACGTAGCTGCGCTGCGCCTCGGTGGCGATGGCGCCGTCGCGGAGGTAGTCGATGGCATGGTCGGCGTAGTACTCGCAGGCCGATGCGGATTTCTCGATCTCGGCCAGCGCCTCGCGACGCAGCTTGCCCATGTCGGCGGACATGGTGGCGGCGATGTCGTCCTTGCGCGCGCGCAATCGCGCTGCGACCGCGCGCAGGAGCGTGCTGCGCTCATCGAGCGCACGCGCCGCCCAGCCCGGCGCGGCCTGGGCGGCGGCGGCCAGCACGCGTTCGACTTCGGCTTCACCGACGTAGTCGTAGCGATAATCGATGTCACCCGTCCACGGGTGAATCAGTTCGACGGTCACGGATCAGTCTCCTTTCTGCATCGCGAGCTGCATGTCGCGCTGGCGACGTTTTTCCTCGCGGGCCATGAACCACCAAGCGATGAAGCCGGCCGTGGACACCGCCAGGATCAACAGGCTGGCCAGGGCGTTGATCTTCGGGCTCAGGCCCAGTCGTACCGACGAAAACACCTTCTGCGGCAAGGTGGTCGAACCCGGTCCATTGGTGAACGCGGAGATCACCAGATCGTCCAGCGACAGGGTGAAGGCCAGCAGCCAGCCCGCGACCAGCGAGGGCGCGATGATCGGCAGCGTGATCAGGAAGAACACTTTCAGCCGGTTGGCGCCGAGATCCATCGCCGCTTCTTCGAGCGAGCGGTCAAGGTCCTGCAGGCGCGAGGAGATGACCACGGTGACAAAGGCCACTGTGAAGGTGACGTGGGCGATCCAGACCGTGCTCACGCCGCGCTGGATCGGCGTGCCGAGCATGTCGCCGACGGCGACGAACATCATCAGGATGGAGACGCCGGTGATCACCTCGGGCATCACCAGCGGCGCGGTGATGAGGCCACCGAACAGGGTCTTGCCACGGAAACCGCGCATGCGCGTCATGACCAGGGCCGCCATCGTGCCCAGCACGACCGAGGCGCAGGCGGTGTAGAACGCGATCTTCAGCGACATCCACGCCGCATCCAGCATCAACTGGTCCTGGAACAATTCGCCGTACCACTTCACCGAGAAACCGGACCACACCGTGACCATGCGCGACTCGTTGAACGAGAACACGATGAGGCTGAACATCGGTACATAGAGGAACAGGAACCCCAACAGCAGGACCAGGCTGCGGAACGACAGCAGTTCGGCACGACGCGATGCGCTGCTCATGGACGCGGTGCTCATGACAGCCTCGCTTCGAGCTGGCGCGACTGGTAGCGGTGGAAGATGGTGATCGGGATCACCAGCAGCATCAGCATGACGATGGCGATGGCCGAAGCGCGCGGCCAGTCGTTGGCGGTGAAGTATTCCTCCCACAGCACCTTGCCGATCATCTTGGTCGACGGACCGCCGAGCAGTTCGGGAATCACGAACTCGCCCACCGATGGAATGAACACCAGCATGCAGCCGGCGACGATGCCGGCGAACGACAGCGGCACCGTGACCTGGAAGAACGCCTTGAGCGGCTTCGCGCCGAGGTCGTAGGCGGCTTCGAGCAGGCGATGATCGTGCTTGATCAGGTTCGCGTACAGCGGCAGCACCATGAACGGCAGGTAGGCGTAGACGATGCCGATGTAGACCGCGGTCGGCGTGTACAGGATCTTCAGCGGCTCGTCGATCAGCCCGATCGA
Source organism: Lysobacteraceae bacterium (assembly GCA_036404915.1). Lineage (GTDB taxonomy): Bacteria > Pseudomonadota > Gammaproteobacteria > Xanthomonadales > Xanthomonadaceae > Lysobacter_I. The sequence goes on from DASWYO010000058.1 coordinate 240,448, forward strand.
CATCAGCGCCTTGTTGATGAAACCGTTGTCCTTCAGCAGGCCGACCCAGGCGTAGATGCGGATCAGGAACGAGGTCCACGACGGCAGGATGACCAGCATCAGCGCGATGTTGCGCACCGAGGGCGACAGGCGCGAGATCGCGTAGGCGATGGGGTAGCCCACGAGCAGGCACAGCAGGGTCGAAATGCCGGCGATCTTGAGCGAGCTGAGATAGGCGCCGGCGTACTTGCTGTCGTGGAACAGCGCCGTGTAATTGTTGAGGTTGAGCGTGAGGTTGATCTCGCCGCCGGCGGTGTTCAACAGGTCGCTGTACGGCGGCGACGCGATCAGCGGCTTGGAGAACGAGATCTGCAGCAGGATCAGGAACGGGATGGCGAAGAAGATCAGCATCCACACGTAGGGCGGCACGATCACGAACCAGCGCGGACCGGGCGTGACCGCTTTCAGCAGGCGGCGGGCGATGGCGTTCATGAGGTCAGCACCACGCCGTCGTCGTCGTTCCACGACAACCAGACCGTGTCGTTCCAGGTGAACCGTTCCGAAGCCCAGCGCTGGGTGTTGGCGAAATTCGCCATGACCTTCGCGCCGGTCGGCAGGCGCACGTGGTAAACCGAATGGCTGCCGAAATAGGCGATGTCCTCGATGGTGCCGCGCGCCTTGTTGTTCGGCTGCGCGGGTTCTTCCTTGCTCACCTCGATCTTTTCCGGACGCACCGCCAGCGATACCTCCTGCCCCTCGAATCCGGTGATGCCGTGACCGATGTACAGCAGGTGTTCGAGCATCGGCGATTCGATGGTGACGTAGTCGGGATGGTCGTCCTTGATCCTGCCGTCGAAGAGGTTCACCGATCCGATGAATTCCGCGGTGAAGCGGCAGTTCGGCTGCTCGTAGATTTCATCCGGCGTGCCGATCTGCCGGATCCAGCCGGTGTCCATGACCGCGATGCGGTGGGCCATGGTCATCGCTTCCTCCTGGTCGTGGGTGACCATGACGCAGGTCACCTCCAGGCGCTCGATGATGTTGACCAGTTCCAGCTGCATGCGCGAGCGCAGTTTCTTGTCGAGCGCGCCCATCGGCTCGTCGAGCAGCAGCAGTTTCGGATTCTTGGCCAGCGACCGCGCCAGCGCGACGCGCTGCTGCTGGCCGCCCGACAACTGGTGAGGTTTTCGCTTGCCGTATTTCTCCATCTGCACGAGCCTGAGCATCTCGTCGACGCGCTGGTCGACCTGCGGTTTCGGCAGGCCATCCTGCTTCAGGCCGAAGGCGATGTTCTGCGCCACGGTCATGTGCGGAAACAGCGCATAGCTCTGGAACATCATGTTCACCGGCCGCTCGTAGGGCGGCAGCGGCGTGATGTCCTGGCCATCGAGCAGGACGCGGCCGCGCGTCGGTTTCTCGAAGCCGGCCATGCAGCGCAGCAGCGTCGACTTGCCGCAGCCCGAGCCACCCAGCAAGGCGAAGATCTCGCCCTTGCGGATCGAGAAATCGACATCGTCGACCGCCACCACGCCGTCGTATTCCTTGCGCAGGTGCTCGATGCGCAGGTAGTGGTCGTTGCCCAGTTTCTCGTTCTTGGCACCGTTGGCCGCAGCCTGCTGCACCGAAGGGGTTGCGATGTCGGTCATGCTCGCTCCGCGTGGACTGCCATGGAAACCGGCGGGGCACGCGGCCCCGCCGGTGACGCGACGCTTGTCTGGCTTACTTGCCGCTCTTCATCGCCGACCACATGTCGGCGTACTGGCGGCTCATCGCCGGGGTCAGCGGTTCGAGCGGGAAGATCTTCTTCATCATCTCGTCGCTGGGATACACGCCCGGATTGTTGCGCACGGCCTCGTCGATCAGCGGCTCGCTGTCCTTGACCACGTTCGCGTAGGACACGTAATTGGAGATGCCGGCCATCACCTTCGGTTCGAGGAGATGGTTGATGAAGACGTACGCGTTGTCGGCGTTCTTGGCATCCTTCGGGATCGCCATCATGTCGAAGAACACCGGTGCGCCTTCCTTCGGGATGACGAAGCCGACCTTCGCGGCACCGGCTTCTTCGGCACGGTCGCGTGCCTGGAACACGTCGCCCGACCAGCCGATCACCACGCAGGCGTCGCCTGCGGCCAGCGCATTGACGTATTCGGACGAATGGAAGTTGCGGATGTTGGCGTTGAGCACTTTCAGCAGCGGCGCGGCCTTGGCGATCACCGCTGCATCCTGAGAATTCGGGTTTTCGCCGAGATAGTTCAGCGCGATCGGCACCAGTTCGGTCGGTGTGTCGAGCGCCATGATGCCGCAGCCCTTCAGCTTCGAGGCCAGTTCCGGCTTGAACACCAGGTCCCAGCTGTCCACCGGCACATCGCCCAGTGCGGCCTTGACCTTGTCGACGTTGTAGCCGATGCCGGTGAAGCCGTAGAGATACGGCACGCCGTATTTGTTGTCGGGGTCGTTCTTCGCGATGATCGCCATCAGCGCCGGATCGAGGTTCTTGTAGTTCGGCAGCTTCGAACGGTCGATCGGCTGGTAGACATCGGCCTTGATCTGGCGGGCGAGGAACTGCAGGGACGGCACGACGATGTCGTAGCCGGTGCTGCCCTGCATCACCTTGGCTTCGAGCGTCTCGTTGGCGTCCATCACGTCGTAGACGACCTTGATTCCGCTCTGCTTGGTGAAGTTCGGGATCGTGTCCTCGGCGATGTAGTCGGACCAGTTGTACATGTTCACGACCTTCTCGCCACCGCCCTTGGCGTCGGCCTTGCCGCCCGGCGCGGCCTTGTCCGCCCCGCCACCGCAGGCGACCAGCATGGAGACGACGACGGACAGCGCCAGCATTCGCAGTTTCATGTGTGTTCCCTCGCCCTTCCGGGCCCAGTCGTGGATGTGTGGACGCGATGCGCCAGGTGCAGAGGCAAGAGTAGCGGCAATGCCCAGCGGGCGCACTACAGCGCCGCCGCGGTCTCGTCGAGGGCCTTCCAGGCCTTCTCGAACAGTTCGTCGACCTGCTCGCGGTTCCAGATCAGCGGCGGCGACAGCAGCATCGAATCGTAGGTGGCGCGGAGGATCAGGCCGTTCTTCAGCGCGTTGTCGCGGCAGAGCACGCCGACATGGCCGCGCTCGTCGAAGAAGCGGCGCTCGCCCTTGCGCGGCACCAGTTCCAGCGCACCGACCATGCCGGCGATGCGCGCCTCGCCGACCAGGCGATGCTCGCCCAGCTCGGCCCAGCGCTGCGCCAGATAGGGCGCGATCTCGGTCCGGGCGCGGTCGACGATGCCGTCGCCCTGCAGGATGCGGATGTTCTCCAGCGCCACCGCCGTGCACACGGGATGACCGGAATAGGTGCAGCCGTGGGCCAGCTCGCCGCCCTGGTGCTTCAGGACGCCGGCGACGCGGTCGTTGAACATCGCCGCACCCAGCGGGATGTAACCCGAGGTGATGCCCTTGGCGAGCGTCATCACGTCGGGGGTGATGCCGAAATACTGCGAGCCGAACCATTCGCCGGTGCGGCCGAAACCGCAGATCACCTCGTCGGCGACCAGCAGCACGTCGTACTGGCGACAGATGCGCTCGATCTCCTTCCAGTAGGTCATCGGCGGGATGTAGACGCCGATCGCGCCCATGATCGGCTCGCCGATGAAGGCCGCGACGCGGTCGGGCCCCAGCTCGAGGATCTTCTGTTCCAGGCGCCGCGCTGCGACGATGCCGTATTCGTCCGGCGACAGGTCGCCACCATCGGCGAACCAGAACGGCGGATCGATGTGGTGGATGTCCGGGATCGGCAGGCCACCCTGTCTGTGCATGCCGCTCATGCCGCCGAGGCTGGCCCCGGCCATGGTGGTGCCGTGGTAGCCGTTGTGTCGGCCGATGAAGATGTTCTTCTGCGGCTGGTCCTGCACCGCCCAGAAATGCCGGATCAGACGCAGGATGGTGTCGTTGGCCTCGGAGCCCGAATTGGTGAAGAAGGCGTGGTTGAGGTCGGCCGGCGTCAGTTCGGCGAGCTTGGCGGCGAGCTCGATCGTGGGTTCGACCGTGCACTGGAAGAAGCTGTTGTAGTACGCCAGCTGGTCCATCTGCCGACGCGCGGCTTCGCCCAGTTCCTTGCGCCCGTAACCGAGGTTCACGCACCACAGCCCGGCGAAGGCGTCCAGCAGTTTCCTGCCTTCGGCATCCCAGACGTAGGCACCCTCGCCCTTCACGAGGATCCGCGTGCCTTTCGTGGCCAGCGCGGCGTTGTCGTTGAACGGGTGCAGGTGGTGCTCGGCGTCGAGCTGCTGCAGGCGGACGATGTCGTTGCGATCCATGGTGTCTCCGGAAGCGGCCCGGACCTGTCGAGCCCGGGCGATGTGCGGTGCGTCAGACGTTCAGCAGCAGGAACTCGCGTTCCCAGGAACTGATGACGCGGAAGAAAGTCTCGTATTCCTTGCGCTTGACCGAAATGTAGGCGCGCACGAAGCGCGGCCCGAGCATCTCCTGCAGTTCGGTGCAGGCTTCCAGGCGGTCCAGCGCCTCGCCCAGCGAACGCGGCAGGACGTAGCCGGCCTCGTGGGCGCTGGTCGCCAGCGGCTGTGTGGCATCGAGCTTGCCGCGGATGCCGAGCAGGCCGCAGGCCAGGGTCGCGGCCATCGCGAGATAGGGATTGGCGTCCGAACCTGCGAAACGGCTTTCGACGCGGGTGTTCTCCAGCGTGTCGAGCGGCACGCGCAGGCCGCAGGTGCGGTTGTCGTAGCCCCACTGCACGTTCTTCGGCGACACCTCGCCGAACGCCAGTCGGCGGTAGGAATTCACGTTCGGCCCGAAGAAGGCCATCGCCGCAGGCACGAAGGCCTGCAGGCCACCGAGGTAGTGCGTGAACAGGCGGCTGTGTTCGCCCAGCTTGCGCCCGGCGAACACGTTCTTTCCGCTCTTCGCGTCCATCAGGCTCTGGTGGATGTGCATCGCGCTGCCCGGCTCGTTCTCCATCGGCTTGGCGAGGAAGGTCGCGTACACCCCGTGGCGCAGCGCGGCCTCGCGCATGGTCCGCTTGAACAGGAAGACCTGGTCGGCGCGCGACATCGCATCGGAATGCAGGAAATTCACTTCCAGCTGCGCCGCGCCGGATTCGTGGATGAGCGTGTCGACATCCAGCTCCATCGCGTCGCAGTAGTCGTACATCAGGTCGAGGATCGGATCGAACTCGTTCACCGCATCGATGGAATACGACTGGCGCGCGGTTTCCGGGCGCCCGGAACGGCCGGCCGGCGGCTGCAGCGGGAAATCGGGGTCGGTGTTCTTCTGCACGAGGAAGAATTCCACCTCGGGCGCGACCACCGGGCGCAGGCCCTCCGCCTCGTACCCGGCGAGCACGCGCTTGAGCACGTTGCGCGGCGCCAGATCATGCAATTCGCCGGACTTGGTGTAGCAGTCGTGGATGATCTGCGCGGTCGGATCGGTGGCCCAGGGCACCAGACGCACGGTGTCCGGGTCGGGACGCAGCAGCATGTCCGCATCGGACGGCGAGGTCAGCTCGTAGTAGTCGTCCGGATACTCGCCGGTGACCGTGGTCGCGAAGATGCCTTCGGGCAACCGGGTGCCGTAGTCGTGCGAGAACTTGCTCGCCGGGATGATCTTGCCGCGCGCGTTGCCGGTGATGTCCGGCACGAGGCATTCGACCTCGGTGATGTGGCGCTGCTTCAGCCACCGCAGCAGCTTGGGTTCGCTCGCGCCGTCGCGTGCGGCGCGCCTGGCGGCCGCCTTGGTCGCGGCCGCGCTGCGTTTTCGGGAGTCGGTCTTGCCCTTGTTCTTGTCGGGCGGTGTCGGCGGGCTCATGGGGTCTCACATCCGTTGCTGCGCGCGCTGGCGACAGGCATCGCCGAACGCACGGAAAATGCCGTGATGGAAAGGGGTTTCACGCACCTTCCACTCGGGATGCCATTGCACCGCGAGCAGGAAGGCGCCACCGTCCCGACGATACGCCTCGATCAGGCCATCCGGGGCGATCGCTTCCGCGACCAGGCCCTCGCCCAGCCGCGCGACGCCCTGCCCGTGCACGGAATTGACCATGACGCGATCGGTACCGGCGATGCCGGCCAGCAGGCCACCCGGTACCAGCGCCAGTTCGTGGCGCGGCGCGTACTGCACGTCGAGCGGATCCTCGGGGTTCTCGCGGTGATCCATCAGGCCGGGCACTTCGTGCACCTTCTGGTGCAGGCTGCCGCCGAAGGCGACATTGATCTCCTGGAAACCGCGGCAGATCGCCAGGACCGGCAGGCCCAGTGCGATGGCGCGCGGGATGAGCGCGAAATTGGTCTCGTCGCGGGCCGGGTCGTGGATGTTGCCGTCCCAGCTGGATTCGTCGGAATAGTGATGCGGCTCGATGTTGCTGACCGAACCGGTCAGCAGCAGGCCGTCGAGGCCGTCGAGCAGGGCATCGGCCGGCAGCGCCGGCTGCAGCGCGGGCAGGAGGATCGGCAGACATTCGGCCCCCTCGACCAACGCACGGACATACTTCTCGCCGACCGCGTGGAACGGGTGCGGCCCGATCAGCTTGCGGTCGGCCGGCAGACCGATCCGAGGTGCGCCTGGCGGGAGTGAAGCCGGGGATGGAGTCATGCGGAACGCTCGGCGAGACTTCGTCCGAACGTTAACCGTGATGTTCGATTTCTGCAACACTTGGCGATCAGGAGTCCCCAGCGTTGCGTAAATGCTGCGACGCAACAGCACGCATCTCTGATTTTTCTGGAAAAACCGCCAGAAGCCTGTTAATTATTCTTGACGGCGTTTCCGTCCTGCGTCGCCAACTGTCACACTGTTGCGGAGCCCTCGATGACCCACCCGCCCATGCCCGCAAGCCTCAGCCCCGAAGACCGCCTCGCCATGGAACAGGTTCGCGATTGCGAGCTGGTGGACCTGATCCTGCCCGACATGAACGGGCTGCTCCGCGGCAAGCGCATCACCCGTGACGCGCTGGAGAAGGTCTATGAATCCGGCGTCTGCCTGCCGATGTCGCTGATCGCCACCGACATCACCGGCAATACCGTCGAGGAAACCGGCCTGGGTTACGACATCGGCGACGAAGACCGCGTCTGCCGTCCCGTGCCCGGTACCCTGCGCCCGGTGCCCTGGTCCAACAAACCGATGGCGCAGCTGCTGCTGTCGATGGAGGACACCCACGGCAGTGCCTTCGAAGCCAATCCTCGCGAAGTGCTGAAGCGCGTGCTGGCCCGTTACGCGGCACGCGGCCTCAAGCCGGTGGTGGCGATCGAGCTGGAGTTCTACCTCTTCGATCGCCTGCCCGATGCCCACGGCCGCCCGCAGCCGCCGGTCAACCCGCACAACGGCGCACGCAACACCAGCACGCAGGTCTACTACATCGAAGACCTGAACGATTTCGGCCCGTTCATCGACGCCGTGTCCAGCGCCTGCAAGGCCCAGGGCATCCCGGCCGACACCGCCGTCGCCGAATACGCGCCCGGCCAGTTCGAGATCAACCTCAAGCACCGCGACGACGCCCTGCTCGCCTGCGACGACGCGATCTACCTCAAGCGCGCGATCAAGGCCGTCGCCCAGCAACAGGGCCTGCAGGCCAGCTTCATGGCCAAGCCGCTCGCCGAGCAGGCCGGCAGCGGTCTGCACATCCATGCCAGCGTGCTCGACAAGGACGGCAACAACATCTTCGCCTGCACGCCCGACCGGCCCGCCGACGCGCTGAAACACGCCATCGGCGGCCTGCAGCGCAGCGCACAGGATTGCCTGCTGCTGTTCGCGCCCAATGCCAACAGCTACCGCCGCTTCGTGCTCAATGCCTTCGTGCCGCTGAACGCGGTCTGGGGCTTCAACAACCGCACCGTCGCGATGCGCATCCCGCACAGCGACGAGAAGAACACCCGCATCGAGCACCGCATCGCCGGCGCGGACGCCAACGTCTACCTCGCCGCCGCCGCAGTGCTCGCTGGCATGCTCGACGGCATCGAGCACGGCTACGATCCCGGCGCGCCGATCGTCGGCAATGCCTACGAACAGACCGAGATCCGCACGCCCTACTGGCGCGACGCGATCGGCGACTTCATGGCCAGCGACTTCGTCGCCACGCAGTTCGGCGAGAAGTTCCGCCACATCTACGGCCAGCAGAAGCTCAAGGAACTGCACAGTTTCTACAGGGAAGTGAGCACGCTGGAATACGACTGGTACCTGCGATCGGTCTGAGGCGCAGCCCTGCCGGGCGACGCGAGGAATGGCTCCTGACGATGCGCAACCCTGCCCCCTACCCGCCCAGCTGGTACGCCACCAGCGCGGCGCCGTTGCCGCCGCAGCCACCGCTCGATGGCGACCTCGATGCGGATGTCTGCATCCTCGGCGCCGGCTACGTCGGCCTCTCGGCAGCGCTGGAACTCGCCGAAGCCGGGTATCGCGTCGTGGTGCTGGAGGCCGAGCGCATCGGCTGGGGCGCATCCGGACGCAACGGCGGCCAGGTCATCTTCGGCTGGGGCTGCAGCGAAGCCACGCTCGAAGCGCAACTCGGCCGTGAAGATGCGCGGCGGATGTTCGACTGGTCGCTGGAGAGCATCCAGCTGATCCATCGGCGCCGCGAACGCCACGGCATCGACTGCGACTGGCGCGATGGCCACTGCCACGTCGCGATCAAGCCGCGTCAGGTCCGCGCCCTGCACGACTGGCGCGACGACCTGCAGGCGCATTACGACTACCCGCTGGCCTGGCTCGATCGCGATGCGCTGCGCGAACGACTCGACTCGCCACGCTACCTCGGCGGCCTCTACGATGCGCACTCGGGCCATCTGCATCCGCTGAAGTACGCATTCGGGCTGGCACGCGCCGCGCTCGAACGCGGCGTGCGCATCTGCGAAGGCACGCGCGTGACCGGCATCGAACACGGGACGCGGCCGGTCCTGAAGACCGCGCGCGGCAACGTCCGCTGCGACATCGCCGTGCTCGCCGGCAACGCGCTGGTGAAGGGTATCGCGCCCGAACTCGATCGGAGGATCATGCCGGTCGGCACCTACATCGGCGCCACGCCGCCACTGGGCGAGCTCGCGCACCGCCTGATCCCGACCGACATGGCGACCGCCGATATCAACTGGGCGCTGGATTACTTCAGGCTGTCCAGCGATGGCCGACTGCTGTTCGGCGGCCGCGCCAGCTACTCGAACCTCGAACCGCCGAACCTGCGCTGGGTGATGGCCCGGCGCATGCACCGGGTGTTCCCGCAACTGGCCGAAGTCGGCTTCGAACACCTCTGGGGCGGCACCATCGACATCAGCCTCAACCGCGCGCCGCACTGGGGCCGGATCGGGCAGCGCAACGTGTATTTCGCACAGGGCTTCTCCGGCCACGGCGTCAACGTCAGCGGGCTGGCCGGCACGCTGATCGCAGAAGCCGTACGCGGACAATCCGAACGCCTGGACGTGTTCGAACGCATCCGACACCGCGACTTCCCGGGCGGCCGGACCTTCCGCACCCCGCTGCTGGTCGCAGCGATGGCCTGGTACAAGCTGCGCGATGCGCTGTGGTGAGGCATGACGCAAAAAGTGCGCCGACCCTGCTTGACGCATTCGCCAGCCCTGTTAAGATATCGAGCTTCCAGCCCGTGGGGCCATAGCTCAGCTGGGAGAGCGCCTGCATGGCATGCAGGAGGTCGCCGGTTCGATCCCGGCTGGCTCCACCAAGTTTCAACAATCGCGTGCGATTCAGGCCCGGTCGAAAGACCCATCGCAAACGAGAGCTTTAC
>DASWYO010000059.1:0-3444 GCA_036404915.1 Lysobacteraceae bacterium
GCTGGCACCATCAATGGCGAAGGCGCGCTGCGTGTCCGCGTCTCGGCCAGAGCGAGCGACAACACAATTGCCCGGGTGATCCGGCTGGTCGAAGAGGCACAGGAATCCAAGGCGCCGACCGAACGCTTCATCAATCGCTTCTCGCGATACTACACGCCCGCCGTGCTCGCCACCGGTGCGCTGATTGCCGTGGTGCCGCCGCTCCTCTTCGGTGCTGATTGGTCCGAATGGGTCTACAAGGGGCTGGCGATCCTGCTCATCGGCTGCCCCTGCGCCCTCGTCATCTCCACGCCTGCTGCCATCGCAGCTTCGCTCTCCGCAGGCGCCCGCAGCGGCTTGCTGCTGAAGGGCGGTGCGGTGCTCGAAGGCTTCGGCAAGATCGACATGGTGGCCTTCGACAAGACCGGCACGCTGACCGAGGGCAAGCCCCGGATCACCGATGTGGTCCCGGTTCGCGGCGTGGACCCCGCCGAGCTCCTCCGCGTGGCGGTAGCGGTCGAGAGCCTCAGCGATCACCCGCTGGCTCGCGCGATCGCGACCGACGGGCGCGCGCGCCTCGGCGGCGCCGACGTGCCCCCGGCCACCGACCTCGAAAACCTCATTGGCCGCGGCGTCAAAGCGCAACTCGCGGGCGAAACGGTCTACATCGGCAAGGCCGAGATGTTCGGCACGGATGGGATCGCGCCGCTGTCGGACGAGATGGCCGCCGCGATTGCCGCGCTTCGGGAGCAGGGGCGCACCAGCATGGTCGTGCGTCGCGGCCGCGACGACCTCGGCGCGATCGGCCTCATGGATACGCCCCGCGAAGCAGCCAGGGCGGCGCTCGCTCGGCTCAAGGCGATGGGCATCCGGCGGATGATCATGATCTCCGGCGACCATCAGAAGGTGGCCGAGGCCATCGCCCGGGAGGTCGGGCTGGATGAGGCCTGGGGCGATCTGATGCCACAGGACAAGGTCGAGGCGATCAAGAAGCTGAGGGCCGAACAGAAGGTGGCTATGGTCGGCGACGGCGTCAACGATGCGCCCGCCATGGCTAGCGCGACCGTGGGCGTGGTGATGGGCGCCGCCGGGTCCGACGTGGCGATGGAGACCGCCGACGTCGCACTGATGGCCGATGACCTGTCGAACCTGCCGTTCGCGGTCGAGCTCAGCCGGAAGACCCGCGCGATCATCCTGCAGAACGTGTACGTGAGCCTCGGCATCGTCGCCGTTCTCGTTCCCGCCACGATCTTCGGATTGGGCATCGGGCCCGCGGTAGCGGTGCACGAGGGCTCCACGCTGCTGGTCGTGTTCAATGCGCTGCGGTTGCTTGCCTATCGGGAGGCCGCTCGATGAGCCGGCGAGGCGGATACGTGCCGCACTCGGCCCTTCGAATGGCGTCGGGCCGGCGAGCCTGCCCGCACGGCTGCCCGATGAACCGGGCGGTGCCATGAACATGCCCACCGACCTCACGGCTGCACTGGCGGCGGAGTTCGCTATGCCCGGCGCTTCGGTCATGCTGGTCAGCAGCCTTCGACTGCTGCTGGCGGCGGTGCTCGGCGGCGCCATCGGGTACGAGCGCGAGAAGAAGGAGCGATCGGCAGGGCTGAAGACTCACATCCTGGTGTCCGTTGGTTCGGCGCTGTTCGTGATGGCGCCGCTCTACGCAGGCGTTTCGCAGGCCGACAACACGCGGGTCGTCCAGGGCGTGGTGTCGGGTATCGGTTTCCTCGGCGCCGGCGCGATCCTCAAGCTGCAGCGGGACATGCGTGTCGAAGGGCTGACCACCGCGGCGAGCATCTGGCTCACCTCGGCGATCGGCGTCGCTGCCGGGCTCGGCAATGCGCTCCTGGCGATCATCGCCACGGGCGTGGCTCTGTTCGTGACCGCCGTGATTCCGCGCCTGGTCCCCGATGGCGGCCGGAAGTGAGTGCGGTGGACAGGCGACAAGCGACGTGACGGAGGAAGCGATCCATGGGTAAGGCATGTTGCGGGCCCGGGCCCGACGTCGAACGACTGCAGGCGGAGCAGCGGCGGGCGCTCAAGATCGTGCTCGCGATCAATGCATCTACCTTCGCGATGATGCTGGTCGCGTCGCTGGCGAGCGGATCGGTGTCCCTGTTGTCGGGTGGGCTGGACAACCTGGGCGATGCGCTGACGTACGGCGCAAGCCTCGCTGTCGTCGGCCGCCCGGCCCCCTGGAAGGCGCGAGTCAGCCTGCTCAAGGCGGCGTTGATCCTCGCTGCGGCAATGGGCGTCGCCGTCCAGCTCGCCATCCGCATCGGCGAGCCCTCGGCCCCGGCACTGGACACGATGTCCGTGGCGGCCGTACTGAACCTGGCGGCGAACGTCTATTGCCTGCGACTGCTCACACCCTTCCGGCATGGCGACATCAACATGGCGTCGTCCTGGGAGTGCTCCCGCAACGACGTGATGGAAGGCGTCGCCGTTCTGCTGACGGCGGGCGCGGTCTGGCTGACCGGCTCCGGATGGGCGGACATCGTGGTCGCCGCCGCGCTGCTGGTGCTGTTCCTCAGGTCCGCCATGCGCGTGACGCGCGATGCGTGGGCGGAACTGCGGCGTGCCTGACCGGCCGGAGGCGGACGGAAGCGGTGCCGGCGGACCGGGCCGCGCGCGGTGCGCTCCGGACGAAGCGAAGGACGTGCCTGCGCTGCGAAGCGGCCTGATCTCTCTTCACAACAATGTGAGCGCTGCATGGACATCCGAAAAAATCGGTCCGCGATGGTCTGGCTGCTGCTCTCGGCGGCCGTGATCGCAATCGACCAGGGGAGCAAGGCCTGGGTACTGGCGCACCTGCCCGAATACACCCCGATTCCCGTCGTCGACGGCCTGTGGAACTGGTACCGCTCGTACAACACGGGCGCGGCCTTCAGCTTTCTGAGCGAGGCCGGCGGGTGGCAGCAGGTGTTCTTCAGCATGTTGGCGATGGTGGTTTCCGTCGCTCTCGGCATCGCCCTGAAGCGATTGCCGCGCGCCAACTGGCGGCAGGCTGCGCCGTATGCGCTCATCATCGGTGGCGCGCTGGGCAATGCCGCCGACCGGATCGCGCGCGGACACGTCGTGGACTTCATCCAGTGGCATTGGAAGGACTACTACTGGCCGTCGTTCAACCTGGGCGACGTGGCCATCGTGGTCGGCGCGGTGGGGCTCGTCCTTTCAGAGGGCGTGTCCGCGCGACGCAGGCGGTCACCCGGCGCGCGGCGCGCGGGTCGGTGACGATGCGAGCGAGCGCGGTGGTGCGCGAGGGCGACGCGTGAGCAGCCCCGCGCGCCGACGCATCGCGACCGCATGGCGGCACGGCGGCGCCAGAAGCGGCAGGTACGCGCAGACGCCGCGCCGCGCTGGGGTACGCCATCGCTCACGAGCCATCTAAGCGCTTGATACAGAACGATAAAACAGCGTTTGTGCACTGTTTTTACACGTATCTCGGCTGACCCCCGGCCG
>DASWYO010000060.1:0-88060 GCA_036404915.1 Lysobacteraceae bacterium
GAGGTGATGCGGGCTGCGGCGGTGCGACGGGCGGGGCCGCGACCACGGCGGGCGGTGCGACCGGTGGCGGCGGTGCGGCAGCGGGGGCCGGTGGTGGTGTCGGTGCTGCTGCGGGTTCTGCGGCAACGGGGCCGCCACTGATCTCGGTGAGCACGCTGGCGAGATGGTAGGCGTCGAACGGGCGGGTCAGCAGGAAATCCGCCTGCGTGCGCGGTGCCGATGTCAGGCCGATCACCTGCTTGCCTGCCGCATGCAGGCGCAGCCAGCTCATCGGGCCGTACATGCTGTCCATGTCGACGATCACGTAGTCGGCGTCGTTTTCCGCGACCATGGACCAGTGGCCCACGCGAGCGCCGGCATCCTTGAACGCCGCCTTCAGCGCGGTTTCGGTGGCTTGGTCCATCCCTGTCAAGCCAAGTGTGAGCGACATGATTTCCAGCCCGTGTGCCGTAAAAGACAGAGAGTGTCGCCAAGGGGGTATGCCACGTCAACGCGCGCGCTGCGGCGCTTTTTTACCTTCCGCGTCAGTTTGTTGCGGCGTTCTTTTCCGGCGATGCGCAAAGTGCGAACCCATGCGCGGAATTGCGGCTGCAGGCAATGGTTTTTGTGCGACGCAACAGGTGCCGTCGGTCGGCGCTCTGCCCGATCTCTGCCCGATCAAGGGGAGTCGAGCCGGGGTGTCATCGTGTTCGACCTTGCGCCAGGGATGGCAGCGCTCAACTCACGATCAAGGTGCCGCGAGGATTCTTCGGCAACTGATGCTTCAGGAACGCCATCTGGTCCGCCAGGATGTTCCTGTTCGACAGGATCAGGTGCTCGATCCAGCTCGGCCGATACGGCACGGCCAGCAGCGGCATGCCGGCCTGCTGCGGCGTGCGGCCGCCCTTGCGCGAATTGCAGTGGAAGCAGGCGGCGACGACGTTCTCCCAGATATCGCGGCCGCCGCGAGAAATCGGCATCACGTGGTCGCGGGTCAGCGTGCCGCGGCCGTAATGCTTGCCGCAGTACAGGCAGAGATGCTGGTCGCGCGCGAACAGCGCGGTGTTGGTCAGCGCCGGCGTGGGGTCGAGCGCATGCGCGCGCGCCTGGCCGCGCGAGGCGATGATCGGGTGCAGTTCGAGCACGCTGCGTTCGCCGCTGTTGCGGCAGATGCCGCCGTGCACGCGCAGGCAGGGATCGCCGAGGGTCCACGACACGGCATCGCGCGCATAGAGGCAGGCGGCGTCCTGCCAGCTGATCCAGTCGAGCACGCGACCATGCGCATCGAGCGACAGCAGGCGCACGCTGTCGAGCCGTGCGGGAACGGCACCGTGTGCGTGTTGGCCAGGAGCGGGGGGCGGTACGTCACCGTTGTCGGCGACGACGGTGAGGGCCGGGGGACGATCGTTGCGATCATCGACCCGGTGCGGAGTCCCGGTCTGGGACGCGCCCTGATGGAGCAGGCGCAACGTGTGTGTGTCGGCCTCCATATGGAAACCGAGCATATACCCTTTTCGTGACGATTTGTCGATGCGGCGAGACGGGGGCGGAGAGCGTGCGGACAACCGCCCTCGTGTCGTCGATCGGACCGGGCGCCGTCAATCGAAAGCGTCGGCGTCCAGGCCCATCAACGGCGCCGCACCGCTGGCGATCGCGGTGGCGTGCGTGCGCGTGCGCGGCAGCAGGCGCGTGAAGTAGAAGCGCGCGGTTTCGCGCTTGGCGTTCTTCAGCGATTGCGGATGCGACGAGGCATCGGCGGCGGCCACGGCGCGCGCCCACCAGTAGGCGAGGGCGGCGTAGCCCGAATAGAACAGGTAATCCCATGCGGCGGCACCGAGTTCGTCGGCATCGCCGACCGCGCGCTGGCCGATCTGCATCGTGAGCTGCTGCCATTCCTGGGCGATGTCGCGCAGCGGGCCGACGAATTCGGCCAGCGATGCGTCGTTCGCGTGTGCCTCGCAGAACTCGCCGATCATGCCGAGGAACACGCGCAGGCCGACGCCCTGCTGCTGCATGATCTTGCGGCCCATCAGGTCCAGCGCCTGGATGCCGGTGGTGCCTTCGTAGAGGGTGGTGATGCGGGCGTCGCGCGCCAGCTGCTCCATGCCCCATTCCTGGATGTAGCCATGGCCGCCGAAGCACTGCTGCGCGTGGTAGGTGCACTCGATCGACCACTCGGTGAGGCAGGCCTTCACGATCGGCGTGAGGAAGCCGATCAGGTCGTCGGCGCGCTTGCGCGCATCGGCGTCGGGATCGTGCGCGGCGACATCGATCAGCGAGGCCGCGTGGTAGCCGAGCAGGCGGCCGCCTTCGATCAGCGCCTTCTGGGTCAGCAGCATGCGGCGCACGTCGGGGTGCACGATGATCGGGTCGGCCGGCTTGTCGGGGAATTTCGCGCCGGACAGCGCACGCATCTGCAGGCGGTCGCGGGCGTAGCGCAGCGCGTTCTGGTAGGCGCGATCGGACAGGCCCAGGCCCTGCAGGCCGACCGCGAGGCGCGCGGTGTTCATCATGGTGAACATCGCCATCAGGCCCTTGTGCGGCTGGCCGATCAGCGTGCCGACGGCGCCGTCGAAGTTCATCACGCAGGTGGCGGAGGCGTGGATGCCCATCTTGTGTTCGAGCGCGCCGCAGCGCACGGCGTTGGGCTCGCCCAGCGAGCCATCGGCGTTCACCTTGACCTTGGGCACGATGAACATCGAGATGCCCTTGCTGCCGGCGGGCGCGTCGGGCAGGCGGGCGAGCACGAGGTGGATGATGTTGTCGGTGAAATCGTGGTCGCCGGCGGTGATGAAGATCTTGGTGCCGGTGATCGAATAGGTGCCGTCGTCGTTGGGCACGGCGCGGGTCTTGAGCAGGCCGAGGTCGGTGCCGCAGTGCGGTTCGGTCAGGCACATGGTGCCGGTCCAGCGGCCTTCGACGATGGGCTTGAGGAAGGCCTCCTTCTGCCAGTCTTCGCCGTGGTGCAGCAGGGCCTCGGTGGCACCGTGCGAAAGCAGCGGGAAGTTGCCCCAGGCCAGGTTGGCGGCGTCGATCATTTCCTTCACCGGCACGCCGGCGGTATGCGGCAGGCCCTGGCCGCCGTATTCGGGCGGGGAGACCAGGCCGGCCCAGCCGTTCTCCGCGAACTGCCGGTACGCGTCGCGGAAGCCTGGCGGCGTGGTCACCGCGCCGGTGGCCTTGTCGAGCGTGCAGCCGTGTTCGTCGCCGATGCGGTTGAGTGGCGCGATGACGGTTTCGGTGAAGCGCGCGCTTTCGTCGAGGATGGCATCGACCAATTCGCGGCTGGCATCGGCGAACCCCAGCCGCGCGAACAGCGCTTCGCTGTCGAGCACGTCGTACAGCGCGAAACGGATGTCGGCGAGCGGAGCTTTGTAGGTGTTCATGGCGACGGCGGATCCGGGATGGAATGACGAGGGTCGATGATGGGCGCCGCGATTGGAGCAAAGGCTCCGCTCGCGGGCATGCTGCAATGCGTCAACGCATCACGCCGGGCAGGCCCGGCACGGGGCTGAGCGCGCTGTCGCGCTTGATGTCGTATTCGCGCGCCTTGCGGTCTTCGGCGCTGGCGGTGACCGTGCCCTGCAGGCGATAGGAGAGACTGCGACGATCGGCCAGGGTGCCGGCGATCAGCAGGCGCGCGGGGGCGCTGGGGGTGAGCTTGATCGACACGGTGTCGACCGATTCCGGGCCGACGGTGAGCGCCGGGGATGCCTTCAGTTCGCCGACGGTTTCCTCGCCGGTGCGCAGCGTCAGCGCGACCTGGTCGAAGCGCATCGGCACGTTGCTGAAGTTCTGCAGGCGCAGGTCCACGGTCCACTGGCCGTCGGCGCCGACGCTCAACTGCTGGATGCTGGCGGCGGGCTCGGAAACGCGCTTGACGGGGCCGCCGGCGCAACCGGCGAGCATGCAGGCGAACAGCAGCCCGATGGCCGGGAGGAGGACGGGGACGTACGTGGACCGGCGTGGCCGCATGGGGCGCTCCAGGAATGCGTGGTGTGTCGTGGAGCGCCAATACTAACCGCCGCCGCGTGCACATCGCGGCGCGTCCTGCGGAAGACGGGTCAGCCGCCGCTCAGCGCAGCGGCGCGCTGACGATGAGGCCGTCGAGTTCGTAGCCCATGGCGACGGCGCGCGCCTTCAGTTCCTCGAAGCGCGCGCGCGTCATGTCCGGTGTTCGCGAGAGGATCCAGAGGTATTCGTGGCCGGGCTCGCCGACCATCGCCCACTGGTAGTCGGGGTCGAGCGCGATCACCCAGTAGTCGGCCCAGGTCAGCGGCAGCCAGGACAGCCAGTCCGGCGCGAAGCGCACTTCGAGCCGCCCGGGGTGTTCTGCGTCCTGGCGGGCGATGCCTTCGACTTCTTCCGGTTCGCCGTCCTCGTCGAGGCAGCGGTTGCGCACGCCCACCAGGCCGTCGTCGCGCAGGGTGTACTGTGCGGTGATCTCGCGCTTGCAGTGGCGCTGGTAGAACAGCGGCAGGCGTGCGATCTCGTGCCACTCGCCGGCATAGCGGGTGATGTCGAGCTGCTCGACCGCGACGACCGGTTCGGCCGCGCGGACGGGAACGGACAGGCAGGCCTGCGCGAACAGCAGTGCCAGGACGGTCGGGACGAACGCGAACGAACGCATGCCACCCCCCAGTGTCGTTGGATGCGATGCCGCGCGGACGTACTCGGGACGAACGCGGACGGGCCGATCATATCGACCGGATGTTCAAAACCCGTTATCCGTGCCGATCATCCGGCGTTGCCGCCGGCCGCTTGCTCGAAGGCCACGCTGCCGGTGTCGTCGGCGCCTTCGAAGACCAGGGTGCGGGTGACGCCCTTGCGGCGCACGTTGATCTGGTGGCTGCTGCCGGCGGTGAGATCGCCGCCGAGCGTGGAATGCACATCGATGCCGGTGGCCGCGCGTGGGAAACGACCGCGATAGACCACGCGCACGTCATCGCCGTGCAGGCGGACAGCATCCAGCGCCAGCACGATCTCGCCGGCATCGGTCGAGAGCGTGAAATGCCGGGCCAGATGCGCGGTCAGCGCGTCCTGTGCCGCCGGGTCGTCGAGGCTGGGCGCCACATCGGCCGCCAGCCGCGGCAGCAGCGGTTCGATGTCGTGCGCGGCGAAGTGGTGGGTCGCGACCACTTCGCCGCGTGCGTCGTCGATCTCGACCACGGTCAGTGCATCCTGGCCGCGATGCGCGGACAGCGGCGCGGACAGCGTCAGCACCAGGCCGAACGCGAGCGCGCGCAGGCGGCGCATGCCGAGGCTCACGGCGTGCCCGCCGGTGTCGTGGTCGCGGCCTTCGCTTCGGGCTTGGCGTCGGTCTTCGGCGGCGCGGCCGGGTAGGTCTCCAGCGCGCTGGGCATCACCTTGAGGTCGGAATCCTTCATGCGGTTCTCGGTTTCCTCGGGCTTGGCGATGCGCAGCGTCTTCGTTTCGATCTCGCCGGTGAAGACGTTGTTGCCGCGGTTGGCGTCTGCCGTTTCCCACAGCGGGTCGAGCTCGGCGCGGGTCACGGTCTTCGCCGTCACCAGCTCCCACGTCACTTGCTTCGCGTTGCGTCGCCAGAGTTCGGCGGGCAGGCGCCAGGTGCCGTCGCTGCCGTCGGCGAAGGTCAGCTTCAGGATCACCGGCATCACCAGGCCGCCCTTGTTGGCGAAGGTGAAGCGGTAGAAGTTGTCGGTGGTCGCCTGCGCTTCGCGCTCCTCGGGCTTGAGCGCTTCGCGCGCGCGCGCAGCCTTGCGTTTGGCTTCGGCGGTGACGGTGAATTCGTCGGTGCGGTTGTAGAAATCGCGCGTGGCCGGATCGCGTTCGACCACGGTCTGGCCGAGGGTCGGCGTGGCGGCGTTGCGCTGCGCGGTCAGCGACGTCGGTTCGTCCTCGCGCTGCTCGCGGCGCTGGCGCATTTCCTGTTCGGGATCGCCGCTGTCCAGGCGATGGCGCACCACCTTGTCCAGTGAAATGTCGACGTGGTCGGTCGTGTAGAACCAGCCGCGCCAGAACCAGTCGAGATCGATGCCCGAGGATTCCTCCATCGTGCGGAAGAAGTCGTAGGGCGTGGGGTGCTTCATGTACCAGCGCTGCGCGTATTCGCGGAACGCGCGGTCGAACAGCTCGCGACCCATCACCGTCTCGCGCAGGATCACCAGCGCCGTCGCCGGCTTGCTGTAGCCGTTCGCGCCGAACTGCAGCAGCGAGTCGGACTGGGTCATCAGCGGCACCTGGTCCTGCGAGACCATGTACTCGACGATGTCCTTCGGTTCGCCGCGTCGCGACGGATACTTCGCGTCCCACAGCTTTTCCGCCTGGAACTGCAGGAAGGTGTTCAGGCCCTCGTCCATCCACGTCCACTGGCGTTCGTCGGAATTGACCACCATCGGGAAATAGATGTGGCCGATCTCGTGGATGACCACGCCGATCAGGCCGTACTTCGCGCGTTCGGTGTAGGTGAGGTTGCCGGTCTTCCTGTCCTTCACCGGGCGCGGGCCGTTGAAGGTGATCATCGGGTATTCCATGCCGCCGACCGGGCCGTTCACCGACTGCGCGGTCGGGTAGGGGTACGGGAAGGTGAAGTGCGAGTAGACCTTCAGCGTGTGCGCGATCGCCTTCGTCGAATACGCATCCCACAGCGGGCGTGCTTCCTTCGGATAGAAGGACATCGCCATCACCACCGGCTGTTCCGCCGAGTCCTGGCGCACGCCCAACGCGTCCCAGACGAACTTGCGCGACGAGGACCACGCAAAGTCGCGCACGTTCTTCGCTTCGAAGACCCACGTCTTCTCGCCGCCGGCCTTGCCCTGTTCCGCGGCCAGCGCCTCGTCGGGCGTGACCACGTACACCGGTTCCTTCGCGTCGCGCGCGCGCTGCAGGCGTTCGCGCTGCGCGGCGCTGAGCACGCGATCGGCATTCTTCAGCTCGCCGGTGCTGGCGACCACGTGGTCCGCCGGCGCGGTCAGCGCGACGCGGTAGTCGCCGAATTCCAGGGTGAATTCGCCCGAGCCCAGGAACGCCTTGTTGTGCCAGCCTTCGTAGTCGGAATACACCGCCAGGCGCGGGAACCATTGCGCGCCCTGGAAGATGCAGTTGCCGTCCTGTCCGGCGTCGGTGAAGCATTCGTAACCGCTGCGCCCGCCGATCACGCGGTTCTCGGCCATCGGGAACGACCATTCGATCTCGAATTCGACCGTGCCGCCGTTGGCCGCGACGGCCGTGCCCAGGTCGATGCGCAGCAGGCTGTCCACCACGGTGTACTTCAGCGCACGTCCACTGGCGTCGCGCACGGCGCGGATGTCGAAGCCGCCTTCCCAGGTCTGGTAGCGCTTGGCGCGGCGGACTTCGCCCAGGCCGATGCTGTCGCCGCTGACGGTGCGGCTGAGTTCGGCCAGCGAGTCGCGCTTGTAGTGGTTCTGGTCGAGCAGCAGCCAGAGGTAGGGGAGCGCATCGGGCGACTGGTTGCGATAGGTGATGCGTGCCTTGCCGCTCACCGAACGCTTGGCCTCGTCGAGGCGCGCCTGGATGTCGTAGTCGACCTGCTGCTGCCAGTAGCGGTGGCCGGGAGCACCGGCGGCGTTGCGGTAGTCGGTCGGCGTGGGCCAGTCCTCGCCTTCGAGCTGGCGGAACTTGTCCTCGAACGGCGCCTTGGTCTGGCGCAGGGCCTGCGCGGCGGCCTCGGGCGCGGATGCGCCCAGCGCGAGCGCGGCGATGGATACGGTCAGCAGGTGCAGGACGACGAGACGCAGCGACGCTGGAATGCCCACGAAGGTGTTCCCCGGAAAGTGGACGCCGCCGGACCCCTCTCCCGGGTCGAAGCAGCCAAACGCCCGATTCTGGTGTGCGGTTCGTGGCCCGGGCGTATGCCGAAAGTCCCGGATGGCCGTGCCCGGGTCACGACCCGCCCGGTTCGACAGACTCGGCACACGACGAAGGCCGGCATGCTGGCCGGCCTTCACAGGATTGCAAGGCTGTGAGGATCAGCGCAGCGCGGGGGGTTCGAGGGCCTTGTTGTCCCAGCCCGGGCGCGGCGCGAAGCGCTTGCCGTACTTGGCTTCCAGCGCCTTGAGCCTGCCCAGCAGCACCTCGACGCCGGTGTCGCGGATGTACTGGATCGGGCCACCGCGGAACGGCGCGAAGCCGGTGCCGAAGATCACGCCGGCATCCAGCAGTTCCGCATCGGCGACCACGCCCTCGTGCAGCGCCGAGACGGCCTCGTTGAGGAAGGGCAGGATCAGGCGGTCTTCCAGGTCGTCCGGCGCCTTGTAGTCGGCCGGGATCTCCGGCTTCTTCGCCCGTCCGTCCTGCCAGGTGTAGAGACCGTGGCCGTCCTTCTTGCCGCGCTTGCCGGCTTCCGGCGGCGCGGCGAGCGCGGCGGGGATCTCCAGGCCGAGGAAGGGCGCGAGTTCCGCACCGACGCCTGCAGCCACGTCCAGGCCCACGGTGTCGACCAGTTCGACCGGGCCCATCGGCATGCCGAACTTGGTCGCCGCCTTGTCGATCACCGGGCCGGGAATGCCTTCGCTGTACGCGGTCAGCGCTTCGAGCATGTACGGGAATAGCAGGCGGTTGACCAGGAAGCCGGGCGAACCGGCGACCGGCACAGGCAGCTTGTCGATCGCGCGGCAGAACGCGGCGAGGCGCTTCTCGACTTCGGGCGACATGCCGTCGTGGTGGATGATTTCCACCAGCGGCATCTGCGCCACCGGGTTGAAGTAGTGCAGGCCGGCGAACTGCGCCGGCCGCGCGATGTGCTCGCGCAGTTCGGTCAGCGGGATCGAGGACGTGTTCGTGGTCAGCATCGCGTCGGCCTTCATGCGCGGCTCGACCGAGGTGTACAGGTCGCGCTTGGCCTCGGGCTTCTCGATGATCGCCTCGATCAGCAGGTCGGCCTTCGCCACGCCCGCGCCATCGAGATCGCCGACCAGCCGCGCCACGACATCGGGTCGCTTCGCCGGATCCTTCACGCGCTTTTCGAACAGGGTCTGCGCGCGCTGCAGCGCACCGTCGATGAAGCGCTGCTCGCGATCCTGCAACGTGACGTTGAAGCCCTTGTAGGCCGCCCATGCGGCGATGTCGCCGCCCATCACGCCGGCGCCGACCACGTGGACGTGTTCGATGCCGTGGGTCTTGCCACCCAGCCCCTTCAGGCGCTCCTGCAGGAAGAACACGCGGATCAGGTTGCGCGCGGTCGGCGTGCCGGCGAGCTTCACCACCGCCTTGCGTTCGGCGTCGAGCCGCTGCTGGATGCCGGCGCCGGCACTGCGGCGCCAGGTTTCGATCAGCGCGTACGGCGCCGGGTAGTGTTCCTTGCGGGCCTTCCGCGCGGTCATCTGCGCCATCTTCGGCGCGAGGAACTGCCGCGCCGGCCAGGTGTTGGTCGCCCAGCCGAGGAAGCGCTGCTTGAACGGGCGCTCGGTGCCCTTGAGACCCAGCGTCGCGGCGGCCTCGACCAGCCCGACCGGGTCCACGACCTTGTCGACCAGGCCGATGGCGCGCGCGGCCGACGCCGACAGCGCGCGGCCGGTCAGCATCATGTCCATCGCCGCCGGTGCGCCGACCAGCTGCGGCAGGCGGGCACTGCCGCCCCAGCCCGGGAAGATGCCCAGCATCACCTCGGGCAGGCCGATCTTCGTCGACGGGTCGTTCGAGGCCACGCGATAGGTGCAGGCCAGCGAGATCTCGGTGCCGCCACCCATGCAGAAGCCGTGGATCGCGGCGACGGTGGGGAAGGGCAGCTCGGCGATGCGCTGGAACACCTGCTGGCCCCGGCGGATCGCGTCGGCCGTCGTGCCTTTGCGGTCGAAGGTCTCGAATTCCTTGATGTCGGCACCGGCGATGAACCCCTTGTCCTTGGCCGAGCGCAGCACCAGCGCCTTCGGCGGCTCCAGCACGATGCGTTCGAGCAGGGCGCCCAGTTCGATCAGCACGTCCTGGTTGAAGGTGTTGACCGACTCGCCCTCGCGATCGAACGACAGCACCAGCACGCCGTCGTGGCGCGGTTCCAGCCGCCAGTGGCGCAGGCGCAGGCCGTCGAGGCCGGGCAGGGTGGGGGTTCCTGTGGTCATGGGATGCTGTTCCATACGCTGGAG
Organism: Lysobacteraceae bacterium; assembly: GCA_036404915.1. Classification (GTDB taxonomy): domain Bacteria; phylum Pseudomonadota; class Gammaproteobacteria; order Xanthomonadales; family Xanthomonadaceae; genus Lysobacter_I. The sequence goes on from DASWYO010000060.1 coordinate 10,059, forward strand.
AATGGATGAATGATCCGGGGTGGCTCCCGGCCCGTCAATGACGCGCCCAGCCTGGATGAGCATGCCTGAACGCGCGGGCCTGAACGCCCCGGCAACCGGCATGGCTTGTGGCAGGGGCGCTGCGGCCTCAGATCGGGGGATGTTGCAGCCACGGCGGTCCTGCCGCCACTCGCCGGGAACTTCCCTGCGGGTGTATGGTCCGAACGACCGGTCATCCTGCTGGCCCGGCGCGCCCACGAGGCGGCCCGGGCGGGGGCGGCGCGGTCACCACAACGGGAGAAACGGCCTCATGGCCGAGATGACGTCATCGGAAAATGTGGACTTCGAACTGGTCCGGCGGGTGCAGCGGGGCGACAGCGCCGCGTTCGACCTGCTGGTCCGCAAATACCAGAACCGCGTGGTGGCGCTGATCGGCCGCTACATCCACGACTGGAGCGAATGCCAGGACGTGGCCCAGGAGACCTTCCTGCGCGCCTACCGCGCGCTGGGCAACTTCCGCGGCGACGCCCAGTTCTCCACCTGGCTGCACCGCATCGCGGTGAATACCGCCAAGAACCACTTGGTCGCGCACAAGCGCCGTCCGCCGGGCGAGGACATCGACATCGACGATGCCGAGCAGTTCGAATCCGCGCTGCGCCTGCGCGACAACGACACGCCCGAGCGCGAACTGATGCGCCAGGAAATGGAACAGACCGTGATGAGCGCGGTCGAAGCCCTGCCCGAGGAACTTCGCGCCGCGATCACGCTCAGAGAAGTGGACGGCATGAGCTACGAGGAAATCGCGCAGCACATGCAATGCCCCATCGGCACGGTGCGCTCGCGCATCTTCCGCGCCCGCGACGCGATCGACGCCCGCCTGCGCCCGCTGATGGACGCACCGCGCGAGCGCGAGCGGGCCATCCGCTGACCGCAGCAAGCAAGCGCCACGCACGACGGTTTCACTCGCTCTCCCCAGCACTTCGACGCAAGCCCCCTCCGACATCGAACCACCATGACCGGAATGCACGACATCGACACGAAGCACACCGCCCAGGGCCGGGAATTCCACCGCCAGCAGCTGTCCGCGATGATGGACGACGCGTTGTCCGCAGACGAATCCCGCTTCCTGCTGCGCCGGATGGAACACGACGACGAACTCGCCGACTGCTGGCAGCGCTGGCAGTTCTACGGCGACGCCATGCGCGGCGGCGCCGGCCGCGCGCTGCCGGCCGATTTCGCCCAGCGCGTCGGCCGCGCGATCGCCAACGACATCGCCGACGCCGAGGCCGCGCCCATCCGCGTCGCGCGCGGCGGACGTCCCTTCCTGTATTGGGGGGGCGGTGCCGCACTGGCGGCCTCGGTCGCGTTGGCCGCGCTGTTCGGCACGCGTCTGGATGCCCCTGCCGCCGCGGATCTGCAGGTGGCTGGCGTATCGTCGCCCATCGTCGCCCCGCCGATCGTGCCCGGTCCGCAGTTGCCCGCGACGCCGGAACCCGCCCCGGGCGTGGACGTCGGCAGCGCCGCCGGTGCCGTGGTGGCCGCGACCGTCGTCGCCGCTGCCGCCAGCGAACAGCGCCGCGACACCAAGCCCAGGATCATGGCCGCCTCGCGTGCCGCCACCGAGCGGACCGCGCTGGCATCGCAAGCCTCGCCCGCGCAGCGCGCCGCCTCCCGCGCGCGCCAGGACACCCTCTCCCCGGCCACTGCCGACGCACCGGTGCTCACCTATGCCGCAGCCGATGCGCCGCGCGCGGCGGCAGCGTCTTCGGCATCAGCCGCCAGATCCTGGCCGCGTGCCCTCGTGCCCGGCGCATCGCAGACCGACGACGTGGTGGTCACCTATCCGATCGAAACCACGCGTCGTTCGCCGTTCCAGCCGGACTTCGTGCCGCTGATCGACGCCTCGCAGGCCGAGCAGGCCGGTCGCGGACATTGATCCCGACGACCGACGCCGTCCAGGCGTCGGCTCGAACGCGTTTCGCCACGGTGCCATGCGCGCCGTGGTCTCCGATTGTCTCTTTCGCCTTTGTCGAGGACCTCACGCCCGATGAAATCGTCGCTCCGTACCCTCACCCTCGTCGCGGCCACCGCAGCCGCCACGGCGACCGCCACGGTGGTGGTGCCGATCACCGCCCGCTCGCCCGTCGTGCCGCCCGTCGCTGGGCAGGTCGCCGCCGAGCCCGGTGCCGCCGCGCAGTCGCCGCAACTGGTCACCGGCCTGCCGGATTTCACCCAACTGGTCGATCACGTCGGCCCGGCGGTGGTCAGCATCGTCGCCACCGGCTCGGCGCGCGGCCCGATGATGCGCGGCCGCGGCCAGCAGCAGATTCCCGAGGACCAGATTCCCGAATTCTTCCGCCGTTTCTTCGGTCCCGACACGCCTTTCCCGGGCGGCCCGGGCGGCGGTCGCGGGCAGGGGCCGGAGGGTGGCGATGACGAGGTCGGCCCGCAGAGCGCTTCGCAGGGCAGCGGCTTCGTGATCTCGGCCGATGGCTACGTCCTCACCAACCACCATGTCGTCGACGGGGCCGACAAGATCCGCGTGCGCCTGGCCGACCGTCGCGAATTCGACGCGAAACTGGTCGGCAGCGACGCGCAGTCCGACGTCGCCGTGCTCAAGGTGACCTCCACGGGACTGCCGTTCCTGCGCACCGGTGATTCGAAGAAGCTCAAGCCCGGGCAGTGGGTGGTGGCGATCGGCTCGCCGTTCGGCCTGGAGCACTCGGTCACCGCCGGCATCGTCAGCGCAGTCGGTCGCAGCACCGGCGGCGACCAGCAGCGCTACGTGCCCTTCATCCAGACCGACGTGGCGATCAACCGCGGCAACTCCGGCGGCCCGCTGCTCAACACGCGCGGCGAAGTCGTCGGCATCAATTCGCAGATCTTCAGCAATTCCGGCGGCTACATGGGCGTGAGCTTCGCCATTCCCATGGACGTGGCGATGAACGTCGCCGACCAGATCAAGACGCGCGGCAAGGTCGAGCGCGCTCAGTTGGGCGCGGTGGTCGAGGCTGTGGATGCCGAGGATGCGAGGGGCTTCGATCTGCCCGATACCCGAGGTGCGATGGTCAACGAAGTGCGCCCGGGCAGCCCGGCGGAGAAGGCCGGCATCGAGCCCGGCGACGTGATCCGCTCGGTCGACGGCATGCCGATCAACGACTTCAGCGACCTGCCGCCGGCGATCGGCAGCAAGGCGCCGGGCACCTCGGTCAATCTCGCGATCCTGCGCGGCGGCAAGCCGATCGAGCGCAACGTCACCCTGACCCGTCTGGACGAGGGCGCGGGCGACGCGCCGGCCGCTGGCGGCGACACCGCCAAGCCCGCCGAGGCGTCGTCGGGCAACAAGCTCGGCCTGATCGGCCAGGATCTGGATGCCGACGATCGCCGCAGCCTCAGTCTGCGGGCGGGCGAGGGCGTGGGTCTGGCACGGGTCGAAGGCCGCGCCGCGCGCGTCGCCGGCCTGCGCGCGGGCGACATCATCCTGCGCGTCGGCACCACGCCGGTGGGCAGTGTCGCGGCTCTGGACCGGGAACTGGCGAAGTTCCGCAAGGATCAGACGGTGATGCTGCTGATCCGGCGGGGCGGCGCGACGGCCTTCGTCCCGGTCAGCCCGGTGGAAGAGAGCAAGTAAGCGTAGCCTTCCGGCACCGTTCGACAGGACGCGCTTCGACAGGACGCGCCCGGCCCGGCTTCGCCGGCCGGGCGTTCGTCCGTCCGGCGGTCCACATCCGGCTTGGGGCGGGAACCGGCCGGGGGTGTGCGATAATCCGTCGTTTTCCCCTCAAGGCCGCCGACGGCCGCCGCCGACGACCATGACCGACTCCATGCGGAACATCCGCAACTTCTCCATCATCGCGCACGTCGACCACGGCAAATCGACCCTGGCCGACCGCATCATCCAGCTCTGTGGCGGCCTCGAGGCCCGCGAGATGGAAGCGCAGGTGCTCGACTCCAATCCGATCGAGCGCGAACGCGGCATCACCATCAAGGCGCAGTCCGTCTCCCTGCCGTACAAGGCGAAGGACGGCGAGACCTACTTCCTCAATTTCATCGACACCCCCGGCCACGTCGACTTCAGCTACGAAGTCAGCCGCTCGCTGGCCGCCTGCGAAGGCGCGCTGCTGGTGGTCGACGCCGCACAGGGTGTCGAGGCGCAGTCGGTCGCCAACTGCTACACCGCCGTGGAGCAAGGCCTGGAGGTGGTGCCGATCCTCAACAAGATCGATCTGCCCACCGCCGACATCGAACGCGCCAAGGGCGAGATCGAAGCGGTCATCGGCATCGACGCCACCGACGCGGTGGCGATCAGCGCCAAGACCGGCCTCAACGTCGGCGACGTGCTCGAAGCCATCGTCCACCGCATCCCGCCGCCGAAGCCGCGCGACACCGACAAGCTGCAGGCGCTGATCATCGACTCGTGGTTCGACAACTACCTCGGCGTGGTCTCGCTGGTGCGCGTCATGCAGGGCGAGATCGTGCCCGGCACCAAGATCCTGGTGATGTCGACCGGCCGCACCCACCTGGTCGACAAGGTGGGCGTGTTCACCCCCAAGCGCAAGGAGCTGAAGAAGCTCGGCGCGGGCGAGGTGGGCTGGATCCACGCCAGCATCAAGGACGTGCACGGCGCGCCCGTCGGCGACACCCTGACCCTCGCCAGCGATCCGGCCGCCAAGCCGCTGCCGGGTTTCCAGCAGATGCAGCCGCGCGTGTTCGCCGGCCTGTTCCCGGTCGACGCCGAGGATTACCCGGACCTGCGCGAGGCGCTGGAGAAGCTGCAGCTCAACGATGCCGCGCTGCGCTTCGAGCCGGAAAGCTCGGAAGCGATGGGTTTCGGCTTCCGCTGCGGCTTCCTGGGCATGCTGCACATGGAGATCGTGCAGGAGCGCCTGGAGCGCGAGTACGACCTCAACCTCATCACGACCGCGCCGACCGTGGTCTACGAGGTGCTGAAGACCGACGGCAGCGTGATGTCGCTCGATAATCCGGCCAAGTTGCCGCCGGTGAACCACGTCGAGGAGATCCGCGAACCGATCATCCGCGCCAACATCCTCACGCCGCCCGATTACGTGGGCAACTGCATCACGCTGTGCGAGGAGAAGCGCGGCCGCCAGATCGGCATCACCTACATGGGCAACCAGGTGCAGATCAGCTACGAGCTGCCGATGGCCGAAGTGGTGCTGGACTTCTTCGACAAGCTCAAGTCGGTCTCGCGCGGCTATGCCTCGCTGGACTACCAGTTCCTGCGCTTCGACGCCGGCCCCTTCGTGCGCGTGGACACGCTGATCAACGGCGACAAGGTCGACGCGCTGTCGATCATCGTCCATCGCAGCCACGCCGACCGTCGCGGTCGCGAGCTGTGCGAGAAGATGAAGGACCTGATCCCGCGCCAGATGTTCGACGTGGCCATCCAGGCTGCCGTCGGTTCGCAGATCATCTCGCGCAGCACGGTCAAGGCGATGCGCAAGAACGTGCTCGCGAAGTGCTACGGCGGCGACATCAGCCGCAAGAAGAAGCTCCTCGAGAAGCAGAAGGAAGGCAAGAAGCGCATGAAGCAGGTCGGCCGCGTGGAGATTCCGCAGGAAGCCTTCCTCGCCGTGCTGCAGGTGGACAGCAAGTAAGCCCCGGCCAGCCTTCACGATTCTTCTTCCGCAGCACTCCCGCGCATCCTCCATCCCCGATCCCGTTCCCAAGGAAGCCCCATGGTCTGGTTCGAAATCATCCTGGTCACGCTGACCCTGCTCACTGGCGTCATCTGGCTGCTGGACAAGCTGTTCTTCGCCAAGCGCCGCGCCAGGGCCGACGGCCTGCTGGACGAGGCCAAGGAGCCGGTGGCGGTGGACTACGCCCGCGCCTTCTTCCCGGTGCTGGCGGTGGTGCTGATCCTGCGCAGCTTCGTGGCCGAGCCGTTCCGGATCCCGTCCAGCTCGATGATGCCGACCCTGCTGATCGGCGACTTCATCCTGGTCAACAAGTACGCCTATGGCCTGCGCCTGCCGGTCACCAACAAGAAGGTGATCGAAGTCGGCCAGCCCAAGCGTGGCGACGTGGTGGTGTTCCGCTATCCGGGCAAGGGTCCGAACGATCCGAACACCGGCCTGGACTACATCAAGCGCGTGATCGGCCTGCCCGGCGACACCGTGAGCTACCGCGACAACCAGCTGTCGATCAACGGCAAGACCCTGGAGTACACCCCGGTCGGCGAATACGTCGGCAAGGGTCCGGGCGTGGAGATGACCGGCGCCACCGAACTGCGCGAGAAACTGCCCGGCCGCGAGCATGCCGTGCTCGAGATCACCCACCTGCCGGTGGTCGACCAGGGCGAGGGCGAATGGGTCGTGCCGCCGGGTCACTATCTCGTGATCGGCGACAATCGCGACCGCAGCGAAGATGGTAGATTCTGGGGCATGCTTCCGGAGGACAGGCTCCGCGGCAAGGCCTTCCTGGTCTGGTTGAACTGCAGCGACTGGTTCTGCCGCGACAGCTTCGACACCTCCAGGATCGGCAACGACATACCCTGACCGGGCGGCGCCCGGGCAGGCGCAGCATCCACCACATCGTCCAGTGCCATTGGGGAGTTCGAACCATGCGACGTCACCAGAGCGGTATGACCCTGATCAGCTTTCTCGTCACCGCATCGGTGGTGGGATTCTTCCTGGTCATGACCATGAAGCTGTTCCCGATGTACAAGGAATACTTCGAGGTCAAGAGCGCGCTGAAGGGCCTGGCCAACGAGGCCGGGATCGCCCACGAACAGCCGGCGCAGATCAAGGAAAAGCTGTTCAAGCGCATGAGCATCAACTACGTGTCGAACGTGAAGAGCGAACACGTGAAGATCGAGAACAAGGGCGGCGGCCAGATGGTCCTCGTCAACTACGAAGTGCGCGTGCCGCTGTTCTACAACCTCGATGCCGTCGGCAAGTTCAACGCCGAGCAGTCGCTGTCCGGCGGCGCCGCGTCCGCACCGGCGCTCTGATCCTTCGGTGGCGGCGAGCGGTTCACCAGCCTGCGGCGGGCATGCGTTCCGCGATCCCGCCCTGCTGCAGCGCGCGCTGACCCATCGCAGTGCCGCGCCCGCGCACAACGAACGCCTCGAATTCCTCGGCGACGCCCTGGTCGGGGCGATCGTCGCCGAGGCGCTGTACACGCGCTGGCCGCGCGCGGTCGAAGGCGAACTCACCCGCGCCCGCGCCGAACTGGTACGCGAATCCTCCCTCGCCGCGCTCGCGCGCAGGCTGGAGCTCGGCACCCGCATCCTGTTCGGCCCCGGCGAGCTCAAGTCCGGCGGCCACCGCCGCGACTCCATCCTGGCCGACGCCCTGGAAGCCCTGGTCGCGGCGATCTATCTCGACGCCGGTTTCGAAACCTGCCGGGCGGTGGTCCTGCCCTGGTTCGCCGAGGCCATCGACGCCCTGCCGCCGCCGCACAAGATCGGCAAGGATGCCAAGACCCGCCTGCAGGAATGGCTGCAGGCCCGCCAGTGGCCTCTGCCGGTGTACTCGCTGCTTTCCGAAAGCGGCGAGGAGCACGCCAAGCTGTTCGTGGCCGAATGCGCGCTGGTCGACCGCGACCTGCGTCGTACCGGTGAAGCCGGTTCCCGGCGTGCCGCCGAACAGCTCGCCGCCGAAGCGGTCCTGGACGCGCTGGGCGCCTGACCGGCCAGGTGCGGGCGCGCCGCACGTCGCCCGGGCGATGTCCGCCGCTGCCGGCGCATCCGGTGCCGGTACAATCCCCCGATGAGCGAATCCCCTTACCGCGCCGGCCACGTCGCCGTCCTCGGCCGACCCAATGTCGGCAAGTCCACCCTGATCAACGCCCTCGTCGGCACCAAGGTCAGCATTGTCTCCCCGCGTCCGCAGACCACCCGGCACCGCATGCTGGGCATCGCCACCTTCCCGGAAGGCCAGCTTGTGCTGGTCGACACCCCCGGCATCCATGCCGACAAGGGCAAGGCCACGGCTTCGGCCATGCACCGGATGATGAACCGCGCCGCGCGCGGTGCGCTCGAAGGCGTGGATGCCGCGCTGCTGGTGATCCGCGCCGGACAGTGGAGCGACGAAGACACGCTGGCCTACAACGCCCTGAAGGGTGCCGGCATCCCGGTGGCGCTCGTGGTCAACCAGGTCGACCGCTATCCGGACAAGACCGAACTGCTGCCGTTCCTGCAGACGGTGAACGAAGGCCGCGAGTTCGCCAGCCTGCACCCGGTGTCCGCGCTCAAGCGCAGCGGCCTGCAGCCGCTGGTGAAGACCGTGCTCGGCCTGCTGCCGGAACAGCCCGCGCTGTATGGCGAAGACGAGATCACCGACAAGAGCCAGCGCTTCCTCGCCGGCGAACTGGTCCGCGAACAGCTGATGCGCCAGCTCGGCGCCGAATTGCCGTACGCGACCACGGTCGAGATCGAACGCTTCGAGGAAGAGATGGTCAAGCGCAAGGGCACGCCGCCGGAACCGATGTACCGCATCGGCGCGGTGATCTTCGTCGAACGCGAAAGCCAGAAAGCCATCGTCATCGGCAAGGGCGGCGCCCGCCTGCGCGAGATCGGCACCAAGTCGCGCCAGCAGATGGAACGCATGTTCGGCTGCAAGGTCTTCCTCGAAACCTGGGTCCGCGTCCGCGAAGGCTGGTCCGACGACGAAGCGGCGCTGAAGGCGTTCGGGTACAGCGACTGAGTCGTAACGAGCGTTCCGTGCGCGCCGCATGATCCGCTATGCCGCCGAACCCGCCTTCGTCCTCCACGCCCGCGCCTGGCGCGAGACCAGCCTGCTGGTCGAGGTGCTGAGCCGCGAACACGGCCGTGTCGGCCTGGTGGCGCGTGGCGTGCAGGGGCCGAAGAAACACGTGCTGCGCGCGGCGCTGCAGCCGCTGCAGCACATTCGTTTCGATGGCGTGCAGCGCGGCGAACTCGCGCAGCTGTCGAACGCGGAAGCCATCGACGAGGCGCCGCGCCTGCAGGGCGAGGCGATGCTGGCGGGCTTCTATCTCAACGAACTCATGCTCCGCCTCGCGCCGCGCCACGACGGCCACGGCGAGCTGTACGCGATCTACGGCGAAACCCGCGCGCGCCTGGCGCTGAGCGACCTGTCCCTGGCCTGGACGCTGCGCCGTTTCGAACGCGATCTGCTGGAGACCTTGGGCGTCGGTTTCGCCTGGGACTGCGATGGCGATGGCCACGATATCGATCCCGCCGCGCGTTACGTGCTGGATGCGGAACATGGTCCGCGGCGCATGCTTGGCGATGCCGGTCGCGCAGGGCGCAGCGAAACCGCGACGGGACGGGCGCTGCTCGATCTCGGCGCAGACCGCGAGCCTTGTGCCGACGACATGCCCGGCCTGCGTCGCGTGATGCGCGTGCTGCTGCTGCACCATCTCGGCGGGCGCGGGCTGAAATCGTGGGAGCTGATCGCGGCCTTGCCCCGCCCATAGGGTGCGCTGTAACGCACCTTATAGCGTCTGCATCTCCCCCGGCAGCGTGCCTTCCACCGCATCCTCGAACTGCACGAACGCTTCGCGTGATGTCGGCGCCTCGCGCAGCGCCATCACCGCCGCGAGCACCCAGGCCGCGCCGACGAAACCGCAGGATGCCAGCAGCTTGTGCAGTTCCGCGCGCATCGCGTCGACATCCGAACGCATGTACGCATCGGCGACGCGTGTCCGTGCCGAAGGCAGTTCGGCGAGGAACAGGTCGCGCATCGCCGCGACGTGCCCGGCATGGCCGTTGAGCGCGCGCAATGCCGCAGCATCGTCCCAGGTCGGCGGCATGTCGCCGGCGATGGTCGCGTGCCCGGGCGATGACGCGGTCGTCGTGTCGCCGAGCATGCGTCGCACTGCGGCCTGGCATTGCGCCACGGTCAGCGGCTTGCGCAGCACGTCGGCGAAACCGGCGTCGAGCAGCGCATCCAGTTCCTCGCGACGCGCATCGGCGGTGTGCGCGAGCGCGGGCGTCGTGAGGCCGCGTGCTCGCCAGCGTGCCAGCAATTCCCCGCCGGTGCCGTCGGGCAGGTTCGCATCGAACAGCCACAGCGCATGACCAGCGTCTCCCAGCGGTTCGGCCTCGGCCAGCGAGGCCACAACGTCGACCCGCGCGGGCAGGGCTTCGAGCGCGGCGGCCAGGAAGGCGGCGCTGACCGGATCGTCTTCCAGCAGCAGGAGGCGGGGCAGGGCGGCGTCGGCATTCATTGCGCTTCGATTACTCTGGCGTCCATGTCGCGCCGCATCTTACCCAACCCCGCTGCCGGTGCCGTATCCCAACGGTCCGCGTGGCGATGGTGCGCCGGGATATGCCTGCTGCTCGCCATGCTGACGTGGATCGCGCCGACGGCCCACGCGCGCACGGCGACCGCGAGGATCCAGCGCATCGGCACCGGGCTGGCCACGCTCGATGACGTGCACGTGCGGCTCGCGTGGCCGAAGGACGCGGCCTCCGGCGTGCTGCAGGTGCGCGTCGGGCACCTGGTCGCGCCTTCGCTGGGTTACGACTTCCGCGATCTCGACTGGACCTGCCCGCTCCAGCGCACCGGCGAGGGCGCGTGGCGCTGCGACGGCGCACTGCGCGCCGGACGCGGTCCCGCGTTCCGCTTCGGCATCGACCTCGGCGTGGCCCACACCGATGCCTGGCTCGTGCGCGGTGAATCACGCATCGATCTCCATCGACAGGCTGCCGCGCCCGACGACACCCGCATCGATCTGACCCGCGTGCCGCTGGCCTGGACCCAGGCCCTGCTGGCGCAGGCCTGGACCGATGCGCGCCTCACGCGCGGGCAGGGCGATGCGCGCCTGGTGGTCAGCGCGCCCGCAAGCGGCCCGGTGCGCGTGGCCGGGCCGCTCACCCTGCGCGGCGCCGGACTTGAAACCGCCGACGCCAGCATCGCCGCCGACAACCTCGGTGGTCGTTTCGCGCTGGACATGCGCTTCGCCGACGCGTCCACGCGCATCGACCTCGATGGTGCGCTGCAGGGCGGGGAACTGCTTGCGGGCGGCGCCTACATCGCACTGCCCGCGACGCCGGTGGATTTGCGTATTTCAGCCGTGGGCGATACCACCGGCTGGCGCCTGCCGACATTGCGCTGGCACGACGGCACGGCCCTGCGCATCGACGGCCAAGCCGGCGTCGCGCCCGACGGCACGCTGCGCGCGCTCGATCTCGCGCTGGACAGCGCCGACCTGTCGCCGGTGGCCGAACGCTACCTGTCGGCCTGGTTGGGCAGCGTCGGCCTCGGCAAGCTGCAACTCGGCGGCCGATTGCGCACCCGCCTGATGCTCGATGCCGGTGCGCTGCGCCGCGTCGATGCGCGTTTCGACGATGTGACCGTGGTCGAGCCCGACGGCCGCTTCGGTTTCGAGGGCATCGAGGGCGACCTGCGCTTTTCCGCGGACGCACCGGTCGACGGCCTGATCGGCTGGCGCGGTGGTCGGCTCTACGACCTGGCGTTCGGCGCCGCCGCGCTGCCCTTGCGCAGTGCCGGCGGTGCGGTCGAACTGCGCGAGCCGGCGTCGGTGCCACTGGCCGGCGGTGCGCTGCGTTTCGAGCGCTTCCGCCTGCAGCCGCCGCTCGGCGAACGGCCGACGCAGGCGGCGTTCGCGCTCGCCGTGGACGATCTTGACCTCGGCACCATCGCGAAAAGCCTCGGCGCGCCACCGTTCCGCGGCACGCTGACCGGACGCATTCCCGATGCGCGCTATGCCGACGACCGCCTGGTGTTCGAGGGCGGGCTCGACATCAACGTCTTCGATGGCCGCGTGCAGGTCTCGTCGCTGGCGATGGAGCGCCCGTTCGGTGTCGCGCCCACGCTGTCGGCGGATCTCACGCTCGACGATCTCGATCTGCTCGCGGTGACCGAGGTCTTCGATTTCGGCAGCATCAGCGGGCGTCTGGATGGCCGCGTCCGCGAACTCCGCCTCGTCGACTGGACCGCCACTGCCTTCGACGCCGAGCTGCACACCCAGCCCCGGCGCGGCGTGAAGCAGCGCATCAGCCAGCGCGCGGTGCAGAACATCTCCAGCGTCGGCGATGCCTCGTTCGTCACCAGCCTGCAGGGCCAGCTGATCGGCCTGTTCGACGACTTCGGCTATCGCCGCATCGGCATCGCCTGCCGCCTGCAGAACCAGGTCTGCGCGATGTCCGGCCTCGATGGCGCCTCCAATTCCGGTTCCGGTTCCGGTTCCGGTTCAGGTTCAGGTTCAGGTTCAGGTTCAGGTTCAGGTCCGGGTGGATTTACTATCGTCGAAGGCGCGGGGGTTCCGCGCCTGAACGTGGTGGGCTTCAACCGCCAGGTGGACTGGCCGACCCTCGTCGAGCGCCTCCAGGCGGTCGGCAGCGGCGACCTCAAACCGGTGGTGGAATGATCCACCGCCAACTTCTCGGGAGAGCGAAGATGTTCCGTTTGCTGGGTGCCTCCACCGTCGCCGCGCTGGCCTTGACGGCCTGCGTCACGATCAATGTGTATTTCCCTGCGGCCGAAGCCCGTGAAGCGGCCAAGGAGTTCGTCGAGAAGGTGCTCGACCAGGCCGCGCAGCCGGCCAAGCCCGATGGCGGCAGTGGTGGCGGCATGGCCCTGGAGCTGCCGCGCTTCGATCCCCTGATGCTGATCGGCATCGCCCCGGCCCACGCCCAGTCGCAGCCCGACTTCAACATCAAGACGCCGGCGATCACCGCGATTCAGGCGCGCATGGAGCAGCGCTTCGACAGCGCCCTGCGCCCGCACTTCGACTCCGGCGCACTCGGCTTCACCGAGGATGGCCTGGTCGTGGTCCGCGATGCCGCCGCGCTGCAGCTCAAGGACCGCGTGCCGGTCAACAACGCGGTCGCCGACGAGAATCGTGACCGCAAGGCCGTCTACCGCGAGATCGCCGTCGCCAATGGCCATCCGGAATGGGAAGGGCAGATCCGCACCGTGTTCGCCAAGCAGTGGGTGGACAGCGCCCGTGGTGGCTGGTGGTATCAGCGCGGCGGGGCGTGGAAGCAGAAATAAGCGCGCCTCACGACGCGCTCCCGCATCACCTGGACGCCCGCCTTCCGGCGGGCGTCGTCGCGTCCGGACATGAGACAATCGCCGGCTCGCCAGCTCACAGATCCTGCCCGTGGCCCGCAACCGCATCGACCAGACCCCGTTTCCCATCGACATCCTCGACCTGAGCCACGACGGCCGGGGCGTGGCCCGCTGGCCGGAGGGCTCGGCGCATGCGGGCAAGGCGATCTTCGTGTCCGGCGCGCTGCCGGGCGAGCGGGTGATGGCCAAGCAGACTGCGAAGTCGCGCCATTTCGACGAGGCGGCCAAGGTCGAGGTGTTGGCCGCGTCGCCGGATCGCGTCGATGCACGCTGCCCGCATTTCGGTACCTGCGGCGGCTGCGTGCTGCAGCATCTGGCCGAAGACCGGCAGATCCTCTACAAGCAACAGGTGCTGCTCGACAACCTGCAGCGCATCGGCCACGTGCAGCCGGGCACGCTGCTCCCCCCGCTGACCGATGCGGCCTGGGGTTATCGCCGCAAGGGTCGGTTGTCGGTGCGACGCGTCGAGAAGAAGGACAAGACCCTGGTCGGGTTCCGCGAATCCGATCCGCGCTTCGTCGCCGACCTCGGCGAATGCCATACCGTGATCCCGCAGATCGGCATGAAACTCGGCGCGATCTCGGCCTTGGTCGACGGCATGGACGCGCGCCGCGACATCCCGCAGATCGAATTCATCGCCGGCGACGCGACCGTGGCACTGGTGTTCCGCCATCTGAATCCGCTGGGCGAGCGCGATCGCGATGCGCTGGTCGCGTTCGCGAAGGAACACGACTTCGCGATCTTCCTGCAGCCCGGCGGCATCGATTCGGTGCATGCGTTGTGGCCTGAGCAGGTGCCGCTGTCGTTCGCGCTGCCGCAGTGGAACGTGGAACTGAATTTCCGGCCGCTGGATTTCATCCAGGTCAACGCCGGACTGAACCAGAAGATGATCGCGCGGACGCTGGACCTGCTCGACGTGCAGCCCGACGACCGCGTGCTCGACCTGTTCTGCGGCCTCGGCAATTTCACCCTGCCGCTGGCGCGCGTGGCGCGCGAGGTCGTGGGCGTGGAAGGCGAGGCCGGGCTTGTCGCCCGCGCCCGCGAGAATGCCGCGCATAATGCGCTGGACAACGTGCAGTTCCATGCCGCCGATCTGGCGCAGGACCTGTCCGGACATGCGTGGATGAAGGCCGGGTTCGACCGCCTGCTGCTCGACCCGCCGCGCTCGGGTGCCGATGGCGTGCTCAAGCAACTGTCGCTGAAGGGCCTGAAGCGCATCGTCTACGTCAGCTGCCATCCCGGCTCGCTGGCGCGCGACGCCGGCTACCTGGTCAACGAGCGTGGCTGGACGCTTACCGCAGCCGGCGTGATGGACATGTTCCCGCACACCGCGCACGTCGAATCGATCGCGGTGTTCGAGCCGAAGTGAGGAGCCCGTCGCGGATGGTGCCGGGCTCCTGATCGTCAGACCTGGCGCGGCGCATGCTGCTGCGCCTGCATCTGCGCCGCAGGATCCTGCAGTGCGATCTCATGCACGACCCTGGCCGGATCCACCTGCGCACTGCTGACATCGACCGTCTGCTGGCGCGCCTGTTGAAGATCGACGCTGACATGGACCGCGTTCAGCGCATCAGGCACCGCGTGATTGATCGCGAAAAGACGCTCGCCGTTCTGCGCGACGCCGAAAGAAACCTGCGATGGATCCGCGAGCTGCGATGCGAAGGCAGTGCTGTTCGCCATCTGTGCAGTGAGCGCGGCCGCAACATTGGCCTGCTCCTGCGGGCTGAGTGCCGCAGGCGCGGGCGCCAGCTCCGCGACCGCCTTCAAGGTGGTGTCGTACAGCGGCGCTTGAGCGTGCGCCGGATCGTCCAGCCGCACCACTCCCGCTGCTTCTATCGTCCCGGCAGATGCGATGGCCTGCGTATCGCGCGGTGCGTCCGTGATTGCTGCCTGCGTGGCCGTATCCTTCTCGACAGGCGTGCCACCAGACGCGCTCCCGGTCTCGGCCGCGTTCTCCTTGTGGCCCAAGTGGGTGCCGCCGCTCGTGTCCGCGGTGCTTTCGGGATCGCCCTCGAATCGTGGAGGCATCCCGCCGCCGCGCGGGGTCGCTGGTGCGACGCCATGCCCGCCGCGTGCGCCACCGCCGCCATGGCGTCCACGATGGCTGTCTCCATCGATGCCGCCGTCACCCTGCTGGCCACGCCAGCGTCCACGACCGCCGCCGCGTCGACCACCACCGCCGAGCGCTTGCTTGTCGTCTTCGTCGATGCCATCGCCATAATGCTTGCGCCCCGCAGCGATGCGTCGCTGCTCGGACATGGGGAGCTTGCGTTCGTGAGGCAGCAGCATCGTGCCGCCATCTCCGCTGTCGAGACCCAACGTCGCGTCGGCCGTGCCGTCGCTGCCGGGTGTATCCAGCAAATCCATGGACATCGAACCGCTGTCGTCCTTGCCGGCTGGGGCGGATTCGTCCGAAGGCGCCTGAAAGGCACTTTCCCTGGGGGTTTCGCTCATGGCATGTGTCCTGTTTGTCGTGGACGATCGGCGTTCGTCGGTTTCGCCAGGCGGGCCGAGAATGTTAAAAATTCGCTAATGCCAGGCAACCGTTTTCATCCTAACACGCCACTACGGCATGCGACGATGGCCCGGAACCCGCCCTGCGGACTCCCTGACAGGCGGTATGCCGGCGGAAACTGCGTCGAAATCGTCGGCTTCATGCGGGACTGGCGCGAGGAAGTTCTAGAATAGTCGGCCCGTAGGCAGGATCAGGACGCGAACCGAGCGTGGCTGTCGAAATCGAACGCAAATTCCTGGTGGTCGACGACCGCTGGCGCGCGCAGGCCCATCGTGTGGTGCCGATGGCGCAGGGATACCTCAACGACCAGGCCGCCATGGACACCGGCGGCCAGCGCGCGTCGGTCCGCGTGCGCCTGGAGGGCGACGAAGCCCACCTCAACCTCAAGTCCCGCGAGCTGGGCCATACCCGCCAGGAATTCGATTACGTGATCCCGGTGGACGATGCGCGCGCGCTGCTGGCGCTGTGCGTGGGCGGGCTGATCGACAAGCGCCGGCATCTGGTCGAGCACGGCGATCACCTGTGGGAAGTCGACGAGTTCCTGGGCGAGAACGCCGGTCTGGTGGTGGCCGAGGTCGAGCTGTCCTCGGCCGACGAGGTCTTCGAACGGCC
Source organism: Lysobacteraceae bacterium (assembly GCA_036404915.1). Classification (GTDB taxonomy): domain Bacteria; phylum Pseudomonadota; class Gammaproteobacteria; order Xanthomonadales; family Xanthomonadaceae; genus Lysobacter_I. The sequence continues at coordinate 26,211 of DASWYO010000060.1, forward strand.
GGACTGGCTCGGGGCCGAAGTCACCGATGCCTCGCGTTACTACAATCTCGCGCTGGCCTCGCGCCCGTACTCGCGATGGAGCGAGGACGAGCGCGCAGGCGGCGGATGATCGGCGAACCCGTGATCCGAGCCCCCATGATCGGCGACCCATGGATGTGTCGCGGCCGGAACGGGGGCGGGCCCGTTCCGGTGGACGCGCAAGCCGGCGCCGGCCGGTCCCGCTGCAGTGGCCTCCTCCGGGAACGGAGCGGGGTCGACCTTCACTCAAGAGAGTCCTCCCCATGCTCGTAATCGGCGTCGCCGGTACCGAACTCACCGCGCAGGAGCGCGACTGGCTGCAGCACGATGCCTGCGCCGGCGTGATCCTGTTCAAGCGCAACTTCGTTTCGAAGGCCCAGGTCGCGGAACTGTCCGCCGCCATCCGCGAGGCCGCCGCGCGCCCCCAATTGCTCTGCGTCGACCAGGAAGGCGGTCGCGTGCAGCGTTTCCAGGAAGGCTACAGCGCGCTGCCCCCGCTGGAGGCTTTCGGTCGCCTGTACGCCCGCGATGCCGCGCGCGCGCTGGCGCTGGCCGAAGAGCACGCCTGGCTGATGGCCAGCGAAGTGCGCGCGACCGGCGTCGACCTGAGCTTCGCGCCGGTGGTCGACCTGGGGCGCGGCAATCTCGCCATCGGCAACCGCGCGTTCTCGACCGAGCCGGAGATCGTCTCCGCGTTCACGCATGCCTATGTGCGCGGCATGCATGCCGCGGGCATGGCCGCGACGATCAAGCACTTCCCCGGCCACGGCACCGTGCGCGAAGACACGCACTTCGATGTCGCGGTCGACCAGCGCACGCTCGACGAATTGCGTGCGACGGACCTGGTGCCGTTCGCGGCCGGCATCGCGGCGAACGCCGAAGCGGTGATGCTGGCCCACGTGACCTATCCGCAGGTCGCGCCGGAACCCGCAGGCTATTCGCCGTTCTGGATCGACACGATCCTGCGCAAGGAAATGGGTTTCCGCGGCGTGGTCTTCTCCGACGACATCGGCATGGCCGCAGCTTTCTCCGCTGGCGGCATCAAGCAGCGCATCGACGCGCACCTGGATGCCGGCTGCGACGTGGTGCTGGTCTGCCATCCGGAACTGGTCGAGGAATCGCTCGACGCGGTGAAGGGACGCGCGCTGACGCAGGACATCTGCGCCAGCCTCATGGGGCGCGGCGAGCACGCCTGGGGCCCGCTGCTGGCCGATGCGCGCTACGCGCGCGCGCAGGCCGACCTGGCTGCCGACGTGGAGCCGCTGGCGTGACCGCGCCCACCCTGGCCGAAGTGCTGCCTGCGGCGGACGTGATCCACGATCGCGCCACGCTCGAAGCCGCGATCGCGCGCATGGCCGACGCCATCGCGCCCGAATACACGGGCGATCATGCCGGCGACGCATCGCCGCCGTTGTTCATCACGGTGATGCACGGCGGCATGCCGTTCGCGGCGCAGCTTGCGTTCGCGCTGGGCGAACGCGGCCTCGATCTCGAATTCGATTACCTGCATGCCACGCGCTATCGCGGCAATACCTCGGGCTCTGGGCTGGCGTGGCTGCATCGCCCGGCGACGCCGATGCGCGGACGTCGCGTGCTGCTCGCCGACGACATCCTCGACGAAGGCCACACGCTGCTCGCGGTGAAGCGCTGGTGCGAGGACCAGGGGGCCGACGAGGTACGCGTCGCAGTGCTCGCGGTGAAGGTGCACGAGCGCTGCGTCGACGGCATCGCGGCCGATTACGTCGGCGTCGAGGTCCCGGACCGCTACGTGTTCGGCTACGGCATGGATTACCGCGAGCAGGGCCGCAACCTGCCCGCGATCTACGCGCTGAAGGATTGACGATGTCGATCGAAACCACTGTGCACGATGGCGCGATCGCATTGGCGATCATCGGCGGCACGGGGCTGTACAAGCTCGCGGATCTGCAGGATGTGCAGACGATCCAACCTGTCACTTCTTACGGGACACCGTCCGGACCGGTGCGTATCGGCACATTCGCCAACACGCGTGTTGCATTTCTTGCACGCCATGGCGAAGGGCATTCGGTGCCGCCGCACAAGGTGAACTACCGCGCGAATCTCGCGGCGCTCAAGGCGATCGGCGCCACGCGCGTGCTCGCGCTCAATACCGTCGGCGGCATCACCGAGCGTTTCGGCCCGCGCGTGCTCGCCTGTCCGGACCAGATCATCGATTACACCTGGGGACGCATCTCGACGCTGTGCGAAGAGCCCGGTACCGAGGTGCTGCACGTCGACTTCGGCGACCCGTATACCCCTGTTTTTCGCGGGAAAATCCTGCAGGCCGCATCGCGCGCGAACGTCGCCGTGGTGGATGGTGGCTGCTATGGCGCGACCCAGGGGCCGCGCCTGGAAACGAAGGCGGAAATCGCGCGCATGCGTCGCGACGGCTGCGATCTGGTGGGCATGACCGGCATGCCGGAAGCAGGCCTCGCGCGCGAGTTGGGACTGGATTACGCGTGCCTCGCGATCATCGCGAACTGGGCCGCAGGCGCGGGTCCGGATCCCGACGAACAGATCACGCTGCAGGACGTGCTCGCCAACGTGGATGCCGCGAGTGCGGGGCTCGGGCCGTTGCTGTCGGCGCTGCTCGCCGAAGGCTGATCTCCAGCGACGCGTTGTCGCGGATTCATATGCCCGCGGGCGATGGCGCCGTTGGTCGCAGTTCGACGCGCCTCTACTTGCGCGACGGAAACGCTCAGGCATACTCGCCCCCGTGCGCACGCAGGAGTTGCGAGACCGCACGCCACCGCATCCAATTCGAGGTCATTAGGAATATGCCGTACGGAACAGTGAAATGGTTCAACGACGCCAAGGGATTTGGCTTTATTGCCCCCGAAGATGGCAGTGCCGATGTGTTCGTGCACTTTTCTGCGATCAATGCCAAGGGCTTCCGCAGCCTGCAGGAAGGTCAGCGCGTCAGCTATGACGTGACGACCGGTCCGAAGGGCGCGCAGGCCGCTGGCGTGACTCCGGTCGCCTGACACCAGGCGATGCGCGACACCCACCAAGCCCCGCTCCGGCGGGGCTTTTTCGTGGGCCTGCAGATGCGCCTGCCCATGCGCGTGCTGCATGGATGTACCGATGTGCCGATGCGTGTGTCGAGCCCGGTGATCTGCATTGCGCAACGCTGCGTGCAGAAAGTTCACCGCCCGGTCTATCCTCGCGTCGTCGCCCATGATCGGAGGTGCCATGGCTGGAATGTTCCGGGATGTCCTCTTCAGAGCATCGGTCGCCCTCGCGCGCCGCCGGATGGTAGCGCGGGCGTTGCTCGCGGCAGCCGCGATCGCAGCGGGCATGATCGCGATGCCGGCATCGGCCGCCTGGCCGCCGCCCCTGGCGCCGGTCGCCGAGCGTGCCGATGAAATCCACGTGGTCAAGCACCAGCGACGCATGGACCTGCTGCGCAAGGGCAAGGTGATCCGCAGCTACAGCATCCGCCTCGGCGACCAGCCGCGCGGACACAAGCGGCAGCAGGGCGACGAACGCACGCCCGAAGGGCGATACACCATCACCTACCGCAATCCGAAGAGCGCGTTCCATCTCTCGCTGCGCATTTCCTATCCCAATGCCGCCGATCGCGCGCAGGCGCGCACGCGCGGCGTGGATCCGGGCGGCGACATCGTGATCCATGGCGGCACGCCGCCGGGCTACTGGCGCGACTGGACCGATGGCTGCATCGCGCTGATGGACAAGCAGATGGAAGAGGTGTGGTCGCTCGTGCCGACCGGCACGCCGATCGTGATCGATCCCTGAGTGCCCGTCATGAGCGAAACCCCGGCGAGACGCCTCGGCATGTTGTCCTCGCGTGGAGGCGTCACGCCTGCATGGTGGTGCGCGCGACGCGGCCCTCAAATCCGCTTCGCGGGGCGCGTTACAGTCCGTTACCCAATGCGGACACAGGCACGACAGACATTCCCGGTGCCCGGGAGCAGAGTATCCCTGCGGTCGACGATCGCACCGGCAGACAGCCGGCACATCCAACGCCATTCCTCAGGGGGAATTCTCATGAACATCCGCAACATCAGCCTCGCTCTCGCTTCGATCCTCGTCCTCGGCACCGCCGGCATCGGCCAGGCCTCGGCGGCCGATGGCGCCGACGTCCGCGTCACCGCCGCGGTGCTGAACAACTGCAAGATCATCGAAACCCAGGACATCAACTTCGGCAGCCTCGATCCGGCGAATGCGACCGATGTCGACGGTGACGGCGCCGTGGTCCTGAAGTGCACCAAGGGCGTCGACTACGCGCTGAGCGCCGACATGGGCCGCAACGAAAATGGTGGCAAGCGCCGCATGAAGGCCGACTCGAGCGACAGCTTCCTGACCTATTCGCTGGCGCAGGATGCCTTCGCAGGCGTCGGCGAGGGCTTCAGCAACCCGATCACGGTCGCACTGGCTGCCAGCGTGGCCGGCAACGACTACCGCGACCTGCCGGCGGATGCCTATGCCGACACCCTCCGCTTCACGGTGACGCCGTAACGGAGCAGGGGACGGGTGCGCGGGCAGCGCGCTCCCACCCGTCCGCCGTTTCCCGACACCCGACCATGGCCATCTGCACAGGAGTCTGCGCATGAGCCCGATCCACCGGAACGTTTCGCGCCAGTCCGTCTTGCTGGCGCTGCTGCTGGCGCTGCCGTCGGCGTACGCCGGCAATTACGGCGTCAGCCCGCTCGATTTCCAGCTGACCCAGCAGCGTCGCAGCGACGTGCTGACCATCACCAACGAAGACAAGGCGCCCATTTCGCTGCGCGTGCGTGCAATGCGCTGGACGCAGGATGCCCAGGGTGCCGACGTGTACGAGGAGAGCAGCGACCTGATGTTCTTCCCGAAGCGGCTCGACCTCCAGCCGGGCGACAAGAAGATCGTGCGCCTGGGCGTCGGTGCGGTCGCGCAGGACTCCGAACGCGCATACCGGCTGTTCGTCGACGAATTGCCGCGGCCGGAGGATCCCGATGCCGGCAAGGGCGCGCGGCTGTCGGTGCTGGTGAGCATCGGCGTGCCGGTGTTCCTGACGCCGGAAGGCGCGGAAAGCCAGCTCGTGGTCGAACAGGCACGTGTCGGCGAGGGACTCGATGTGACCGTGGACAACCGCGGCCGTTCGCGCGTGCGCCTCTCCCGCGTCGTGTCCGGCGACGGAACGGAAATCGCGCAGAACATCCCGGGGCGCTACGTTTTCCCGGGCGTGCGCAAGCAGTTGCGGATCCCGGTCGGTACGCTGGCCTGCACGAGCGGACGGATTCCGCTGAAGCTCGATGCCGGTGGCGCGATGACGGGATTCGATGCGGCCTGCGCACGCTGACGACCGTGCGAGGCCGAGCGATGCGCCCCGGCTCCGCAGGTTCGACGGCGTCACGGCCGGCAATCGTGTGGCCGGTGATCGCTTGGCCGGCGATCGCGGGGATGGTCGTCCTGGCGGCAGCCGTGCTGCTGCCGTCGCCGGCCGGCGCCTTCTGGCCGGATGATCCCGCGCCGCCTGCCGGCGAGACCGAGGCGTCCGTACCGGAAGGAGATGCGGTGATGCTCGAGCTGCTGGTCAATGGCGTGAGTCGCGGCGAGGTGGTGGCGCTGGTCCAGGTGGACGGGCCGTCGGCGCCTGCGCGACCGCTGTGGCTGTCCGCCACCGATTTCGCCGCGCTGGGCATCGATGCGGGACCCCTCCCGCAAGGCAGTCGTGATGGCGTGGCCTATGTCCGGCTGGCGCCGTCGCCGCTCGTCGCGATCCTGCTCGACATCGACGCGCTGCGCGTGACGCTCACGTTCGCGCCGGAATTGCTCGGTCGCCAGGTCATCGACCTGTCGTCGGGCGTGGATCAGCCTCCGGCGCCGTCGTTGCCGGCGCACGCCTGGATGGATTACGAACTCGGCCTGCGCGCGGACCGCTCGCGCCAGGTGTTGTCCGCCGACCTGGCCTTCAATGCCGCGTTCGCCGGCTGGTCGGTGCGCAGCGAACATGCGGCCCTCGCCGACGGCGGCACATTCGACGTCCGTCGCTGGCGGACCTTCGCCGAACGCGACTGGCCACGGGCCATGGTGCGCCTGAGCGTGGGCGACCTGCCGGCGTCACGACTGCCGTCCGGGCGCCTGGGCGAAGCGACCGGCATCCGGGTCGCGCGTCGCTTCGACCTGCGTCCCGGCTTTTCGGCGCCGCCCACGTTCGCCTGGGCCGGCACGGTGGACGGGCCGTCGACGGCCGATATCTACCTGGACGGCGCGCTGTTGCGCAGCGTGCGCATCGCGCCGGGCGCCTACGACCTGCGCGAACTGACCTATTTCTCCGGCCTGCACGACGTGCGCGTGGTGCTGTCCGATGCCTTCGGCGGTCGTCGCGACATCCTGCTGCCGCACTACTTCAGCGATCTTCCCCTGCGCCGCGGCCTGCACGAGTTCGAGTACACGCTTGCCGCCCCACGTGGCGCGGCCGCGCAGGGCGTCGCCTCCGGCACGGCCATGTTCACCGGATACCACCGCTACGGCCTGACCGATGCCGTCACGCTGGGCGTGGGCCTGGAAGCGACCCGCGCGTATCGCGCGTGGTCGTCCGACGGCGTCCTCGTGCTCGGGCGTGCGGGAACCTTCCATGCGCAGTACGCGCGCAGCGTCGCCAACGTCGAGGGCGAAGGTCGTGTTGCCGGGTCGACGTCGTCGCTCGACTACGCGTTCACCGCCGGCGCGTTCACCTTTTCGGCGGAACACTGGCGACGCAGCCCCGACTTCGGGCGCATGCCGGGTGGCCCGACACCGATCGAAGGCCTGCTTCCGACGCGCCGCACCGGGCTCGCGCTGTCGCTCGGCCTGCCGCGCCGCCAGTCGCTGTCGCTGTCGCTGCAACGGAGCGTGCGCGACGACCATGCGTCCACGACCGGTCTCGGCTTCCGGTACAGCGCCCGGCTGTTCGATCGCATCGCGTTCGGCGCGCGGTTTTCGCGCACGTTCGACAGCGGGCGCGACGCCAACGAACTGCAACTGCGGTTCCAGTTCGACCTGGGACAGGGCTGGAGCGGCGGGATCGATGCCGGTCGCGCACCGGACGCCGACCGCCTCGCGATGGCGGTCGAGCGCGGGATGCCCGCCGAGGGCGGCTGGGGAATCCGTGGCAGCTTCGAGCAGGACGGGCCGGCGCGACGCGTGGAGGTGATGGCGCGGCGCGATTTCCATGCGGCCGAGCTCGCCCTGCAATTGCGGCAGCGCGATGGCGGCAGCGGCGCGGGGGCCGCGCTCGGCGTGCAACTCGGCGGCGCGGTGTCGCTGGTGTCCGGTGCCGTGCGCGCGAGCAGACCCATCCGCGACGGCTTCGCGCTGGTGGACACCGGCGGGCTGGCGGGCGTGCGCGTGTACCGCAACAACGGCTTCGCAGGCCGCACCGGCGACGACGGACGCCTGCTGCTGCCGGGTCTGGCGCCCTACATCCGCAACCAGGTGCGGCTCGACGATCGCGACATCCCGATCGAGGTGCTGCTCGATGCGATGTCGATCGACGTGACGTCACGGACGCGCATCGGCGTCGATGCGCGCTTCCGCACCTCCCGCGTCACCAGCGCGGGTGGCCGGCTGCGCCTGGCGACGGCGGACGGCGTCGCGGTCGCGTCCGCCGTGCTGCGAACCGTCATCGATGGCCGCGACGTGACCACCAGCACCGGGCCGGACGGCGATTTCTACCTGGACGGCCTGGCGCCCGGCGAATTCGTGCTGGATGCACGCAACATGTCCCTCCGCTGCCGCGCCGTGCTTCGCATCGATCCGACCGCACCGGCCTTCACCGACCTGGGCGAGGTGGCCTGTGCGCCGTCGCCCTGACCCGCACTTCGCCGCGCTGTTGCTGGCGGTCTGCATGCTCGCCGGCAGCGGCCGCGCATCGGCCGCCTGCACGATCTGGGCCGGTGCGCTGGTGCTGGGGAATTACGACCCCTCGACGCCTGCGGTCGTCGTGCAGGGCTACGACATCGAGCTGCGCTGCGATGCCGGCGAACTGCAGTTCGAACTCGCGCTCGGCCCGAGCGCCACGTCCGGATCGGTCGAAGCACGCGCCATGCAGCATGCCTTCCGTCCGGCGATCCTGCGCTACAACCTCTACCAGGATGCCGCTGCCACGCGGCTGTGGACCGATCGCGGCGCGGGCATGCTCGTCGGCGCCACCTTGCGCGGTCGCGCGGTGGTTTCGGTCCACGCGCGCATCGAGCCGCTGCAGGACGCCTGGGTCGGCGATTACCACGATGACGTCGTGTTGACGGTGCTGCCATGAGCCGGGCGCGCGCATGGACTTGGCGGTCGCTGGCGATGGTTTTCGCGCTCGCTTGCGCGCAGGCGCATGCCGGCGACGCAGCGACGCTGCGCGTGAGCGCCACGGTGCTGGGCGTGTGCAAGATCGCATCGGTGGACGACATCCGTTTCGGCGACCTCGACCCGTCGCGACCGGTGGATGTCGAAGCCGGCGGCGCGGTGCGATTGCTGTGCACGCGGGGCGTGGACTACCGCCTGACCATCGACAACGGCGAGGGTTACGACGCCGCGGCCGGGCGTCGGCGCATGCGCGGTGGCGGCGCCTTCCTGCCGTACGCGCTGTCTGCGGACGCCTTCTCGGGCATCGGCACCGGGTTCCGCACGCCCATCGAACTGCCGCTGGTCGCGACGATCCGCGGCGACGACTATCGCGACCTGCCCGCCGAAGACTACGGCGACGTGGTGCGCGTGGTGCTGGAGCCTTGAACGCAGCGCAGCGACGTTGCGGCCCGGATCGGCCTCAGTCCCAGTCGGTCTTGCTGAAGAGGTATCCGCGCGCGCGCACGGTCTTGATGCGGGTCGGGTGTTCGGCATCGTCGCTGAGCCTGCGGCGAAGCCGCGAGATGCGCATGTCGATCGAGCGGTCGAGGCCGTCGTGGTCGATGCCGTGCAGCGCGCGCTTGATCTCGTCGCGGCTGAGGATCGAGCCGGCATGCTTGGCCAGCAGCCACAGCAGTTCGAATTCGGCGGTGCTGAACGGCACTTCCTCATCGCCCAGGTGCACGCTGCGGTTGGCGCGGTTGATCGAAAATCGTCCGTAGCGCAGAGCCTGCGCTTCGCCTGCGGGCGGCGCGGCCTGCGGGCGGCGCATGCTGGCGCGCAGGTGCGCGAGGATCACGCGCGGCTCCACCGGCTTGACGAGGTAATTGTCGGCGCCCAGTTCCAGCCCGAGCACCTGGTCCAGGTTCTCCGAGCGCGCGGTCAGCATCAGGATCGGACCGAGGTAGCCAGTGCGTACCTCGCGGCAGACCTCGAACCCGTCCTTGCCGGGCAGCATCATGTCGAGAATCACCGCGTCCGGCTGGCTGTCGAGGATCAGCGCAGGCGCGACATCGCCGCGGCACACGCGCTCCACGTCGAGGCCATGCTCGCGAAGGTACAGTTCCAGCAGCGTCCCCTGAAGGTCGTCGTCTTCGACGAGCACGACCCTCCGCCGCGCGTCCATGTTCATTGCGTTCTCCTGTGGTGTTCCAGCCATTGTTCCAGCGCCAGTGCGGTTTCCTTCAGCGCGGTGCAGAACACGGCCAGCGGCTCGCGCGTGGCCGCGGCGTTCCTGCGCGAGACCGTCCCCATGCAGCGGTCCGCCAGCATGGCGTGGCCCGGCGCGGCGTACAGTGGCCAGCTGCCCTTGAGCCTGTGCACCTGTTCGATCAGCGCGGCCCAGTCGCGCTGCTGGAGCCGCACCGGCAGATCGTCGGCGGCCGCGCGGAATTCCTGCGCCGCCTTGCGCGCGATGATCGCGAACAGCCGCGGATTGCCATCGAGGCTGTCGAGCAGACGCGAGAAGCGCCCGCTGTCGCCTGACGCGGAGATCGGTGCCCGGTTCCGGCGCACGCGCGCCATGCCCAGCACCCGATCCATTTCCGCCAGCAGCGCTTCGCCGCTGAACGGCTTGGCCACGTAGCCTTCCATGCCCATCATCAGGAAGTGATCGCGATCGCCGACCAGCGCATGCGCGGTGAGGGCGATCGCCGGCACATGGGCGCAGCCCGGGAGCGCGCGGATCGCGGCCATCGCCTCGAGGCCGTTCATGCCCGGCAGGCGCAGATCCATCAGCACCAGCGCCGGCCGGTCCTTGGCGGCGATCTCGATCGCTTCCGGGCCTGCGGCGGCTTCCGTGACGCGATAGCCGCTGCGCGCCACCAGGCGCCCCGCAACCAGCCGGTTGGTGTCGTTGTCGTCGACCACGAGCACGTGCAACTGTCCCTGTTCGCCGATGCTGTGCTCGACCCCGGCCACTTCCTCGCTGGTGTGGTGGTCCTGCTCGAAGGCCAGGTGCACGGTGAAGGTGCTGCCGCTGCCCGGCGTGCTGTCGACCTCGATGCGACCGCCCATCGCTTCCACCAGCCGCCGGGTGATCGCCAGTCCCAGTCCGGTGCCGATGCGGTGCTGCGATGCGGCTTCGTGCGCCTGGGTGAACGCCTCGAAGATGCGCTCGTGTTCGTCCTCGGGAATGCCGATGCCGCTGTCTTCGACCACGAGCGTGAAGGCCACGCGGCTGTCGGCGGCGGCGGCGCTGCGCACGGTGACGCGCACGTGGCCCTGGTCGGTGAAGCGGATCGCGTTGCCGACCAGGTTGTAGGCGATCTGGCGCAGGAAACCCGGGTCGCCGATCACCCGGCCCAGGTCGTGCACGCGATGGATGACGCGGAAGTCCAGGCCCTTGTCGCGCGCGCGGGCCGCCAGCGTCTTCAGGGTTTCGGTCAGCGCGGTCTGCGGGCTGAAGCTGCGCATCACCGGTTCGATGCCGACGGAGTCGATCTTGGAGTAATCGAGGATGCTGTTGACGGTCTCGAGCAGGCCGTGGGCGCTTTCGCGCATCATCCGCAGGTAGTGGTCGCGGTCCTCGCCGTTCTCGGCTTCCACCGACAGGTCGGTCAGGCCGATGATGCCGTTGAGCGGCGTGCGGATGTCGTGGCTGAGGCGCGACAGGAAGTCCGTCTTGGCGCGGAGGTCCGCTTCGATCCGCGCGCTGGCGCGCTTCTGTCCCGTCGCATCGCGCAGGCAGATGACCATGGCGTCGCTGTCGTCGCCCTCGGCGCGGGCCGCCACCAGTTCGATCGGGAACACGCCGCCGTCCGCGCGCAGCCCTTCCAGGTCGCTGCGATGCATGGTGGTGGCCGGCATGCCCGCGCGCAGGCTGCGCATCAGTTCGCTGCGCTGCGCGCCGGGCAGGAGCAGGTCTGCGATGTCCATGCCCAGCGCCTGCGCGCCGGGCTGGCCGAACAGGGCCTCGGCGGCGGGATTGAAATGGGTGATGGCGCCCGTGCGATCGACGACGACGAACGCATCCAGGCCGGTGCTCAGCAGCGTGCGGACCAGCGCGGATGCGCGCGACCCGGCCGCCTGCGTGCTATCGGCTCGCGCGATCGCCTGCTCCCGTTCGATGCAGACCACGCATTGCCGGGAGAGCAGGCGCAGCGCGGCGATCCGCGACGTGTCTTCGGGGCGGGGATCGTGGGCCGCCACGCACAGTGCCCCCAGCGTGGCGCCATCGCGTCCGCGCAATCGCACTGCGGCCAGGTGCCGCAAGCGCGGCATGGCGGCGGTCGCCCGCGGGAGGGCCTTCGATGCGTCCTCCAGCCACACCGCCTCGCGGTTGCCGAGCGCTTCGAGGCAGCGCGACGCCATGCCCTTGTGTTCGCCTGCGGCCAGCCCGTACCCGGTGATGCGGCCGGGTTTGCCCGGTGCCTTCTGCTGCAGGACGAGCGCGATCGGGGTCGCGCAGATCGCCGCGGCCAGCCGCAGCAGGTTCGACAGGTCGCTGTCACGTTCGCCGGGCTGTCCCGCCGAGGAAGCATTGGACGATGCGCGTGACCGGTGGGGCATGAGCCTGCTTGGATGCGGGTGCCGATGATCGGCAGGGGTACTGTACTCCCGAGCGACCGCGCCTCGATTGAAGTGCACCCTGTCGTATCCGACAGGATGGTGTCGTTGCTGGGCTTGCACGTGGCGATGATTGCTGCGCCGCACGATGCCCCATCGTCCAATTCCGTTGCGTGCCGGCACGGCGCAGCATCGCCGCATCCAGCCAGGGAGTGGATGCATGAAACGTCTTGCCGTGCGCGTGGCGATGGTCCTGAGCCTGTTGTTCTCGTCCGGCGCGGCGCTCGCCGCCTGCGTCGACAACGTCGTGCTGGTGCACGGCAACACAGGAAAGCCCGCGGATTTCGACAATACCGTGGCCGAGTTGCAGCGGCGCGGCTACGCGAGCTCGCAGATCTTCCGGCCGAGCTGGGGCAGCAAGACCTGCGCCGCCTGCAACGACCACAGCGGCAGCGAGGAGACGCCGGTCGAGAACGCGATCATCGACGCGATCGCGCTGTCGTGCACCGGGAAGATCGACGTGATCGGTCATTCCATGGGCGCCACGCTGTCCGCGCGCGTCATCGACCGCATCGCCGCGAAGGGCTACGTCGACAGCTTCGTCGGCATCGCCGGCGCGTTCCGCGGGCTGTGGAGCTGCGGCAGCTATCCGTTCAACGTCGTGACCAGCACCTGCGGCTACTGGGGGCTGTCGGTCGGCAGCCCGCTGCTGACCGGGCTGTCCGGCAAGCGTTTCGGCGCGCGCATGCATTCGATCAAGTCCTGGAGCGACCAGGTGGTCTGCGCGACCGGGGTCTGCACGGTCGGCGGGGTCCACAGTTCGCAGATCGCTGGCGAAACCAGCACACAGACCTTCGTCACCGGGCATTTCGGCCTGCTCACCGGGACGGCGTCGACCCAGGCCGACCTGATCCGTTGAGGCCACGGACCTGTGCGGGGCCAGTGCCGGGCATGTGACCGGGGCATGCAGGCGCGGCATGCGCTTGATTTTCGACGGCTTTCTGGCGGGGGAGGGGGCGGCTGCGGTAGTCTTGGCGGTTCTCCCACGTGCCAGAAGCCATCGTGTCCGCCGAGCCCGCAACCACTGAGCCCACCGAGTCCACTCAGTACTCGCCCCAGTCCGTCGAAGCCGCCGCCCAGTCCTTCTGGCGCGACACCCGCGCCTTCGAGGTGACGGAGCTTGCGGACAAGCCCAAGTTCTTCTGCCTGTCGATGCTGCCGTACCCCTCGGGCGCGCTGCACATGGGGCACGTGCGCAACTACACCATCGGCGACGTCATCAGCCGCTACAAGCGCATGACCGGCCACAACGTGCTGCAGCCGATGGGCTGGGACGCGTTCGGCCTGCCGGCCGAGAACGCCGCGATCAAGAACAAGACCGCGCCGGCCGCCTGGACCTACGCCAACATCGAGCACATGCGCGGCCAGCTGCAGGCGCTGGGCTACGCGATCGACTGGTCGCGCGAATTCGCCACCTGCCGCCCGGACTACTACGTCCACGAGCAGCGCATGTTCACCCGGCTCATGAAGAAGGGCCTGGTCTACCGCCGCAACTCGGTGGTGAACTGGGACCCGGTCGACCAGACCGTGCTCGCGAACGAGCAGGTCATCGACGGCCGCGGCTGGCGTTCCGGCGCACTGGTCGAGAAGCGCGAGATCCCGCAGTGGTTCCTGAAGATCACCGCCTACGCACAGGAACTGCTGGATGGCCTCGACGCGCTGCCGGGCTGGCCGGACTCGGTCAAGACCATGCAGCGCAACTGGATCGGCCGCAGCGAGGGCCTGGAGATCCAGTTCCGCGTCGATGGCCAAGCCGAGCCCCTGACCGTCTACACCACGCGTCCCGACACCTTGATGGGCGTGACCTTCATCAGCGTCGCCGGCGAGCATCCGCTGGCGCGCAAGGCCGCCGAATCCAATCCCGAGCTGGCCGCGTTCCTCGCTGAACTGCGCCAGGGCGGCGTCTCCGAAGCCGAGCTGGAGACCCAGGAAAAGCGCGGCATGGCCACCGGCCTGTGGGCGATCCACCCGGTCACCGGCGAGGACGTGCCGATCTATGTCGCCAACTTCGTGCTGATGGGCTACGGCACCGGCGCGGTGATGGCGGTGCCGGCGCACGACCAGCGCGACTGGGAATTCGCCAAGGCCTACGGCCTGCCGGTGAAGCCGGTGATCGTGCCGGCCTCGGTGCGCGACGCCCTGGCCGAAATCGCTTCGCATCTCGCCGGTCACGACGACCCGATGGCGGTCGCGCTGGGCGCGCACGCGCCGGTGGACGTGGTCGAGGTCGACGCGGCCGTGTCGGTCGTGCGCGAGTATTTCGAAGGCATCGAGCAGCGCGCGGCGCATACCGAGCGCGGCCTGCTGATCAATTCCGGCGACTATGACGGCCTGGATTTCGACGGCGCGCTCGACGCGCTGGCCGCGCGTTTCGAAGCCGAGGGCAAGGGCGCTCGCAAGGTCAATTTCCGTCTGCGCGACTGGGGCGTGAGTCGCCAGCGCTACTGGGGCTGCCCGATCCCGGTGATCTACTGCCCGTCGTGCGATGCGGTGCCGGTGCCCGAAGACCAGTTGCCCGTGCTGCTGCCGGAGGACGTGCAGGACGCGTTCGCCGCCGGCGTGGTGCTGTCGCCGATCAAGGCGGACCCGAACTGGCGCAAGACCACCTGCCCGCAGTGCGGCGGCCCGGCCGAGCGCGAGACCGACACCTTCGACACCTTCATGGAGTCGAGCTGGTACTACGCCCGCTACACCTCGCCGGGCGCGGCCGACATGGTCGACGATCGCGCGAAATACTGGACGCCGGTCGACCAGTACATCGGCGGCATCGAGCACGCGATCCTGCACCTGCTGTATTTCCGCTTCTACCACAAGCTGCTGCGCGACGAAGGCCTGGTGGCCAGCGACGAGCCGGCGGTGAACCTGCTGTGCCAGGGCATGGTGATCGCGGAGACCTACTATCGCGAGAATCCCGGCGCGCCGCACGACTGGTTCAATCCGGCCGACGTGGACGTCCAGCGCGACGACAAGGGCCGCATCGTCGGCGCGACCCTGCGTGCCGACGGCCAGCCGGTGCAGATCGGCGCGGTCGAGAAGATGGCCAAATCGAAGAACAACGGCGTCGACCCGCAGGCCATGGTCGACCGCTTCGGCGCCGACACCGTGCGCCTGTTCTCGATGTTCGCCGCGCCGCCGGAGCAGTCGCTGGAGTGGAACGAGGCCGGCGTCGAAGGCATGTCGCGCTTCCTGCGCCGCTTCTGGCGCGAAGTGACCACGCACGCGTCGCAGCCGGACCATCCCGAAGTCGATGCCGCCGCGCTGGATGCCGCGCAGAAGACGATGCGCCGCCAGCTGCACGAGGCGATCCAGAAGGTCGGCGACGACTACGGCCGCCGCCACAGCTTCAACACCGCGATCGCGGCGCTGATGGAACTGCTCAACCATGTCACGAAGTTCGACGACATGAGCGAGCAGGGCCGAGCGGTGCGACACGAGACCCTGCAGACCATGGTCCTGCTGCTGAATCCGGTGACGCCGCATGTCTGCCACCACCTGTGGCAGGTGCTCGGCAACGCCGAGACGCTGCTCGAGGACGTGCCGTTCCCGCAGGCCGATCCCGCCGCGCTGGTGCGCGATGCGGTGACCCTGGCGGTGCAGGTCAACGGCAAGCTGCGCGGCACGATCGAGGTCGGCGTGCAGACGCCGAAGGACCAGATTGAGGCGATGGCCCTGGCCGAGCCGAACGTGCTCAAGTTCATGGAAGGCATGGCGGTGAAGAAGATCATCGTCGTGCCCGGCAAGATCGTGAACATCGTGGCGGGGTGAATGCCGCATGCATCCGGCGGGCCGCGCGCCCGCCGGTCGGCTTGCCCCCCGTGCGCCCCTCCCTCAGACTCCACCCATGACCAGACTCCGCATCGCCTTCGGCCTCCTGCTTGCCCTGTCCACCGCCGGTTGCGGCTTCCACCTGCGCAGTGCGCTGGAACTGCCGACCGACCTCGGCCCGGTCGCGGTGACCGCACAGGATCCCTACAGCCCGCTGGCATCCTCGCTGGCGCGTGCACTGGAGCATGCGGGCGCGGTGCCCGCCGCCGCGGCCGACGAGGCGACCAAGCTGGAAGTGCTGTCGGAAAAGTGGGCCGACATCCCGATCGCCGTCGACACCCAGGGTCGTGCCCAGGAGTACAGCCTGCGCTACGCGGTGGTGTTCCGCCTGCGCCGTGCCGACGACAGCGTGATCGTGCCGCAGCAGGCGGTCGAACTGTCGCGCGACTACATCGCACCGCCCGGTGACTCCGTCGGCAGCGGCAGCGAGCGCGAACTGCTGGTCGGCGAGATGCGCCGCGAGATGAGCGCGTCGATCCTGCGCCGCATCGATGCCGCGCTGCGCGGATCGGGCGCTAACGGGACACGTCCCTGATTCGCCCTGCGCGGCCCCGACGCGTGGCCCCCTGATGGAACTCACGCCCGAACGCCTGATCGCGCAACTGCCCAACGAGCCGCTGCGCCCGGTCTACCTCATCGCCGGCCCCGAGACGCTGCGCGTGCTGGAAGCGGCCGATGCCGTGCGCGCCCAGGCGCGCGCCGAGGGCATCGACGAGCGCGAGGTCTTCGACGCCGACGGTCGAGATGCGGACTGGAACCGGCTGGTGCAGAGTTTCGGCGCGATGAGCCTGTTCGCCTCGCGGCGGTTGATCGAAGTGCGCATGCCTTCGGCCAAGCCCGGCAAGGAGGGCGCGGAGGTCATCTCCGGATTCTGCGCGCAGGCACCGCAGGACGTGGTGCTGCTGATCACCGGCGACGACTGGAGCCGCCAGCATGGCGGCAAGTGGAGCGAAGCGGTCGCCCGCGTCGGCCATCACGCCATCGCCTGGGCGCTGAAGCCGCATGAATTGACCGAATGGGTCGAACGTCGCCTGCGCGCGCGCGGCCTGCGCGCCGATCGCGATGCCATCGAGCGGCTCGTCGAGCGCGTCGAGGGCAATCTGCTGGCCGCAGGTCAGGAGATCGACAAGCTCGCGCTGCTCTCCGATGGTCAGTCCATCGATCTGGCGCGGATGGAGTCCTACGTCGCCGATGCTGCCCGTTTTGACATCTTCCGCCTGCTCGATGCGGCATTGAACGGGCAGGGCGCGCACGCGCTGCGCATGCTCCACGGCCTGCGCGCCGAGGGCGAGGCCGTGCCGGCGCTGATGGGCATGCTGGTGATGGAATTGCAGCGCGTCGCCGCGCTGGCCCGGGTGAATGCGAAGGGCGGCAACCTGGCCAACGAGTTCAAGGCGCAGCGTGTGTGGGATTCGAAGCAGGCGGTCTACCGGCGCGCGCTGCAGCGCCACGACGCCGCACGCTGGGAGGCCCTGCTCGCCGAGGCAGGCAAGGTCGACCGCATCGCCAAGGGTCGTCCGCGCATCGGTGAAGAACCGGCGGACGCCTGGCTGGCGCTGGAGCGCCTGCTGCTGGCGATGGCCGAGCAGCGCGGCATGCAATTGCTTGCGAAACGGGCGGGCGGCTGATGTTGCCCGGCGCCGCCTTGCCCAAGCCGCTCCGCGTGTTCTACGGCGGGACCTTCGATCCCGTGCACAACGGGCACCTGGCCATCGCCCGCGCGGCGCGCGAGGCGCTGGGCACGACGATCTGGCTGATGCCGGCCGCCGACCCGCCGCATCGTGACGTGCCCGGCGCCAAGGCCGAGGACCGCGCCGCGATGCTCGATCTGGCCATCGAAGGTCAGGCGGGCCTGCGTGTGGACCGCCGCGAACTGGACCGCGCCGTGACCAGCGATGCGCCCAGCTACACCATCGACACCCTGCGCGAACTGCGCGCGAAGTTCGGCGAAGACGCGCCCATCGCCTTCGTCATCGGTGCCGACAGCCTGCACGGCTTCGCCACGTGGCGCGAACCCGAAGCCCTGCTCGCCGGTGCGCACTGGGTGGTCGCGGAGCGTCCCGGCAGCGCGCTCGACGAACACCTGCCGCCGGCCACGGCGCGCCTGGTGGCCGGGCGCTGGACGCTCGATGCCAATACCCTGCGCGGCGCGCCCGGCGGCAAGGTGCTTCGCCTGCGCCAACCGCTGCATCCCGAGTCGGCGACCCAGATCCGGCGACGGATCGCCGCCGGCGAGACCTGGCACCACCTGCTGCCGTTGCCGGTGGCGCGCTACATCGTCGACCGCGGCCTGTACGGCGCGACGCCCATCGTGCTGCCGCCTGCACCGCCCCGATGAACCACCCGATGAGCCCCTCGGCCAGCGTCCCCCGCGACGCGCGCCGTCCGTCGCCCCGCCCGGGTCCCGGGTGGTCATCGCCTATAATCCCGGCCAGTTTCCGCGAGGATCGCTCTTGAGCAACCGCAACAACGCGCACGTCATCAAGACCGTGCTGCCCAAACCCGCCCCGTCCGTCGATGCCATGCTCGAGCAGGTGCGCGCCGGCGTCGAGGACCTGAAGGCCAAGGACGTGGTCGAGATCGACGTTCGCGGCAAGACCAGCGTCTGCGACTGGATCGTCATCGCTTCGGGCACCTCCACCCGCCACGTCAAGTCGATCGCCGACGAAGTGGTGCGCAAGGTCAAGGACCTCGATGTCCTGCCCCTTGGCGTGGAAGGCGAGCGCGAGGCCGAATGGGTCCTCGTCGACCTGGGCGATGTCGTCGTCCACGTCATGCTGCCGCGCGTGCGCGAGTTCTACGCGCTGGAGCGCCTCTGGACGGTGGGCGACCAGCCGCCGGAAGACGAGGCCTGAGCCACGCATGCAGCGCACGCACGTCACCACCGCGCAGGAGCTTCCCGGGCAACCCGTGTTGCGCAATTTCGGCGTGGTGCGTGGACTGACCGTACGTTCGCGCTCGGTCGTCGGCAATTTCTTCGCCGGCATCCAGACGATCTTCGGCGGCGACATCAGTCTCTATCGCGAACTGTGCGAGCAGGCGCGTCGTGATGCCTTCGACCAGATGTGCCGCGAAGCGGATCGCATGGGCGCCAACGCGATCATCGGCGTGCGCTACGACGCCACCGAGGTGATGGCCGGCGTCACCGAAGTGTTGTGCTACGGCACCGCCGTGCGCGTCAGCGAACTCCCGGCGCCGCCTACCTGAATCCGCGTTTCCGGCGCCACGGGCCGCGCGTCCCTGCGCGACCCGCCGGCATGACGCCGGCCATCCTCGGACGATCGATTACAGCGGACCCTTCCACCATGGTCCGGTGATCGCCAGCGTGATGCCCGGCGACTGCAGGTTCACGAACAGCGTGCGCCCGGACGGGTCCCAGCACGCGCCGCAGAACTCGCTGTCGCGGTAATCGCCTTCGGCCACGGTCTTGCCTGCATTCGCGATCTGCGTCGAGGTCAGCTCGACATCGTTCTTCGCGAAGTGGAAGCACTGGCCGTCGCGGGTCAGGCCGACCAGGCGCGAGCCGTTGCCATTGCCGTCCGGGCTTTCGCCGCCGTCCTCGCACAGCACCACACCGCCGCGCGGGCTGACGGTCACGTTGTCGGGGTTGTTCGCCGCGAGTTGGTTGCCGCTGACGAACAGCGCGGTCATGCGCATCTGCGCCAGGTCCAGCACCCACACCGAACCCTCGCCGCGTCCGCGACGGCCGCTGCCGTCGACGCCGGTGCTGGTGTCGACGATGAACATCCTGCCGTGCGCGTACCAGATGCCTTCGCCGCGGCTCATGCGCAGCGCGCCCGCGCTCCAGGCCTGCGCGAACGGGCCGCTCAGGGTCTCGCCGGCGGAAATATCAGGGAAACCAGCCGGTGCGGCGAAACCGTCGAGATCGGGATCGGGGATGTCCACCCATTCCAGCGCGTAGCTGTCGCCGATCGACGCGACGATCAGGTCGGCGTTGGCCTTGCCCTTCACGCGTGCGGCCTGCAGGCGGCCGCCACGCTCCAGCGCGCCCGGGCGCGGGCGACGGTCGTGCGGGATGTAGCGATAGAGACCGGACTTGTTGCGGTCGTCTTCGGTGAGATAGACGATGCCGGTGGTCGGGTCGACCGCCACGGCCTCGTGGCTGAAGCGCCCCATGCCGACGATGGGCGTCGGGCGGGTGAGTTCGGCGCGCGGGTTCACCTCGAACACGTAGCCGTGCTTGCGGCCGGTGGAGGAGACGGCGTTGGTCTTGATCTCCTCGCAGGTCAGCCAGGTGCCCCAGGGCGTCGGGCCGCCGGCGCAGTTGACCAGCGTGCCGCCGAGGCTGGCTTCCGCGCCCAGCCATTCGCCGTCGCGATACCACAGGTTGGTGGTGCCGCCGCCGGACAGCGCGCCGTTGCCGCCGCCGATGTCGCCACGGTCGTACATGGCCGGCGCCTGGATCTGCGCGCCGGCACCGCGTTCATGGTTGCGTACCAGCACCAGCGCCGGACCGCGGCCCTTGCAGATGCCCGGATGATCGAACTGGAAGCCGAAGCGGCCCTGGCCGCGCATCGTCGCCATGCCGTCGTGGCGATCGGGCGTGGGCTGGCCGTCGGTCATGCGGTCGCCGCTCCAGCCGTAGCTGGCGTAGCGGAAACCCGGCGGCAGGCGCAGCAGCGGCAGCCCGGTGCTGTCGTCCTTCACCGGCGCCAGTGGGCCGTAGGGATTGGGGATCGGCGCGAGCCGGGTCGGGTCGCCCAGCGTGCGGGCCTCGGCCTGGCGTGCATGCAGCGCGCCGAGCGCACCTGTGGCGCCCAGCGCCATCGCCGCCGCGGAGCCCTTGACGAGGCTGCGGCGGAGGTCATCGATTGCGTGCTTCTCGATCGTGGTCATCGTCTGTCCTGGCGGAAAGCGGGGGAGCCCGCACGCTAGGCGACGTGTGTCACCGCGACGTGACGGCGACGTGACAGCCGATGTCATCGCTCAGTCAAGCGTCGATCCGGCGCGCCTCAAGCCGCCCAGCATCAACCCGGCACGGCTCAACCCGGCACGGTTCAACCCAGCACGACAGGCGCCAGCCATTCGCCGGCGAGGGTGATCGCGACGATGCCGAACAGGTTCAACCACAGGCCCACGCGGATCATCTGCCGCATCTTCACCGCGCCCGTGCCGTAGGCGATGGCGTTCGGCGCGGTGCCGGCGGGCATCATGAAAGCGAGGCTGGCCGACATCGAGGCGCAGAACACCAGCACCAGCGGCGGCAGGCCTGTGGCGACCGACACCGCGCCGACCACCGGAAGGAACGCGGCCAGCGTGGCCACGTTCGACATGAATTCCGAGGCGAACACGGTCAGTGCCGCCAGCAGCAACAGCACCAGGATCGGCGGCAGCGTGCGCATGCCCGACAGCGCGTCGCCCAGCCAGCCGCTCACACCGTGCGCCTCCATCGCTGCGGCCACGCTCAGGCCACCGCCGAACAGCAGGGCCACGCCCCAGGGAATGCGCTCTGCGGTCGTCCAGTCCAGCAGTCGTCGCGACGGGACTGCGGCGTCGCCGGACGGGATCGCGAACAGCACCAGCGCGCCGGCGATGGCGATCACGGTGTCGTTGAGGCCGGAGAGCGCCTCGATCTTCTTCAGCAGCGGCGCGAACATCCACGCCAGCGCGACCAGCGCGAAGACCACGAGCACGCGTCGTTCGGGCGTGGTCATCGGACCGAGCGCGCGCCGTCGTGCCGCCAGCATGCACGCCACGTCAGGATTCGCCGCGTGCCCGCGCAGCGGGCGCGACAGCAGCCACCAGCAGGCCAGCAGCATCACCAGCATGAGCGGCAGCGCGATGATCATCCATTGCGCGAACCCCAGGTCCAGGCCTTCCTTGCGCAGGTAACCCATCGCGACCAGGTTGGTCGGCGAGCCCACCGGCGTGCCGATGCCGCCGATCGAGGCGCCGTAGGCCACCATCAGCACCAGCGCGGCGGTCAGCGGCGCGGCCTGTTCGCGGTCGTGGCCGCTGGAATGCGCGATCGCCTGCGCCACGCCCAGCGCCATCGGCACCAGCATCATCGTGGTCGCGGTGTTCGAGATCCACATCGACAGCATGCATGCGGCCAGCGCGAAGCTGCCGACCAGTGCCACCGGGCGCGTGCCCACCGCCGCGATCATCGCCAGCGCGATGCGTTCATGCAGTCGCCAGTGTTCGATCGCCACGGCGATGATGAAGCCGCCGATGAACAGGAATACGATCGGATCGGCATAAGCGCTGGTCGCGTCGGCCATCGGCACGATGCCGCACAGCGGCAGCCAGACCATCGGCAGCAGGGATGTGGCCGCGATCGGCACCGGTTCGGTCACCCACCAGACCACCATCCACGCCAGCAGCGCCAGCGTCTGCCAGCCCGGCGTCGGCAGGCCCTCGGGCGCGCCGACCAGCAGCATCAGCAGGGCCAGGCCGGGACCGAGCAGGGCGCCGATCCTGGCGCCGAGCGGACCGATGCCGGTGGCCTCCACAGCGGCGGGCGTCGAGGTCGATGCGGCGTCGGTCATGGCGGAGCGGCGTCCCTGTGCGGCGGTCCGCGCATGGTACAGGCGCGACGGATGCGGCCGGCCGCTACCATGCGCGCATGAAAGCCCGCCTCATCGCCGTCGGAGAACGCGCCCCGTCCTGGGTCGCCGAAGGATTCACCGAATACCGCAAGCGCCTGTCGCACTGGCTGCCGCTGAATCTGGTCGAGATCGAACCCGGCCTGCGCGGCAAGGGCCGGGATGCCGTCCGCGCCACCGCCGACGAGGGCGCGCGCGTGCTCGCGGCACTGCCGAAGTCGGCGCATGTGGTCGCGCTGGATGGCCGGGGTCGCACGCACAGCTCCGAGCAGTTGGCGCAGCGACTGGAACACTGGCGCAACGGCGGCCGCGACCTGGCCTTCCTGATCGGCGGTCCAGAAGGCCATGCGCCCGAGGTCATCGCCCGCGCCGACGAGCAGTGGTCGCTCGGTCCACTGACCCTGCCGCACATGCTGGTCCGGCTGGTACTGGCCGAGCAGCTGTACCGCGCGGCCGCGATGCTGGCGAATCATCCCTACCATCGCGCCTGACACTGCGCCTTCAACCACGCCTGCATTGCGGTTGTCGCCGCAGGATGAAAACGTGATGATCGTCGCTTGTGCGCTGTGATGTGGCCGGGGCGTACGCATCCAATCGTCGATTGGTCAGGGTCATGGCGACGACAGTCACGGTTTTCGTCGTCGTTCGCTGGCTTGATGCGCCCGTTGCTGCACTGCCGCAGCCCGTCTGCCGGATCGCCCCCGCGGCCTGCAGGCGTCCCGTTCCCAACGAGATCCGGGCGTCCCCCGCGCGACCCGGGCCAGAGGTGATTCCGCATGCCCATGTCTTCGACCGTCCTGCCGACCTGGATCCACGGCCTGCTCGCGCCGGCGCTGATCGGCCTCATCGCCGGCACGGTGGCGGTGGTTGCCCACCCATCGGATGCCGTGCCGAAGTCCTCGGCCGTGTCCTCGACGTCACAGCCGTCTTTGCCCGTCGAGACCGGCCCCGTGCGCCCGCGTCCGCAGGCCTGGGTGGGCCGCCCGGTGGCCGCCGCACCGCCGAGCCTGCAGGCCGACCTGCAGACCCTGGCCGCCGCGCTCGGTCCGCGCGTGGTCAAGCCGCTGATGCCGGCCGCCGAACTGCATGGTGTCATCGAAGTGCGCCTGCACCCGATCGAAGGCGTGGCCGCGGGCAGCGAACAGCTCATCACCTTCGGCGTGCCGTTCCCGCGCGGTTCGATCACCCAGGCGGGACTGTCGAAGCTGCGCGTGCTCGATTCGCGGGGCCAGGAGATCCCGGCGTTCGTCGAACAGCTCACGCCGTGGCGCCACATCAACAACGCCGCCCTCGACAATACCTCGGTGCGCGTGGCCCGCATCCAGATCCGCCGCAGCCTGAGCGTGGTCCATCCGAATGCCGAAACCCTCCGCGTCGAATGGGGGTTCAGCAACCGCACGCAGTCGCGTCCGTCGCTGGAAAACCCGCGCAACGGCTGGCAGCCCGTGACCACGGGCAGCTTCCTCGCCGCCGATGGCGTGTCCGAACCGCGCGTCTACGCCGTGCTCTCGTCGTCGGTGCTGAGCAAGGGCCTGCTGCGCCTCGGTCCGATGCGTCCGTTCCATCAGGACATCGCGGCCAGCCGCGACGATCCCGCGGTGATGGACGCCACCGAGCACTACCCCGAATACCGCGAACAGATGTTCGCATCGAAGAACTTCTTCTACGCGCACATCAACGAGGACGACACCCGCGTCACCACCGCGAACCAGACGCCGTACAAGGCCGCGGAAGGCGAGCCCTGGCTGTACGACCGCGTGTCCGCGTTCTACAACCTGTATTTCCGCAGCGGTTCGTTCAAGGTGCTGCGCGAGTCGGTGCGCGCCGGCGAGTACTACCGCGTCAATCTCTATCCGGAAGGCACCACGCCGAACAGCGCGATCGGCACGTTCCGTCTGAAGAATCCCAACCCGTCCGGCTACATCGGCGCCAACGGCGCGATGTACAGCTATTCCGAAGGGCTCGCGTATTCGCACTGGACGACCGGTGACGACCTCGCGAAGGACGGCGCGCGGCTCGCCGCGAAGGCGCAGCAGGATGCCAACGACGAACCGGACCGCTGGTCGCCGACCAGCAGCTACACCGAGCGCCACGTCGGCATCAAGCTGTCGGGCCTGGTCGTCGGCTACGAACTGTTCGGCGACGTGCCGTACAAGGTCGGTGCGACGCAGACGTATCGCGAGCGCGTCGTCACGCTCACCACCAACCTGATCTGGCACCAGAACGGCGCCGGCGGCGCGCTGCCGGCGAATCGCGTCGACGGCGGCCTGTGGAAGTACGGTGGCCAGGAAGGCAACGGGCCCAGCGGCAGCCTGCTGGTGAGCTTCTGGCAGACGCCCTACGTGATCGACCCGATGGTGCGCGCCTACGCGCTCACCGACAACGTCGAGATCGCACACTTCATCCGCCGCACCGGCAACGCCCTGAAGTACGGCGCCAAGTCGTACTCGCCGTCGCAGCGCACGGTCTACACCAACGTGCCGGAGAACCTGCGCCTGGTCGATTACGTGACCCTCGTCGACGGCTCGACCTACGCCGCCGACGGCGCAGGCCCGGAGCACACGTTGTCGGTCGCCGGTGCGATGGCCTGGGCCTACTATTTCAGCCGGTTGACCGGCCAGCCCGACGCCACGCTCGCCGAGGCCGCCAACGAGCTGTATCGCACCTACGATTACGAAACCAACGAGTGGACGCGTCCGGCTGGCCCGGCCAGCGGTCTCAGCGCGTACCGCAATTCGCCGTGGCGCCGTTACAACTGGACCTACAAGACCAGCGGTGGCCTGTCGTGGTGCCTGTCCGACGTGCGTTGGATGACCGACTGACCCACCGTTGACCCATCGACGGATTGACCCCGCGAACGACCGCCGTCGTCGCGCCCGTCAGGGCGCGGCGTATCGCGGATAGTCGGTATAGCCCTTCGCATCCCAGGTGTAGAACGTCGAGCGGTCGGCGTCCGCCAGCGGCGCGCCGTCGCGGATGCGCTCCGGCAGGTCCGGGTTCGCGATGAAGGGCACGCCGAAGGCGACCGCGTCGACCTTGCCCGCCGAGATCGCCGCGCCGGCTTCTTCCACGCCGTAGCCCATGTTGCCGATCAGCACGCCGTCGAAGGCCTCGCGCGCCGGCGTCATCACGTCGCCATGCTGCTGGCCGAGGAAGTCGCCGCGCATGACGTGCCAGTAGGCCAGGTCGAAATCGTTCAGGCGCTTGCCGAGCCAGCGCACCAGGCCCACGGGGTCGCTGTCGCGCATGTCGTTGTAGCTGTTGAGCGGCGACACGCGCAGTCCCACGCGACCGCTGCCCCACACGCCGCACACGGCATCCAGCACCTCCAGCAGCAGGCGCGCGCGATTGGCGATGTCGCCGCCGTACGGGCCGCTGCGCCGGTTGCTGCCGTCGCGCAGGAATTCGTCGAGCAGGTAGCCGTTGGCCCCGTGCACTTCCACGCCGTCGAAGCCCGCTGCCTTTGCGTTGCGCGCGGCGTGGGCGAAGCCTTCGACGATGCCGGGCAGTTCCGCATCGTCCAGCGCGCGCGGCACCACGTAGTCGACCTTGCCCTTCGGCGTGTAGACCTGATCGTTCTCGATGCGCAGCGCGCTGGGCGCGACCGGCTGCGCGTCGTCGTTGAGGTCCGGGTGGCAGGCGCGTCCGCCGTGCCAGATCTGCAGCACGATCCGGCCGCCGGCGGCGTGCACGGCATCGGTCGCGCGCTTCCAGCCGGCGACCTGCGCTTCGCTGTGGATGCCGGGTTCGCGCCAGAACGCGGAGTTCCCGGGCATGGCCATGGTCGCTTCCGCGATGATCAGACCCGCACTGGCGCGCTGGGCGTAGTACTCGGCGATCAGTGCGCCGGGCACATGCTCGTCTTCGGCCCGGCAGCGGGTGAGCGGGGCCATGAGGATGCGGTTGGGCAGATGCAGGTCGCCTGCCTGCAGGGGCGAGAACAAGGACGTCATCGAATCATTCCGTCAGGGGAAGGATTGCGAGTGTCTCAGGCGATGATTGCCATAGCCATGCCGTATTGATGGCAAAAATGGAACGAACTTCCGCATGGTCTCGAACAAAAAATGCCGCCGGTCTCGCGACCGGCGGCGAACGCGCCGAGGGGCTCTCACTTCGTCACACACAAGGAGCGGGTTGCGGGCGTCGCGTGAGCGACGTCAACCGCGGGTCAGGGTGAAACTCACCGGGACGATGCCGTAGACCTGGATCGCCTGGCCGTCCTTGATCGCCGGCTTGAACTTCCACTTGCGCAGCACCTGGCGCCGCGCTGCATCGTCGAGCTTGCGATGGCCGCTGCTGCGCTCGATCTCCACAGACAGCGGCGAGCCGTCCACGTCCACCAGCACCTTGAGCATCACCGTGCCTTCCAGTTCCCGCGCCAGGGCGTCCGGCGGATACGACGGCGCCGGTGCCGATGCGTATTCCAGTCGCGTGCTGGGCTGCGGACCGGGATCCGGCGGGCCGACGGGACCGGTGTCGGGCAGCGGATCGGCCGTGGGCACGTAGTCGGTGCCACCGTCGACCACGGACGCTTCGGTCTGCGCGATCGTTTGCGTTGGCTGTTGCATCCGGACCGGTTGTGTCGGCGTCGTGATGTTGCGAACCGGTGGCTGCACGGGGATTTCAGGAGGAGTCGGCGGGGGCGGATCAGGACGAACCGGGAGGACAAAGATGTCTTCGATGATGTCGTCAGGAAGCGTACTCATCGGCGCCGATACCGGTACGAGCAGCAACATCAGTGCAGTGAGGTTAAGGGTGATCGCGCCGGCGATGCCCAGCACGCGCGCGGGCTGGATGCGGGCGATGGCGTCGTGCAGTCCGTGCGCATTCGAGTGGCGTTGGGTCAGGACCATGGGGCACCTCCGTCGGTTGGGACAGCGATGCAAACGCACCCTCGCGATGCGCGGGGTTGGCGTCGGTGAAAAATATTTCGTCTCGCGGCATGTCCGTTTCAAGCCTCGAATGACGAGGCCCAAACGACGACACCCGCCTCGCGGCGGGTGTCGTGGGTGGAGCGCATGCGGAAACCGCTTACTTGCCGAGTTCGAACACCACGTTGACAGTGGCCGACAGCGAGGTCTCGCCTGGCGACACCGGGCTGTCCATCGCTTCGCCCATCGCCATCTTCATCATCGGCATCGGACGCGGCGGCTGGAAGTCGGCGCCATCGCTGATGCTGATGATGCGGCGCACGCGCAGGCCGAGCGTCTTGGCGTACATCTCGGCGCGGTCCTGGGCCTTCTTCAGCGCATTGCGACGGGCTTCGTCGTACGCGGATTCGGGCTGGTCGATCTCGAAGTTCGGGCCGTTGACCTGGTTGGCGCCGCTGGCGACCAGCGCGTCGAGCACCTTGCCGAGCTTGCCGATGTCGCGGACCTTGAGGTTGACGGTGTTGCTGGCCTGGTAGCCGGTGATGCTCGGCGGCTGGTTCTCGGCGTAGCGGTACTGCGGCTGGATGCTGATGCCGCTGGTCTGGATGTCGCGTTCGGCGATCCCGGCGGCCTTCACCGCGGCCATGACCTTGTTCATCTGTTCGGCGTTCGCCTTCAACGCGGAGTTCGCATCGGCGGACTGGGTGACCACGCCGGTGGACAGCGTGGCGATGTCGGGCACGCGGCTGGCGCTGGCGTCGGCGCTGATCGAAAGCAGGGTGCCGTCGGTGGCGACGCTGGGGGTCTGTGCGGAAGCGGTCATGGTGGTGCCCGTGGCGAGAAGTCCGGTGAAGGCGGCGGCAAGCGCGAAGGCGAATGCGCGGGGCAGGGCGCGGGGGGAAGTGGGGCGGCGAACCATCTGGGTCTCCTTGTGGGGTGGGCCGGCGAGTGAACGTCCTGTGAGCCCGGTCGGGGTTGTCCTTGTCCCCATACGGGTAGCGAGGCTCCGCAGGGTATCCTACCCGCATGCTGCATCTCGCCTCGAAATCACCCCGCCGTCGCGAACTGTTAAGGATGCTCGGACTCGACTTCGGCATCCTCGACCTCGACCTTCCCGAACACCCTGGCCCCGGCGAACCGCCGGAGGAATACGTGCGTCGCGTCGCGCGCGAAAAGGCCGGTGCCGGCCTGCTCAAGGTGGTGGGCCAGCCCGCCGCGGTGGTGCTGGGCGCGGATACCGAGGTGATCCTCGACGACCGCATCTACGGCAAACCGGCCGATGCGGCCGATGCCGCGAACATGCTGCGCAGCCTCTCCGGCCGGACCCATCGCGTGGTCTCGGCGCTGTCGCTGGTCTCCGCCGGACGCGAACTGCATGCGGTGTCCCAGTCCGACGTGACCTTCGCCACGCTGTCCAATGCCGACATCGCCGCCTACCTCGCCACCGGCGAGTGGGACGGCAAGGCCGGCGCCTACGCCATCCAAGGCATGGCCCAGGCCTTCATCACGCATCTGTCCGGCAGCCATTCCGGCGTGATGGGCTTACCCCTGTTCGAGACCGCGCGGCTGCTGCGCGAGTTCGGGCTGTTCCCTGTTGGCGCGACGCAGGCGGAGGCCGCACGATGACCGAGGAGATCCTGGTCAACGTCACGCCGCGCGAGACCCGCGTCGCCGTCGTCGAGAACGGCATGCTGCAGGAACTGCACATCGAGCGAGGCTGGCGCCGTGGCGTGGTCGGCAATATCTACAAGGGCAAGGTGCAGCGGGTCATGCCCGGCATGCAGGCGGCCTTCGTCGAAATCGGGCTGGACCGCGCCGCGTTCCTGCACGCCAACGACATCTTCCGCTCGGCGATCGCGCCTGCGATCGACGTCGCGCTGGCCGGCGCGGAACCCGCGCTGGACGCGGATGGCGCCGCGCCCCAGACACCGACCGCCGTGCCGCAGGCCAACGGTAATGGCAACGGCAACGGTCATGCGCCGGTGCCGCCGATCAGTGAACTGCTGCGCGAAGGCCAGGAGATCGTGGTGCAGGTGGTGAAGGACCCGATCGGCAGCAAGGGCGCGCGCCTGACCACGCAGATCAGCATTCCCTCGCGCTACCTCGTGCTGCTGCCGCAGTCGAAGGTCATCGGCGTCTCTTCGCGCATCGAGGACGAGACCGAGCGCCAGCGCCTCAAGGCCATCGTCGGCGCGCAGGCCAGCGCCGATGCGTCGGCGGGCCAGCCGCAGCACGGCTACATCGTGCGCACCAACGCCGAAGGCCAGCCGGCCGAAGCGCTGGCCGAGGACATCGCCTACCTGGGTCGCGCGCTGGCGCTGATCGAGAACAACGTCCGCACCGCCCGCGTGGGCCATTGCGTGTACGAAGACCTGACCCTGCCGATGCGCGCCGTGCGCGACCTGATCCGCCGCGACGTGGAGAAGGTGAAGGTGGATTCGCGCGAGACCTGCGACCGCCTGCGCACCTTCGCCGCGCAGTACATGCCGGGCCTGGCCGAGAAGATCGAGCATTACAGCGGCGCGCGCCCGGTGTTCGATCTCTACGGCGTCGAGGACGAGATCCAGCGTGCGCTCGACAAGGAAGTACCGCTGAAGTCCGGCGGTTACCTGGTCATCGACCAGACCGAAGCGATGACCACGGTCGACGTGAACACCGGTTCGTTCCTCGGCCAGCGCAACCTCGAAGAGACCGTCTACCGCACCAACCTCGAAGCGGCGCAGGCGGTCGCGCGGCAACTGCGACTGCGCAATCTCGGCGGGATCATCATCATCGACTTCATCGACATGATCGATCCCGAACACCGTCGCCAGGTGCTGCGCACGCTCGAGAAATCGCTGGCGCGCGACCACGCCAAGACCACGGTCTACGACTTCTCGCCGCTGGGCCTGGTGGAGATGACGCGCAAGCGCACCATCGAGAGCCTGCAGCGCCAGCTGAGCGAGCCCTGCCACGAATGCGGCGGGCGGGGCACGCTGAAGACTGCCGAAACCGTGACCTACGAGATCTTCCGCGAGATCACCCGTGCGGTGCGCCAGTTCGAGGCGGCGCGCCTGCTGGTGATCGCTTCGCCGAAGGTCGTGACGCGCATCACCGACGAGGAGTCCGCTGCCGTCGCAGAACTGGAGGAATTCCTGGGCAAGACCATCCGCTTCCAGGCGGATGAGCAGTACACCCAGGAGCAGTTCGATGTCGTGCTGCTCTGAGCACGGCGTTCCACGCCTGCAGCGCGTGTCTGTAGGAGTGGAGGGCAGCGCTTGATGGCGACGTCGTGGCGCCGCCGCCTGCGTCTTGCGCGTCGAGGCCTGTGGTATGTCACCGCAGTGACGCTGGTGCTGCTCGCGCTGGTGGCGGGCATCGTCAGCCAGGTGTTGCCGCTGGCCGAGCGCCATCCCGAGCGCATCGCCGCCTGGCTGAGCGCGCGTGCGGGTCGGCCGGTGACGTTCGATGCCGTGGAAACCGCATGGACGCGACGCGGCCCCCTGCTGCGGCTGGACGGCCTGCGCGTGGGCGCGGGCGAGGATGCGGTGTCGATCGGTGCGGCCGAAATCCTCGTGTCGCAATACGCGGGGCTGCTGCCCGGTCGTTCGTTCACCGAATTGCGCGTGCGCAACCTCGCGCTGACCCTGGAACGTTCGGACGATGGCCGCTGGCAGGTGCGCGGCCTGCCCGGACAGGCGCAGACCGAGGATCCGCTGAGCGCGCTCGAGGGCCTGGGCGAACTGCAGGTGATCGATGCCCGCCTGGGCGTTTCGGCGCCATCGCTGGGCATCGACACCACGCTGCCCGAGGTCGATGTGCGCCTGCAGGTGGATGGCGAGCGCGTGCGCGCCGGCCTGCGCGCGTGGCGCAAGCCGGGCGTGGCGCCGCTGGATGCGGTGCTGGATTTCGATCGCGATCGGGGTGACGGCCGTCTGTACGCGGCGGCCAAGCGCACCGACCTGTCGGTCTGGTCGTCGCTGCTGCGCGTCGGTGGCGTCACGATCGATGCCGGCCAGGGCACGGCCGAGGCCTGGGTGACCGTGCGGCGCCGCCAGGTGACCGCGGTCGCCGTCGAAGGCGACCTGCGCGATGTGCGTCTTCGCGGCGAGGCGACGGGCACCGGGCGCGATGCGCCGGCCGCGGCATTCGCGCGACTGCAGGCGCTGGCGCACTGGCGCACCGATACGGAGGGTTGGCGCCTGGAAGCGTCCGACCTGCGTGTGCATGCCGGGCTGGACGATCCACCCCAGGTGCTGGACGGCCTGATCGTGGCCGGCGGCGCGCGCTATGGCCTGCGCGCCGAACGCATCGACGCCGGACCGCTGTTCGCGGTGGTCGCGCTGAGCGACCGTCTCGATCCGGGCCTGCGTCGCTGGTTGCTTGCGGCGAAGCCCGGCGCCGTGCTCGAAGGCGTGCGCGTCGGCGGCCTGCGCGGTGGCGCGATGCGCGCCCAGGCTTCGATCCGCGACCTGCATTTCGCCAGCGTCGGCGATACGCCGGGTCTGGACGATTTCAATGCGCGTCTGCTGGGCGACGCCAACGGCTACACCCTCGGCTTCGATGCGAAGACGCCGATGCGTTTCCTGTGGCCGACCGGTTTCGGCGCGCCGCACGTGGTCCGCCTGACCGGCGATGCGGCGCTGTGGCGCGACGAGGTCTCCGGCTGGCACGCGGGTACGCAGGCGTTGCGCATCGATGGCGTCGGCTATGGCGCCGACGTACGCGGCGGCCTGTGGTTCCAGGGCGATGGCACGCGTCCGGTGATGGACATCGTTGCCGACATCGACGACGCGCACGTGCCGACCGCCAAGCGATTCTGGCCCAAGCACGTGATGTCGCCGCAGGTGGTGCGCTGGCTGGACACGGCGCTGATCGACGGCACCGTGGCCGGCGGACGCGCGGTCGTCAGCGGCGATCTCGACCACTGGCCGTTCAATGCGCGTGACGGCAAACCGGCGCAGGGCGTGTTCGATGCACGCGCCACGCTGCGCGGCGCGGTGATCCATTTCCATCCCGACTGGCCGCAGGCCACGCGCATGGACGCCGATGTGGCGTTCATCGGCAACGGCTTCAGCGTCGGCGGCAAGGCCGCGCTCGCCGATGTCGGCATACGCGAATTCAGCGCGGGCATCGCGGACTACGGCGACAGTCAGCTCGACATCGATGCGCGCGCCGATGCCGACGCGGCGCAATTCCTCGACCTGCTCAAGCGCAGCCCGCTGCAACGCGAGCACGGCGCGACGCTGGCCAAGCTGTCCGCGAGCGGCCCGGCATCGACCCGGTTCTCGCTGCGCCTGCCGCTCAAGCAGCATGGTGCGAAGGGACGGATCGACGGCGAGATCGAATTGCGCGGCGTGCGACTGGCGGAAAGCGAGTGGAAGCTCGCCTTCGCCGGCGTGCAGGGCAAGGGGCGCTACGACCAGGACGGCTTCGACGCCGAAGGCCTGCGCGCGCAATACGACCGCCAGGATGGACGCCTGTCGCTGCGCGCAGGACCTGGCCACGTCCGCGATCGCAGGCAGGGCTTCGAAGCCGAACTCGACGTATCGATGACCACCGACGACCTGCTCGACCGCAGCGCCGACCTCGCCTGGCTGAAACCGCATGTCGGCGGACGCTCGCGTTGGACGGCGGCGATCTCGATTCCGTCGTCGGCGCTCTCCGGGTCGTCTACGGCGGCTGGTGCCGCCGCGCGATCGCCGCTGGCCGGCGTGTCGCGCTTGCAACTGCGGTCCGATCTGGTCGGCACCACGCTGGCCCTGCCGGCGCCGCTGGACAAGGCGGCCGGCACCGCACTGCCGAGCACCATCGACCTGGCGCTGCCGGTGGAGAAGGGCGACATCGCCATCGCCCTGGGCCAGCGCATGGCGCTGCGCGCCCGCCATGCACAGGGGCAACTGGGCATTCGCGCCGTGTTCGGCACCGATCGGATCGAAGAAGCGCCGCCCGCGTCGGGGCTCACCCTGGGCGGGCGGGCGTCGACGCTGGATGCGCTGGGCTGGGTCGTGCTGATGCGCGGCAGCGGCAGCGGCAGCGGTCTGGCCCTGCGTCGCGTCGATGTCGTCACCGATCGCCTGCAACTGCTCGGCGCGCAATTCCCGGACACCCGCCTGCAGCTCTCGCCTTCCGGTTCGCTGCTGAACGTGCTGCTCGACGGTCCGGCGCTGGCCGGAAGCCTGCAGGTGCCCGAAGGCGAGGGCGGCGCGATTTCCGGCCGCCTGCAGCGCCTGCACTGGCGCGCCGCGCCGGCAGGCGCGGTCGCTGCGGCGCCTGCATCCGCGTCCGCGAGCGAGGTCAATCCCGCCAGCGTGCCCGCGATCCAGCTGCGCGTCGACGACCTGCGGCTGGGTTCGGCGGCGCTGGGCGAGGCGCAGTTCCGTTCGCGGCCGATCGCGAACGGCATGGAGATCGTGCAGTTCCAGACCCGTGCGCCGAAGCGACGGCTGGACGTCACCGGCGAATGGATCGGCCGTGGCAGCGCGGCGCGCACGCGGCTGTCCGCCGCGCTGGGCAGCGAGGATTTCGGCGCGCTGCTGAGCGATGCGGGACTCGGCGGACGCATCGCCGGCGGCAAGGGCGACATGCGCTTCGATGCCGCCTGGCCTGGCAGCCCGATGTCCTTCAGCCTGGCATCGCTGGAGGGCAGCCTGAAGGTCGCGGTGAAGGATGGCCGGCTGGTCGAGATCGAGCCCGGCGGCACCGGCCGCGTACTCGGCCTGCTCAGCGTGGCCCAGCTGCCGCGCCGGTTGACCCTCGATTTCCGCGACTTCTTCTCGAAGGGTTTCGCCTTCAACCGTTTCGAAGGCGCGGTGCAGTTCGGCGGCGGCAGCGCGCGCAGCGACGATCTCGCCATCGACGGCCCTGCCGCCACGATCAACATCCGCGGCGCGGCCAACCTGCGCGCGCAGACCTTCGACCAGACCATCGAAGTGCTGCCGAAGGCCGGCAACCTGCTCACCGCCGTCGGCGCGATCGCCGGTGGCCCGGTCGGCGCGGCGGTCGGCGCCGTGGCCAATGCCGTGCTGCAGAAGCCGCTGGGGCAGGCCACCGCCAAGAACTACCGTGTCACCGGACCCTGGAAAGACCCCAAGGTCGAGGTGATCGAGCGCCCGCCCGCGCGCCCGGCGCCCAAACCTGGATGACGGCTGCCGACTGACGCCGACGGTTGATCCCGGCCGTCCGCGTCGCCATCTCCTTCCTGCCGTCCTGCCCTTCACGTCCTCCGGAATCCGACATGTCCTCGATGCTGCAGCTCTCCGAATCGCGCCTGCTCACGCCCGCCGGGCTGGACGACGCCGGCCTCGATCGCGTCTTCGGCCAGCTGATGGGGCCGGGCATCGATTTCGGCGACCTGTATTTCCAGCATGCCCGGCGCGAGAGCTGGACGATGGAAGACGGCATCGTCAAGGACGGCGCGCATTCCATCGACCAGGGCGTCGGCGTGCGCGCGATCTCCGGCGAACAGACCGGTTTCGCCTATTCAGACGAGATCAACGCCGATGCGCTGCTGGTCGCCGCACGCTCGGCGCGCGCGATCTCGCGCGACGGCGACGCCCGGCCGCATGCCATGCCGGTGCGCGCCGGTGCGGTTGCGCCGCTGTACGGCCCGGTGGACCCGGTCGACAGCGTCGACACGGCCGCCAAGCTCGACGCCATGCGTCATGTCGACCGCGTGCTGCGCGCGGCGGATCCGCGCGTGAAGCAGGTGGTGGTGTCGCTGGTCGGCGGCGTCGACACCGTGCTGGTCGCGCGCAGCGACGGCCTGGTGGCCGGCGACATCCGTCCGCTGGTGCGTTTCAACGTGCAGGTGATCGTCGAACAGAACGGTCGTCGCGAATCGGCCTCATCGGGCTTCGGTGGCCGCCACGGCTACATCGAACTGCTCGCCGATGGCCGCCCCGAGCGCTGCGGCCGCGAAGCGCTGCGCCAGGCGCTGGTGAACCTGGACGCGGTCGATGCACCGGCCGGAATGATGCCGGTGGTGCTGGGCAACGGCTGGCCGGGGGTGCTGCTGCACGAAGCCGTCGGCCACGGCCTGGAAGGCGATTTCAACCGCAAGGGCACCTCGACCTACGCCGGCCGCATCGGCCAGCGCGTGGCCTCGCCGGGTGTCACCATCGTCGACGACGGCACGCTGCCGGGCCGTCGCGGTTCGCTCAACGTCGACGACGAGGGCACGCCCACGCGCTGCACCACGCTGATCGAAGACGGCATCCTCGCCGGCTACATGCAGGACACCCACAATGCGCGCCTGATGGGCGTGGCGCCCACCGGCAACGGCCGACGCGAGTCCTTCGCGCACCTGGTGATGCCGCGCATGACCAATACCTACATGCTGGCCGGCCAGAACGACCCGCAGGACATGATCCGCTCGGTGAAGAAGGGCCTGTACGCCGTGAATTTCGGCGGTGGCCAGGTCGACATCACCAGCGGCAAATACGTCTTTTCCGCGACCGAGGCCTACCTGATCGAAGACGGCAGGATCACCGCGCCGGTGAAGGGCGCGACCCTGATCGGCAACGGCCCGGAAACCATGCAGCGCGTGAAGATGATCGGCCACGACCTCGCGCTGGACGAAGGCGTCGGCACCTGCGGCAAGGACGGGCAGAGCGTGCCGGTCGGCGTGGGCCAGCCGTCGCTGCTGATCGATCAGCTGACGGTGGGCGGGACGAAGGCGTGACGCCCGCCTCGCGCCGCCCGCGCGACTCAGGCGTCGTCGCCGAGCGGGTCCGAGCCGGTGTCGTCGCCGTCCGCTTCGCCGTTGCCGTGCGATTCCGCGAACAGCTCTCGCAGTTCCCGGAACAGTTCGCGGAAGGCATGCGGGGCCTTGTTCTTCAGCCGCTCCTCGTGCGCATTGCGCGCAAGCTGGCGCAGGTGCTGGCGATCGGCATGCGGGTAGGTGTCGAGCAGTTCGGTCAGCGCCGCGTCGCCGTCGGCCATCAGGCGTTCGCGCCACGCCTCGGCGCGATGCAGCATCGCCGCTTCCACGCGCGCGGCCTGGCCATTCACATCGAGCGCATCGCGGATCGCCTCCAGCGTCTCGTCGTCTTCCCGGCGCATCTGCTTCGCCAGGAACTGCAACTGCCGCTTGTGCGCACCGTGCGAGGTGATGCGCCGGGTCTCGTCGATGTGCGCGACCAGGCGCTCGGGCACGGGCAGTTTCGACACCTGCTGCGCGGTCATTTCGGACAGCTGCCGCGCCAGATCAAGCACTTCAAGGGCCTCCCGCCGCTGCTGGCTGCGGCTGGGGGACAGGAATTCACCGGTTTCGAGATCTTTTCCACGCATAGTGGACACAGGATAAAGCATTGAACGTCATCGATTCTGCAATTTCCGCACAGGCCGTCGCGTCGGACGACAGCCAGGCCCGCCTGGACCGCCTGTCCGAGCTGGCCCTGGACCTGCTGGCGCGTGCCCGCCGTCATGGCGCGAGCCAGGCTGAGGTCAGCTGCGACGAGGACCGCGGTCTCGACGTCAACGTGCGCATGGGCGCGGTCGAGAGCGTGGAATCCACGCGCGACCGCAGCATCGGTGTCACGGTCTATTTCGGCCAGCGCAAGGGCAGCGCCAGCACCGCCGACCTGCGCCCGGAGAGCCTGGAGGCCACGGTGGCGCAGGCCTGCGCGATCGCCCGCCACACCGAGGACGACCCGGCCTCGGGCCTGGCCGATCCCGAGCGCATGGCCACCGACCTGCGCGAATTCGACGGCTGGCACCCGTGGGCGCTGGACGCCGATGCGGCCGTGGACCTGGCGCTGGCCTGCGAAGCGGCCGGCCGCGAGGCCGACGGACGCATCTCCCTGTCGGACGGCGCGAACGTGTCGACCGGCGATTCGGTCGGCGTCTACGCCAACTCGCACGGTTTCCTCGGCCGCGAGCGCGACACCCTGCACAGCATCTCCTGCAGCCTGATCGCCGGCGAAGGCGACGGCATGCAGCGCGACTACTGGTACAGCACCGCGCTGGCCCGCGAAGACCTGGAATCGCCCGCGGCCATCGGCCGCCGCGCCGCCGAGCGCACGGTCGCGCGCCTCGAACCGCGCACGCTCGCCACCGGCGAGATGCCGGTGCTGTTCCAGGCCGAGGTCGCGCGCTCGCTCATCGGCCACCTGCTCGGTGCGGTATCGGGCAGCGCCCTCTACCGGCGCGCCAGTTTCCTGCTCGACCGCGTCGACACGCAGATCCTGCCGGCCTGGTGTCGCCTGCGCGAGCAGCCGTTCCTGATGCGCGGCCTGCGTTCCTCGGCATTCGACGCCGAGGGCGTGGCCACGCGCGAATCCGACCTGGTCAGCGACGGCATCCTGCGTCGCTACCTGCTGGGCAGCTATTCCGCGCGCAAGCTTGGTCTGCAGAGCACCGGCAATGCCGGCGGGGTGTTCAACCTCGACGTGGCCGCGAACGCGGGCGACCTGCGCGAACTGCTGCGCGGCATGGGCAACGGCCTGCTCGTCACCGAACTCATGGGGCAGGGCGTGAACACGATCACCGGCGATTATTCGCGCGGCGCGGCCGGCTTCCTGGTCGAGAACGGCGAGATCGCGTATCCGGTCGACAACATCACCATCGCCGGCAACCTGCGCGACATGTACATGGCCATCGAGGCGATCGGCAGCGACATCGACCGGCGTTCGCACGTCTCGGCCGGATCGATCCTGGTCGGCCGGATGACCGTTGCCGGGGGCCTTTGACGTTTATCATCGTCAGGCGCGCTTGGCATGGCGCGCATGGCACGACGCCACCGACATCCACCCATCATCCACCGGGGAGCCCCAATCCATGTCCGATTTCAACCAATACACCGCCGCACCGGAAGCGCCTTCGGGCACGCCCGGCGCCGAAGAGCGCCAATGGGGCATGTTCGCGCACCTGGCCGCGCTGGCCGGGCTGATCATCCCCTTCGGCAACCTGATCGGTCCGCTGGTGGTCTGGATGATGAAGCGCGACACCATGCCCTTCGTTGCCGACCAGGGCAAGGAAGCGCTGAATTTCCAGATCACCGTGTCGATCGTGTGCACGATCCTGCTGATCCTCGGCGTCGTCCTGTCGATCATCTTCATCGGTGTGCTGTTCTTCCCGCTGGTGGCGCTCATCGGTCTCGCTGCGCTGGTGCTCAGCGTCATCGGCGGCATCAAGGCCAACGAGGGCACCGCCTACCGCTATCCGTTCTCGGTGCGCCTGATCAAGTAAGCGACCGGCATCACGCAGACCCCAAAACCCCCGGCCCCCGCCGGGGGTTTTTCGTTCAGGACTTCCGGGTCAACGCCGCGGGCATCGATGCGTTTCCATCAGCGTCATCCCCGGCGACGGACGCGTCATGGCAACGCAATCGATTCCACGCAGTACCGCGAGGGCTGCGATGCAGACAGCAGCGCTGAACAGGTTCGGCCTGGGCGCGATGCCCGGCGAACGCGCGCGCGCAGGCGATGGGCGCGACTGGCTGCACGGACAACTGCGCCCCGCGCAGCCGCCCGCCTTGTTCGATGCGCTCCCCGACAGCTTGGCGCTGCTGCGCCGGCAGACGGCCTACCGCCTCGCGCGGCGGGCGTCGCGCGAGGATGGCGGAGAAGCCGTCGACGACGCATCACCGGCCGCGATGCAGCAGGCCCTGCGTCGAGATGCGATGGACGACATCGCCGCACGGTATCGCCACGCCGCGACGACAGCGCATCCGTTCGTCGAACGTCTGGTCCATTTCTGGTCGAACCATTTCGCGATCTCGATCGACAAGAACAGCGCGCGGCTGCTGGCGGCGCCGATGGAACGCGAGGCGATCCGGCCGCACGTGCTCGGCAACTTCCGCGACCTGCTGCTGGCGGTGGAAACCCATCCGGGCATGCTGTTGTACCTGGACAATGCGGCTTCGGTGGGCGAGGACTCGATGCTGGTGCAACGCCAGCAGCGTCGCGCGGCCAGGCGCGGCGACGCGGGTGGAACGCCACGCCGGCTTGGCCTCAACGAGAACCTGGCGCGCGAAATCCTGGAGCTGCATACGCTCGGCGTCGATGGCGGCTACGCGCAGCAGGACGTGGTCGAACTCGCGCGCGCCATCACCGGCTGGGGCACGCCGCTGCCGCGCGAGTGGGACAACGCAACGTCCGCCTACGTGTTCCGCCCCGGCGCGCACGAACCCGGCGCGCGCACCGTGCTGGGGCGCCGCTATGCCGAGGACGGCGAGGCGCAGGGCCGCGCGATCCTGCGCGATCTCGCCCTGCATCCGTCGACCGCGCGCCACCTGGCGTTCAAGCTCGCG
Organism: Lysobacteraceae bacterium; assembly: GCA_036404915.1. Classification (GTDB taxonomy): domain Bacteria; phylum Pseudomonadota; class Gammaproteobacteria; order Xanthomonadales; family Xanthomonadaceae; genus Lysobacter_I. The sequence continues at coordinate 65,624 of DASWYO010000060.1, forward strand.
CGGCACATGGTGTCCGATACGCCGCCGCCTGCACTGGTCGAGCGCATGGCGCTGGCCTATCTGCGCAGCGAAGGCGAACTGCTCGCGCTGTACGCGGCGATGATCGACGACGACGCGGCCTGGTCCGTGGACGCGCGCAAGTTCAAGACGCCGCAGGACTTCCTGGTATCGGCGCTGCGCGCGGGCGGCATCGGCCTCGAACGCCGTCCGCAGGCGCTGGTGAGGCTGTTGCAGGGGCTCGGCCAGCCGGCCTTCATGCCGCGCTCACCGGCCGGTTTCCCCGATACGGCCGACGATTGGGCCAGCGGCGACAGCCTGCGCAAGCGCGTGCAGGCCGCCGGCATGCTGGCCGACCACGTCAGCGATGCGCGCACGCCGCAGGCCATCGCCATTGATGCTCTGGGGGGAGATGCGGTGGATGGCCCGCTCGGCGATGCCCTGCGCCGTGCGGGTTCGCCGCGCGAGGCGATCGCGCTCCTGTTGTCCAGTCCTGCGTTCCAGTGGAGGGTGTGATGCGCCACGTGCATGATCCGAAATCGAGCCTCCTGATGTCGCGTCGTCGTTTCCTCGCCGCACTGGGTGGCGCCACCGCCACGCTGGCGGTGTGGCCGCGTGGCGCATGGTCCGCGCCGATGGCATCGCCGCGCATGGTCGTGGTCCTGCTGCGCGGTGCGATGGACGGCCTGCACCTGATGCCGCCGCGCGACGATCCGCACTACGCCCGCGCGCGCGGTGCGCTGGCGGTGGAGGGCGCGAAGCCGCTGGATGGGGCGTTCGGCCTGCATCCGGCACTGCCGTTCGCGCACGACCTGTTCACGCGCAGGCAACTGCTGCCGGTGGTGGCGGTCGCACCGCCGTACCGGCAGCGTTCGCATTTCGATGCAACGGACTGCCTTGAGAACGGCACCGCCGCGCCGGGTGTGCGCCGCGATGGCTGGATCGGTCGCTGCGTCGAGGCCATGGCCGGCACCGAGGGCGTGGCCATCGCGCAGGTGATGCCGCTGGCGATGCGCGGCTCGACGCGTGCCGAGATCTGGTCGCCGCCGCTGCCGCGCGATCCGTCCGCGATGCTGATGCAGCAGTTGCAGGCGCTGTATGCCGAGGATGCGCGCCTGGCGCCTGCATTCGCCGATGCGATGCAGGCGCAGGACATGGCTGCAGGCACTGCAGGCGCGTTCCGCCTGCAGGACGCGATGTCGGCCGCTGCGCACAGGCTGCAGGGCGCCGACGGCGCGCGCATCGCCTTCGTCGAAGACACCGGCTGGGACACGCATCGTGGCCAGGAGGCCGCATTGGCGCGCAAGTTCGCCGAACTCGATGGCGGCCTGCGCGCACTGCACGATGGCCTTGGCCAGGACTGGCGCAGCACCGTCGTCATGGTCGTCACGGAGTTCGGCCGCACCGTGGCCGCGAACGGCAGCGGCGGGACCGATCATGGCGTCGGCGGCATGGCGCTGCTGGCCGGCGGCGCGGTGCGTGGCGGACGCATCGTCGGCGACTGGCCCGGGCTGGCCGGGGCCGACCTGCAGGACGGGCGCGACCTGCGTGCGATCACCGACCTGCGCGCGGTTTTCAAGGGCGTGCTGCTGGGGCATCTCGGCCTGCGCGAATCGACGGTCGAGACGCAGGTATTCCCCGACAGCCGCATCGTGCGGCCGTTCGACGGCCTGGTCTGATCGAGGCGATCGGTTCGAGCGGGCGTGTCGCATCCATGCCGTTCGTTGGGTGCCTTCCGGTGCATGGAGCCTGCGCGATTCGGCGCCATCCTGATCCTGCGCCGGGTGTTCCGGCGCGCAGTCCGGGGGCGATCCCCGGGAGGAAGGCGACATGAACGACGTACTGGATGCCCATGCCGGTCTGTCCGGCGAATCCGATGCCAGCGCCCGCAACTGGGCCGCAGGCGCGCACCTGGCCGCCATGCTCGCGGCATTCCTGACCAGTTGGTCGGCAGGGATCGCCGGTGCGCTGGCGGCATTCGCAGTGTGGCTGATGGTGCGCGACCGTCAGGCGTTCGCGGCCACGCATGCGAAGGAAGCGCTGAACTTCAACCTCAGCATGCTGCTGTATTCGCTGGCGGCCTGCGCCATCGCCGTGGTGCTGGTCGGCGCGACGGTCTTCACCCTCGGCCTCGGCGCCATCGTCACCGTGCCGGCGGGTCTGGCCCTGCTCGCGGCGGCGGGCGTGATCGCGGTGATGTGGCTGCTGTGCAGCATCATCGCCACGGTGAAGGCGTTCAACGGTGAGGACTACCGCTATCCGCTGACGCTCCGCCTGTTCTGAGGCGCGCGGCGCAACCTGATGAAAGACTCAAGGCTGGTGCCGCGATGCGGTGCCGGCCTTTTCGTTTCCGTGATCCGCTCAATGGCTGCGTTCGATGACCATGCGCGCAAGCTCGGCCAGTGCCGCCGCGTCGTCGCCGAATGCTGCGATCGCGTCCGTCATGACCCCGCGCAGGTCCGCGAGCCGCGCTCGGGAGCCGTCGAGGCCGAGCAGGGCCGGGAAGGTGGCCTTGTTCTGCGCCGCATCCTTGCCGGCGGTCTTGCCCAGCGTGGCGCTGTCGGCTTCGATGTCGAGCAGATCGTCGCGGATCTGGAAGGCCAGGCCCAGCGCTTCGGCGTAGCGGTCCAGCGCCGCGTGCGCGGTGGCATCCGCGCCGCCGGCCAGCGCGCCCAAGCGCACCGCGCAGCGCAGCAGGGCGCCGGTCTTCATCGCATGCAGGCGTTCGAGCTCGGCCAGGCCAATGTCGCCACCGCGCCCAGTGGCATCGATGTCGAAGGCCTGGCCGCCGCACATGCCCAGTGCGCCGCTGGCGGTGGCCAGTTCGCGCACCATCGCGATGCGCACCTCGGCCGGGGCCGGGGCATCGGTCAGTTGCCGGAAGGCCAGCGTCTGCAATGCATCGCCGGCCAGGATCGCCGTGGCCTCGTCGAAGGCCACGTGCACCGTCGGCTGGCCGCGACGCAGTGCATCGTCGTCCATCGCTGGCAGGTCGTCATGGACCAGCGAATAGGCATGGATCAATTCGACCGCGCTTGCCGGCGCATCCAGCGAGGCATCGCTGGCGCCGAGTATGCGACCGGTCGCGTAGACCAGCAGCGGGCGCATGCGCTTGCCGCCGAGCAGCGCGGCGTGGCGCATCGCGGCCTGCAGGCGGGTATCTTCGAGGGTGTGCGTGCGCAAGGCCTGTTCCAGCGCATCGTCGGCGCGCTGGCGCCAGTGGACGAGGGCGGTCGCGATGTCCGCCGGCGGCGGCTCACGCATCGGCGAAGGGCTCGGCGCCGTCGGGCTGTTCCGGATCGGTGAGCAGGCGCACGCGCAGCTCGGCGTGTTCGAGGGCCTGCTGGCAGCGGCGGTAGAGACCGACCCCGCGCTCGTAGGCACCAAGCGAGTCCTCCAGGCTCATCTGTCCCTGTTCCATCTTCTCGACGAGTTGCTCAAGCGCGTCGAGCGAGTGTTCGAAGTCGGCGACCGGCGAAGTGTCCGGTGCGGTGTCGACGGTGGCGTCGGATGCGGTTTTTCGGGCCATGGCTGCGGAGTGTAAGCGTTCGTTGCGACCCAAGACAGGGGCTCGCGTCACGCCCCTGCGTCGCGGCCCGGTGTGACTTCGTTGCCGCGCCGCAGCGTCCAGACCAGCGCGGCATCGTGGGCCTGCATCCACAGGTCGAAACCGGCCGAGCGGATGCGGTCGCCGGCCGCGAGCAGGGTGCCGTCGGCGGTGCTGAGCAGGGGCATCCGCGCGCGGTGCCAGGGGGCGATTTCAAGTTCCTGCAGGACGTGTTTCAGGCTGTGGTGCTGCGGTCCGCGTTCGGGCAGCAGGATGCGTTCGCCGCCCTGGCGCGCATGCGCGCGCAGCGGCGTCGGGAAGCGCGCGACCCCCGACAGGCGCAGGAGGTCGCCGTTGGGCAGGGCCAGCGGCACGCTGCCGTCCCAATCGCAGGACCAGTCCTTCGGCAGGTCGTGGTCGCCGTCGATGGCATACAGAGCGTCGCGCCAGCGGCGGATCGCCACGCCATGCCACGCGAACCCGGGCAGGCGATCGTGCGCGTCGTCGCCGGGCGCGAGCAGGTCGCTTTCGATGCGCGCGATCCCTTCGGCGGGCAAGGGCGGCCAACCCAGGTGCGCGGCCCAGTAGCGGAACAGGCGCGCCCGGCGCGCCGGCGACAGCAGCCGCAGCGCGGCGATGGACAATCCGGTGCCGGCCTCTTCGCGGACCGAGGCCAGGATCGCGGCATCGCGCTCGCCGAGGATGTCGCTGCTTTCGGCCGCGAGCTGCGCCGACCGCGCCAGCGAGGCGTCGGCGTGCGGCCAGCGTTCGCGCAGCAACGGCAGCACATGCAGGCGCAGGAAGTTGCGATCGAAGCCGGGGTCGGCGTTGCTCGGGTCTTCGATCCAGTCCAGGCCGTGGCGTTCGGCATGCGCGTGCAGCGCCGCCCGTGGCGTGTCGAGCAGCGGACGCCACATCCAGCCTTTGCCGAAGACGCCCCAGGAGCGCATCGCCGCCAGACCATCGGGCCCGGACGCACGCAGCGCGCGCATGAGGAAGGTTTCCGCCTGGTCATCGCGATGCTGGGCCAGCGCCAGGCATTCGCCCTCGCGCAGTTCGGCCGCGAAGGCCGCACGTCGTGACTGGCGCGCCGCGGCTTCCAGCCCCAGCCCGCTGTCGCGCGGCACGTCCACGCGCACCACGGTCAGCGGCACCGACCATGCGCGGGCCATGGCTTCGCAGTGCGCGGCCCAGTCATCCGCGTCTGGATGCAGGCCATGGTGGATATGCAGCGCGCGCAGGCCACGCGCGCGCTGGCCCGCATCCTGCGCGAGCAGGTGGAGCAGCGCGGTGGAATCCAGGCCTCCGCTCCAGGCGACCAGCGCCGGGGATGCGACGGTTTGCGGGAGCATCCGCAGGGGCGTCCGGGAGATCGGCGCGAGAGGGGGCGTCGTGCGATCAGGCATGCGGCCATGCTATCCGAAGGAGCCTCGCGTTCTCTGCGACTCCGGTCGTGAACACGGCGTTTGGCGCCTGACGTCCGCCCGACGTCAGCGGTGCGTCGAACGTTCGCGCGCCGCCAGGTCGATCCACTCGCGCTGTTCGCGCTGGTAATACGCCGGCGCCACGCGCGAGCGGCGCAGGGATTCGTCGAACACCGCGTCGGCTTCGTCGACGCGGCCCTCGCGCTTGAGCAGCAGGCCGTGGCGCACGCGTGCCTCCTCGCCCGGGAAGCCCAGCACCAGGGCTTCGTACTCGTGCAGGGCTGCGGGAATGTCGCCCAGCGCCTCCAGGCTGCGCGCGTACAGCAGGTGTCCATCGCTCGACCGGAAACCCGGATTGGCCGCGATCAGGGCTTCGAGCGTCTGCCGCGCTTCGCTCGCCAGGTCCAGCGCGAACTGCGACTTCGCCAGGCCCAGCATCAGGTTCGGATCGGTCGCATACAGCCCGCGGAGGCCGGAGCGGTACAGCTCGGACGCCTGCTGGTAGTCGCCGCTGGCGTAGCTCTGGTCGGCCAGGCGCTGGCGGTTTTCCAGGGTGTCTGCGACCTCCAGCTTCTGGGACGCCGCACGCTTGTGGCGCTCCGGATCGATGCGGTCGTGCGCGCCCTGCAGCGCGCGTCGTGCGCTGCGGCTGTGGCGCAGGCCCGGCAGGATCTCCGCGAAGACATAGATCGCGACCGCGATGTAGGAGCCGATCAGCAGCAGGAAGATCCAGTACATCGGCCGCCCGGTGCGCACCACGTGGACGGCACAGGCGATCTGCAGGACGATCGACAGCAGGAATAAGGGCATCGTGCAGGGTCCGGCGGATGTGGGACGCGGCGAGTGTAGGCCGGCCGCAAGGACGCGCCAAGCTTGCGTCCGCGCGCGTGGCTGATAAGGTGCCGGCACGCCCCGGGACGCACATGCCGGGCTCAGGACATCAAGACCCTCGCGCATGCCTGCCAGCCCGGAACTCGCCTTCGAAACTCCTCTCGTTCGCGCACGCCTGCTCTGCGAGGACGATCTCGACCTCTATCTCGCGCTGTACACCGATCCGGAGGTCATGCGGCATATCGGGCCGGTGTTGGGGAGAGAAGAGGTGGAAGCCGTTTTTCGCCTCTCGCTTGGACACAATCGTCGACAGGGTGTTCGTGCGCTGTATTGGCGGGTATTCGACCGCACCAGCGGCATCTCGATCGGCCTCGCGTCCTTGGTGCGGGATGCGACGAATGGGGTGTCTGCGGAGGTCGGGCTGATGTTGCCGCCTGACCGAAGGAAGGCCGGGATTGGCCAGCAATGCCTGTCGGCGATGATCGGCGGCTGTTTTTCCGGCGCCTGGGCACATGGCGTTTCGGAAGTGTCAGCGCGCCATCGCGAGTCGAACCTGGCGGCGCGACGGTTGGTCGAAAGCCTGGATTTCATGCCTGCAGACTGCAGCACGGATGGCGTCGTCTCCTGGCGCCTGTGTCGTGACGCCTGGGATTCAGGTCGTTGTGGCCGGATGTGGTCCAGTTGGCATTCCGGATAGACTGCATCCAAACCGCAGAACCGCATCGAACATGACATCGAAGACAGGCAGTTTCGTCGCCGTTGGCCTCGGCATGATGCTCGGGGCGCACATGACCCCTCGCGCTCGCAGCGAAATCGAGCATGCCGATGTCGTGTTTGCCTTGGTGTCCGATGCCATCGTCGAGCGTTGGGTGCAGGACATGCGCGGCGATGCCCGCAGCCTTCAGCCCTTCTATGCGGAAGGCAAACGACGCACGCAGAGCTATCGAGAGATGATCGAGGCCATGCTGTCGGAGGTCCGCGCCGGCCGCCGTGTCTGCGGTGTGTTCTACGGGCATCCCGGCGTCTTTGCCCAGGTGCCCCACCATGCCATCGCGCAAGCGCGCAGCGAAGGATTCGATGCCCAAATGCACGCGGGCATTTCCGCAGAGGATTGCCTGTACGCCGACCTGGGCATCGATCCGGGCACGTTCGGATGCCAGCACTACGAAGCCAGCCAGCTCATGTTCTACCAGCGCAGGCTCGATCCCAGCGCTTATCTGGTCCTGTGGCAGATCGGCGTGGCCGGCGACCGCAGCGTATCCCGCTTCGGCACCGGCCCAGCGCACCGCCGCCTGCTGATCGAGCTGCTGGCCGGCGAAGGCTATCCGCTTGACCATGAAGTGATCGTCTACGAGGCGGCGACCCTGCCCATCGTCGAGCCCCGGATGGAGCGGATGCCGTTGTCGGCCCTGGTCGACGCCGAGCTGCGGCTGCAGAGCACCCTGGTCGTGCCACCGGCACGGCCCATGGCGCGCAACGAGGTCATGCTGGCGATGCTTGCCCGTCTGGATGCGGAGCGGGATACGGACGCGTAAACCGGCGAAGGCCGCCAGGCCGTGGCATCCGGGCTTGTCGGCCAAACATCAGGGAAATATTCCAGTGAGTGTTGTATGTCATTGACCCGGTTGATCTTTCCCTGAGTATGGCTTAGCCTCGGAACGTCGCCATGGGGGATGATGCGTTCGCGTATGGCTCAGGTATCGAGTGCGATTCCTGGCTTGCCGTGCGCTTGCATCAGGCAGCTTGGCCGACAAACGGTCCGAACTTCGTAAAACATCTATTGGAAAATGGGGGCTCACAGTGTCGAATACGATCCGGTTTCTGGAATCCATGGGCGCCAACGCTGCGATGGCTCGGATGTCGTTCGCCGAGTATCACGCCGCGGTTGAAGCGCTGAACCTTGGCGATGAGGCTGAGACGGGACTTCTCGAAAGAGATGTTTCCAAACTGACCGGAAGCTTCAACGTGTCGGACACGCTCTACTGTCTCGTCTTCAGTCCTTCCGAAGACGAACAGCCGGAATCGCCCGATCAGGAAGGCGAGACCCCGGAAGAAACTCCGACTTCGGAGTGAAGTCGGGATTTGGCATGGGTTTGAACAGTTTGGGGTGGAGCATGCAGGGAATGCTGAGAGCGAAGATTCTGGTCATCATCCTGGCGATCATTCCCGGGATGGCTTCCGCGTTCGATGAAGACTTCAGCCGGAAACTGGCTGAAGCTGATCAGTTGCGAAGCTCCAACCCCAAACAGTTCTCCGAACTGCTCAAGACCCTTGATTCGCAGCAGGGCCGTGCGACCGAGCATGAGATCCAACGCCTTCGCTATCTCCAGGCGTTTCATGCGGCGGTCTACCAGGACAAGGTTTCTGAAGGCGTCACCCACGCCATCGATCTTTACAAGAACATCAAGGATCCGGAGCTGAAGTTCCGGACAGGCAGCCTGATCGCCAATCTTTCGGCGATCAACCGGGATTTTCGAACCGGATTTCGGTACCTGGGGCGAACCCTCGATACGAGGAAGAGCGTCAGCAACAAGTCCATTCGTCATGACGGTGTCGGTGCGGCGGCAGCGCTGTACAACGAGGTTGGCCAGCATTCGCTGGGCCTCAAGTATGCGAACGAGATTCTTGCCGAATCCCCGGCGCCACGTACCAAGTGCTTCGCGACGAGCATCAAGCTCGAAGCGCAGCGCGTACTCGGCAAGTTGCCTCAGGGCAAGGATGTTTTTTCCGCGGAAATCGAAGCCTGCAGGAAAATCAACGAACTGATGGCGGCGAGCACGCTCCGCGCCACCCTGGCGAGGAAATGGGCGAAAGAAGGCAAGCTGGATTCTGCGGTCGCATTGCTTGCCGAGGCACTGGGCGAAGTCGAGCAGACGCGTTATCCGTGGCTGATCGCCGAGGTGCGTTCGATTCTCGCCGAGCTTGAACTTCAGCGCGGCAATCCGGATGCCGCCAAGGCACATGCCGATGCTGCCGTGTCCTACGGCAAGCAGATCGCATCCTCTGCTGCGCTCGTCAGCGCGTACCGTACGCTTTACGAGGTTGCATCGAGTCGCGAGAAAAGCACCGCTGCGCTCGATCTCTACAAGCGCTATGCCGAGTCGCAGATGGCGCACCAGAGCGACGTCAAGGCCCGCGAACTCGCCTACGAGATCGTGCGCCACGAGACGCAGCAGAAGAACAAGGAAATCGAGCTGCTCCAGGCGCAGCAGCGGCTGGAGCGGGAGAATACGCAGAAGGCGCAGCTGACGACGCTGTTCCTGGCGATCCTGCTTGCAGGCGCGGTTTTCTGGGCGTTCCAGGTCAAGCGCCATCAGCATCAGCTGAAGAAGCTGGCGCAGACCGATTCGCTGACCGGCCTGGGCAACCGGCATTACTTCACGCAGAAGTCCGAGCGCGCGCTGGTCGAAGCCGCGCGTGCCGGGGAACCGGCGTCTCTGGTCATGTTCGATCTCGACCACTTCAAGGCGATCAACGACACCTACGGCCACGGTGCTGGCGACTGGGTGCTGAAGCAGGTGGGCAAGACCTGCTCGTCACACTGCCGGAAGATCGATTACATCGGCCGGATCGGCGGCGAGGAATTCGCGGTGCTGCTCCGCGGCATCGACCTTGCAGCCGCAGAGCGACTTGCCGAAAACTGCCGCGCCCAGCTCGCGCAGATCGATACCCGCGACTGCGGTTATTCCTTCGTGGTCACCGGCAGCTTCGGCGTCAGCTCGACCGCGCAGTCGGGGTACGACCTGTCGCGTCTGCTCTCGCATGCCGACCAGATGCTCTATCGCGCCAAGAACGAAGGCCGCAATCGCGTCTGCGCCTATACGGCCGAAGCCGCATCGGACTACCGCTCGATGCGCCGCGCGCCCAGCCTGTCGGTGGTCAACCGCTGATCGCCGACCCGCCGGCGTCCCAGCCTGTTCCGTCCGCCCTCGGGCCTGTCGAGACATGGCTGGGTGATCTTCCGGCTGAGCAGGTTGCCGCCTTGCGTGCGGCCTATGCCGAGCCGCCACGGGCCTACCACCATTTCGGGCATGTCCTGGAGGTGCTGGGCCATTATCGTCATGTTGCCGAAGGCCCGGGTTGGCATCGCCCTGCCGAAGTGCTGTTCGCTGTGCTCTACCACGATGCGGTCTACGTGCCCGGACGCAGCGACAACGAGGCGGCCTCGGCCCATCTGGCGGTCGAGCACCTGTCGCGATGGCAGCCTGAGGCCGGCATTGATGCCTCGCGCGTGTCCGACCTGATCCTGCTCACCGCGCGTCATGGCGCCATCGAGACCGAATCGCTCGGCGATGGTCCCGACGCCGAGGACACCCGGCGTTTCCTCGATTGCGACATGGCCATCCTGGCTGCGGACCCGGCACGCTTCGCCGCCTACGACCGCGAGATCGCCGAGGAGTACCGCGCGGTGCCGCGCTGGCTGTATCGGATCAAGCGCCGCCAGTTCTTCAAGCGGCTGCTGGCCTCGCGACGGATCTTCCTCAGCGATCACTTCCATCGCGCGCTCGAAGCGCGAGCCCGGGCCAACATGGCGGCCGCGCTGGCCGGGCGCTGAGTCCCGGCGAACTTCCCGGGCTGACGCCGTCGACCGGTACGGCCGGTAGAATGTGCGGATGATCCGCAATATCGCCGCCTACCATTTCGTCCCCGTCGACCAGCCGCAAGCCCTGTGCGACCAACTGCTTTCGCGCGCCGAGGCCCTGGCGCTGCGCGGCACGATCCTGGTGGCGGGCGAGGGCATCAACCTGTTCCTGGCGGGTGCTCCCGACGGCATCGATGCCTTCGTCGCCGAACTGCGCGTCGACTCGCGCTTCGCCGACATCGTCGTCAAGGCCAGCCTCTCAGCCGATCAGCCCTTCGGCCGGCTCAAGGCCAAGGTCAAACCGGAGATCATCAGTTTCCGCATGCCCGATGCCGCGCCGATCGATGGCCGCGCGCCAGCGGTCTCGCCGCAGGACCTGTCGCGCTGGCTCGCGCAGGGCGCGGACGATGCCGGGCGCCGACTGGTCCTGCTGGACACGCGCAATCGCGAGGAATTCGCCCACGGCACCTTCACGGATGCGGAAACGCTGCCGATCGACAATTTCACCGAACTGCCCGATGCCGTGCTTGCGCGACGCGATGCCTGGCGTGACGCGACGGTGGTGAGCTTCTGCACCGGCGGCATCCGCTGCGAAAAAGCGGCGCTGTGGATGCGCGCGCAGGGCATGGACAACGTGCTCCAGCTCGATGGCGGCATCCTCGGTTATTTCGAAGCCGTGGGCGGCCAGGGCTTCGACGGCGCCTGTTTCGTGTTCGACGGGCGCGTGGCGCTCGATCCATCGCTGGCGCCGGTTTCGACGCCGTCATTGATCTCCGGGGATGTCGTGCATGCTTGAGTTCGGTTGGATCGGCCTGGTGCTGGCCATCGTCGCGGCCTGGTGCGTCATCAAGGTCGTGAAATTCGTGTTCAAGCTGTTCTGGATCGGTGCCCTGCTGGTCGGCGCGTACTGGTTCCTCGCGCCGATACTGGAATTGCCGCAGCCGTTCTGAATCCATGCACCGGCTGTAGGCGCGGCATTTCGTCGAATTCAGGGCGTCGTATCGGTCCGGAACACCGGATACAGCCCGTAGCGTTCGTCCCAGGCGGTGTGGCGGCGATAGAAGAACTCCAGCCGCGCATCCGCGCTGGCCGCGAACTTCGGATCGTCCTGAAGCTTCTTCTCGAAGGTCGTGCGCAGTGCCGGGTCGCGGGCGAGCATCTCGCGCGCAACGTCTTCGGCGACGTAATCCTCCATGTATTCCTTGCGTTCGAAGGCATTGTTGAACCAGCCCCAGGCGAGCAGCGAGTCCGGCGCCTGCGGCTCGAGCAAGGCCATCGCCAGCCGCGATTTCGGCTGCGCGATCGGCACGAACAGCGCGCCCGCACCGATGTCGTGCGTGCCTGCCGACCATGCGCCGTCGACGGTCAGGCGCTGGTGGCCTTCGCTCGATCCTGCGGAAAATACAGAATTTTCGTCGCGGTAGGCTTCGACCTGGGCACCGTCCAGCGCGCGTTCGATGCGCGAGAACGCAATGCCGTGCTGCCGCAGTTTCGCGGCGACGATGTCGGCATGCGCGGGCGAGACCAGATAACCGCCCTTCGGTGCGGTCACCTGCAGCGACGGTACGATCTCGTCGCGCAGCGGCACTTTCCAGACCTGCGGCTTGCGGTCGTCGTAACGGGTCATCAGCGCGCCGGACACCTCCGATGGCGTGCGCGTGTAGGCGTAACCGCGGAAGTCGATGGTGCGCACCTTGTCGGTGGCGGTCCAGACCAGCGGCACGGTCGTGCCGCCGATGCTGCCCGCACGCGCATCGGCCGCATCGGCGAGCGCACGCCAGTCGCGACCATGCGTCGCCATCAGCTCCATCACCGCGATCACGGTATTGCGGGTGATCCGCACTCGGGTCGGATAATCCTTCCACGAATGCGTTTCGACCAGCATCGCGAGGCGGTTGCGCAGCTGGAAATAGCCGGTGGAGAAGCGTGGGGGAGACACGCCGTCGACAAAGCCCGAGGCGGGATTGTCGTTCTCGACGAAGGAGGGGTAGAACGGCAGCGGCAGCGAGCCCTGTTTCGCGAGCCGTGCGAGCGTGCCGTCGCGCAGCGTGCGGCCCGCGCCGCGCAGCGCCTCGTCGCCGGCATTCAGCGGCTCGACCTGGATCGAGATGTCGTGTTCGAACTTCGCGCCATCGGTGACGTGCAGGTCGACGGTCGCGACCGGATCCCATGCGTTCACCAGCGCCAGCATGGCCTGCATTTCCGCAGAATCGGCCTTGGCGTAGTCGCGGTTGAGGTTGTAGTTCTGTGCGGTGACGCGCCAGCCCATCTCGGCCGGGCCGTTCTGGTTGGGACGGTTCCAGGCGCCGAAGCGTTCATGACCATCGACGTTGAACACCGGCACGAAGACCAGCACCGTCTTGTCCAGCACGCCGCGTGCGGCCTGGCCGTCCAGCATCTGCCGCAGCGCGAGGAAACCCGCATCCTTGCCGTCGATCTCGCCGGCGTGGATGCCGCCCTGGATCAGCACCACCGGCATGCCAGCCGAACGCGCGGCCTCGGGTGTGCGCGCACCGCTGCGCGTGACCACCAGCGCCTTCATCGGGCGGCCTTCCGGCGTGGTGCCGAAATCGATGCAGCGCACGGCATCGGGATATTTCGTCGCGAATGCATCGCACAGGGCGATCACTTCGGCATAGCGACCGGTGCGCGCGTAACCGCTGCGCTCGCCTTCGGTCGACAGATCGGGCGATGCCGCTCCGGCGGAGACGGGCAGCGACAGGGCGAGCAGCAGCGAAGCGATCAGCGGGGCGGGGCGCATGTGGCGTGGTCTCGTCGGGCGGAATACAGCATCGCATTGTGCCCTGTGGCGCGAGCGCCCGGGCGCGTCATCCGCCATGCGAAGATTGGCGCCTTTCCCGCCCTGCAGGAGTGTCCATGAGCCCGTCCCCGTATACGCTTTACTACTCGCCAGGCGCCGCCAGTCTGGTCGTCCATTGGGTGCTCCTGGAACTGGATCTGCCGCATGCGCTCGCGCTCGTCGACACCAAGGCCGGCGCGCAGAAGCAGCCCGGCTATCTCGCGCTCAACCCGAACGGCGTCGTGCCGACGCTGGTCATCGATGGCAAGCCGCACTACGAGGCGGCGGCGTTGATCGCGCATCTTGCGGAAGTCCATCCCGCGCATGGCCTGGCGCCGTTGCCCGGCGATGCGGCGCGCATGGATTTCCTGCAGTGGATGTTCAACCTCGCGAACATGGTGCAGCCCCTGTTCCGTCAGTGGTGGTATCCGCACGAGCCGGCGGGCGAAGCGCAGACCGAAACGGTGCTGGCGCACGTCCGTCCGCGGATCGAGGCGCAGTGGGAGCGTATCGATGCGCATCTGGCCGCGAACGGCCCGTACCTGCTCGGTGATCGCCTGAGCGTGGCCGATTTCCATTTGGTCATGTTGATGCGCTGGTCGCGCGGCATGCCCAAGCCGGCCACCGAATGGCCGAATCTGGCGGCATTGGCCGCGAGGCTCAAGGCGCGGCCGTCGTTCGCGCGCTTGTACGAGCGTGAAGGCCTGACCGAATGGGCCTGATCCCTTAAAGGCAGCAGGCTGCGCTGCGGCATCTCCGACCGGACCGGTACGGATTCCGCGGCGAACTTGGGTACACTCCGGGGCTCGCGTCCGGCCGCACGGCCGGATGCGCCGTTCATCTCCGCGAACACTTCTGCGAGACCAGCCCATGCGCGAAGCCGCCCAAGACGCCACGCCCCCCGCCGAGAAAGCCCGGCTGCCCGGGCAGATCCCCTACATCATCGGCAACGAAGCCTGCGAGCGCTTCAGTTTCTACGGGATGCGCAACATCCTGGTGCCCTTCCTGGTCGGCAGCGTGCTGCTGTCGTACCTGCCGGAAGCCGAACGGCAGGGCATGGCGAAGGAGGTCTTCCACAGCTTCGTCATCGGCGTGTATTTCTTCCCGCTGCTCGGCGGCTGGCTGTCGGATCGCTTCTTCGGCAAGTACAACACCATCCTCTGGCTGTCGCTGCTGTATTGCGTCGGCCACGCCTGCCTTGCGGTGTTCGAGGAAAGCCGCACCGGTTTCTACACGGGCCTGTTCCTGATCGCCCTCGGATCCGGCGGCATCAAACCATTGGTGTCGGCCTTCGTCGGCGACCAGTTCAACCAGTCGAACAAGCACATGGCGAAGGTGGTCTACGACGCCTTCTACTGGACGATCAATTTCGGTTCGTTCTTCGCCTCGCTGCTGATGCCGCGCATCCTCAGCGCCTACGGCCCGGCGATCGCGTTCGGCATCCCTGGCATCCTGATGTTCATCGCCACGGTCATCTTCTGGATGGGCCGTCGCAAGTACGTGAACATGCCGCCCACACCGCGCGATCCGAACGGCTTCATGGCGGTCACGATGACCGCACTGCGCGGCGGTGCGAACGGCGACAAGGGCGTGGGGACGTTCACGGCGATCGGCGGCATTGTCCTGGCGGTCGTGATGCTCGCGGGCTGGGCCATGAACGCGCTGGGCCATGGCGGCTTCTGGCCCGAGTCGATCAAGTTCGTGGCCACGTTCTGCCTCGCACTCGGCTCGGTGCTGCTGTTCGGCGGCATCGGCACCGCGCTGCAACTGGAGCGCGCCCGGGGCCTGCATCCGGATGAGGCCGTCGATGGCGTGCGCGCGGTGCTGCGGATCCTGATCGTGTTCGCCATCGTCAGCCCGTTCTGGTCGCTGTTCGACCAGAAGGCCTCGACCTGGGTGTTGCAGGGCAAGGAAATGATGCTGCCGCACGACCAGTGGTGGTGGCCGAGTTGGCTGGTGAAGGATGCTACCCAGATGCAGGCGCTGAACCCGCTGCTGGTGATGCTGCTCATTCCCTTCAACAACCTCGTGCTGTACCCCGCACTGTCGAAGATGGGCTTCCAGGTCACCGCGCTGCGGCGCATGGGCTGGGGCATCGCGTTCTCGGGCCTGGCCTGGGTGGTCGCGGGCATGATCCAGCTTCAAATCGATGGCGGCGACCCGACCTCGCTGGCCTGGCAGATCCTGCCCTACGCCCTGCTGACCTTTGGCGAAGTGCTGGTGTCGGCCACCGGACTGGAATTCGCCTACAGCCAGGCGCCACAGCCGATGAAGGGCGTGATCATGAGCTTCTGGCTGCTGTCGGTGACCTTCGGCAACGTCTGGGTGCTGCTGACCAATGCTGGCGTCAAGACCGAGGTGATGGTGGCGCAGATCGCAGCGTCGGGCATGAGCGAGAACGCGTTCCTGATGTTCTTCTTCGCCGGCTTCGCTTTCGTCGCGGCCGTCATCTTCGCCCTGTACGCAAAGCGCTACCCGATGCAGGACTACTACCGTGCGGCCTGATCCGGTGCATGAGGTAGGACACGGCATGCAGACCGCCACGGGGCATCGCGCATGAACGGCGGCATCATCACCTGGCTGATCCTGGCGATCACCGTGCTGATCTCCTGGCAGGCGTGGGAACGCCCACGCCTGCAGGAGCGATTGATCCTCTGGCCACCGGCGATCGACCGGAACAAGGAATACGACCGCCTGCTGACCTACGGCCTGATCCATGCCGACGGCATGCACCTGGCCTTCAACATGCTCACCCTGTATTCCTTCGGCATGCTGATGGAGCGGTATTTCACCGCCAGCATCGGTTCGATGGGGTATCTGCTGTTCTACATGTCGGCGCTGGTGGTCTCGATCCTGCCCAGCTATCTCCGCCATCGGCATGACAAGCATTACGCCAGCCTGGGAGCTTCGGGCGCGGTGTCGGCGGTGCTGTTCTCGTCGATCCTGCTCGACCCGTGGGGGCTGATCCTGCTGTTCTTCGTGGTGCCGGTGCCGGCGTTCGTGTTCGCCGGCCTGTACCTGTGGTACAGCATCTGGATGGACCGCCGCGGGCGCGGCAACGTCAACCACAGCGCCCATCTGTGGGGCGCCTTGTACGGCATGGCGTTCGCACTGGTGGACGAGCCGGCCCTCGCAGGGCACTTCATCGCTCGCCTGCTGTCGCCGTCGTTCGGCGGTTGAGATTCGCCCGGGCCTGCGGGCCCGTGGTCGAAGATCCGTATTTGCCTTTCCCCAAAAAAGAAAACTTCGTTTCGTGGGACGGGGCAATGCCCCACGAAACGAAGCACACACAAAAGGGAGGGGAGGGATCGTGGTGTGACTGGAATGCGTTTGCAGGAACGATGAGACAGGAGCGTTGAATCGATGACGCTGCCGGACTGGCGGGTCGGGCCCGCGGATTCACTCAGGCTGCGTGGGCAGCGTGGGTGAAATCTCCGCCGTAGGTCTGGCCAAGGCGCTTCTGGATGACGTAGTCGAGGAGCTGGAACTCCCTCGTCGCCGTCTCGCCCTGGCGGGCGAGGTCGAAGAGCCGGGCCACGACCAGGTCGTCGGGGACGTTGCTGGCAATGGGCTGATCGGTTTGCATGGGCCACCTTGAAAAAGGGTGGGAATATCGGGGTCACGCTGCACGGGTGTTTCGATCAAGGCAATAGCAGAAAGCATGCCAACGCATTTCGCGCGTTTCGGCACGTCCGCAACTGCCCTTGGGTGTCACTATCCACCGGTGCGGGGCCAGCGATGACGCGTTCCGGGCGCGGGCTTTCCGATGAAGCCAAACCCTGCAAAACACGAGAAAAATGAACCTGTGATGTCCAAGGTCTGACAGAAGGATGGACAAGCCCGAAAAAAAGTTCCCGGGCCCACTTCCCAAAACGGTTTCGTTGTGGTGTAAGGTGCCAATACTGTTCCAAGCGGGCACGGTACATCGTGGCCCGATGCGGTAGATCCGAGGTGGAAGCCGGCAAGGCCCGCTGCGGATGCCCTCCCTCGGGGGCTCCGTTTCGGGGTACGACCCGCACCAGTCCTGACGATCCACTCATCGTTCGCGTTACCCCTGGCTAGACAGTCGCGGTACCCGAAAGGTTCCGTGTATCCACCCAACTGTTGAATGTAAGGAGTAACACCCATGTCCGATCGTCAGAGCGGCACCGTCAAGTGGTTCAACGATGCCAAGGGCTACGGCTTCATCACCCCGGAAAGCGGCCAGGACCTTTTCGTCCATTTCCGCTCGATCCAGGGCACCGGCTTCAAGTCCCTGAAGGAAGGCCAGAAGGTCACCTTCAAGGTCGTGCAGGGCCAGAAGGGCCTGCAGGCCGACGAAGTTCAGGCGGTCTAAGCCGACACGCTTCGAGAAAGGCCCCGGACGCTCGCGTCCGGGGCCTTTTTAATGGGTGTCGATGAGGTCTCGGCGCTGCATCGCGGCCGACCCATCCGATATCCTGTACACGGTCCGCGATCTGCCCATGCCGGCCCCGTTCGCCGACCTGCCCTGAACGATTCACGCCCAGCGTCCATGTCCAGCGGGAACGGATCCCGCAAGAGTCCCCCACGATGCGTATCACAGCTTCCCCCTCCCGCCTGTTCGTGGCCGCGATGGCCGCAACCCTGTTCATGGCTGCCTGCGATCGGGATCGCCCTGCGCCCGCGCCATCGCAGCCGCCCACCGCGACCACGCCGCCGCCCGCGCCCGTCGCGGTCGAGTTGAAGGACGTGATCGAACAGGATCCGCGTTTCATCGTGGGCATCACCTATCCGCCGGGCATGGCCGCCAAGTACCCCGGCCTCGCCGAGGCGATGCGTGCGTACACCGACCAGGCGCGTGCCACGCTCGATCAGGCGCTGGCGAAGACCGATGCCACCAAGCAGGTCGGCCCCTACGACCTCACGCTGACCTACACGCTGCTGGTGGACACGTCCGAGCTGGTCGCGGTGTCGGCCGGCGGCGCCGTCTTCACCGGGGGGGCGCACGGCGAGCCACTGGTTGCGCGTTTCGTCTGGCTGCCACGCCAGAACCGCCTGCTCACGGCATCGGCGCTGGTGCCCGACCCGAAGGGATGGACGGCGATTTCCGATTATGTCCGCGAGCAGCTGCATGCCGAGCTGTCGCAGCGCATCGACAGCGACGAACTGCCGCCCGTCGAGCGCGCGGAGCTGATGCGCACAAGCGGCAAGATGATCGACGCCGGCACCAAGCCCACCGCCGAAGCCTTCGCGATGTTCGAGCCGGTGCTGGCACCCGAAAGCGGCAAGCTGGTCGCCCTGAAGTTCGTGTTCCCGCCGTACCAGGTCGGTCCCTACGTCGACGGCGAGCGCATGATCGAGGTGCCGACGTCCGTACTGCGTCCGCACCTGTCGCCGGAATTCGCGCCGATGTTCGTGGATGCGCCGGCGCCGATGCCGGCCGAGGCGGCGTCCGCCCCGGCGAAGCCTTCTGGCGCGCCTTGATCGAACCGATGTGCCGTCGCGTGGTGTTCAGCGCGCGACGGTTTCCAGCACCGTCCCGCAATCCGCATCCAGCTTCAGCCCGCCCAGTTCGTCCGCGCGGGTGCGGCCGCGGTTGAGCAGGACGACGGGCAGACCGCGTTCGTGGGCCATGCGCACGAAGCGGAAACCGGAATAGACCATCAGCGAAGTGCCCACGGCCAGCACGCCGTCGCTGGCGTGCAGGGCGTCGAGCGCCTGCGCGTAGCGGGCGCGCGGTACGTTTTCGCCGAAGAACACCACATCGGGTTTCAGCAGCCCCCCGCAGTGCGTGCACTGCGGCGGAACGAAGCGCGCGACGGCTTCGGCATCGATGTCGGCATCGCCGTCCGGCGCGGCGGCGGCCGTGTGCGGTTGCCAGTCGGGGTTGAGCTCGCGCAGCTGCGATTGCAGCGATGCGCGCGGCAGGCGGTCACCGCAGCCCAGGCACACCACGCCGTCGAGACGGCCGTGCAGGTCGATCACTTCGCGGCTGCCGGCGCGCTGGTGCAGGCCGTCGACGTTCTGCGTGACCAGCGCCGCCATGCGTCCGCTGCGTTCGAGTGCGGCGAGCGCGCGATGGCTGCGGTTGGGTTCCGCGACGGAGAAGATGGGCCAGCCGACGAAACTGCGCGCCCAGTAGCGGCGATAGGTGGCCGGGTCGCCGGTGAATGCCTGCCAGGTCACCGGTGGCGAGCGTTTCCACGCGCCGTCGGCATCGCGGTAGTCGGGGATGCCCGAGTCCGTGCTGATGCCGGCACCAGTGAGGACGAACACGCGGTCGACGCGCGACAGCCAGTCGCGCAGCGCCGAGGTCGCCTGTTCGGAGTCCTTCGCATCGTTCTGCGATGCCTGCGGATCTGCTGCATTCATGAGGGGAGCATAGACGAATGCATCGTCCGGACACGACACCGCCCGGGCAAGCCGGGCGGTGTCGGTGTTGCGCAAGCGATGGTGCGATTACTTCGTGGTCAGGCCACGGCGCTTGAGCAGCGGCTCGATCTGCGGATCGCGGCCACGGAACTGCTTGAACGTGGTGATGGCGTCTTCCGAACCGCCGCGGCTGAGCAGCTTGGCGCGGAACCAGTCGCCGTTCTTGCGGCTCAGGCCGCCGTTCTCCTTGAACCACTCCACGCTCTCGGCATCCAGCACTTCCGACCAGATGTAGGCGTAGTAGCCGGCCGAGTAGCCGCCCATGATGTGGCTGAAGTAGGCGGTGCGGTAGCGCGGCGGCACGGCGTAGAAATCGGTGCCGTTGGCCTTGAGCGCGGCTTCCTCGAACGCGATCACGTCCTTCGCGGCCGGGATCTTGTCGGCCGGGAGCTGGTGGAAGCTCTGGTCGAGCATCGCGGCGCCGAGGTATTCGGTGGTGGCGAAGCCCTGGTTGAACTTCGAGGCGGCCAGCACCTTGTCCAGCAGTTCCTTCGGCATCGGCGCGCCGGTCTGGTAGTGCTTGGCGTAGTTGGCCAGCACTTCCGGCCAGTCGGCCCACATCTCGTTGACCTGCGACGGGTATTCGACGAAGTCGCGCGGCACGTTGGTGCCCGAGAAGCGCGGGTAGGTCACGTTCGAGAACATGCCGTGCAGCGCATGGCCGAATTCGTGGAAGGTCGTGGTCACTTCATCCCAGGTCATCAGCGTGGGCTGGCCGGCCGGCGGCTTGGGAATGTTGAGGTGGTTGGCGACCACCGGCAGGTTGCCGCTGAGCTTCGACTGCGAGACGTACTCGTTCATCCAGGCGCCACCGCGCTTGGACGGACGGGCGTACATGTCGGCGAGGAAGATCGACAGCTGCTTGCCGTCGGCATCGAACACGTCATAGACCAGCACGTCGGGGTGGTAGACCGGCAGGTCGGTGCGCTGCTTGAAGGTCAGGCCGTACAGCTTGTTCGCGGCGAAGAACACGCCGTTCTCCAGCACGTTCTTCATCTCGAAGTACGGCTTGAGCTGCGATTCGTCGAAGTTGTAGCGGGCCTGGCGGACCTTCTCGGCGTAGAACGCCCAGTCCCACGGCTCCAGCTTGAAGCTCGGCTGGCCCTTGGCCTTCTGCTCGGCGTCGATCACCGCCTGCATGTCGACGGCTTCGCGCTTGGCGTTGGCGACGGCGGCCGGCGCGAGCTTGCCCAGCATCGCGTTGACGGCTTCGGGGCTGCGCGCGGTTTCGTCTTCCAGCACGTAGGCCGCATGGTTCGGGTAGCCCATGATCTTCGCGCGTTCGGCACGCAGCTTGAGCACCTGCGAGATGATGGCGGTGTTGTCGAACTCGTTGCCGCGGCTGCCGCGCACGATCGACGCCTTGTACAGGCGCTCGCGCAAGGCACGATTCTCGAGCTGGGCGAGGGCCGGCTGGCCGGTGGTGTTGAGCAGGGCGATGACGTACTTGCCTTCGAGCTTGCGCGCCTTGGCTGCTTCGGCGGCGGCGGAGATCTGCTCGTCGGACAGGCCGGCCAGTTCGGCCTTGGTGTCGACCACGACCGCCGATGCGTTCACTTCGGCCAGCACGTTCTGGCTGAACTTGGTGCCCAGCGTGGCCAGTTCGGCGTTGATCGTCTTCACGCGGGCCTTCTGGGCTTCGCTGAGGCTGGCGCCGGAACGGACGAAATCGGTGTAGTACCGCTCGACCAGGCGCACGCCTTCAGCGTCGAGGCCGAGGTCGTTGCGGCGGTCGTGCAGCGACTTGATGCGCGCGAACAGCTTCGGGTTCAGGGCGATCGCATCGCCGTGCGCGGAGAACTTCGCGGCGTAGTCGCTCTGCAGTTTCTCGCGGGTGTCGTTGGTGTCGGCGCCGCTGAGGTTGAAGAACACGGCGAGGCTGCGGTTGAAGATCTGGCCGGTCTTTTCCATCGCGACGATGGTGTTCTCGAAGGTCGGCGGCTCCGGATTGTTCGCGATCGCCTCCACTTCCTTCAGCTGGTCGGCCATGCCGCGATCGAAGGCCGGCGCGAAGTCGCTGTCCTTGATCTTGTCGAACTGCGGATAGTTGAAGGGCAGGGGGCTTGGGGCCAGCAGCGGGTTGCTCATGCTTGTTTGGGTTTCGGCGGCCTGGGCCGGGTTCAAGCCGGCGGCGCTGAGAGCAGCGGTTGCGGCGATGGCGAGGGTGAGCTTCATGGAGAGCGTGAAATTTTGAAGGCGCGAAGCCTACCGCAAAGGATTTTTCGGGGCGGGAAGTCATGCGGGGTTAACACCGGCTGACCCCCAGGTTCAGAATGCCGAGCATGGCCGTCGAACCAGTGCTGCTCGGCGAGGCATAAGGAGGAGTCGCCCAAGCCGTCGAAGTGTTTGCGTGTGTGTCCCGTCTGCATGGGCGAGGAGCACAGGGCTGAGGAGCGTCGCGCAGCGACTTCAACATCTGATTTCGCGCGCTTGTCTGAGCGGCGCGAGCGCAGCGAACACAGCGAGTTGGGCGCGAGCTCCTCAGGCCGAGCACCACAGCAGACCCGCAGGGCCGTGCAGCCGGGTCGTTTCGGCGAAGCCAAAGGAAGTCGGCTGCGGGGACGAAATCCCCGCTCAGCCTATGCAAAAGGCCAGGCCACCCTACTTCACATCCAAGGGAAACTTCGTACACCCCAACCGCGTCGAAATGTCGCGCGAAGCCTCGGTCAACATGCGCACCACCTCCGGCGCCTTGGCGTCGTCGTAGCGGAAGGTCGGGAAGGACACGCTCATGCCGGCGATGGGTTGGTTGAGGCGGTCGAAGATGGGGATGCCGAGGCAGCGGATGTGGTCGTCGAATTCCTCGCGGTCCTCGCCGAAACCCTGCTTCTTGACCTGCTGCAGCTCGGCCAGGAAAGCCGGG
>DASWYO010000061.1:0-1746 GCA_036404915.1 Lysobacteraceae bacterium
CGCATTCGGCCTGCTGAGCCTGGGCAAGCTGCCGCTGCAGTTGTTCCCGGACATCGAGCGCCCGCAGATGTCGATCCAGACCGGTTGGCGCGCGGCTTCGCCGCAGGAGATGGAATCCGAGATCGTCGAGCCGATCGAAACGGTGATGCAGGGCCTGCCCGGGCTGGAGGAGATGACCTCCAACGTCAACGCCGGCAACAGCTTCATCAACCTGACCTTCGCGGTCGGTAGCGACATGGACGCGATGCTGGTGGAAGTGCTCGCGCGGATGAATCGCCTGCAGCCGCTGCCGCGCGACGCGACGCCCCCCGTGGTGCAGGCCGGCGCGGACAACGCCAACAACTCGCTGACCTACTTCTTCGTGCAGAAGCTGCCCGGCACGCGCGGCGACATCCTCGACTATCGCCAGCTCATCGAGGACCGGATCGTGCCGCGTCTGACGTCCGTCGATGGCGTGGCCGGCGTGGAGATCAATGGCGGTGCGGAAGAGGAGCTGACCATTACCCTGGACCTGTCGCGGGCCGCGGCGCTGGGCATCCAGATCCCGGACGTCGCCGCCGTTGCTGCGCGCGCCACCGATGTCTCCGGCGGTGTAGTGGAAGCCGGTCGCCGTGAATACGTGTTGCGCTTCGCCGGACGCTATTCGCCCGAGGCGCTGGGCAACCTGATCCTCGCCTGGCGCGATGGCCGGCCGGTAAGGCTCGCCGATGTCGCCACGGTGGAGGTCAAGCGCCCCGAGCAACGCTTCTTCGCCTACCAGAACGGCAATCCGGCGATCGGTTTGCGCATCCTGCGCGAGAGCGGCGCCAACGTGCTCGACACGCTGGACGACGTGAAGCAGGTCGTCGCCGACGTGCGCGAGCAGGAACTCAAGCCACTGGGCCTGGACATCGCCCAGAGCTTCGACGCGTCGGTCTTCATCAACCGCGCGCTCGGCCTGCTGTCGGGCAGCCTGACCGCGGGCGTGCTGCTCGCCGTGGGCTGCCTGTGGTGGTTCCTGCGCGATGTGCGCGCCACAGCGCTGATCGCGTGCGCGATCCCCATCTCGCTGCTCGCCACCTTCATCGTGCTGCAGCTGACCGGGCGCAGCCTCAACGTCATCTCGCTGGCTGGCCTCGCCTTCGCGGTGGGCATGGTGATGGACGCCGCCGTCGTCGTTGCGGAGAACATCGTGCGCCTGCGCGAGCAAGGCCTGTCGGCCACGCATGCGGCGCTGGAAGGCACGCGACAGGTCGGCGGCGCGTTGGTCGCGTCCACGCTGACGACGGTCGCGGTGTTCCTGCCGGTCATCTTCATGGACGACGTCGAAGGCCAGCTCTTCGCCGACCTGGCGCTGACCATTTCCATCGCGGTGGGCATATCGCTGCTGATCGCCGTCACGGTGCTGCCCGCCGCGGCCGGAAGTTGGCTGCGCACGCGGCCTGGCGAGGAAAACCAGCATCGCTTCTGGTCACGGCTCAGCGACTGGGCCTTGAAGACCACCGAAGGCCGGCCGCGCCAGCTCGCCTGGGTCGGCGGCCTGGTGCTCGCACCCGCCCTGCTTGCGGTAGTGCTGATGCCGCAGATCGACTACCTGCCGCCGGTGAAGCGCGCCGCGGTGGACGCCTTCTTCAACTTCCCGCCGGGGATGAGCCCCGAACGCGTGAACCGCGAGATCGCCCCCGCATTGCTGGAGCGCATGCGCCCGTACATGGAGGGCGAGAAGGGGCCGCAGCTCAGCAACTGGTACCTCAACCTGTGGCCGGG
>DASWYO010000062.1:0-3297 GCA_036404915.1 Lysobacteraceae bacterium
TCTGGTGCTGATGGCACTAGTCACGACGCTTATGGCCACACCTCTGTTCAACTGGATTATGCGGCGCGATGAGGGAAAAGCGACCGCCATCGACAAAAGCTAAGCGACAACCTGTGGCTCGGCCATTGGCCAAGAGCAGGCGTCGGCCGACATCTGCATGGGGCAATTCAGTTGGACGGAGTGGATCGCCCCGGTCAATGCGCCGGGGCTTTGTCATTTGAGATCTGCTCGCGCCACAAGGCCATTGCGCAGTCCGGGCTGCTGAAACCCTGGGCTGTGCCCCAGGTCCGGCACAGATTTTTCACGGGGGAGATGGCGCGCCTGGAGGGATTCGAACCCCCGACCAACGGCTTCGGAAGCCGCTACTCTATCCGGCTGAGCTACAGGCGCGTGACCCCCATTGTCCCCGATTCGGGCGATCGACGCGAGCCTCCCCCATCCGCAGTGCCCCTCCGATGAGCGAATCCCCCGAAAATCCCGTGGAAATCCATGCCTGGCGCGAACGCGTCCGCCTGTACTGGGCGCTGGTGCGCGGGGACCGGCCGATCGGCTGGCTGCTGCTGTTGTGGCCGACATGGTGGGGCTTGTGGCTCGCGGCCGGCGGCGTGCCGCCGTGGTGGACGCTGGTGGTGTTCTCGCTCGGCGTGTGGTTGACGCGCTCGGCCGGTTGCGTCATCAACGACTACGCCGACCGCTGGCTCGATCCGCAGGTCGAACGCACCAAGGGTCGTCCGCTCGCCACCGGCGCGGTGCGCGGGCGCGAGGCGCTGGCGGTGTTCGCGGTGCTGATGCTGGTCGCGTTCGGGCTGGTGCTGACCATGAACCGGTTGACGGTGCTGATGAGCGTGGTCGGCGTGCTGCTCGCCGCCAGCTATCCCTACCTCAAGCGTTACACCTACCTGCCGCAGGTCTACCTCGGTTTGGCGTTCGGCTGGGGCATCCCGATGGCGTTCGCGGCGATCCGCGGCGAAGTGCCGGCCATCGCGTGGATGCTGTACGTCGCCAACATCTGCTGGACCACCGGCTACGACACCTGGTACGCGATGGTCGACCGCGAGGACGACCTGCGTGCGGGCTCCAAATCCACGGCCATCCTGTTCGGCGACATGGACCTCGTCGCCCTCGGCGTGCTCTATGGCCTGTTCTTCCTCGGCATGGGCTTCGTCGGCCGCCAGGCCGGTCTCGGCGCCGCGTACTGGGCGGGCCTGGGTGTCGCACTCGCGCTCGTCGTCCACCAATTTGTCATCGCCCGTCACCGCGAGCGCGCCGCCTGTTTCCGTGCCTTCCTCGGCAATCACTGGGTCGGCATGGTGGTGTTCATCGGGCTGGCGGTGGCGCTGTGGATGAAGGGTTGAGGATTCAGCCCACCGCCTCACGCGCGAGTGCGCCGATCCGCGCCCAATCCTTGGCCTTCAGCGCATCGCCGAGCACCATCCACGAGCCGCCGACGGTGAGCACGTTGGGCAGCGCGTGATACGCCGGCGCTTTCGCGGCGTCGATCCCGCCGGTGGGGCAGAACTTCACCTGCGGGAACGGGCCGGCGAAGCCCTTCAGCGCGACGATGCCGCCGCTGGCTTCGGCGGGGAAGAACTTGAAGCGCGTCCAGCCGTGTTCGAGGCCATGCATGAGTTCGCTGGCGGTGGCGATGCCGGGCAGGAAGGGAATGTTGGACGCTTTCGCTGCGGCGTAGAGCGCATCGGTGGCGCCGGGCGAGATCGCGAACATCCCGCCTGCCGCCTCGACGGCGGCGAGATCATGCGCGCTGAGCACGGTGCCGGCACCGATGATGGCGCCCGGCACGTCGCGCATGCGGCGGATGGCGTCGAGCGCGACCGGCGTGCGCAGGGTGACTTCGAGGACGGGCAGTCCTGCGTCGACGAGCGTGCGCGCGAGCGGCACGGCATCGTCGAGGTCGTCGATGGCGAGCACCGGGACGACCGGCGCGGCGCGCAGGATGGCGTCGATGCGTTGCAGGTGTTCCGGCGTCATCGCGCATGCTCCCGCGCCAGGTCCGCGCGCAAGGCCATCGCGGCGCCGAGCAGCCCCGGGCAGGTGTGGGTGATGACGCGGATGTTCACCGATTCGAGATAGGTGGCGAAGCGGCCCTTGGCGAGGAAGCGTTCGCGGAACGCGCTGCTGCGCAGGAAGGGCACGAAACGCGGGACGATGCCGCCGGCGATCATCACCGTGCGCGCGCCGTGGATCAGCGCGGCATCGCCGGCGACACTGCCGAGCACGGCGCAGAAGCGGGCCAGCGTGCGTCGCGCGGCGAGGTCGTGGCCTTCGAGCGCGGCATTGACGATGTCGGCAGGTTCGCGCAGGGCATGGTGCTGGCCATTGGTGTGATCGACCGCATCGCGGAGCACGGCATCGATGTGCGACAGGCCGGCGCCGCAGAGCAGGCGTTCGTTCGACACGCGTCCGAAGCGTGCGGAAAACCAGCGCGCGATGGCGTGTTCCTCGTCGCCGAGCGGCGCGAAGCTGACGTGTCCGCCTTCGGTCTCGACGACCTGCCAATCGTCGTCCTGACCGACCAGCAGCGCCACGCCGAGCCCGGTGCCCGGACCGAGCACGGTGATCGGGCCTTGACGCAGCGCATCGTCGTTGCCGTGCAAGACGATGCGGTCGTCCTCGCCGAGCGCAGGCACCGACCAGGCGACCGCGCCGAAATCGTTGAGCACGTGCAGGTGTTCGAGCGCAAGCGATGCCTGCAGTTCGCGTCGCGTGAACGACCAGGCGCGATTGGTCAGGCGGATTTCCTCGCCGTCGACCGGGCAGGCGACGGCGATCGCGGCATGCTTCGGACGCACGCCGACGGCGTCGAGATAATGCTCGGCGGCATGCTGCAGGCTGGCGAAGCGCGAGGCGTCGAGGCTCTGCGGCTGTTGCACGCGCGGCACGGCGGACGCCAGGTCGGTCAGCGCGAAGCGCGCATTGGTGCCGCCGATGTCGGCGATCAGTGCCGGCAGCGCCAGCGGCTCATGCAAGCTCATGTCGACGCCTCCGCGTCTTCGTCATTGTCGAACGACTCGTCTGCGAACAACCCGCAGGCGCCGCGTTCGGCGGAGGGGGTCGCGCGCCGCATCATCGCAAACAGCTCCCGGCCGGTGCCATGCGCACTGGCGGCGAGGTCGGGTCGCACCGGCTCGCGCACGGACCACTCGGCCTCGTCCACCAGCGCCTGCATCGTGCCCGCTTCCGCGTCGATCGCGATCACGTCGCCCTCGCGCAGCATCGCGATCGCGCCGCCGCAGGCCGCCTCCGGGCTCACGTGGATCGCCGCCAGCACCTTGCCCG